>JBDHKD010000068.1:0-14699 GCA_039586575.1 Gemmatimonadota bacterium | reverse complement strand
GGTCGAGATCACCCCGACCACCCTGCCGCCCGAGACCACAGGCGCGCCACTCACCCCGGCTTCGGTGAACACCTCCAGCAGCTCACGCAGCGTAAGGTCGGGGGAGACCGAGATCACGTCGGGGTTCATCAGGTCTTTGAGCTTTATCATCGGAGCGACCCTCCCTGGGGACATAGTAACGCGGGGAGAATCTGTTCGTCCATTACGGTCGGCGCCGACTGCTACTCCTTCCGTTCCAGCCTCAGGGCAGCGGAATTGATGCAGTAGCGCAGACCGGTGGGCTCGGGCCCATCCTCGAACACGTGCCCAAGATGCGCGTCGCAGGTCGCACAGAGGACCTCGGTTCGGCGCATCAAGTGGCTGTTGTCCGGCGCTGTCGAGACGCCGTCGGGTGATGCCGGCTTCGAGAAGCTGGGCCAGCCTGTCCCCGAATCGTACTTGGCTTCTGATTGGAATAGTGCGCTGCCACAACAGACACAGCGGTATTCCCCCTCCTCCTTAGAGTCGTGGTACTCGCCGCTGAACGCTGGCTCCGTACCCTTCTGGCGGGTGATCCGATACTGCTCGGCCGTCAATTGCGCCCGCCACTCCGCATCGCTCTTTCTTAGCTTGGCCAACTTCCGCCTCCTTGTCTAGCGAGCTGCTGGATCGGTCCCAGACTATTATAGCGCGGCCCGTAGCCTGCGTGAGAGGTTGCCACGGGACGCCGGTGACCCGTACAATTCCGCCCTCGCCAACCGCAAGAAAAGGGGAGGCCTCCGATGAGACTCCAGTTGCGAGTGCTGGCCGTGCTGGCGGTCTGCTCTGCCGCGACCCTGATCGCCGTACCGGGTCTGCGAGCTCAGGATTGGGAACACGTTCAGATCGAGACCGTCGACCTGGGCGGCGGGGTCTACATGCTGACCGGTAACGGTGGGAACATCGGCGTAGCGGCGGGGGAGGACGGCGTCTTCCTGGTCGACGACCAATACGCCCCGCTGACCGACAAGATCGTCGCCGCCGTTCAAGCGATCAGCGATCGGCCGATCGGGTTCGTGCTCAATACGCACTGGCACACCGACCACACGAGCGGCAACGAGAACCTGCGCAATGCGGGCGCGCTGATCGTGGCGCACGACAACGTGCGTACACGGCTGAGCGCGCCACAGTACTCCGAGTTTTTCGATCGCACGGTGCCGCCGGCATCGACCGCCGCGCTGCCGAGCCTGACGTTCTCGGAGGCAGTGACCTTTCACCTCAACGGCGGCGAGATCCACGCATTCCACGTCGAGCACGCCCACACCGATGGCGATGCGATCGTCGTTTTCAAGAACGCCAACGTCGTGCACATGGGCGACACCTACTTCAACGGTCTGTATCCGTATATCGACGTCTCGACTGGTGGGTCGATCGATGGCACGATCGCGGCAGTCGAAAAGGCGCTGGCGCTGAGCGACGACGAGACCAAGGTCATCCCGGGGCACGGTCCGCTCGCCGACAGGGCGGAGCTCCTCGGGTATCTCGAGATGCTCAGAGGCGTTCGCGCCGCGGTCGCTGAGGCTATCGCTATGGGGAAGGATCGCGAGGCGGTGATCGCGGCGCGACCGACCGCTAAGTGGGATGAAGAATGGGGCCGGGTCTGGCTCACCCCGGAGCAGTTCACCAGCATTATCTATAGCGATCTGTCACGAGAGCGGTAGCCGATGGGCTACCCGATGCTGCCCGCTTACCCTCGACCGACCGCCGGCGCCGCAGGCGGGCGGCCACGTAGCGGTAGCCCAACAACAAGGCCAGCACGCCAGCGAACAGGGCCGGCTCCCGAACATCCGCCTTCACCAACCAGAGAAAGTGGACCACGCCGAGAGCCGCGGCCGCGTAGGCCAGCTTGTGAAGTCGGTTCCAGCGCTTGCCGCCCAGTCGCTTGATCATCCCCTTCGTCGACGTCGCCGCCAGCGGGATCAGGATGAGCAGAGCGCTGAACCCGACCGTGATGTAAGGGCGCTCCGCTATGTCTTCGAGGATGAACTCCCAGGCGAAGAACTGGTCCAGGCCAATGTAGATTCCGAAGTGCAGCGTCGCGTAAAAGAAGGCGTACAGTCCCAGCGGCCGACGCAGCTTCACCAACCACCCGATGCCGCCTAGCCGGCGGACGGGGGTGACGGCCAACGTCAGCACCAGGAAGGCGAGCGCCCACCACCCCGTGCGATGCAACACTTCCTCGATCGGGTTGGCGCCCAGCCCGCCGCCCAGCGCCTGTACGATCAGCAGCGTTAGCGGTGCCAGCGAAAGCGCGTGCACGGCCAGGCGTAGAGTGAACTCGAGCCGCCGCCGGCCCTTCGACCCGCGCTCCGTCCTGGCCGTTCTGTCGTTTACCGACTCCACCATTTCCCTAGAACCACCGCCGTAGGTCCATGCCTTCGTAGAGATGCGCGACCTGCTCGGCGTAACCGTTGAACGGCAGCGTCGGCCGCCGCCTCAGCTCGCCGAGACGTCGTTCCCGCTTCTGGCTCCAGCGCGGGTGGTCCACCTCGGGGTTCACGTTGGCGTAGAAGCCGTACTCGTTCGGGGCCGACACGGCCCACGTGTTTCGCGGCATCTCGCGCGTCAGCCGAAGGCTGACGATCGACTTGATGCTCTTGAACCCGTACTTCCAGGGAACCACCAGTCTGAGCGGCGCTCCGTTCTGATTGGGCAGAACCTCGCCGTAGAGGCCCACCGCCATAATGGCGAGCGGATGCATCGCCTCATCCAGCCGCAGTCCCTCGACGTACGGCCAGTCGAGCACAGCGCGCCGCTGGCCCGGCATCTGTACCGGGTCGAGCAGCGTCCGGAATTCCACGAACCGAGCGTGCGACGTCGGCTCGAGATCGTTCAGAAAGTCCGCCAGCGGAAAACCCAGCCAGGGGATCACCATCGACCAGGCCTCGACACAGCGCAGCCGGTAGATACGCTCCTCGGCCGGGTAGCGATTCAGCAGGTCATCGATATCGTAGATGCCCGGCTTGTTGCACTCGCCTTCCACGGCCACCGTCCAGGGACGCGTGCGTAGCGTGTGCGCGTTCTTCGCCGGGTCGTCCTTGCCGGTGCCAAACTCGTAGAAGTTGTTGTAGGTCGTCACGTCCTCGTGCGGTGTTAGCACATCCTCCTGACCCGCGACCCCGACCCGCGACACCGCGTCCCCACTCTCATCACCGGCACAGGCCACCAGCGGCGATACCGTTGCCGCCAGCCCCAGGCCCGCTCCGGCCGCCGCGGCGCGCCGAATGAACTGACGGCGATTGAGGTACAGATCCCGGTCGGTGACTTCGGACTCCCTGATGTCCGTAGGGCGCCTGATTAGCATTACGTAATCCTTCTCACTCCAACCCGAGAAACCAGTCTCGATTTCGGCTCCCAGGAAACACGGCCACGCGACGGCGGGTTCCGGGTACGAAGCTGAGGCTGCTACCGCTTCCACAAAAGTGAGGCGGCCACCCTTCTGGGCGACCGCCACTTTTCCTGCCCGCTGTGTCGTCGTTCCGTCGCTGGATCTTACCGGCGCCCCGGTCTCCGCCCGGTGGGGAAACGACCGGTCCCGCCGGAGGGCACGCAGTCGTCGATCGGGCCGAAGCCGCCGCCGCCCACGACGATGATCACTCCGCCCAGCCCGGCTCCGGAGCCCGGCTCGCCGCTGCCGCCGCGCCGCGTGAATCGATCGGCCTGCGGCACGCGAATGGGAGTGAAGCCCGACTCGGCTGTCTCGGCCCGCAGGTGCGGCCTCGGCACGAGCGGCCTGCTCAGGTCGGCTGACGCCGCGTCCGCCAGGACATCGTCGTATTCCGACAGCTCGAGCACGGTCGGAAACTCGCCGTCCTCCAGGTTGATGTTCAGTGCCAACTGCCAGCCGAGGCTGGACTCGGCCTGCGTCTCTTCCTGTTCCGGTTCCGGCAGAGTGATGACGGTGAGCGGCGAGTTGGCGGGGCCGCGCGCGAGGAAGCTCAGGCGTCCCAGCCCGATCACCGCGACGTGCACGGCCACCGAGATGCCGAGACCGATGGTGAGGATCCGAGCGTAGAATGTGTTGCGTTGGCGGCGGTCCATCTGTCCTCCTGGCAAGCGAGCCGATCGCGACGACTCGATCGTCCCTGGTAGCGCTCAGTCCCTCGTCTTCATGATCGCGACATCTGTTTGTCAGGTCAAGGACCGCGCGGCGCTTGAAACCTGGCACGATGCCGCCCCGTCCGGATGGGAAACCGCGGCACGACCATCGCAGAGGAAAATCAGGTTCTATGGACACACTCATCGGGGACCTCCGCTACGCACTCCGCCGCCTGGTCAGCCGGCCGGGCTTCACCTTCATCGCGGTTCTGACGATGGCGCTGGGGATCGGCGCCAATACCGCGATCTTCAGCATCGTCAACGCCGTCCTGCTGCGGCCGCTGCCGGTCGAGTCACCCGACCGGCTGGTGGAGATCTACTCGCAGGAGGGTGACGAGGAGCCGCTGACGCAGGCGTATCCCGACTATCTCGATATCCGCGATCGGGATGACCTGTTCTCGGGGGTCACCGCCTATACGGCGGACTTTTTCAGCGTGGGCCTGGGGACGCGGTCCGAGGTGGTGCTGGGCGAGTCGGTGGCAGGGAACTACTTCGAGGTTCTGGGTGTGCCAGCGGCGCTGGGACGTGTATTCATCGCCGGCGAGGACGACGCGCCAGGAGCGCCGGCGGTGGCGGTCATCAGCCATGGCCTGTGGAAGCGCCGCTTCGCCTCCGATCCGAACATCGTGGGCCAGACGCTGAGGGTGCGGGGGCGGCCGTTCGAGATCGTCGGCGTCTTGCGGCCCAACTACAAAGGCCTGCTCGTCGGCTTCGCCGCGGAGCTTTGGCTTCCCGTGACCTCGAACGTGTCGTTCGCTGGCGGTGATGATCCGCTCGACGACCGCGGCTCGCGCTGGATACTCGTCAAAGGGCGGCTGCGCCCGGGTGTGACGCCCGATCAAGCGCAGGCCGGCCTCGACGTGCTCGCCCAGCAGTTGGCCGCTGCCTACCCGGAGAGCAACGCCGATCGCCGATTCCCCGTCATCCCGACCAACGAGGTGCGGCTGCTTCCCATGATAGACCGCGCGTTGGTCCCGGTCGCCGCGCTGCTGATGAGCGTCGTCGGGCTGCTGCTCCTGATCGTCTGCACCAACCTGGCGAACCTGTTGCTCGCCCGTGCCCTGACTCGGAGGAAGGAGATCGCGATCCGCCTGGCCATCGGTGCGGGGCGCCTGCGCCTGGTCCGACAGCTACTCACCGAAAGCTTGCTCTTGGCGCTGCTGGGCGGTGTGCTCGGCGTGCTCGTCGCCTGGTGGACGGCCAAGCTGCTGGTCGGGCTCTCGCCGCCCGTCATGGTCAAGCTGTCTCTCGATCTGGGGTTGGACGGCCGCGTGCTCGGCTTCGCTTTACTCGTCTCCGTGCTCGCCGGCGTGCTGTTCGGCCTCGCCCCAGCGCTCCAGGGTACGAGGCCCGAGTTGCTTCCGGCGCTCAAAGACGAGGTGGATTCCGGGGCGCGACGCTACCGCAGGTTCGGCCTCCGGAACTCGCTGGTCATCACCCAGGTCGCCGTCTCGCTGGTGCTGCTCATCGGTGCTGGATTGTTCGTGCGCAGCTTGATCGGAGCACAGGCCATCGATCCCGGCTTCGAGCGCGAACGCGCCGCGATAATGACGGTCGCGCCGGAACTCGCCGGCTACGACGAAGTCCGAGCGGAGAACCTCTTCGCCGAGCTGCTCGCGCGGGCGCGGGCGCTTCCCGGTGTAGAGTCAGCCGCGCTTGCCAGCCATCTGCCGCTCGGCGCGGCGGTCCGCACGAACTCGCTCTACCTGGAAGGTGCCGGTTCAACACCCGACGACGCCCCCAGCATCGATGTTACGGTGATCAGCCCAGGTTTCTACGAGACGCTGGATATCCCTCTGCGACAGGGGCGTGACTTCCGCGACGCCGATGACGAGTCGGCGCCCCCGGTTGTCGTCGTGAACCAGGCGGCGGCGCGCCGCTTCTGGCCCGGCGAGGATCCGATCGGCAAGCGAGTGCGGCTCGGCGGTCCCGAGCATGAGCTGCGCGAGATCATCGGCGTAGCGCAGGATACCAAAGTGCGGACACTGGGTGAAGCGCCACGCCCTTACCTCTTCATCCCGCTGAGTCAGAACTACAGCGCCATCATGTCGCTGGTCGTCCGAACGAGCCACGACCCGCAGGGTGTGCTGTCGGTGCTGCAACGCGAGGCGCTGACGCTCGACGAGAGCTTGCCCGTTATGGAGCTGAAAACGATGAAGCAGCACCTGGGCATCATGCTCTTCGCTCCGCGGATGGGAGGGATCCTGCTGGGCGTTTTCGGCGGCCTGGCCGTGCTGCTCGCCACGTTAGGCCTGTACGGGGTCGTCTCCTATGCTGCGGCACAGCGGACGCGCGAGGTCGGTATTCGCGTGGCCCTGGGCGCGTGCTCGACCGACGTGGTGCGCCTGGTGATCGGCCAGGGGATGATGCTGGTGGGCGTCGGTGCGGCGATCGGGCTGACGCTGGGCTTCTTGGCCTCGCGACCGTTGGGCAGCCTGCTCTACGGGGTCGACGTGTCGGACCCGACCACGTACCTGGGGGTGACGCTGGTCCTCACCGGAGTGGCCTTCTTGGCGACCTTGGTCCCGGCGCTGCGCGCGGCGCGGCTCGATCCCATGGCCGCCCTACGACGCGAGTAGGGAAGGGGTCCGGATGCGGGGAGCGGCGCCTTCCTCTATTCTGCTGGCGCTCTGATCGCCGAGAGCACCATCTCTCCCATGTCGGAGGTCGAGATGCCGCTGCGCGTATCGGCCGCTGGGATAGCGCGCGTCGCTAGCAGATGGGCCACCGCGCCCTCGATGCGCGCCGCCGCCCGCTGCTCGCCGAGATGATCCAGCATCATCCCCACGGCGGAGATCATGCCCAGCGGGCAGGCCACGTTCTTGCCGGCGTGCTTGGGGGCCGAGCCGTGTATCGGCTCGAACATCGATGTCTTACCCGGATGGATGTTGCCCGAGGCGGCGATCCCCATGCCGCCCTGGATCATCGCGCCCAGATCGGTGATGATGTCGCCGAATAGATTGGTCGTCACGATGACGTCGAACCACTCCGGGTTCTTCACCATCCACATGCAGCAGGCGTCCACGTAGGCGTGGTCGGTCCGGACGTCCGGGAAATCTTTGGCTACCTGTGCGAAGGCCCGGTCCCAGATGTCGTGCGGACGGATCGCGTTGTCCTTGTCGACCAGCGTCACGGTCGGCGGCCGGTCGCCTTCGCCCCGCGCTCTACCTCGCTTGCGTGCCAGCTCGAAGGCATAGCGTATGGCACGCTCGCAGCCCTTCCAGGTGTAGACCCCGTTGACCAACGCTACCTCGTCCGGCGTACCCTTCTTTAGGTGGCCACCGATCTGTGAATACATGCCCTCCGTGTTCTCCCGCACCACCACGAAGTCTATGTCGTCCGGCGTCTTGTCTTTGAGCGGGCAGATGTGCTCGGAATAGAGCTTGATCGGCCGCAGGTTGATGTACATGTCGAGGCCGAACCGCAGCCCCAGGATCACCGACCGCTCCACCAGGCCCGGCTCCACATCCGGGTGACCGATCGCGCCGAGTAGTACGGCGTCGAGCCCGCGCCACTCTTCAAGCACGCGCTCCGGCACCAGTTCCTTCGTCTTCAAGTAATGCTCGCCGCTGTAAGGATACTCCACCAGCTCGTAGGTGAAGCCCTCCAGCTCGGCTACCGCCTCGAGCACCTTCATCCCCTCACGGGCGACCTCCGGCCCAATCCCGTCGCCCGGTATCGATCCGATCTTGTACTTCTTCATCCGGCCTCCTGACATGGGAATGAGAGGGTACGGGTAACAGGTTCTGGATGGGATTTCAAGCGAGGCCCGGCGCCAGCCGTCCCGGCGGCCCCGACCGGGCTGCGTGGCCGCTGCGCGCCCGGCTTGCTAGATTAGCCGCGGTCCCCAGCCACGCGGGTTCCGGCGGTACGGAGGATCGATGGCCAAGTACCAGATCCCGGGGAATCCCGGGTTTGCCAGGCTGGCCGGAATGGTGACGTCCGGCGAGTGGGGTCCGGCGCACGATCTGGTCAACCTGTACCTCGGGATCGCACTCTTCGCCGACGATGAGCTCGATCCGGAGGAGCAGCGGACCTTCATGCAGAAGTTCGGCCGGTGGATGCCCAACGTGTCGGTGGAGGAGTTCGAGCGGATCTGGGGCGAGGTGCTGGGTCTGTACAAGACGTTGGGCTCTCGAGAGAGCCGCTACGCCTACTACCTGCAGTCCACGATCAACGTCCTGCGGTCGCTCGGCGGCGACAAGGACAAGCTGCGTGCGGTCGTCCGCGACCTGGTGGATATTGCCGGCGCCGACAAGGAACTGCATGAAAACGAAGTCACGCTGATCAAGGCGGCGGCGATCACCTTCGGGTTGAGCGCTGACGTCCGCATGAACGAGAAGACGGGCCGGCTGGAGCTGATGCTCCGTGACGCGAACTGAGGACGTGTTTGGCATGATGCCCAGACCCAGACAGGGGGGTCACGATGTCGGGTGAGTGGAGCTACGCCCATGACCTGGTGAACATGTACCTCGGTATCGCCTACCTGGCCGATAGCAAGCTCGATCCCGAGGAAGAGCGGACCTTCCTGGTCAAGTTCCGGGAGTGGATGCCCCATATGTCGATCGATCAGTTCATCGATGTCTGGGCGGAGGTGAGGGAGCTCTACGACTCGCTGGGGTCGGACGAGAACCGCTATGCCCTCTACTTGCAGTCAACGCTCAACGTCTCCGAGCTGCTGGCGGACAGCAAAGAGCAGTTGAAGTGCATCATCCAGGACTTGGTGGACATCGCCGGCGCCGACGGCGTGCTGCACGATCGGGAGCAGACGATGGTGAAAGCGGCGGCCATCGCCTACGGGCTCAACATCGATCTGAGCTACGACGAGGAGACGCAGCGCGTACGGCTGGCGTTTAGGGACAAGAGCTGACGGCGTCGCGGCCCGGGTGCCGAGGCGAGCGGCTCGACCCCGTATTACCTTCTCGTTTTCGGCTTCTTTTTCTTCTTCTGACTGTCTTGCTCATCGCCACCGCCCCTCGGATCCGAGGAAAGACGGACTGGCGATAGGTCACTAACGGGGGCTTCGCGATGTCGATCAGAGCGGCGGTGATGACCGGCCCGCGCGAGCCGATCGCGCTGTGGGAGCTCGACGACCCGGTCATCGAGCCCGGTGGCGTTCTTCTGGAGACGGTAGCCAGCGAGGTCTGTGGCACCGACGTCCACCTGTATCACGGGCGGCTGGCCGGTGTCCCCTATCCCATCGTACCGGGCCACGTCAGTGTGGGTCGCGTGTTGGAGTCGAACGGCGTCGAGCGCGACGCCATGGGCGAGCCGCTGGCGCCCGGCGACGTGGTGACCTTCTACGATGTCCACGAGATCTGCGGCGCCTGCTACCACTGCCTGGTGGCCAAGCAGCCGAACCGTTGTCCCCACCGCAAGGTCTATGGCATCACCTACTCGGCTCACGACGGGCCGCTGGGCGGCTGGGCCGAGCGGATCTATCTGAAGCCCGGTGTGCGGATCCTCAGGCTCCCCGAGCCGCTGACGGCGGACGAGGTGATCGGCGGTGGCTGCGGCCTGTTCACGGGGTTCGCCGCCGTAGAGCGCAGCGACCTGAAGATGGGCGACACCGTGCTGGTGCAGGGGACCGGCCCGGTGGGGCTCGCCGCCATCGGCTTCGCCGTGCTACGTGGGGCCGGCAAGGTGATCGCTATCGGCGACCCGGCAGCGCGGCTCGAGCTGGCCAGTGCGTTCGGTGCCGACGTCACCGTGTCGTTGAGCGCTCTGCCGCCGGACGAACGAGCGGCTCTCGTTGGCGAGCTTACGGCCGGGCGCGGGGTGGACGTGGCGATCGAGTGCGCCGGCGCAGCGCCGGCCGTGCCGGAAGGGCTAAGGCTGTTGCGTGACGGTGGGATCTATGTAATCGCTGGGCATTACACCGACGTGGGCGGCACTGAGATCAACCCGCATTGGGACATCAATCGTAAGCACGCCGATGTGCGTGGCCGCTGGGGCAGCGAGTTCTACCACTTCCATCGGGCACTCCGAACCTTTGCG
Organism: Gemmatimonadota bacterium; assembly: GCA_039586575.1. GTDB lineage: Bacteria > Gemmatimonadota > Gemmatimonadetes > Palauibacterales > KS3-K002. The sequence continues at coordinate 4,586 of JBDHKD010000068.1, read as the reverse complement.
AGGCACAGTGCGCGCTTGCCCTTCACCCGGGTGATCGGCGGGCGGTACCCACTGGCTGGCGCGGCTGCCGCCCTGGCTGACGTCGAGGCGCTCGCCGTGACCAAGGCGATCATCACGCCGGAAACGCCTTGACCCCGCTCGAGCTGCTGGCGGCTGCGGGAGTGACGGCCCTGGGGGCGACCGTTCAGGGCTCGATTGGCTTCGGCCTCGCCCTCGTCTCCGTGCCTCTGCTCTTCCTGATCGACCCGCGCCTGGTGCCCGGGCCGTTCCTTTGCGTGGCCCTCATCCTTACGCTGCTGATCTCCCATCGCGAGCGCGAACACATCGTCGTCCATGATGTGGCCTGGGCGGTCGCCGGACGCGTACCCGGCGCGGCGCTGGGCGCTACGGCCCTCGTTCTGCTGTCGGCCGACGTCCTCTCGCTGCTCTTCGGCGTCCTCGTGCTCCTGGCGGTAGCGCTCAGCTCCTTCAAGCTGCGCCTCCAGCTCAACCGCTGGAGCCTCATCGGCGCCGGCCTGCTCTCCGGGTTCATGGGGACGACGGCGGCGATCGGTGGGCCGCCTATGGCGCTGTTGCTGCAGAACCTGCGGGGGCCGCGGCTGCGCGGCACGCTCTCCGGGTTCTTCGTGGTGGGAGTGTTCGTATCGCTCCTCGCCCTCGCGGTAGTGGGCCGCTTGGGACGTGAGGAATTGGGCCTTGCGCTAGCGATCCTGCCGGGGATCGTGCTGGGGTTCCTGATCTCGCGCTACACGGCGCGGGTCCTCGATCGCGGTTACACCAGAGTTGCCATCCTGGTGGTAGCGAGCGTCGCCGCGATTGTGGCCATTGGCCGCCAGATCTTGTGAGCGGCACCGCTGGCTGAGGAAGTGCTAGATGGGCCGCAGCTTGCGAATCAAGCGCGGGTCGCCCACTCGCTCGTCCAGCCGACGGAGGCCTAGACCGGCGGCGATCTCCTGCGCCTCGCGAAACTCCTTCGACGTGAGCCGTCGCCCGATCTCCCGGTAGCGGTCCCCAGCGACTCGGCCGGCCGGCCGATACTGGTCCATCAGGTTGACATAGGTCGCCGTTCCCAACTCCCGGGCGATCCACTCGAGAATCGCCCGCGTGTCGTCCAGACAACCGGGCATCACCAGATGGCGCAGGAGCACGCCCCGCTGGGCCAAGCCGTTCGCATCGATCTGTAGCGGCCCCACCTGGCGGTGCATCTCGGCGATGGCGGACCGCGCTGCATCGGGGTAGTCCGCGGCCTTCAGGTAGCGCCGGCTCAGCTCCGACGACCAGAACTTGAAGTCGGGCATGTAGATGTCGACAACGCCGTCGAGCAACTCGAGGCTCTCCATGCAGTCGTAGGCGCTCGTGTTGTAGACGATCGGTAGGGTGAGCCCCGCGTCGACCGCGATCGCCAGTGCCTCCAGCACCTGGGGCACGACGTGCTCCGGAGTGACGAAGTTGATGTTGTGACAGCCGAGTCGCTGGAGCGCCAGTATCATGGCGGCGATCTCGTCCGGTCGCGAGCCTGGTTGCGCCGGCCCCGGCTTCACCGTCTGGCTGATGTCGAAGTTCTGGCAGAAGACGCAGCGCAGGTTGCAGTGGGAGAAGAAGATTGTGCCGGACCCGTTCCAGCCGCGCAGCGGGTCCTCCTCCCCGAAGTGCGGGAAGCAGCTGCTGACGACGGCGTAGCGGCCGGTCTTGCAGGCGGCCCACTTGTCGGCGAGGCGATCGACCCCACAATCGCGCGGACAGGCCCGGCACTCGGCCAGGCCCACCACCGCCTTACGCGCCCGCTCGTGAAGCTCGGCGCTGCCCAGTTTGAGATAAGCCGCACCTGCCATCGCTCTAAGATATCGAATGCTCTCGGGCTCGAACCAGCGTGGCGAGTCCGACCCGGGCTACGGGTGGCGCGGCGGGGCCAGGGCGCGACAGATTGTGGCCTCGGGGTAGGGCCCTTTCCAGAGGAGAGCGAAGAAAAATCGTGGGCTACTTGCTACGCGTCCCGGCGGCGCTCATCGGACTTCTTGTCGTGCGCGGGTTCCTCTACCCGCAGGGCTGGAGGCGCCGCTCGTTGGCCACCGGGCTCTGGGCCGTCATCGGGCTCGCGCTAACGCTGCCGCTGGCCAGCTACGGCAGGCCCGGCCTGGTCGCCGCGATCGTCGCCACTCTCACTGTCCTCTTTCCCTATCGGCGGCTCGCCATCGCCTACATGAAGGCCCGCACCCGCTCGGGCCTCCGCCAACTGGCCAGGAGGTGGGGGACCAAGCTACGCGTAGACTCTCAAACCGGACGCTGGGATGTCGTGCGGGACGCGGATGGTGCCAGGGCCTGGGTGGGCAACGTTCTGACTCGCAAGGGCTCGATCGATCCGGCGGTCAGACGCTCCGAGGTCGGCTTCATGCTGGCCTTCGTCATCGAGCTCGATCGCGAGCCGCCCTTCCAATGCTCCTTGATGATAGGTTGGGAAAAGCCCAGGTACTTTGAGCGAGAGTGGCGCGCTACCCATGTGATCCAAGGCGACTTCCTGTCGCTGCCGTTCGGCGACGTGGGGCTGGCCAGTGATCGCGGCCGCGCTACCGGCGGCCTCGCTACCCGGCTGTCGCCCTACGTGCAATTGCCGGACGAGCTCGGCAAGAGGGTCGCTGCTATCGGGACCAACCCGGGGGCTTTCGCTCGCGTCTTCAGTCCCGAACTCCTCTCTCGGTTCTCTGACGTCGCATCGCGGACCTTCCCGTACGAGCTCAACGTCACGCCCAGCAGCATCAATATCTATACGACGTACTGCGACGCCGAGGTACAGCAGGCCAACCTCGCCCTGCTGGAGGCGATCGCCGCCGAGCTCGAGGCGGAGCGTTGAGATAGCCCCCGTCCCCGCCCGGAACAGTCGGGCGGCCGGCGTGTAGGATTCCCCAGTGCGGGCGCCTGAGCCTTGAGCCCGCTGCCCCCCGCGGAGTCCCTCCAGCCATTGGAGTTTCCCTATGTACAGAGGCCCCATCCTCATCATGCTGGCGGCGTTGCTGTTCGTACCTGCCCGGGCGGCGGCGCAGAGTCAGTGGGAGCAGCAGGTGCTCGAGCAGATCAGCATCGTGGGCACCACCTTCGCGCCGGAAGGCTATTCTCTCGTCGGCGAAACCCGCATGGGTTCGCTCAACGACGGGGCGTCCGAGGACTTCAACCTCACACTCGAGGCCGGCGTCAACTACCTCGTGCTGGGCGTTTGCGACAATGACTGTCCCGACATCGATCTCATGCTGCTGGACGCCTCCGGCAGCGAGGTCGGCTCGGACTACCAGGAGGACGCCTATCCGATGGTCGAGGTGACGCCTGGGTGGACCGCCAGCTATCAGGTGCACGTCTACATGGCGGACTGTGACGCCGAGCCGTGCTTCTACGGGGTCGGCCTATTCGCTGCGGCGGCCGGCGCAGCGAGTAACCCAGGCGGCTCGGGAACGCAGACCTACAGTGATCGGCTCGAGGCCGGGGACGACAGGCTGGCCGGGCAGTACCTGGACACCTACAGCGTCCATGGCACTTCCGGCGAGCGGCTGGTCGCCGACCTGTTCTCCACCGCCTTCGACACCTATCTGCTCCTGGTGTCCCCGTCCGGTGAGGTTACCGACAACGACGACCACGAGGGCTCGACCAACCGCTCGCGGATCGACACGGTGCTCGACGAGTCCGGTGAATGGACCGTCGTGGTCACCTCGTACAGCGCCGGAGAGACGGGCGCCTATCAGCTCAGCGTCAGCACGGGCGACTCGACAGGGGCGGCGATCGCCACGAAGCGCGGTCTCTGACGGCCAGCACGGGCACTCCAGCGACCGGGGCTCCCAGCCGGGGGCCCCGGCGGGTAGGTGCCACATCCGACCTTGCCCTCTTTCCGCCCTAGTTGACATATTTCAGGTCGCCGAAGCCCCTGTTGCTCTCGGCGCTCCCCCCGCGCAATCCCACCAGCGAACGGAGTAGCCCATGAACAGACGTCCCATCCTAGCCTTGCTTGCGGGGCTGGTCCTCCTGCCGGCCACGGCGGTGGCGCAGTCGACCTGGACACGCCAGGTGCAGGATCAGCTTGATGTCGCTGGCGACGTCCTCAGGCCCGACGGCTACACCCTGGTCGGCGAGCCCCACATCGATACGCTCGATGACGAGATGTCGGAGGACTTCAACGTGACGCTCGAGGCCGGGGTCAAGTACATGCTGGTGGGTGTTTGCGACAACGACTGCCCCGATATCGACCTCAGGCTCCTCGACAGCTCCGGCTCAGAAGTCGATTCCGGATGGTCGAGGTCACTCCGACGCGAACCGCCAGCTACCAGGTCCATGTCTACATGGCGGACTGCAGCACCGGGACCTGCTTCTACGGTGTCGGGGTCTTCGCCCAGGGGTCGGCGGGCGCTAGGCCCGCGGCAGGCGGCGGGCCGGCGACCCACAACTACCAGGGCCGTCTCGAGGGCGATGACGAACGGCTCGATTCCAAGGAATACTACGACGCCTACGACTTCTACGGGATGACCGGTGACGCCGTGGTCATCGACCTCTTCTCCTCCGAGTTCGACCCGTATCTGATCCTGCTCGCGCCGTCGGGGAACGACACG
>JBDHKD010000067.1:0-14586 GCA_039586575.1 Gemmatimonadota bacterium | reverse complement strand
AAGCCCCTCTGCGCCGATGGTACTGCGGGCGCAAGCTCGTGGGAGAGTAGGACGCCGCCGGCCGCTAAATACCCACAACGCCGCGCCCCTCCGCGCGGCGTTTTTCTTCGCCTCGAGTGTTCAATCCGCCCCACGCCCAAGGCTTGCCAGTATCTCTCGGACGGCGGTCCCGGGATCGGGCGCGGCCATCACGGCCGCGACGACGGCGACGCCGGCGGCCCCGGCGGCGACGACTTGCGCGGCGTTGTCGGCGGTGACGCCGCCGATCCCGATGATCGGTATCGAGACGCTCCGCGCCACCCGGCGGAGCTGCTCGGCGCCGATGACCTCACCGGCCAGCTCGGGCTTGGTGAGCGTTCCGAAGACCGAGCCGACGCCCAGGTAACTCGCTCCATCCGCCTCTGCGGCCCGCGCCGCCTCCTCGGTATCCGCCGACCGACCGACGATGAAGTCGCGGGGGACGACGCGCCGCACCGCCGCCACCGGCAGGTCGTCGTCGCCCAGGTGGACGCCGTCGGCACGCGCCGCCAGCGCCACGTCGAACCGGTCGTTCACCAGGAAGAGCGCAGCGTAGCGCTCGACGAGTGGGCGAAGCGCCATTGCCATCTCGACGAGCTCGCCGCTCGTCGCGCTCTTGTCGCGGAGCTGGATCGCCGTGGCCCCGGCCGCCAGCGCCGCCTCGACAACCCCAAGCCAGTTCTCGCTACCGGCCAGCCCGCGGTCGGTGATGACCATGAGACGCAGAGCGGCGCTGAGCTCGACTGCCCCTCGTCGACCCGAGCGGTACTCTCTGTCTACCTTGTTCTTCAACTCCTTAACTCGCAGTTCCCCTTGCTGAATCGCTCCCTGACTCTACTGGCGCTCCCGCGCTCCCGACTCCCGCCGCACCTCCTGGATCTTCTGATTGTGCTCTCGCAGCGAGCTCGAGAACTCGTGATGGCCGTCCTCCCGCGCGACGAAGTACAGGTAGGGCACTGCCGCCGGGTGTAACGCCGCGTCGATGGCCGCGACGCCCGGCGAGCCGATCGGGCCGGGTGGCAGCCCGGCGTGGGTGTAGGTGTTGTACGGGTGGTCCGCCACCGACTCGATGTGGCTGTAGAGCAGCCGGCCCTGCCGGGCCTGTAGGGCGTACTGAACGGTGGGGTCGGCCTGCAGGCGCATGCGGCGACGCAAACGGTTGTGAAAGACGGCGGAGATGAGCGGCATCTCGTCTTCCCAGCGGGCCTCGGCTTGCACGATGCTGGCCAGCGTGACGATCTCGCGTTCGCTCCAGCCCAGCGAGTCGAGCGCCGCACGGCGTTCCGGGGTCCAGACCATTCGGTAGCGCGCATACAACTCGCTGACGATGGTCTGCAGGGCGACGCCCTGGGCGAAGCGATAGGTCTCGGGGAACAGGTAACCCTCGAGGTTCGGACCGGGTGCGCCCAAGGAGTCGGCCAGTTCGGGGGCGAGCAACCTTCGGGCGACGGAGTCCGGCGGGCTCCCGGAGATCGGTGCGACGCGCTCGGCGATCTTCTGTGCGGTGAATCCCTCGGGTATCGTCAGCGCCACCGTCACGACGCGCCCCGCTACCAGGGCGTCCAGGGATTCGGCCCACCCGGCGCCTTGGGGCAGGTCGTAGGTGCCGGCCTTGATGTCGCCGCCTGCACCCTTGAGTCGCACGTAGAGCTTGAACAGGCGCGGCCAGCCGATGATCTCGTGCGCCGCCAACGTATCCGCCACCGCCGCCACGCTGGCGCCCTCCGGTATCACCAGACGCTCGCTGTCGCCGGCCGGGTCGCTGCAGGCCACGGCGAGCAGGATGACCACCCAGGCCCGCCTTACGCCGCGGGCCGCTCCGCGCTTACGATCCCGGCTGCGCATCCAGATAGGCTTGTAGGATCAAAGTCGCCGCCATCGCATCGATCCGCTCTTTCTCCCGGCGCGCCGACGCCGGCAGGTCGAGTCGCGCCAGCTCGCGCTCAGCCCGCACCGAGCTCATGCGCTCGTCCCAGTACTCGACCCTGACGTCGGCCCGCCGCTCCAGCCCCGCGCCGAAGGCGCGCACCTCTTCGGCCAACCGGCCCTCGTCGCCCGCCATCTCCAGGGGCAGCCCGATGACCACCGTCTCGACCGCCCACTGCTCGATGATCTCGATGATCTTCGCATACGGCGGCCGCTTGCCGCGTCGCCGCAGCACGGTTGGCAATGGTTGGGCGATGATGCAGGTGGGATCGCTGACCGCGACGCCGATCCGTCGCACGCCGTAATCGAGCCCCAGGACTCTGCTCATGACGGCTAAAGTGCGGCGAGCACGTCCTCCAGATCGCCGTTCTGCGCAAGCTTGCGGTGCACGTGCAGCAGGGTCATCGGCGAGCCGAACAAGAACCGGCAGACGTCACCCCCCTGCGACCGGCAATCGACCTCCATGACCGCCACCGGCTGGCCCACGGCTCGGGTGAGCAACTCCGCCAGCAGGCCCGTCGACAGATGGCAGCCCGGCGCGCCACGCGATTCGCTGGGGTCCGACTCCGCCCAGTCGCTCGCCACCACGGCGCCGACCCCGGCATTCAGCTCTTGATGTGCGATCCGGCCCCAGCCCGCCTCGTGGAAGTAACGGTTCAGTTCCGACCAGAACGTGCCCAAGGGCAACGCCGGCAGCGGACGGCCACCACGCTCCGCGATGGCCACCTCCGCGTCACCTGCCAGCCGCCGCCCCGCCTCGCGGAGCGCGCGCACCGCGTCCTGCGCCGCCGCATTCTCGATCGCCCGCCGCAGTTCGACCAGCCCCCCGGCGGGAAGTCTCACGTCGCCCATGGCTTACCTTCGGATTGTGTTCGGTATCGGGGAGCAGGACGGACGCCTCGGGGCCGGCCCAGTCTCCCCAGCGTGAAAGCGCGGTCTCAACGACCGAATCTGCCTATAATAGATAGACTTTTGAGCCCCCGCTTACAAGGCCGGGCCGCTTGTGGGGGCCTGTGGGAAGCGCTAGAGTTGTGGCCGCGTCGCGCCGGCGCCGCGCGCGAGGCCGACAGGGAACCGAACCATCAACCGACCCGGAGTTCGCCGATGCCAAGCCTCCGTACTCTTAGACGACCGCATCGCCACCTCATCACCGCCGCCCTCGCCGCGTGCCTTGCCGGGCTGCCGCATCCCGCGGCGGCGGGCGGCGCGCCGCTTCCGGAAAGCGTCACGGCAGCGGATAGTGGCCGGGTTCCGGCGAAAGTGCTGGAGCAGCGGCGGGCGGCGCTGCTGGAGCGCATGGAGCCCGGCATCGCACTGGTTCGGAGCGCCGATCCCCGGGAAACCTCTTCCTATGCGCAGGACTCGAATTTCCGCCAGGCCAACAACTTCTTCTACCTGACGGGGCTCGAGACGCCAGGCTCCTGGCTGGTCTTGTTCAAGCCGGAGACGGGGCCCGGGAAGGAGATGCTGTACGTACCGGAGCGGAACCTGGCGGAGGAGCGCTGGACCGGCGCGAGCCTGGGACCAGGCGAAGAGACGGAGCGCAGGACGGGTATCGAGACGGTGCGCGCCGCCTCTCAGTTCGAGGCCGAGGTGCTGGGGCAGCTGCGCTTTCCCGGCGGCCTGCGCGAGTATCCACAGGTGTACCTGGAGCTGGGAGAGGGAGCGGTGGGGAGCCGCGAGCTCGTCGAACTGGCGATGGAATCACGGCGCACGATAGTCGATCTGGGTCGCCAGCTGGCCGAGCTGCGGGTGGTCAAGGACTCGCTCGAGCTGGCCCAGCTGCGCGCCGCGATCGACATCACGGCGGCCGCGCAGCGCGAGGCGATGAAGGCGGCCGAGCCGGGGATGTACGAGTACGAGCTCGAGGCGGTGGTCGAGTACGTCTTTCGGTCGCGCGGCGCCGAGCGGGTCGGCTTCCCGACGATCGTCGGGTCGGGTCCCAACAGCGTCATCCTCCACTACGACAAGAACCGGCGGTGGATGGAGGCCGGCGATCTGGTCGTGATCGACGCCGGCGCGGAGTCCGGCTACTACACGGCCGACGTCACCCGGACCTTTCCGGTGAGCGGCAAGTTCAGCAAGCGGCAGCGTGAGGTCTACGAGCTGGTCCTCGCCACTCAGCGTGCCGTCATCGACTCGATTCGCCCGGGGGTTGCCGCCTGGGAGCTGGGCCGCATCGCGCGCCGCTTCATGCGCGAGCACTCGAACGGCCTCTGCGGCGACGCGAGCTGCGACCGCTACTTCGTCCACGGTGTCAGCCACTGGCTGGGGATGGACGTTCACGATGTCGGCGACTATGCACGGCCGCTGGAGTCGGGCATGGTGTTGACCGTGGAGCCCGGTATCTATCTGCCCGAGGAGGGTCTGGGCGTCCGGATCGAGGATGACATTCTGGTCACCGAAGACGGGCACGAGGTGCTGTCGGCGGCGGCGCCGAAGACGGTGCAGGAGATCGAGGCGCTGATGCTGGAGGAGGGGGCGTGTGGGAGGGCAGTGGGTCAGTAGGTCAGTGGGTCAGTGGGTCAGTAGGTCAGTAGGTCAGTGGTTTGGTGGCCCACGGATTCACTGATCTACTGACCCACTGTCTTCACTGGTTCACCGGCGGCAGCCCCCATGGCGTCGGCTGGTGCAGGTCGCACTCTTCCACCGGCTCCGTCCCCGGCAGGTAGACCTCGTTGTAGACGCCGTCCAGCGGACAATACTCGGTCACCAGCTTGCCGCTCAGCTTGTCGATCGTTCGGTAGACCAGGCCGCCCGGCGGCTCCCACGGCTCCGGGATCGGGCGCGTCTGATAGACCCGCTGCATGAAGGCTCCCCACACCGGCGCCGCGTGCGCGCCGCCCACCGCGCCCTCGAAAATCCGCAGCGGCTCGTCCAGCCCGATCCAGACGCCGGCCAACAGATCCGGCGTGAACCCGACGAACCATATGTTGGTCTCATCGTTCGTCGTGCCGGTCTTGCCGGCGGCGGGGATCTCCGGTGCCAGGTACTCGCTCCGGACGCGCCACGCCGTCCCCGTGTTCACCACGTCTCGCAGGATGGTGAGCATGATCCACGCCGTCTGCGGGTCGAGGATCCGCTCCCGCTTGGGCTCCGACTCCCAGATCACGCGACCCGTCTTGTCCTCGATGCGCAGGATCGGTTGCGGCGCCACGTGCACACCCAGGTTGGCATAGGTGGTGAACGACTCCGCCAGCTGTAGCGGGATCACGTCCGCCGCGCCGATCGCCGCCGCGGCGACCCGCGGAATCGGCGTGCTCACTCCCATACGCCGCGCCAGCTGTCCCACCGACTCCATGCCGACCTCGAGCGACAGCTTCACCGTCACCACGTTGATCGATCGGCGCAGCGCATCGCGCAGCGTCATCGGGCCGTTGAAGCGATTGTTGTAGTTCTTGGGTGACCAGATCCAGGTCGAGTCGCCCTCGGGATCGTACTGATCCAGTTCCAGCGGCGCGTCGTAAATCACGTACGACACCGGGTAGTCGCTGGCCAATGCCGCCGTGTAGACGAAGGGCTTGAACACCGACCCCGTCTGCCGCATCGCTTGTGTCGCGCGATTGAACTTCGAGTGGTTCCAATCGCGACCGCCCACCAGCGCCCGCACCTGTCCGGTCTGCGGATCCAGCGCCACGAACATCCCCTGCAGGTACGGCGTCTGGTGCCAGTTGATGGAATCGGGCGGCAGCTTCAGCGCCTCCTCGTAGGTCATGTGCTCGTATTCGGCGGGAAGCGACTCGAGTAAGGTGAGCTGCGCCTTGAGCGCCGAATCGGCGATCGCCTGCATCTCCATGTCCAGCGTCGTGTAGATCTGGAACCCGGCGCGGTAGAGGTCCTCGCCGAACCGATCGTCCAGCATCTGGCGGACCCACTCCACGAAGTACGGGGCCAGCTGGTTCTCCTGGCCCCGGGGACGCGAGCGCGGCAGCGGGTACGCCTTCGCTGCCTCCGCCTCCGTCCGCCCGACGTAGCCCTGCCGCGCCATCAGGTCGAGCACCAGGTTGCGACGCCCGAGCGCCGCTTCCTGATCCATGAACGGCGAGAAGTTGGAAGGCGCCTTCGGTAGCGCCGCCAGCAGCGCCGCCTCCGGCAACAGCAGCTCGCGGGCCGACTTGCCGAAGTAGTTCTGCGAGGCGGCCTCGATCCCGTACCAGCCGTGCCCGAAGTTGATCTGGTTCAGATAGGCTTCGAGGATCTCGTCCTTGGTGTACAGCCGCTCGATGTCGCGCGCGACCTTGGCCTCCTTGATCTTCCGCACCGGCGAGACGGCGAAGCCGATTCGCTCCGTGAACTGGTTGCGCGCCAGCTGCTGCGTGATCGTGCTGCCGCCCGCCCGGCCCGCCCCGTAGATCGCGTACTCGATCGCCGCCCGCGCGAACCGCAAGTAGTCGAGGCCGTGGTGGCGGTAGAAACGCTTGTCCTCCACCGCCACGAAGGCATGGAGAACGTAGGGCGGCAGATCCTCCAGCTCGATCACCGTCCGCCGCTCTTGGAAGAACTCGTGGATCAGGCTGCCGTCCGCGGCGTAGAGCTTCGACGACTCGTCCGGCTCCCACACGGTGATCTGTGCGATCGAGGGGCAGCGATCGCCTAGGCAGACGCGATTCCAAAAGCCCCACGCCAGCCCCAGAGCTCCGAAGCAGAGGAACAAGAAGAGCAGCACTACGACCGTATGCCACGGCCGCCAACCGCGGGCGACGCGCGAGGCCAGGCCCCGCACACCGCGCCCCCGTCCGGGACCCCGCGCCGCACGGCCCTGCGGCTTCGGTCGCCCGGCCTGTCGACCCGACGGCTTCTGTAGGCGTCGCAGTGTACGCTCGAACATGAGGATTCTCGCTCGAAGCTTGGCCGCCGGTCGCTACCCGCTAAGCACGGCGCGGCCCACGCTCGGCCCTCCGGCCGGCGGCGATTCCCGCATACAATATCGTGATCCGTGCTCCGCCTGCTACCCCGCCCGCCGGCTCCTGGATCCGTGCGTCGCCTCAGGTGCTTGACACGGTTGCATAAGGGCCCTATGATGGCGCTCAACGGGCTTAGTCCCATCTCTCTGCCTGAATAGGACAAGACAATTCCCAGCCGGCGGCGGCACGCCATAGGGCGATCGCTGGCTTGTGGCTGTGACCGCGCTGGTTTGATCTAGAGACCGGTTCCCGACGTGTACGCCGGGCGGTCCCCGCATGTGGCTCACCCGCTGGGGTCGGAGCCCGGCGGGTCGCGGTGCACTTTCGTAATTGCTGGAGGGTGCCACGGGAAGTTGTTTTGTTCGCTTCCAACATAACATCCGAATCCCACGCCCTGGTCCTGCGGCGTTGCCTTCGCCTCTCCGGCGACGTGACCGCCGTGCGACCAGCTGACGTGTTTTCATCCGAGCCCTCCGTCGTCGCCGCCTGAGGGGGCGGCGGCTGGGGACCGGATATAGAACCCTGTGGGGTCATAACAGTCCGCTGAGTGTGTCGCTCAAAGAGATGACTCCTTCACAAGGAGGGACGAGCATGCTCGGACGATTTCTCAGAGGGTGTGGCGTAGCAGCGCTACTCTTAGTTCTCGCCGCCCCCTCGGCGTTCGCCCAGGCCACCGGCAAGATTCAGGGCCGCGTGGTCGACGCGCAGACCGGCGAGGCGATAGCCGGCGCTACGGTCCGCGTCCTGGGCACGACGCGCGGCGGTATCTCGGGTGAGGACGGCTACTACTTCATCAACGAAGTGGGTGCCGGCCTCCAGACGATCGTCGCCGAGTTTATCGGCCGCCGCGCCTTCAGGATCGAGAACCAGCGGGTCCTGGCGGGCCAGACCATGACGCTGAACTTCGAGCTCGAGGTGGCAGCGATCGAACTGGAGGCCCTGGTCGTGGCAGGCGAGCGGAACCCGCTCGTGCCACGCGACCAGGTGTCCTCGAAGGCGATCGTCACCGGCGAGCTGATCGACGCGTTACCGATGGATAACGCGTCCAGCATCGTGGTACTGCAGCCCGGTGTCATCGATACGAACCAGGGCCGCACCATCCGCGGCAGCCGGCCGAACGAAGAGGCGGTGTACGTGGACGGCGTGATCACACGTCGCTACAGCACCGGTGAGGTCGAGCCGATCGAGATGCCCACCAACGCGCTGGCCGAAGTCAACGTGACCACCGGCGGCCTCGGCGCGCAGTACAGCGACGCCGGCTCCGGCCTCGTCAACTACATCACCAAGAGCGGCGGCCCGACCTTCGGCGGCTCGCTCAGTTTCTTCACCGACCAGCTCAATCCGAACAAGGACTGGCGCACGGGCTTCAACCGCCTCGAGTTCACCTTCGGCGGTCCGATCCTCCGTGACCAGAACCTGAGCTTCTTCGTGGCCGGCCATGTCGAGGGCCGCAAGTACCAGGGGGTCAACGACGGCTGGCTCGACGTGCCGATCCTGCTCAACGACGGCGTCGACGTGTTCGACGCGACGAGCGCGCCGGCGTTCGGTGGCCTGGTCGGCGATCCCGCCGTCTTCACCCTGGCGCGTTCGAGCGGCGCGGTGAGCGGTACGGACAGCGTGCGCGTGGCCTTCCCGAACTTCACGGCGTGGGACAACGGCCCCACCCTGCCGTACAACCCTCAGGACGAATACACGTTCCTGGGCCGGCTGGATTGGGGCATCGCCGGCGGCTCGTCGCTCGACTTCTCGTACAAGCGCGAGCGCGAGCAGAACATCGACCTCGGCGTGGAAGAGCTGTACAACGCCGACGGCTACGATGCGACTTTGAACTACGCCGACGTGCTGACGGCGGGCGGGTACTTCCTGATCAGCCAGAGCGCCAGCAGCGCGCTGGCCCTCGACGTCAAGGCGAGCTACCAGAAGTACTTCGACCAGAATGGCGAGCCCGATTCCGAGTGGTTGCTGGACCACAGAAGCCCGACGTTGGGGTTCAATTTCAGCAGCATCAAGTTCGCGCAAGACTGGAAGGATTGGGAGATCTCGGAGCTGATCGTCGAGGGCGCGCGTTCCAACGCGATTCCCAACGCGGCGCTCCAGATCTACCCGGATCGTTTCGACCTCTCGGCTTCCCAGTCGCTCCCCGGGCTGACCGCGAACCTGCGGCTCAACCCATACGGGATGCGCAACGAGTTCGACATCATGGGCCCCGGTAACGGCGGGCTCGATTATACGAGAGAGAGAAACTGGATCTTTAGTGGCGTTCTCGACTGGCAGGCCGGCCGCTACTTCCGCTTGCAGACGGGCGGTGACCTGGCCCTGATCCACGCCGAGCGCGTCTCGGTGAATCTGTACACCGGCCGCGCGGCGCCGGCGATCAACGACCCGGTACGCGGCGGCCTGTTCGCCACGGGCCGTCTGGACATCGGCGACGTGGTGATCGACGCCGGCTTGCGTTGGGACTACTTCCAGCCCGACGGCCAGTACCCGCGGGTGCCGGGCTACGTGTTCAACGTGCCCGACAGCTTGAAGGCGGACTTCGTGCGCCTCGAGGCCGGCGAGTACGAGACGCTGCAGGACTACGAGGCCGGCCTCGTGCCGCTGGAGGATTGCGGCGGAGCAACGACGGCGCCGCAGCGGACGCGCACCGACGGTACGGTCGTCTGCAAGCCCAACTTCATCGATGCGGAGACCAAGACGGAGTTGAGCCCGCGATTGGGGATCAGCTTCCCGGTCACGATCAAGTCCACGTTCCGGCTGTCTTACTCGCACAACATTCAGACCCCGCCGATCGGCGGTACGTTCGGAGGCCAGGTCAACGGCCTGATCGGTATGTTCGACGATGTCTATGACGACCTCGCCGGTGGTACCGCCAACACGAACACCACCTTCGGGCGCGACGTCGACCTGCCGCGCACCGTGTTGTTCGAGGCCGGCTACCGCCAGCTGATCGGAGAGGACCTCGTCGTCGATGTGGCGGCGTACAACAAGACGATCCGTAACGCGCTGACCTTCCGGAAGATCTCCTACGAGAACCCGAACTTCCCCGGTCAGTTCCTGTTCATCAACTCGCTGGTCAACGCCGACTACACCCAGGTCCTGGGTGTCGACGTCGCGATCGACAAGCGATTCGGCCAGTTCGCGGACTTCGCGTTCAACTACTCGTACATCGATGCCCGCGGCACCGGCTCCGACCCGTTCACCTACACCGGGCTGCTGCTCAGGCGGAACACCAACCTGTCGGTCCTCACCGGTAACCCGGTGATCCCGCCGGACGTGATCCTGCCGCTGGAGCAGAGCCGTACGCACAATTTCGCCGGTACGTTCTCGCTGCTCTTCCCGCAGGATTATCAGCAGGGGACGACACTCGGCAGCATTTTCTCGGACTTCGGCGTCTTCATGACCTACTTCGTGGCCTCCGGCCTCAACTACACGCGGCTGGAGAACAGCGCCAACGGCCAGACCGGGCCGCCGACCTTCGCCGGTCTCGGTGGTATTCCGGCCGAGGATCTGAACACCTCCCAGATGCCGTGGGAGAAGCGGCTCGACGTGCGGTTCACGAAGGGCTTCCCGTTGGGAGGCACGCGCGTGCTGGTGTTCGTCGATTGGCGAAACCCGTTCAACCTGACGAACACGAACCAGATCTTCCTGGAGACGGGAACTTCGAAGAACGAAGCGTGGAAGAACAAGCAGGTCAACCAGCAGATGACTGACCCGACGCTGGATGGCGACACCGATATCGACGGCTTCGATATCCTGCGCGAATCGCCGGACAACGACCTGAACGTCTTCTCGCTGTTGCAGGCGGAGAAGCGCTACGGTGACGGCGATGGCTACTTCAGCGTCGAGGAGCAGCGGAGCGCGTTCGGCGCCTTCTACGATCTGCGCTGGGGCGAGCAGTATTTCACGGAGTCGAATCAGGCATTTCGACTGGGCCTCGAATGGCGTTTCTAAGCCGCCGGGGCTTTGAGGCTTCGGCCTGAAGAGGAGTAGAAGTGGGTGCCGGCGTTGCGAGCACAACCTGGCGCGCCGGCCCCCAACACAGCGCTTACCTTTCGCAGCAGGAGTGACTATGAATCGCGCAACCTTTACACGCTCCCACTTGGGAAGTGTGGCGATCAAGGCCGCGCTGGTTGGAGCGCTCCTCACCCTGGTGGCGGCGCCTGCGCTCGCTCAGAGCGTCGGCGACAAGTACCAGCGGATGCGGGAGAAGATGAACGACAGCAGGTTCTCGCTGTTCGCCGAGGCGACGCTGGTGCTGGACGTGAACCAGTACCAGTGCGGCTTGCGCAACCAGGGCGACACCTGCTCGGACATCTTCAACAGCCCAACCGGCGGCGGCGGGTTCTGGCCGACGGGCTCGTCCAACCAGTACATGTTCAACGCGGGCATCAACCTGGCGGGGATCATTCCCGCGGACGCCGGGTTCGAGTGGGCGGGCGACACCACCGGCGCCTACATCTTCGACGCCCGCGGCACACAGCAGCACGGTGAGGGGCTCACCAACATTTACAACTCGCTGGATCCCGAGGACCTGGCGATCTGGCCGGACTATGGTGATGTCCCTGACTTCCCGTTCGTCACGGCCTACGTGGTGGACGAGGATCTGTTCAACCCGGTGCTGCTGGGCCGCAAGTCGGCCTCACAGCAGGACAGCTGGGTGCTGTATTGGGACGGCAACCCGGCCTTCTCGGCCAACCGCACCCACCCGATGGGGGTCCTGGTCCAGCAGCGGACGATGGCCTGGAACTACCCGAGCGGTAACGAGGCGACCGTCTACATCATTTACACGTTCTACAACGTCACGAATTCCGAGAAGTTCCAGCTGCCCAACGAGGCGACGCATTGTGGCGGCGAGAACTGTCTGCCGGACGAAGGCTGGAGGATCGACTCGATCTACGTCTCGGCGGACTTCGACCCGGACGTGACCACCGACTACGACTTCAACTACTCGACGGGGATCCTGCCGTTCAACATGGGCGTCGCCTATCAGGGCAGGTTCGTCGCCCCCGAGTTCACCTATTACCCAGACCTCTTCTTCCCGCCCTTCTTCACCAGCGCGCCGGGTCTGTTCGGCGCCAAGTACCTGCAGAGTCCGATCGATCCAGGTACGGGCGAAGAGGTCGGACTGACGATCTTCACCGTGCACGAGAACCCGAGCAGCCCGGGCGCCCAGTTCGACGACCCGTATGGCGTCTCGCATCTCTGGCGCGTGCTGTCCGGTAACGTGAACCCGGGAATGGGCGACGACCCGTGCACGTTCCCGAATCCTAAAGAGCGTAAGATCTGCTTCCTGGCCCAGGAGCCGAAGGACACCCGCTACCTGCAGTCTTCGGGTCCGTTCTCGCTCGAGCCGGGCGCGAGCCAGACCGTGGTCGTCGCGCAGTTCGCCGCCGCGACGGTGGCGACCGACTCGATCGTGATCGGCGATGAGACGGCCAACAACCCGGGTGTTCCGACGCTGCGGTCGGGCTGCGCGCCCGAGAACATCCGCCCGATCGAGGTCGCGGCGGGCTGGATCGCGACGCAGCCGGAGGCCTGCACGGAGACCGAAGGCACGATCGACCAGTACAAGGTCGACTTCGTGCCCGGCAGCCTCCTGGGTAAGGCGCTCGTGGCGCAGACCATCTTCGACAACAAGTTCTTGCTCGGCTTCTCGCCGGGTGCGCCGATCTTCTACGTGGTACCGGGTGACAATCAGGTGACGGTGGTCTGGGAGCCCAGCGCGACCGAGGTGGAGGGTGACCCGTTCTTCTCGGCGGCGGGCGATCCGGGGAACGCGCTGTACAACCCGAACTACCGTGAGTTCGACGTGGAGGGCTACCGGGTCTTCCGCGGTGCCGATCCGTCGCGGATGCAGCTCGTCGCCCAGTTCGACTACTTCATGGGCGAGGGCGGCGTCGAGTGGCGCGGCACCTTCGTCGACAACACCTGCGAGACCGACGAGACTTACGTCACCGGCCTCTCCGTATGCGATCCGCCGGGCGACGTCGACATCGTTCATCCGTTCGTCCAGTATCCCGCCGGTGGCGTCATCTTCCTGGCGGACAGCTCGACCTACGTGCAGAGCGCCGATACGGCGCTGGCCGAAGATGTCCGAGCCGGTATCGCGCGTACGCTGGGGAATACCGGTGTGCCGTTCGCCTACATCGATAGGGGCGTGCGCAACGGCGCCCAGTACTTCTACCAGGTCAAGGCGTTCGATATCAACAGTCTGGCCTCGGGACCGACGTCCCTGATCTCGGCCAGCGAAATGCAGACCGCCTTCCCACAGGCGCCGGCCTCCAACCTGGCGGACGCCGATTTCGTCGCCTCGCTGGTCGACGTGGACGGTGTGGCGCTGCTCGACGATCTGGGCGGCCCGGTGCGGTTCGACCCGCCGGTGCTGGACGCGACCACCGGTACGTTCACCGCACCGATGGCGCCGACCAATCAGTTGAGCGGTCAGTTCCTGCCGTTCGCGCCGCAGCTCTTGCCGTCCGGGACGTACGAGGTGCGGATCGATAGCATAATAGGGGCCTACTACGGCGGTGAGGTCTTTATGACCCTCTCCGGTCCGGGGATCGCGACCCAGTCGATCGCCTGGGATATCCCGGACGTGCCGTGCGACGCACAGTGCCTGTACGACCTGCCGCCCATCTCCGTGCCGTCCGATCCGGACGTGCTGGAGGATCTGCAGGACCAGGGCCTCACGCCACCGCCGGCATCCGGTCAGCTGACCAGTGCGATCAGCTTCGAGCGCACGCAGTGGCATTCCGGCGACTCCGACTGGGCGTACCAGGTGCCGGGCTTCTGGGACGAGGATCCGCCCGGCGAAGCGGCCGACGGCGGCAGCCGCTGGTTTAGCGGGGATAACGAGACGTTGGCCGACCCGACGCTCGGGTACGCTCACGGCGAGCTGGAAGGCGTGGACGCGATCTTCCAGCCGGTGCCGTACAGCGGCGTCCTGGCGACGCCTCCGGTCTGCACCAGCGATCCGAACCATATGCGCCGTTACTACCAGTCGACCTGGCCGCTGCGCCGCGCGGCGGACATGAAGATCTACTGGGGCGCCGCCGGTGTGGACAGCGTCATCGACGTGACACACAACGTGCCGGTTCCGTTCTCGACCACCGCACGGGCGAGCTACGGGTTCATTTCAGACGCGGACGCGAGTGGCGCGGTGGACTTCGTCGACATGTGGTATCAAGACGGCTTCCAGGATACGCCCAACATCGGGTGCGCGTCGACCGGCAATCCTTACTCGGCTCTCCAGCAGCCGGTGCTGACGGATGTCGATGTCACCGGCGACCGTGTGGCCGATGGCACGGGCTTCGCGCTGTATATCGCTGGTGAGCCGTACATCTTCCAGACGAGCGCGATCCCGTCGAACACCGTTTGGACCCTGCGGGCCTATAACGGCATCGCTGGAAGGCCGGACGGCAGCAGCTACGAGTTCGACGAGACGCCGCGTACGCCGGGCGTTCCGGGCCTGCGCTACGCGCTGACGGTGAACGCACCGGCACAGCTGGTCGAGACGACCGACGCGAATCTCGAAGAGATCCACACCGTACCTGACCCGTACTACGCGGTCAGCCAGTTCGACCTTGGACCTTCGACCAAGCGACTGAAGTTCGTCAATCTGCCTGACCGGTGCACGATTCGTATCTACTCCGTCGGCGGTGTGCTGGTGGACGTGATCAACCACGACAGCCCCGGTGGCGGTGGTCAGGTGGACTGGGATCTGCGCAATAGAAGCAAC
>JBDHKD010000066.1:0-14595 GCA_039586575.1 Gemmatimonadota bacterium | reverse complement strand
CCGTCGAAGTTGCCGTGGTCTTTGCAATCGAAGTGCCTGTTGGCCACCTTGGTCACGGTCGGATAGTTGTGCGGGTCATCGTTCGCGAATTCCACCCGATAGAGGTCGCCCCAGTCATCTCCACCACCGCTGGCCCAGTTGTTGTTGGTTCCCAAGAGATATATCGCACCGTCCGACTGCATGACGAAATCGATGTTTTGGTGCCCATCGAACGTCGGATCTTGGCCACTGCCTGCTCGCACGTCGTCGATATCCCAGGAAACAACCGGGTCGAAACCGTCGAAGAGGTGTTGCGTGCGTGACAGGTAGAAATCCAGGGGCCCGTCCGAGCCGTGGGTGAGTACGGCCAGCAGGTAGCGGCCTTGGAACGCTCCGCTCGGGAATCGCGTCAACGCCACAGCACCGGCCGTCTTATCGCGGCTTACGATCGCATTGGGATAGACGTCCGATAGGTCGTAGGTGTCTTCGATGTTTCCCTGCGGCGCGAAGAAGAAGTGGATTTCCGATGCACCTCCATTCTCGATCGGCACGACGACGACGTCACCAGAGGCGCTAATGCCACCGGCGTGCTTCATCGTGGTACTGATCGGCATGACCTTGACGACCCTGTTTTCGGCCGGCGGACCTACGGAAGAGGTTATGTAAGCCTCCGGTATGGAAGCGATGTGAACGATGGCCACTCTGGACGACTCGCCGTCGCTGGCTGTGACGGCAAAGTAGTTGCTACCCCGAAGCCGCTGGATGCCCTGAATGTGATCAGAGGCGCAGCAACCGTAGTCAAACGAGTCGTTGGTATGCGCTTCGAGGAAGAGGCCGTGGTCCTGGATAGCGTTGAAGGCGCCCACGACGTCGTCCACATAGATCGGTGTGACCATCTCCTCGGTGAACTCCGAGTACGGAGGAGCGGGCTCTGTGGTAAACATCACTTCGTCCAAGTACGCCCTGTCGTCGCCCACTGCGAATTCGGCCCTGATCAAGAGATCGGACACGTTGGACAAGACGTCTCTGATCTCGTCTTCGGTTGCAGGCCGACCGCCGAGTTGCCACGCGGCCGGTTGGCCGACGAAGAACGCCGTTGGCACCGTGCTCAGGTCGATCGAGACTCTCTGCCATACATCTTCGAAGGCTCGCTCGTACTCGTCCGGAAACGCCATCTCCAACCGGCCATACTGTTGAGACTCGATGATGATGTTGTACGTGCCCGCCCAGCCTTCAGCCGGCCACTGGTCGCCGCCGCTGTATCTCATGTAGTAGATCAGACGGCCGCCGTAGTAATCCGACAGGTCGGTCCCGTCCCGCCAATCCTCCGGGGCCCGGAAGGCCATCCAGCCGCTTGCTACGTCGTGGAGTGAGATACAACCGCCCATGCCACCGCCGCACACGCCGCCGTCTTGCCACTCGACGGGTCCCTCTCCGTTCTCCCACGCGACCCAGCCCTCGTCGCTCACATCGAAGCTGCTGTGGTAGCCCTCGATGACTTGAATCGTGGCAGAGCCTCTGACGTTGCCGAAGTTCGCCACGATCTCGGCCGCGCCGAGCCCGACCGCCCTCACCAGGCCGTCCCCGTCGACCGTCGCCACGAGTGGCTGGGCCGACCCCCACTGCACCTCACCCTCTACTTCGCCCCCTGCACCGCTCGTGATGGTCGCCGCCAGCTGGATCGAACCCCCGATCCGGAGCACAGCCGAGGGCGGCTCCACCGTCACAACGAGCTCGCCGATCTCGACCTCGATCTCCACGTCGCCGACCAGCGGGTAGAGCACGATCGTCAGTGGCGGATTCGCGCCCGCCATCACGTTCACCACGGCCTCCCCCCGGTGCGTCTCGATCGCGTTGGCGTCATAAGCGCGAACCAGGATCGTCCGTCCCGAGCCGGCCGGCACCGTGATCACGCCCGACGCCTGACCGTCGGCAATCGGGATGTTGAAGACGAGCGGCTCGGGGATGTCGGTCGCGGTCACCTCCACGACCAGGGCGGCGATGTTGGTACCGGCGAGATTCGCGCTCAGGTAGAGCTCGGCCACGTCGAGCCCGCCCGGCGGATGGGTCGGATCGTCGTGGCAACCCACCCAAAGCAGCGCCGTCATAAAGGTGGCGAGTAACAGAGAATGGCGAGACCTATGACGCAACATGACAGCCTCCAGCCCCAGGGGGCACAATACCGCCAGGCGCAGCCGGAGATACCGCGGGCCGGCAAGCCTGGTCGTTCACTTGGCGTTCGCTTGAGGGAGTATGGCGCGCAGTCAGCCAGGTCGGCCGCTCGGCCGGCCGGCTAGGCGATTGGCTCGACTTCCCGGATAGCCCCAAGGCCGCCGCTCCGAACCGGGGGAACGTTCTTCACGACCGCAGCCTCCACCAATCGCACTTGTCAGTCAAGATGCGTACCGGAGAATACGCCCGCAAATGATAACTCTTCCAGTTATCCTTACCTGTCCCGGGAATTCGACCTCCAGCAGCCCTTGCCGGGCATTGCACTGAACAAAGAGCCTCACCTGGGCTCGCCCGGTGAGGCTCCACGTCTGTCACGGAGGCGACAGACGGATTCCTGCTACGGCGGTGACGCAGCATTCGCCTCCCCGGACTACCGAAGCACCTTCAACTCGAGGTAGCTGGCGTGGTCGGGCGAGTGGTAGACCCGGTGCGTCGCCTTGATGAAATCCTCCTCGTCCGCCTCGAAGATGTTGTCTACGTACTTCTGCGGATTCCGGTCCACCAGCGGGAACCAGGTGCTCTGGACCTGGACCATGATCCGGTGGCCTTGCTTGAAGGTGTGGAACACGTCCTGTAGCGGTAACTCTACCTCAGTCACCACGCCCGGCTCGAACGGCTCCGGGTGCTCGTAGCTGTTGCGGAACCGGCCGCGTATCACCTCGCTCCGCACCATCTGCTGGTAGCCGCCCAGCACGACGCCCCTGGGCGTATGCTCGCTGTTCGGCTCGCTGTCCGGGTAGACGTCGATCAACTTGACGGCCCAATCGGCATCCGTTCCGGTCGTCGAGACCTCGAGGTGGGCGACGATATCCCCGGCGAGCGTAACGTCCTCGTCCAGGATCTCCGTCTGGAACTCGATGACGTCCGGTCGCCGCTCGGCGAAGCGCTGGTCTTCCGTCATGTAGAGGCGCGGTGTGCCACTGATGCGGATCGCATCGGTATGAGGCACCGGCTCGTTGGGATCGCTGATATACTCGGTGTAAGCGGCCTCGCCGGTCAGCGGCCGGTCAACGGAGAGGATCTCGTCGGCTCGCAGGTAGAGCCGCGTCGACTCCGCTCCCGCTGGCGGCCACTCGCTGAATTTCCGCCATTCGGTGCGCCCGGTGTCGAAGGTCAACGCCTCGAAGTCGGGCGGCTCGCCTTCGCCTTTCAGGAAGTAGCGGAAGAAGGGCGCCTCGACCTCGCGCTGGTACCAGCCCGAGATGTTGTCACCGAAGTAGATGTTCCCGACCATATGCGGCGACCGATCCCACCCCCAGCCGCCGTGCGCCCACGGTCCCATCACCAGCACGTTGAACGACCCCGGGTTCTCGCGCTCCAGCGTCTTGTAGATGTTGAGCGGCCCGTAGAGATCCTCCGCGTCGAACCACCCACCCACCGTCATCACGGCATGATCCACGCCCTTCAGGTGCGGCAGGATGTTGCGTGCCTGCCAGAACTCGTCGTAGTTCGGGTGTGTGGCTATCTGCCACCAGAAGAAGTTGTCCTCGCCGTAGTACTCGGTCGTGTTCTTCAGCGGTCCCAGGTCCATGAAGAACTTGTAGCCGTCCGCCGTAGAAGACCGCACCAGTTCGAACCAGCCGCGCGTCGTCAGACTGTCCTTCTGATAGCCGGTGATCGGAATGAACAGCCAGTAGGGGAGGATGAACGCGCCGTGGTGGTGGAAGTCGTCGAAGAAGAAGTCGGAGATCGGCGCCTGAGGTAGAGAGGCCAGCAGAGCGGGATGCGCCTCCGGTAGCGCCGCGGTCACATAGAAGCCGGGGTAGGAGGTGCCCCACATCCCGACCTTGCCGTTGTGACCTTCGATGTTACCAAGCAGCCACTCGATCGTGTCGTAGGTGTCCGAGCTCTCGTCGATCGCGCCGTCGCCCGCTACGTGCGGCCGCATGTTGTCGTACAGACCCTCCGACATATATCGCCCGCGAACGTCCTGATAGACGAATATGTAACCGTCTCGCGCAACCGACAGGCTCGGCCCGAGATAGTTGTCATAGTTGTGCGGCCCATAGCGGTTGAGCCCATAGGGCGTGCGCTTGAGGAGTATGGGGTAGTCTCGACTTCGATCCCTCGGCATGTAGACCTGGGTGAACAGCTTCACCCCGTCTCTCATCGGTATACGGTATTCGTACTTGATGTAGTGCTCCAGGGTGTGCACATACCTCGCCCCGTTCTGGTTCTCGGGGTTCAATTCCACCGACCTCGTGTAGTTGGCGATAGCCAGCTCTATGTCCCCGTGAACCATGTAGGCTTCGCCGAGACTGTCGTAGGTGTTGGAGCCCTCCGGATAGGCCATGACATTGAGCTTGAATGCCTCGATCGCCTCCTCAACTCTGCCCTCCTCCAGATACTCATAGCCTTGCCTGTTCATCGCGGATTCCGAGAAGATGACCGCATCGGGATCCGCGCGACGCATGCTCTCAAACACTTCAGTGGCCCGTGCGACACCTTCACTGCGCATCATCTCGAAGAACTCGGCTTCCGTCGGTAAGGCCTCCTGTGCCATCGCACTCACCCAGTGCGAGCACACGCAGAACAGCACGATCGATACGCATCGCCACTTCTTCATGCTTTCCACTCCTTCGCGAAATAGCCGGCTGGACGGTGACTCAAAACAGCGACATCACGACACACCTCTGCGGCGAGGCCGCGAGTGGGTCGAGCCGCTGCAGATGGTTGGGGACCGTGTGGGATAAGCTGTCTAAAGTCCAATCTTTAGACAGCGAAGGACCGCCGAAGGTTGCAGGGATCGGTCAGCGAATCTTCCGCACCGGTACCTTACGATAGAGCGGCTCGACCCCGAACTCGCCGGCCGACCAGAGAGCCAGGATCATGCTGACGGCCGAGATCGTCCGCCGCTCATCGCTCTGGCGGATGACGAGCCCGTAGGTGTCGGCGACGAAGCGCAGGCGCTCGAGAACCTGTCGAGCCGCGTGGCGCTCGATCTGGCCGTGCCAGCTCTCCAGCTGATCCAAGAACAACTCGGCGTGACGCCTCAGGAACTCGCCGAGCGAGACACGCCGGCCGCCCTTCGATTCCCTGGCTTCGCAGATACGGATGAGGTCTTCGACGTAGACGTCCCAGAGTTGCGCGAGGCCCCGGTTCTCGGGATCACGCAGATGGTGTGCACGTTCTAGGGTGAAGCGTGCCCGTGTCGGTAGCCGGCGTTTCGCGATGAGCGGGTGGAGATCGTACAGCGGGCGGGCCGCCCCGTCATCGTACTCGTCGTGATAGGCCCAGAGCTTGCGAAGTCGCGGCCAGTCGTAGACCAGGATGACTTCCGGTCTCTCGCTGTCGAGGATGATGAACTGGCCGTTCTCCTCATGGACGGCGGTCAACCAGTGATCCCAGCCCTCCACACAGAGCAGGCACGGCGTCCCACCGTGCAGGAAGTCGGTCAGCGCCCGACGTGCCGCCTCCGGTTCGATCTCGCGGATCGTCGGCAGCTCACACCCGTAGTGTCGCGCCGCCCTGTCGAGCTGCGCCTCGTCCGTGCCGTCCGGGCTCGTGCCGGCCAGCCTGCCGATCTCGCGCTCGGTGGCGAGCACGCCGCGCACGAGCAGCGCGTGCTTCAGCGCGAACGGCCCGCACTCCCACTTGCTGGGCTGTTTGACGATCCCCATCGGCCCTTTCAGCTCGAGTTCTTCTCAAACTAGGCCGGGGGACCCGAATGGAGAAAGTGCCTGCTCGCTCAGTGCGGGTCGGAGGCCGCCGGTCGGCTGTGGGCTATCTGTGGCCACCAGGTCGCGAAGTCGAAATTCTCCGGGTTGCGATGGCAGCTCCGGCAGGTCGCCTCATGCGGCACGCGACCACCGGCGGTTAGAAACGCCGCGCGGTCGGACATGACGCTCGCGTCCACGTACTGCGACCCGGGCCCGTGACACGCCTCGCAGCCGACCCCCTCGCTCTCGGCGAAGCTGGCCGCGAACAGCGCGTCGGGGTCCTGGGCGGCCGTCGTGTGGCACAAGAGGCAGCGGTCGTCCTGGCGCGGGTTCTCCATGTCCTGGAAGTGCGGGCGCAGCCGGGCGAGAAAGAGCGACCAGTCGGTCGCCAGCCGCCAGTAGGCCGCCGCGTGCCGGCTGCTCAGCCAGCGAACGTACTGGTTGCCGTGCTCCTGCCCGATGTGGCAGTCCCTGCACTGCTGCGACCCGACGTACTGAGGATGGTCGCGCTTGGTCCCACGCACCGCACGCCGCAGGAAGCGCACCTCGATCTCCTGCACCGCGCCATCGGCGTCACGCGTAAAGGCGACACTCCACGGCTCGGCCCGGCAGTAAAAGGAGTCGGGCGCGATCGGATACATGGCGTCAGCGCCGAAGTCCTGGAGCATCAGCGTGCCGTCCTCCACCCAAACCTTGAAGTGGAAATTCTCGCTCACATCGTAGAGCCCCTGATACTCGAAGAGCTCTTCCTCCTCGACGGCGATGGCCGCGGGGCGCGTGAAGGTGTTATCGGCCGGCAGAGCTCCGCTCTGGTCCCTCTTCTGCGGATCGGCGCCCGCCGCCAGAAGCAGCTCGACCAGCTGCGGCTGACCGGCGCGGTAGGCGACGTGCAGGGTAGTCCAGCCTTCCCGGGTGGCCACATTGGGGTCGGCGCCCTCCGCCAGAAGGAGCTCCGCCACCTGGCGGCAGCCGCGGCGCGCCGCGACGTGCAGGGGAGCGCGGCCCCATTGGTTCTGGACGGTTATGTCGGCACCAGCGTCCAGCAGCAGCTGCACCATGTCGGGACGATCGTAATGACTGACCCGGTGGAGGACCGTGCCGCCGTCCGCGCCCACCCTGTCGACCAGCGCGCCCGCTGCCAGGAGCTCTTGGAAGATGTGCCAGTGCTCGCGGGTCGCCGCCCAATCGAGCGCTGTCATCCCCAGCTCGTCCGTCGCCTGCACCAAACCCGGGTCGCGCTCGAGCGCTTTGCGCACCGCGTTCTCGTCGCCGCGCTGGGCGGCGGCGACGAAGGCGCGGCCCCCATCGTCATCGCGAGGCACATCCTGGCCCGCCAGGTCGAGGCCGCCGATGACAAAGATCGATGTGATGGCGAGAGCTACGATCGCGCGTTTCATCTTTGCCTACCTCCTGAACTGCAGCTGTGTTACTCCTGTCTCAGCGCGGTCATGGGATCGACGCGCGTCGCGCGGCGCGCCGGCAGGTAGCTGGCCAGAAGCCCCACCGCCGCGAACACCAGCACGATGCTGCCGAACGCCACCGGGTCGGCCGGGCTCAAGCCGAACAACAGACCGCGTATGAGCTGCGCCGCACCGAACGCCACCAGGCAGCCGATGACCAGGCCGCTGGCCGTCAGCCGCATCCCCTGCCGCACGACCAGCCCGTGCACGGCCCCGATATCTGCGCCCAGGGCGATGCGGATGCCGATCTCGCGATTCCGCTGCGCCACCGCATAAGAGAGGACCCCGAAGAGGCCCACCGACGCCAGGATCAGGCCGAGCGCGCCGAAGCCCAGCGCCATCCAGGCGGCGACGCGGTTCGGGATGAGCGAGACGCCGATGATCTGTGTGAAGGGGGCGTTGGTCTGGACCGGCAGGTCGGGATCGAGCTCGAGCGCCAGCGCGCGCAGCGTACGATCGATGCGCGGGGCGCCCGGCGTGGTGCGAACGACCAGCGAGGCCTCCGAGCCGTAACGCTGAGCGATGGCGCGATAGACCATCGGGTGGGGCTCGTCGCCCAGTGAACGGTACTTGCCGTCGCGCGCCACACCGACGACTTCGTACTGTAAGTCGCCCATGAGAATCGGTTTGCCCACCGCCTCCTCGCCGGGCCAGAACTGCCGGGCCGCGGTCTGATTGACCATGACGACGGGCACCGACCCCTCGCGGTCCGTCTCATCGAAGGCGCGGCCGGCCACGATGGGGATCCGCATCGTCTCGAAATAGCCGCCCGAGACCATGCTGACGCTCGCCCACCGTAACCCCTCGCCGAGCACAGGTTCACGGCCGGGCAGAGTGAAGATGCTGGAGATTCGGGTGAACCCCAGCGGCAGGCCGAAAGCGAGGCCCGCCGACTCGACGCCGGGCAGCGCCCTCGCGCGCTCCAGCAGCTCGTCGTAGAACGCCCGGCCCTCCTCCGTCGAGTAGCGATGGATCGACACATCGGTCGTCAACACGTGGACGTTCGCCGGGTCGAACCCGAGGTCCACCTCGTCGGCGCGATTCAGCGCCCGCAGGAACATGCCGGCGGCGACCAGCAGCACCACCGACGCGGCCACCTGCGCGACCACGAAGATGCTGCGCAGCCGGCTGCGGCCGCCCGGCGCATCGCCGGGGTGTACCTTGAGCGAAGTCACCAGGTCCTGCCGCGTCGCCTGCAGCGCCGGCGCCAGACCGAAGAGCGTGCCGGCGGCGAACGAGACGATCAGCGTGAAGACGAGCACGCGCAGGTCGGGTGAGAAGTCGAACGCCAGCGGTATGGGGACCGGCAAACGGACGGCCGCCAGTGCGCCGGTCGCCCAGATCGCGATCAACACACCGGCGCAGCCACCGAACAGGAAGAGCAGCACGCTCTCGGTCAAGAGCTGGCGGACCAGCCGCCAGCGACCGGCGCCCACCGCCAGCCGCACCGCCACCTCACGCGAGCGGCCCGCCGCCCGCGCCAGCATGACGCTGGCGACGTTGACGCTGGCGATCAGCAGCACGAGCCCCGTCACGACCAGCATGAGCGCCATGAAGAGCGTGACCGGGCCGCGCGCCTCGTCGATCATCACGGAGTAGGGGGTGACCTCGATCGTGTGGCCCTCGAAGATGTCGGGATGACCGGTGCGGAGTCCTTCCGATATGAGACGCGCCGCCTCGGCGGCCCGACCTACCGATTGACCCGCAGCAAGGCGACCCACGCCCGCCAGGCCGGTGACGTTGTCTGACAGGTCGCGACCGTTCACCGCCTCACGCATGCCGATCGGGACCCAGACGCTCACATCGTAGCCCGCCATGTGGCCGTTGAACCCCTCCTCCGCCACCCCGATCACCGTGAACGAAGTACGGTTCAGGTTGATCGTGGTCCCGATGACCGCCGGGTCCGCCCCGAACCTGCGCGTCCAGGTCTTGTGGCTGAGCACGGCCACCGGGCTGGCGGTCGGCGCGTCGTCCTCGTCCGGCAGAAAGAAGCGGCCCAGCGCCGGCCGCGTTCCCAGTATGTCGAAATAGCTCGACGACGTCGCCAGCCCCGTCGCGATCTGCGGCTCCCCGGCTCCGCGCGTCGAGAGGCTGGCCGGGAATGACTCGAGCGCCGCGACCTCCATGAGGCCGTTATCGGCGTCCCGGTAGTCCTCGAACACCGGATAGGAGAGCGTGCCCCAGCGGAGCCCGCCTTCCTCCGACCCGTAGACCGAGACCAGCTCCCCGGCACCACGCACGCCGGGCGGGATCCGATGGAGCAGCGCGTTGGCGACGCTGAGGATGGTCGTCGTGGGTCCAATGCCCAGCGCGATGATCAGCGCCGCGATCGCCGTGAAACCGGGCGACCGCTTGAAGATGCGCAGCGCGTAGCCGATATCCTGTCTCAGGGTGTCCATGCGGATGACCGCTCGCTGGCTGGTGGGTGCGCGTAGAGGCCCGCCGCCGGTCCGGCGACAGGCGCATGGTGGGGCATCGATCGCTGAGGTTACCTACGCGGCTCCGCCTGGTCCGGTTTCGGCCAGGCTGGATGCGTCGGCTAGCCCGAACCGCCTGTCCCCGACGCTCGCTTGCGGCGCGCGTAATGACGCCGCGCCTTGGCCCGGTTGCCGCACACACCCATGTCGCACCAGCGGCGCGTCCGGTTGCGGCTCTGATCGAGGAAGAGCCAGGCACAGGTATCGGACTCGCACTCCCGGACCCGCGTGAGCTCCACCGAGGTGAGTAGCTCGGCCGCGTCTCTGACCACCGGCGGTAGGATCCGCTCGAGCCCGCGCTCCTCCAGCGACCAGCTCCACTCGAACGCCTGCCCGGCCGGGTTGAGGCGAAGCGCGCTCAGCGCGTCCGGCAACGCCGCGTTGAGCGCGGCCAGCGCGGCCTCCGGTGCCGGCTCACCGTCGGCAACGGATGAGAAGATCGCGAAGGTCGCCTCGCGCAGTCGCCGCGCCGTCGCCAGGGCGCGCTCCGCCTCCTGCGGTCGCTTCGCCGCCACCGCCCGTAGCGCCTCCGCCTCGTCCTTCCCGATCAGGCCCGCCTGCCCCGCCCAGCCGACCAAGTCGCCGTAAACCGTCAGCCGCTCCCGCGGTTCCGCCCCGAGCCGGCTCTCCAGCGTATTGGCGAAATCGAGGCACAGTCGCGCACCCGACAGGTCGAACGTCCAAGCCTCCGCCATCATCGCTCTGTTATAACCCCCATAAGAGTATTGACAGGTTAATGGCCAATCGCCATATTAACTACCTAAACACATTACGACGGTTAGTACCGCCCGTCAACGACGGCGCCTCCAAGCGCCCGAGGTGGCCCCATGGAACGGCTCGAGCTCAGCGCCCCGACACTCAAGCTAACCGCCGCTTACGGCGCGATCTACCTGATCTGGGGATCGACCTTCCTGGCGATCCGCTACGCCATCGAGACCGTACCGCCGCTCCTCATGATGGGCAGCCGGGCGCTGCTCGCCGGTACGGTGCTCTACGCCTTCGCACGTCTGCGGGGCGGCGGACGACCGTCGCTCCGCCAGTGGAATTCGGCGGCCATTGCCGGCAGCCTGCTCTTCCTGGGCGGTCACGGCGGGCTCGCCTGGGCCGAGCAGCGCATGACGTCCGGCGTGGCGGCGCTCATCGCGGCGACGACGCCGCTCTGGATGATCCTGCTCTTGACGCTTCAGGAGCGCCGCCGTTCGCTGACCGGGCGGGTGATGCTGGGCCTGCTCTTGGGCTTCGGCGGTGTGGTCGTATTGGCGAAGCCGGGCGAGGCGCTGGGAGGCGCGCCGGTGGATCTTGTGGCGATGGGGGTTCTCCTGCTGGGGGACGTGTCCTGGGCCGCCGGGTCGATCTACTCGCGGAACGGGAATTTCCCGCGGAGCCCGGCGCTCACGGCGGGGATGAATCTCTTGGCGGGAGGGGCGTCGCTGCTCTTGGTCAGCCTGCTGAGTGGCGAAGCGGGTAGGCTGGGTTCGGTGTCGGCGCGCTCGGCATTCTCGATTCTGTACCTGGTGATATTCGGATCGATCGTCGCCTTCGCAGCCTACACCTGGCTGTTGAGGGTCACATCACCCGCGCGCGTCTCCAGCCACTCGTTCGTGAATCCGGTGGTGGCGGTGCTGGCGGGTTGGGCGATCGGCGGTGAAGGGCTGAGTGCGCGGACGGTGCTCGCCTCGTTGGCGATGGTGGGCGGAGCCGCTGCGATCGTGACGGAGGCCGCGCTCAGCGGCATGGATGAGCGTGAGGCCGCCCCCCAAGCGTGCGGTGGTTGTGAGACGATCGTAGGCGGACCGGGAGCGATCAACCCGTGTTGCGAGTGCTCATAGCAGATGCGACGGCAACCCTCGACCCAGCCGTCTCCTTCTAGGGCCAGGTGTTCTCGATGCGCTGGAAGGGAGCCACCAGGCGCTCGGCCGCGTAGGGCCCGTACTGGTAAGACATCCCGTACTGGTCGTGGCGCTGACCGCCTTGCGGATTCATGTCGACGACTCGCTGGTAACGCGCGATCGCTTCCTCCCGGCGACCCAAGAGGTCGAGCATCTGTCCCTGCCAGATGAGCGAGACGGCGTGCCGGCTTCGGTCTCCCTCGGCCTCAGCTGCTCGCTCGAGCCGCTCGAATATCCGCAGCGCTTCCTCGTAGCGCTCCGCGTCGTACAGCGCGAACCCCAGGCGCATTATGTCCCCGGGCCGCTCGATTCCTTCCAACCAGCTCGGCTCGTAGGCCTCTGCAAGCTGCTCGCTTCCGCTCTTGCCCCAGCCGGCGCCCTTCAGGTAATAGAGCGGCGAGCCCTCCCAGCGCGTGCGCCAGGCGGCCAGTCGCTCCTCGAACGCGGTGATCGCCGCCGGGTCGACCGGCGACAGGCCGCGAACGAAGCCCTCGAGCTCGGCGAAGAAGGCGTCCGGGTTCTCGTCGTAGATCGAGTGTCCCGCGCCCTCGATGACCACCATGCGGGCGTGCGGGTGGTTGCGCGACAGCATCGTCGGTTTCGCCTCGCCCCAGGTCAGGTCCCACTTCCCCTCCAGGATGAGGGTGGAGATCGGATTGTTGTCGAAGGCACCCGTCAGGTCGACCTTATCCTTGCTCTGGCTCATGATCGAGTTGAAGTCGGCATCCTGCACCCACTCGTAGAGGGCGATCTGAGCGAACTTCTCGGCTGAGGGCTTGTAGTAGTGCTGGCGCTTCCAATCGCCGTTCAGGAAGTTGTTGTAGACCACCAGTCGAACGTACATCTGGCGCGACCACCCCTCGCGCTCGCGCAGCTCGCGCAGCTCGGCCCGCAGCTCGCGCATCCGGTCGATCTCGGCCTCGGAGATGAAGTCGTACTGTGGCGAGCGACCCGTCTCCGCCCACATCCCCGGGCTCGCACCCACCAAGACCAGGCCGGCCACGTGCGCCGGGTAGGTGGTCGTGTAGTACTGCGCCAGGAAGCCGCCGTACGAGAACCCGACCAGCACCCACCGGTCGACGCCCAGCGCGACCCGCAAGGCCTCGAGATCATCGACCGCCTGCTCGACGGAGTAGCCGTCGGCGCCGGGCTCGTAGTCGGATAGCCCCGTGCCACGCTGGTCGTAGTAGATCACTCGAGCGTACTCCCCGACCCGCCCGAACCACGGGTGGAAGTAGTGGTGCGTGCCGCCCGGGCCGCCGTTGATCAAGACGAGCGCTATCCCCGATCCCTCCTCCTCGACATAGAGCTCCGCATCGCCCACGTCCACGCGCCGCCCCGTCAGCCCAAGCTCTTCCTCCCAGCGTGGTGTTTCCGGGATCTCGGTGTGGAGACTATCCTCGATGTGAACGACCCCATCGAAGATCGACTCGCGCTCCTGGGCCGCGGCATCCAGGGCCGCAAGCGGGATCGCGGGAAGCCAGAGCAGGGCCAATACGCGGTGCAAGCCTCGTCGAATCTCCATACTGTCGCCCCTCCCGTGACAGTCTATCCTCATCGCCAACGAACTCGGGATCACTACGCCACTAGAGATCGTACGGCACGTGCCGCCTCGAGCGGGCCATCGCGCGCCGCCTGCCAGGCTTTCAGTCGCCCCATAGCGGTGCGGTAGCTCGCGTCACCCAGCACGCGTTCCACAGCACCGCGCAGCTTACCGCGCTTCAAGCTCCTCAACGACAGGCAGCGGCCGCCGCCATGGCGCTCGACCAACCTCAGATTGAAGTTCTGCTCCGGTTGTAACGGAAAGCCGATCACCGGGACTCCAGATGCGATGGCCGTCTGCACGCTCCCCTGGCCTCCGTGGATGATCGCCAGGTCGCACATCGGCATCACGCGGTGGGACGGCAGGAAATCTCTGACCAGGATGTTGGCGGAGCCGCCGAGCTCACCCTCGTGCACCGTCGAGGTCACCACCGCTCGCACGTCCATACGCGCCAGCGTCGCCAGGACCCATTCCAGGTACTCGCGCCGGCTCGAGGCGAGCGACACGTACACCTTCGACTTCTCGGTCTGCAAGAACTCCGAGACATCGTCGGGCACATCGCCGAACAGCCGGGCGAAGATCGCACCCGCATACCTCAAGCGAGCGCCGGGCCGCAGAAAGCGCTCATCGCGCGGCCGCCAGGCCTCCAACTCATCTTCTGGTATCCCCAGGATCTCCGGCACGTCGGTCACCAGCGTCAGGTCGCCCATCAGGACGTCCATGGTACTCCGCACGCGCTCGATCCCCAATTCGTCAGCCACCGCGTTGAACAGCGGCGCTTGCCAGCGGACCCTCTGAAACAGCCAGCCTGCGCCCCTGTCCAACCAGGAGCGGGGTAACATGCCAGTGATCGGGTTGTCGAAGTACTCGGCGAAACGGAACATTCCCCGCTCGAGGGCCGGCGGCACGAAGGATCCTAGGTGCGTGACCACCAGTGGCACACCGACGCCGCGCGCCGACAGCACGGCAGACAGCGTGAACCCGATGAGAACAGCGCTCGCCCCGCACCGCGTGAGATACTCCATCTCGGCGCGAACGCTCGCTGCCAGTACGTCTCTGTCGTAGGCAGGCAGGCGCGGGTCGATGACCCGCTCGACGAAGCGCCGGCACTCCTCCGCGCCCATCCGCGGCTCGAGGCTATCGTAGGGTATCCCCTCCCGCTCGAGCACGAACTCGTGGGTGCCGCCACGGGTCGCCACGACAGCCGGCACGCCCAGCTCCTGGAGGCTCCGGTAGACCGCTATCATCCGCGACGTCTCGGAGAGGAAGCCGCAATTCGGCAGGCAAACGACGGTCATTGGGTTAAGCTAGCGCGCGGCGCCGCAGGCTGACAACGCTCCCCGCCCCGCACCGCTT
>JBDHKD010000065.1:0-14670 GCA_039586575.1 Gemmatimonadota bacterium | reverse complement strand
CTCGGGCTTCGCTGCGCCCTTCTGCGGCGTGGCCAGGATCGCGCCCAGCGTGAAGCAGTCCGACTGGATCGAGACGAGCCGCTCGCGCCACTCGCCCAGCGCTTCCGGTAGCCGCGCAACGGCGAGCCCGAGCGCGCTGTTCAACTCGTCGACCGTACCGTAGGCCTCGATCCGGATGTCGTCCTTGCTGACGCGCCGGCCGCCGAACAGCGACGTCTCGCCTTTGTCACCCTTCCGCGTATATATCTTCACCCTCTCTCCTTCCCCAATTCCCTAACTCCCTAACTTCCTAACTCCCTGACTCCCTAACTCCCTAACTCCCCTACTCCCCTACTCCCAAATTCCCACTGCAACATCAACTCCGCAGCGTCCCCTTCTTCCGCACCCGTAGCTTGATCTCCTGGCGCCCGAAGGCGACCGCATCCTCGCAGGCCGGCATCCAGATATCGACCTTGTAGCCTTTGATCGCGCCGCCGGTGTCCATCACCTGGCGCTTTCCCAGCAGGGTCCCGTCGTCGAGCTTGATGTCGATCTCGCTGCCCAGCGGCAGGACCCGCGGGTCGCCGGCGACGACCCCCTCACGGACGTAGACGCCGGCCGCGGTGAACCCATAGTCGCAGTAGGCGGTGGCCTCGAACGGGTGCCAGACCATCGACGGTTCGATCGGCTGGTAGAAGACGCACCCGGCGGCCGCCAGCGCGACGATGACTCTCCCAGGTTTTCTGACCCACCTCATCGTCCCCACCCCACCCTCACAGCTCTCCCACGAAGAACCCCGGTTTCATGATTGCGTCGGGATCGAAGCGTATCTTCAGCGCGCTGTTGAGCTGCTGCGCCTCGTGCGCGTCGCCCCAGGGATCGGCGATCCGGCGCAGCGCCGTCGGCGCCCGCTCGATGCGGACCACGCCGCCGCCTTCAGCGGCCTCACGCCGCAGCTCCTCCACGCGTAGCGCCCACAAGCGCTCTCCCTTGGCCGCATCGTACAGCGAGCGCGGTACAAAAATCCAGACCCGGCCCGTGAGCGGTGCCGCCACGAGCGGCGGCGTATCGCCGCCCGTGATCGGCGTGGCGCGCCGGATGATCGGCTCGACGGCACGCAGCGGCACGCTGGCCCGGAGGGTGAGCGCCGGGCGCAGGCTCTCCTCGATCCCGGTCAACGTTTCCCACACCTTGTCCAGGCTCTCGACCCTGACCGACCAGGCGGCCGCCGCCCGCTTGGCCGCGCGCACCGCATCGTTCACCGCCGCCGGATGGCCTAGCCAGCGGACGACCATCGCCCACTCCTTACCCTCGCCGCCCAGCGCCGCCGCCGCGGGTGGCGAGACGACCTCGGCCGCCGCCGGCGCGAGCCGGCCGTTGGCGCCCAACTGCGCCGCCAGCGCCACCAGGTTCCCCGGATCGCGCGATCCATAGAACCGCGAGCGGTCGGCTTGCGGCAGCGCGTGCAACCTGAGGTGCGCCTTGGCGATGATACCCAGTGTCCCCCAGCTACCGGCAAACAACTTCACCATGTCATAGCCGGCCACGTTCTTGACGACGCGGCCGCCTGCCTTGACCACACGCCCGTCGGGCCGCACGACGGTGAGCCCGAGAACCAGATCGCGCGGCGTACCGTAGAGCGACGCGAGTGGCCCGGCCGAGCCGGTGGCGATCGTGGCACCCACCGTACCGTCGCCCAGCGGGTCGAGCGGCCACCACTGGCCGGCCTTGCCGAGCCGCGCGGCGAGATCCTTGAGCGAGGTGCCTGGCAGCACCGTGGCGACGAGATCGTCGGGCTCGTGCTCGAGCACGCCGCTCAACCGCCGGGTGCTCACCAGCAGATCGACTTGACGGTGCGGGTTGCCGACATCGAGCCAGGTCCCGTGACCGACCGGGACCACTGCCCAGCCCGACTTGCCGGCTAGCTGCATCAGCTCGGCCAGCTCCTCCAGCGAGTCCGGCTCGGCGACCACCTCGGCGGGCTTGCCGTCGACTATGAAGGTGCCAGGTCGGTCGTAGAGCAGTCGCGGCCCCATCGCCGACTCGATGGCCGCTGCGACCTCATCCGGCTTCGCCTTCGAGCGCCGCACCCCCACGGTGCCCACCCAGCCCGGTACCGGCGTCTCCGGCTCGTCGGGCAGCACCTTGTGCGGGTTACAGAGCTTCGCCGGGTCGAAGACCTGCTTCACCCAGCGCATCACCTGGCGATCGACGTCCGAGTAGACGAGCGACATGTACTTCCGCTTGTCGACACCGACCCCGTGCTCGCCGGTGATCGTGCCGCCCGCCGCCACACACGCCTCGATGATCTCCCGGCTGGCCGCGTGTACCCGGTCGAGCACACCCTCCGCGCGCCGGTCGAACGGAATATTCGGGTGCAGATTGCCGTCGCCGGCGTGGAAGACGTTGGTGATCGTTAGATCGTACTTACCGGCGATCGCGTAGACCTGGTCCAGAAGCTCGGGCAACTTGCTGCGCGGCACCGTGGCGTCCTGCACCAGGAGATCGGAGCCGATCCGCCCCATGGCGCCAAAGGCCGACTTGCGCGCCCGCCACAGCTTCAGGCGATCCGGCTCGCTCGCTGCCACCGAGACCTTGCGCGCGCCGTGCTTCTCCAGAAGCTCCTCGACCTGGCGCGCCTGCTCGGCCAGGCCGACCGCCGGCCCGTCCAACTCGACGATCAGCGAAGCCGCGACATCGGTGGGGAAGCCAGCGGCGTAGACCGAAGCCTCGACCGCCTTCAACGTGTTCTGGTCGATCATCTCGAGCGCGGCGGGCACGATCCCGGCGGCGATGATCGCCGACACGGCGCGGCCCGCGTCGCCCACATCGTCGAACTCGGCCAAGAGCGTCCCGACCGCCGCGGGGACCGGGAGCAGGCGCACCTCGATCTCCGTGCAGATCCC
Organism: Gemmatimonadota bacterium; assembly: GCA_039586575.1. GTDB lineage: Bacteria > Gemmatimonadota > Gemmatimonadetes > Palauibacterales > KS3-K002. Next base: position 11,785 of record JBDHKD010000065.1, on the reverse strand, counting down.
CAGCGTCCCCTCCGAGCCGACGAACAGACCCACCAGGTCGTAGCCCGGGCCCTCGGCGCCCGGCAGCTCGAAGACCGCGCCGCCCGGCGCTACGATCGTGAGCCCCACGATGTGATTCGAGGTCACACCGTACTTCAGGCAGTGGGGCCCACCGGCGTTCTCCGCCACGTTGCCACCCAGCGTGCAGGCCGTCTGGCTGGACGGGTCGGGCGCGTACATGAGCCCGTAGGGTGCGACCGCGTCGTTGAGCCGCGTGTTGATCACGCCCGGTTGCACCCGCGCCCGCCGGTTCTCCTCGTCGATCCAGAGGATCCGGTTCATCCGCGAGAGCTCGATGACGACCGCGCGGTCGGCCAGCGCGCCGCCCGACAGCCCGGTACCGGCGCCGCGCGGCACGAAGGGGATCGACGCCAGGTGCAACCTGGAGACGACCGCCTGGATCTCTTCCGTGCTATGGACGAAGACGACGGCGGCCGGCGTCGCCCGGTAGGCAGTCAGCGCGTCCGACTCGTAGGGGAGGAGTTCGCCCGGTTCCGTCAGCACGTTGTCGCGACCGACGACGGCACGCAGGTCCTTTAATAGAGACTGTGACAGAAAAGGGCTCGCCATGGTTACGTGAGGATACCGTGGCGAGCCCTGGAGCCGCAAGCAGCGACGGCGTCAGAACGGACGGGGCAACTATCTCTCCTAGGGTAGGAAGTCGCTGATCAGCCAGAGCTCGGGCTCACCGCCCGTCGAGGCGGCGAAGACGATCTTCTTCCCGTCCGGCGACCAGTCGATGTGCAGGTTCTGGGCGTCTTCGGTGAGGACTCCCGTCTCCACTTCGACCGGTTCTCCGCCGTCGATCGGGACGGTCCAGATGCTGCCCTGGCCGGTGAAGGCGATTCGCTTACTGTCGGGCGACCAGGCGAGCTCGCTGTGGAAGTCGACCGTCTCGAGCTCCACGACCACTCTGGCTTCGCCACCTTCCACAGGCCTGATCTTGATCGCGTCGTTCGAAAAGTAGGCGAGCCACTTGCCGTCCGGTGAGTAGGCGATCGCTGCCCAGGCGACGCTGTCGGCGTCGGTGGTGATCGCCCTCGGTTCCCCGCCTTCAGCAGAAACGGTGTAGATGTTCATGCTGAAATCGCCCTTTGCTGCCTGATGATCGGCGCGGTAACGTATGAACGCGACCCGATCTCCGTCCGGCGACCAGCAGGGGTAGCGATCCTGAGTGTCCATTTCGGGCACGCTAACGGTCTCGGTGAGCTGAGTCGGCGCGCCGCCTTCGATCGGAACGGTGAAGATATTCACCCGAAGCGGCTGCCTCGTGGCGCCCATGAAGACGATCTTCTGGCCGTCCGGTGAGACGTGCTCGCCACCGCCCGGAATGCCCGGAGTGATCTCAGGGTCCGACACGATGGGGATTTCGGTCGCCTCGCCCCCTTCCGCCGGCACTGCTGCCAGCGAAAACCGATTACCACCTCTGTAGACGATCGTCTTTCCGTCGGGCGTCCACCTGGGGTGGAAGGCCAGCCCGTCGGGTGAGATCTGCACGGCCTTGCCACCTTCCGCGGGGACAGTGTACACGGCCTGGTGATAGGGCGTGTTCATGAAGACGCCAAGCTCGTTGCTGGGTGTCCACCCTGCCAACGGGTGCTGGGACTCACGAGGCAGCGGTATCTTGAGCGGAGCCGCTGCGGCTGCTCCTCCCTCGGAAACGGGAAGGACCCAGATTTCCTGGCTTTCGTTCTCGGCGCCCGGCTCACGGATGAAGGCGATCATCCTGGAATCAGGCGACCAGACGGGCCCGCTCGCTGCGATCGAGTCGGCCAGCCGCACGGGAGTACCGCCTGCAGCGGGGATCACCCACAGCTCTCTGTACCATCCGTACCCATCGCCAAGATCCTCGTCCTCGGCGCGCGCGAATTTGAGGTAGGCAACGAACCTACCATCGGGGGAGAAGGCCGGCTCTATGCTCCAGATCGGAGTCAACTTGGTCGGCTGACCGCCTTCTACGGGGGTGATATAGATGGAGAGATACACTTGGGAGTAGGGGCTGACCTCCCCCTCCACCTCCGCGTCCGAATCATCATACGCAAACGCGAGCGTCTTTCCATCGGGCGATAGACCGAGTCGATAGCTCAAGGCGTAGGCGCCGCGGAAGTGGTTGCCGGGGATCATCGTGGGTTCACCACCGGCGGCTGGCACGACATAAATCAATTGCTCTTCGTCTTGCATCGCATTGAACGCGATCCACTCACCATCGGCGGACCACGATAGCCCCAGGTTCCCTGTGTTACGCGCCCCCATCGGGTCGGTCAACCGGACGGGCTCGCCCGCGATATCGGGCCCGACGTTTCCTTGAATCGGGACGACCCAGACGCTGCCTTCCGAAGTGAAGGCGAGCTTGCTCCCGTCGGGTGAGAGCACACCGTTCCGCGGCTTGCTGGCGATGCGGATCTTGCGGAAACGCGGCTCACGCTCCAGCTCCGCCAAAGCCCGCGTCAGGCTGGCCAGCCGCTGACGCGCCACCGCCACTTCCTGTGCCGCCTCCGGGTAATTGCTGATCACCCCTTGGTAGGCTTGCTGCGCTTCCCGCAGACCAAGCTTCTCGTAGCAGAGGCCGATGTGCAGCAGGGCCTTCGCTCCCACCGTTCGGTTATCGGAGAAGTCCTCCAAGATCTGCCGGTACACGTCGATCGCCCGCTCCAGATTCCCCTGGACTTCTTCCTGGTAGAGCGCCGACTGGTAGAGCTCCTCGGCCGTCTGCTGCGCGTGGGCCGCAGACACGATAGTCGCGACGAGCAGCGCGATGGCTACGGTGATTCGATGCGCATTCATGACTATCAACTCCTATCGATCTCCAGCTGTCGGCAGGAAATCGCTGATCAGGAAGAACTCTGCCTCGCCGCCGATCGACGCCATGAACGCGATCTTCTCGCCGTCCGGCGACCAGTCGAATTCACTGAGGTCGGCTTCTTCCGGTAGGCCGGTACGGAGCTCTTCCGGCACTCCTGTGGCAAGTGGAGTGATCCAGATCTTGCCCTCTGCGCTGTGAGCGATCTTCGAGCCGTCCGGGGAATAGGCCAGCTGACTATGGCGGCGTGACTTTACCTCGGCAACGAGCAGTTCGGGTTGGCCGCCCTCGACCCCTATCGTCTTGATCGCGCCGCCCGAGAAGAAGGCGATGCGCTTTCCGTCCGGCGCGAAAGCGATGGCACCGCCGCCCAGGCTGTCCGCCTCGGAGGTCACTTGCCTGGTCTCGCCGCCTTCCGCGGGCACAACGTAGATTGCAATGAAGCCTTCCTCTTCAGACTTCTCGTGCCAGTCGGTGAACGCGATCCACCGTCCGTCGGGAGACCAGCACGGATAGCCCTCGAACGATCCGTCGCTCGTCAGCCGAGTCGGGGGGCCGCCGTCCACAGGGATCGTCCATACGTCGACACCCTCCTCGGGGTCGTAAGGCTCTTGATAAGCACTGACGACGATCCTCGCGCCGTCCGGTGACACACCGAGGCCACCGCCCGGCACCCTGGACACAAACCACCGTTCCGAACCCACGGGAACTTCTACGGGCTCGCCGCCCGCGGCAGGGACTGAGAGTATCGTGACCTTCTTTCCTTCGTAGTCGAGCCCTCTGAAGTAGATGCGCTCTCCATCGGCTGACCATCTCGGATAGTAAGGCCACCCCCCAGCAGGCGTTAGCTGCACCGCCCTCCCGCCCTGGGCCGGCACGGCGTAGATGGCAGTATGTTCCTCCGAATGAATGAAGGCCCCGAGCTCGCCCTGCGGCGTCCAGCCCGCCACCATATTTATGCTTGACCGCGGAAGCGGAATCTTCGTGGGTTCGCCCGCGCTGGAGGCGTCCGGCGACAGCGGGTACACCCATATCTCTTTGCTGTCGTTGTCACCTCCCGGCTCGTGGTGGGCAGCGATGTACCTCCCATCGGGCGACCACACGGGTCCTCTGAGCCGGCCGTCCACGTCGGCAAGCTTGACCGGCGTACCACCGGAGGACGGGGCGACCCAGAGATCACCGTCATCACGCGAGCGCTCTGTGTTTTCCCGCCAGTCATCCCGCCTCTCGTAGCCGACATATGCGATGAGTTCGCCATCCGGGGAGAAGGACGGTAGCCGCGCCCAGCGGGAGGAGATCTTTTGGGGCTCGCCACCCGATGTTGGGATCGTGTAGATGTAGCGGCTGTGGCTCTCCGGCACTTCCTCCTGCGTGCCAAGCTCGAGCGCCGAGATCGCTATCGTCTGTCCATCCGGAGAAAGGCCCAAGCGATAGCTCCAGGCGTGACCTCCGCGCTCGGGAACGCGGGCCGCCTTGGGCTCGCCGCCCGCGGCGGGTATGACGTAGACGGCATCCTCGTCATCCGCCTCGCCGTTCACCGCGATCCATTCACCGTCCGCCGACCAGGCCAGTAGGCTCCCGACATCCCAGAGACCTGGCACCTCGGCCAGCCGGACCGGCTCGCCCGCAATACCCGGACCGACGTTCCCCTGCAACGGAACAGTCCACACCGCACCCTCCGAGATAAACGCCAGCATCTCGCCATCGGGCGACAAGACGCCGTTTCCCGGCTCACTGGCGATCTCGATCCTTCGGAAGGTCGGCTGCCACTCGAGCTCGGCCAACGCGCGCTCGAGTCCCGCCAGCCGGTCCCGAGCGACTGCGACCTCATCCGCGTGCTCGGGGAAGTCATCGATCACGCGACGGTAGGCCTGCTGCGCCTCTCGCAGTCCGAGCTTCTCGTAGCAGAGCCCGATGTGAAGCTGAGCTCTGGCACCCACCGCACGGTTGTTCGAGAACTCGTCCAGGATTTGCCTGTAGAGATCGATGGCGCTCTCCAGGTCGCCCTGGACTTCCTCCTGGTAGAGGCCGGCCTGGTACAGCTCCTCGGCGGTCTGCTGGGCGTAGCCGGACGCGGTAGCGACCAGCACCAGCGCCAGAACTGCGGTGATCACGCGATGCGGATTCATGGGCGTTACTCCTGAGAAGTGCTCCCGGCTTGATTCTACGATCGAATCTACCGCTACACGTCCGAGGATGATTGAAGCGTTCGTTGAGCGAGCGTTAAGAGACGGTTAAGGGCCGTCGGCCACGAACTTGTAGCCCACGCCACGCACGTTGACGATGTACTTGGGGTCGGCCAGCTCGTCCTCCAGCTTCCTCCGCAGGTTGGCGATATGCGTGTCGACGGTGCGCGGGAAAACGTCCCAGTCGTCGCCCCAGACCGCGTTGAGGATCACATCACGCCGCAGAACTTCGCCCGGATGGCTGACCAGCAGACGCAGGAGCGCGAACTCCTTGGCGGTGAGCTCCACTTGCTCGCCGGCCTTCCTCACCTCGTAGCCCTTGAAATCGACCTCGACGTCGCCGAACGAGACGCGCTCGAGCGGCGCCTCGGCCGGCTGCCCGCGCCTGAGCAGCGCCTTGACGCGGGCGATGAGCTCGCGGGGGCTGAAGGGCTTGGTGACATAGTCGTCGGCGCCCAGCTCCAGGCCGACGACCTTGTCGACCTCCTGGCTCTTCGCCGTGAGCATGAGTATGGGCGTTGTGTCGCCTTCCGCGCGCAGCTGCTTGCAGATCTCGAAGCCGTCCACGCCGGGGAGCATGATGTCGAGGATGATGAGATCGTAGCCGCCCGTCTGGGCGCGCTCGAGGCCGCGCCTCCCGTCGGTCTCGCCGGTCACCGCGTAGCCCTCGAGGCTGAGGTCGTCCTCCAGGGCCATCAGGATGCTCTCTTCGTCCTCAAGGATCAGAATCTTCGGCATCGCTCTGCTCCGTCATGACCGGAAGCGTGATCGAGAACTTGCTGCCCTCCCCCGGCTCGCTCTCCACGTCTACGGTACCGCCGTGCGCCTCGACTATCTGCTTGACCAGCGTCAACCCGAGACCGCTGCCCTTCACCTTCCGCGTCAACTCGTCGCCGCCGCGGTAGAAGCGCTCGAACACTCTCTCGACCTCGTCATCCGGAATACCCACCCCGAAGTCCTGGACGGCGATCGTCACCTGCCCATCGCCGGCGTTCGCGTGGAGGTTGATCCGCCTCGCGTCACCCGAGTACTGGATGGCGTTATCTACGAGGTTCGAGACCGCCTGCACGATCGCATCCTGGTCGGCGCGCACGGCCGGCAGGCCTTCCTCGACGTGAGCCTCGACGACGAACCCTTCGTGCCCGACACGATGTTGGGTGGTCGTCGCCAGCTCGCGCACCAGCTCGCCGACGTCGACCGTCTCGAACCGGAATTCCTTCCTGCCCTCCTCGATCCGCGCCAGGTCGAGGATGTTGGTCACCAGCGAGGAGAGCCGCGAGCTCTGCTCCACCAGCACGTCGTAGTAGCGCTGCCGCCGCTCCTCCGACGGTACGCGTCCCTCCTGCAGCATCTCGGCCAGTTGGCGAATCGAGGTGAGCGGACTCTTGAACTCGTGGGAGACGGTGGAGACGAAGTCCGACTTGAGGCGCGCGAGCTCCAGCTCGTGGGTGACGGCGCGGACCGTGAGTGCCAACCCGAAGATCAAGATGCTGGCGATCAGCAGGAACATGTAGAAGTAGATGCTCTGGCTCGAGGCGAGCAGTCGTCTGTAAGGATTTTGCGGCCGCTGGTAGAACTCGATCAGCCAGGGCGGGAAGTTACCGGCGAAGGTGGCGTTCAGGCTCGGCGAGCCCGCCGGCGGATCGTCGCGTGCCAGTACGGTGCGACCGTCTCTACCCCGCACCACCCAATCGGTCGTCGTCGAGTCGATCTGCCCCTCGAGTGTGCGACGCAGGAAGACGTCGCCGAGGTAGCCGGCATCGAGCAGCAGGCCCCAGCGCCCACCGTCGCCGCCATAGCGATCGAGCAGCGAGACGAAATACGTCTGGCCGCCGCTCTCCAGCGCGAACCGTCGGCCGAAACCCGGCTGGCCGTCGCCGTAGCGGCGGATCCGCGCTCGCAACTCCTCACCCGTCGTCGCTTGGAAGAGCAAGAGCCGCTCCGCCCGCGCCCGCGCCTCGACCTCTTCCACGCGCAGCGCTGCGATCGTCGCCACGAGCGCCGCCGCCGAGTCGGTGGGCAGTAGGGGAACCAGCTCGTCGATCGCCTGGCCGGCCTGCCCTGCGAAGAAATCGTACTGCGCCCGTTCCAGCTCCCCGGCGCCATGAAGCAGCCGCTCGTACAGATCGACGTAGCCACTCAACGCGCCCGGCGAGTCCGCCGCCGCCAGCGACAGCGAGCTGTGCTCGAGGCGCGCCATCGGCCCCAGCGGCACGCCCGCCGACGTTCGCACCCCGCTGTAGTCACGCAGCAGCGTCTCGCAGGAGACGAGTGCCTCCTGAAGCCGCCCCGCCTTCCGCTGCGCTCGCGCGACGGCGACCAGCGCCTCACCCTTGAGAACCGAATCGGCGAGCGCCGCGTAGGCGCGCTGATAGCTGGTCGCCGCGGCGCGATAGCGGTTCTCCTGGAACTCGCGCTGCTGGCCCGTGCGCAGATATTCCGCCGCGCGCGCCGGCCAGGCGCGCGCCGGCGAGCTCCCCAGGTGACCGTCAGCGTGGAACAGCAGGTGGGCGGCGGGTAGGCGGATCGTCTCGGGGTACTCCAGATAGAAGACCGCCTCCACCAGCGGCTGTCGCGCCGCGAGGCTGTCGAGCGAAGCGACTAGGGCATTGTCGAGCGGGTTCTCAACATCCGAAACGGCTCGAGCGTAGGCATCCTCCGTGCGCTCGAGATGCGCCTCGATCGTGTCGCCGATGAGCTGTGCCAGCGCGCGATGCTCGCCCAAGCGCCGCTGCTCGAGCGCCGCCAACTCGTTCCGGATACCACGAAAGGCGAGATAACTCAGTGCGAGGCTGGGCAGGCCGACACCCAGCAGGAAAAGGAAGGGCAACTTCCTGCGGCGAAGCAGCGCTAGCTTCATGAGCTCGGGCAGAAACGGTGAGGCTAATGCACCTGACTCCCTCCCTAATGGTGCCCCCTCACGCGGGAGCGCGTCAAGAAGAAGCGAGAGGCAAGCCTCGCCAGCACGCTCAGCGGATGACCTTCGACTCGCCTTTCGAGGTGAAGATGATCGCGTTCGGATAACGTGCCGCGATGTGCTCGGTGAACTCTCCGAAATGTCGTTCGTAGAGGTGCGAGACCACGATATGACGCGGCTTGATCATCTCGACGACAGCAGCCGCTTCAGGGAACTCCTCATCGACCAGCGTGAAAGCCAGGAAGGCGATGTCGATGCGATCCTCGGCCAGGCGTGCCGCGCCGATAACCTCGGTCTGGCCCACCGGAGCGATGTCTCCCGTGTTGAAGATCTTCGTGCCGCAGAGGTCGGCCAGCATCCCCAGGTTGTCCATGCTGTAGTCGCCACCCCGTTCGCCATGGCTCAAGCGGAACACCTTCATCGGTATGCCGTTCGCTTCCAACGCAACGACCGCGCCCGGCTCCGGTGCCACCGCGATCACCCGATCGCCGAAGCGCTCGAACTCGGGCAACTCGGCCAGCTGATCGTAGACGAGCTGGCCGGAGACGACCACGGCCCGCGGGTTATGCAGGAGATGCTCGGCCACCGACCGGCGATCGAAGTGATCGCTGTGCGAATGCGACACCAGCACCAAATCGATCGCGTCGAAGTGCGGCGACGCCTGCTCGAGCTTCTCCAGCGTCGCCGGCGGCGGCGCGTGTTGCGGGTGTCGGTGCAAGGCGTCGATGATCAGCGTCCTGCCGCCAGCCGAGACCATGAAGCCGGCGACGGCGACTTGGGTCACCACCGCCGAGTCGCCCTCGCCTGCCGCTGGCGCGCAGCGGGCTGAGTCTTGCTGCGCATCCAGCGCCCCTCGAGCCGACAACAGAAGCCCTAGCGATAGGACGGCCAGTCGTGCTTTCATGATTCGCTCCGTCTGCAGCCGTGTTACGCGTCCTCCCGCCCTAGATAGACGCGCGAGGCTGCTCGCGCGTTCGCACGGCCAGCAAACAACGCTACTCCAACAGCGGCTTGATCTCCTCGCTCGACAGCACCTTGCCGGAAGACTTAACCTGGCCGTCCACGGCGAGACCCGGCGTCATCATCACTCCGAATTTCATGATATCGTTGATGTCGGTCACCTTCTCGAGCTCGTATTCCAGACCGAGCTCGCGCGCCGCCGCCTCGGCGTTCTCGGCCAACCTCACACAGTTCGGACAGCCGGTCCCCAGAATCTGAATTTTCACGAAACCTCACCTCATTGTTACTGACCCACTGACCTCACTGACCCACTAACCCACTATCCTCCGACCACCGCCCCGTACGCCAGCCCGGCGACCGTCGACATCACCACGACCAGCATCACATAGGCGGCCGTCTTCTTCGTTCCGATCACGCTGCGGATCACCAGCATGTTGGGCAGTGAGAGCGCCGGCCCGGCGAGCAGTAGAGCCAGGGCCGGCCCCGCGCCCATGCCGTTCCCGATCAGCCCCTGCAGGATGGGCACCTCGGTCAGCGTGGCGAAGTACATGAAAGCGCCGGCGATCGAGGCGAAGAAGTTCGCGAACAGCGAGTTGCCACCCACCGCACCACTCACCCACCGGGATGGGATGAGACCTTCGTGGCCCGGCCGGCCCAAGAGCGCCCCGGCGATCAGCACGCCGACGAGCAACAGCGGCAGGATCTGCTTGGCGAACCGCCACGACTCGGTAAACCATTCGCCCGACTCGCCGGCCCGCGTGCTGGTGATGACCGAGAGCCCCACCACCGCCGCCGCGAACGGGACGAGCGGTTGCTGCGAGAAAAGGAACGCGAGAGCCGCCGTGGGCACGGCAACCGCCGTGACCTTCCACGACTCGAGCTCGAACCAGCGGACCAGGATCACGCCGAGGGCCAGGGCGAGGGTCGCGGTGATGACCCACCTGGCTGAATAGATGGCGTACCACGCTCCCGCTTCGCGCCTCGGCTCGCCCCAGTTGGCGAAGACCAAGATGCCGACCAGCATCGCGAAGAAGAGCGCGTTCTGCCAGAGCGGCCGCTTCACCTCGGGCTCCGGCAGCTGCGCTTGGATCCGCGCCTTTTCCATCTCCTCTTTGCGGAAGATGAAGTGCATGCAGAGCCCGATGACGATGCTGAACACCACCGCGCCCGCCGCGCGAGCGACGCCCAGCTCGAGCCCCAGTACTCGTGCGGTGAAGATGATCGCCAGCACGTTGATCGCCGGACCGGCGTAAAGAAAGGCGGCTGCGGGACCGAGACCCGCACCCATCCCGTAGATCCCGGCGAAGAGCGGCAAGACCGTGCACGAGCAGACGGCCAAGAGCGTACCCGACACCGACGCCACGCCGTAAGCCAAGACCTTCTTCGCCCCGGCGCCCAGATACTTCATCACCGAACCCTGGCTCACGAAGACGGCGATGGCACCAGCGATGAAGAAGGCAGGGATCAGGCAAAGGATGACGTGCTCCTGTGCGTACCAGCGCGTCAGGTAGAGCGCCTCCCAGAAGGCGTTCGGCAGCCGGCTCCAACTCTCCAGCCACTCCACCGGCAGGAAGAAGCAGACGAGGAAGACCAGCGAGATGACCGCCAGCGCCTTCCACTCGCGGCGCCAGCGGGTTGCGGAGAGCGGAGGGCTGGGCGTGGGCGCCGTGGACTTTGGTGGTGTACTGGTTGGGGCTGTATCGGCGCGCGCCCTCACGTTGCCAGCGCAGCTTGCTGCTTCGCCTGCTCGGCCAGCACCGACTCGACACAAGCGAAGAAGTTCAGCACACAGCCGGTTCGCAGCCGGTAGAAGACCCGGCTGCCACGCTTCGAGTCCTCGACGATCCCGGCGTTCTTCAGCACCGCCAGGTGCTTCGAGACGGTCGACACGTCGGCGTCGACCAGCGCGTTCAGCTCGCAGACGCAGCGCTCGCCGCCCGCGAGCACGTCGACGAAGTAGAGGCGCGTGGGATGGGCCAGGGCCTTGATGATCTTCGCCCGGGCCTCGAAGCGGGCACGTGTCTTATTGTCCATGTCCGGTCCCATCTGGTAAGCCAATCGCTTGGCTATTTTGCCAAATCCCCAAGGATTTGTCAACTCGCACCCGCCCGCTTCCCCACCTCCCCCACTCCCCCACTCCCCTGCTCCCCTATTCCCGTATTCCCCGATTCCCCAACTCCCACTCCAACATCCCGCGGTTGACACCTCCCGACCCCGCGGGTACGTTTCGACGCTTATCATGCTGCGGGGTGGAGCAGTCAGGTAGCTCGCCGGGCTCATAACCCGGAGGTCGTGGGTTCAAATCCCACCCCCGCTACTTCGGCAGGACGAACACTGAGGAGCGGTTGTGATTCGCAAGGCCTGGACCCGTCGGAACTTCGCCCTCGCGTTCTTCAACTTTAGAAGAGAACGAGGCTAGCGCGGGTGCGGCTGGCTCCATCGGCTTCAGGGGAGTGAAGCCCGCCTGCGCGAGAGACGTAGGCGGGTTTTTTCGTTCGCTCTAGCTGTTTGACAATCGAGGCGTGGCGTATTCGAGTAATCCGGGGTAGCTCAGCGGCAGAGCGGGTGGCTGTTAACCACTAGGTCGTGGGTTCGAATCCCACCCCCGGAGCTAGGATCTGTGCGCTGGGGGTTAAGGGGGGCGTGGGGGGCCCCGGCGCGATCCGAGGCAGACGCGGCTGGGTAGCTCAGTTGGTAGAGCACGGGACTGAAAATCCCGGTGTCGGCGGTTCGAGTCCGCCCCCAGCCATGTGTGATGGTGAGCGTTCATAGGCCCGTAGCTCAATTGGCAGAGCACCGGTCTCCAAAACCGGGGGTTGCAGGTTCGAGTCCTGCCGGGCCTGTCGCTCGCGTAGCTCAGTGGTAGAGCGCTTCCTTGGTAAG
>JBDHKD010000064.1:0-14911 GCA_039586575.1 Gemmatimonadota bacterium | reverse complement strand
GTGGCGAGCCGCGTGCTGCGGCGGCGGCGGTGCTGGCGTTCGAGCTCGGGCGTGAGCAGCGACTCGCGCCAAGCGATCTCGGTCACGAGTGTCGCACCGTAAGCGCAGAGGTGATCGGCGCCCAGGTCGGCGGCGCCGGGGAGCGGCTTTACCTCCCGGTCCGGCCAGCTGTCGGCCAGCCGGCGGGCCGTCTCCTCCTGCCAGGGTTGGAGGTAGACGTCGCCCGCGCCACTGACGCCCGGCGCGCCCGCATCCAACTCGGACGCCGAGCCGGCCAAATCACCGAACAGTCGCCTCACGTCCTGCAGCCTGCCGTCACGCAGCTCGAGCGCCTCGACGCCCCGGCCCTCACCGCCGCGTAGCAGCAGGCCGTCGGCAACGCCGACGCTCTGGAGCGCGCGCGCCAGGGCGGCCGGTGCTGGCTCGATCCGCTCGACGCGGAGCGGGTCCAGCGCTGTGAGCCAGCTGGCGAGCAGCGGCTCGGAGAGCGCGAAGACGAGGTCGTCGTCCTCGCGGGTGGCGAAGACCAGTTCCTCGCCGCGGACGGCGAAGTAGCGGTCAGGCTCGAGGCCGAGGATGCGGCGCCGCTCCGTGCCGGGCAGCGCCGGGAGCTTCACCCGCTTGACCCTGAGCAGCTCCAGGTCCACCGCGATAGAGACCTGGCGGACCGTGGCGAAGCTGTCGCGCAGCGCGGCGAAGGCCGGCCCCGGCTCCTCGGGATCCCAGGCGACGTCGAGGGTGCGCAGCCTGCGACGTGGCCATCCGGAGGCCAGCACGGCTCGGATCGTCTGGCGGCCCAGCTCGAGTCCGAGGTGCGCGCTCATACTCCGCCTTTACTCCCAGCTCGTGACATCGGCATCCTCGCCGTCGCCACCCGGCTGGCCGTCGCGGCCCAGGCTCATCAGATCGTAGCTGGTCGGGTTCACCTGGCCGGGACTGCGGTAAATGTACGGAGCGCCCCACGGGTCGAGCGGCACCTCCTTGCGCAGGTACGGGCCGCGCCAGTTGGCGGGTGCCGGGGCACGCGTCGGCGCCTCGCGTAGCGCCTGGAGCCCCTGCTCGGTCGTCGGATAGCGACTGTTGTCCAGCCGGTAGTTGTCCAGGGCGACGCTGAACAGCTCGATCTGGGTGCGCGCCGTGGAGCTCTTCGCTTCCGAGACGCGCCCGATGATCTGCGGGCCCACCAGCCCGGCCAGCAGCCCCAGCACGATGATGACCACCAGAATCTCGATAAGCGTCAGGCCGCTCGCGTCGGCCGCGCGACTCTTTCCTTTCCTAGTCATCGTCAGAATGCCGTCGTGTTGATGCTGTAAATCGCCTGTAGCATGGCGAGTGCCACGAAACCCACCAGTGCTCCGAAGATCAGAATCATCGCCGGCTCGATCATCGAGACCAGCGCCCGCAAGGCGCGCCGCACCTCGCCGTCGTACGTGTTCGCCACCCGCAGGCACAGGTCGTCCAGTCGGCCGCTCTCCTCGCCCACGGCGACCATCTGCAGAGCCAGTGGCGGCAGCGTCCCGGACAGCGCCGGCGCGAGAGCGCTACCTTCAGCCACCCCGGTCGCGGCGCGCGCGACACCTTCGCCGACGACCTGGTTACCCACGGCGCTGCGCGCGATCTTCAGAGCCGGCACGATGGCCACACCGCTCTTCAACAGGATGCCCAGCGTGCGGGCGAAGCGCGCCGTGACGTACTTGAGCTCGAGGTCACCGACCCACGGCAGGCCGAGCCGCGCCGCGTGCCAGCGCCGCCGCGTGGCCGGATTCTGGAAAGCGCGGTAACCGCCGTAGCCGGCGGCCAGCGTGAGCCCCAGCCACAACCACCACCAGCCGGCCAGCAGCTCGCTCCCGGTTACCAGGAGCTGCGTGGTCAGCGGCAGCCGGCCGCCCACCTCCTCCAGCATGACCGAGAAGCGGGGCACGACGAAGAGCAGCAGCACTGCCACACCGATGCTGGCCACCACCGCCATCAGCGCCGGATAAAGCAACGACGACTGGACCTGCGAGCGCAGCTCCGCCGTCTCCTCCAGGTGGGCCGCCGCCTGCTCGAACACCGTTTCCAGAGCGCCGCTCGCCTCACCGGCCTCGACCATGGCCACCAGCACCGACGGGAAGAACCGCGGGTGGCCGGCGAGCGCGTCGGCCAGCCCGGCACCGCTCTGCACCGAGCGCCTTACCTGTCCGAGCACCTCGGCTAAGCCCTCGTGCGTTGCGTGTTGGGCGGTCACGGCGAGCATGCGGTCGAGCGGCAGGCCGGCCTCGAGCAGCGTGGCGGCGTCGCGCGTCCACCAGGTGACGGCGGTGCGGCGGCCTAAGCGGCGGCGGGTCCGGCGGAGCGCCGCTGGGGCGGCCTCGATCGAGACCGGGTACAGATGTTGGGAACGCAGCTCGCGCAACACCTGCTTTCGCGATGGTGCCTCGAGCACGCCCTCGAGGATCCGGCCCTGCGGCGTGGCTGCCCGATAGCGGAAACGCTCGCTCACGCGTCTGCGTCCTCTCGCGTTACACGCAGGACCTCTTCCAGGGTCGTCACCCCGGATGCCGCCTTCAAGTAACCGTCGGCTCGCAGCGGTGTCATCGCTTGCGCTCGAGCCAGCCTGCGGACCGCGTCGAGTGAGGCGCCTTCCACCACCAGCTGGCGGAGTTCCTCGCTCATCGGCATGATCTCGTAGATGCCCGTCCGCCCGCGGTAGCCGGTGCCGGAGCAGATATCGCAGCCGCGCCCACGGCGGAATCCCTTGCGCGGCGCGCCCTTCGCTTCGGCGCCGACCCGGGCCAGCTCGTCTGCCGGCGGCTGGTACGGCTCGGCGCACTCCGCGCACACGACCCGCACGAGCCTTTGGGCGAGAATGCCCTCGAGTGTTGCGGAGGCGAGGTAGGGCTCGACTCCCATGTCCATGAGGCGTGTGAGGCCGCCCGGCGCATCGTTGGTGTGGAGAGTCGAGAAGACCACGTGACCGGTGAGCGCCGACTGGATGGCGATCTCTGCCGTCTCCGGGTCGCGCATCTCGCCGACCATCAGGACATCGGGGTCGTGTCGCAGGATCGAGCGCAGCGCGGTGGCAAACGTGAGCCCGGCCTTGCGGTTGATCGGAATCTGCGTAACCCCCTCCAGCTGGTACTCTACGGGATCTTCGACGGTGACGATCTTGACGCCGGGTTGGTTGATGGAGCCCAGCGCCGCGTAGAGCGTCGTCGTCTTGCCCGACCCGGTAGGCCCCGTGACCAGGATGATCACGTGCGGGCGGCGGATCAATCGGTCCCAGACTTCGAGAACTTCGTCTGACATGCCGAGTTCCGAGAGACCGAGCACCCGCGTCCCGCGATCGAGGATGCGCAGCACCACGCTCTCACCGTGTATCGAGGGTAACGTGGACACGCGCAGGTCGACTTCTCGCTCCGAGAGCCGCAACCGAATCCGACCGTCTTGCGGCAGTCGTCGCTCGGCGATGTTCAGGTTCGCCATGATCTTCAGCCGGCTGATCACGGCGGCCTGGTAGGCTTTGGGTGGACGGGAGACGTCGTGCAGAACGCCGTCGATCCTGTGGCGGACGCGCAGTCCCTCAGACACCGACTCCAGGTGTAGATCGCTCGCCCGCGCCTTCAGCGCCTCGAGGATCATCACGTTGACTAACTTGATCACAGGTGCCTGTGCGGCGAGCGCCTGAACGTCGTCGAGGGCGTCCTCTTGCTCGGCCACCACCTCCACGTCAGTGCCCTTGATAGCGCCGACTTGGAGAGCGGTGCCGGAGGCAGCGGCCGACATGATCGCCGCCTGGATCTCGGCGGCTGGCGCCGTCACGATCTTCACCGGGCGGCCGTACAGCCGAGCGAGTTCGTCGACGGTCGTGGGGTCGAGTGTCTCGCCGACGGCGACCAGCACGACGCCGTCAACCTCCTCGAGCGGCAGAAGGCAGTGCTCCTCCAGGTACTTGGGCGACAGACGGCGCGCCAGCGGGCCGGCGACGGCATCTCGCAGGTCGCGGGCCTGCGATGCGGGCGCCCTCGGGGAAGAGGGTTCTGTTGAGCGGGGCTTCGCTTTCTTCATTCCACGCGTCCGATATGCAGGAGAATCAAGATAGAGGGGCTGCGGAAATTGGAAAGGGAAGGCGATCGGCCGCCCGTGGGCTAGAATATCGACAACTTGATGTAGCGGCCCGGGTTCTGCTGGATGTCCTGGGTGAGCGAAGCGACGTTCTGCGTCGCCGCGCGCAGGTCCTCGTAGAGGCCGGGGTCGTTCACCAAGAGCCCCAGCGTCCCCTCGCCGCGGTCGATCTTGTCGGCGACCGAGCGCAGCGAGGCGGCCGTGACCTTGAGCTCCTCGGCGGTCTCGGCGGCGGTGGCGGCTAGCGCCTCGAGGTCGGCGACGATGCGATCGATATCGGCGCCCTCCAACTTCCCCTGTATCGTTTCCGCAGTCTCGCGCAGGCTCTGGCTCAGCGCGGCGAACTCGGCGCCGCTCTCCGTGACCAGCTCTTCCAGGCCGCGGATCGTACCGGGCAGGCCAGCCACGCCGCCGTGTAGCTGGTCGATCGTCGAATCGGCCAGTAGCCGGTCGATCTTGCGAAGCAGCGCGTCCGCTTGTTCTCCCAGGTCGCCGGCGAGATCCATCAGTGAGGGCGCTCTGCCGACGCTGAGCGTATCCCCGGCGCTGGCCAGCACGTCGGACGTGCCCGGCTCGAGCACCATGATGACGTCGCCGAACACGCCGACCGCCTGGAGCAGGGCGCGGGTGTCGCGTGGCAGCTCGAGATCGCGGTGCAGCCACAGCCGGACGACGATGCGGTCGGCGGTCACGAGCTCCACCGAGCGTACGACGCCGACCTCGACACCCCGCATATGCACGCGGTCGCCCTTCTCCAACCCGCCCGCGTCTTCCAGGATCACGGTGAGCGTGTAGCCGCGCTCGCCCAGCGGCTGGCCCGTCAGCCAGAAGTATCCCCAGAAGAGGACGACGGCGCTGACGATCGCCAGCAGTCCGATCCAGATCTCCGCTTTCTTCCGTCGTCGGGCCACGGCCTCCCCCTAGGCCACTTGGTGGATCGACTCTACGGATGGGCTGACGAACCGGCGCACGATCGGGTCGTCGCTGTCGCGGAACTCTTCCACCGGGCCCTTGAAGCGAATCTTACCCTCGTAGAGCAGTGCGATGCGGTCGGCCACCAGGAAGGCGTTCTCCAGATCGTGGGTGACCATGATGCTGGTCACGCCGATCTCCTGTCGCAGGTGGTCGATCAGATTGGCGATGATGAAGGCGTTCTCCGGGTCGAGCCCGGTCGTCGGCTCGTCGTAGAGCAAGTAGCGTTGATGCCCGGCGAAGGCGCGGGCGATCGCCACCCGCTTCTGCATGCCGCCCGACAGCTCGATCGGGTAGAGCTCCGCGACGGACGGGTGCAGGTTCACCAGGTGCAGGCACTCGGCGACACGCTCCTCGCACTGCTGCTTGTTGAGCCGGCAGCCATCGACGTCCATCCCCAACCGGATGTTCTCGCCGACGGAAAGCGAATCGAACAGCGCCGCGCCTTGGAATACATAACCGACCCGCTGCCGAACCTGATTCAGCTCGCGCCGGCTCGCCTTGGGTATCGAGACGCCATCGACGATCACGTTACCTTCGTCCGGCTCGATCAGGCCGATGATGTGCTTGAGCAAGACGCTCTTTCCCGTGCCGGACGGCCCGAAGAGCGCGAGCGTTCCGCCCTCGCGCACGCTGAAGGAGACGTCGTCGAGGACGACCTTGTCGCCGAAGCGCTTGCTGACACCCTGTATCTCGATCATCGTCCCAGAATCATCCGAATGCCTTCAACAACCTGGCGAGCACCGCATCCCAGAACATGATGGCCACGGTGCCCGCAACCACAACCGACGTCGTTGTCCGTCCCACACCTTCGGCGCCGCCTGTCGCCCGAAGCCCGACATAGCAGCCGATGAAGGTAATCGTCGCTCCGAACACGGCGGCCTTGATCAGCCCGAACCAGAGGGCGAAGTCGTGGAAGTAGGTGCGCACGCCGTAAGCGAACTCTGCCGAGGTGATCGGCAGGGTGATCAGGGCGCCGAGCCAGCCGGCGCCAATGCCGATGAAGTCGGCGAGCACCACGAGCGGCGGCAGCATCAGCGTGCCGGCCAGCACCCGCGGCACGACGAGCTGCTCGACCGGATCGCGGCCGACGGCGCGCAACGCGTCGACCTGCTCGGTGACCACCATCGTTCCCAACTCCGCGCCGATGCGGGCCCCGATCCGTCCCACGAGGACCAGCGCGGTGACCAGCGGCCCCAGCTCGGTCAGCACGCTCGCCGCGACCACGCTACCGATCACCCAGATCGGCACCGTCCCGGTGAACTGGTAGCCGCTCTGCTGCGACGTGACAGCACCCGACAGGGCGGCGACCAGCACGACCACCGGTATGCTGCCGACCCCCATGTCGTGCATCTGGTCGATCAAAGCACGGTAGTAGCGACGTGGCCGCGCCGCTGCCACCACGGTCTGAAATGTCAGCTCGGTGAGCCCAGCCGAGTGCCGCAGAACCGTGATGATACTGCCGCCGACTGCTGCTGGGATCTTCGTGAGAATATTGCCAGACTCGGCCGGCTGCTGTGCTGTGGTCTCGGGCATTTAGAAACCGCAAGTGGGCTCATGGCGCCGCGTTTTGCCGCCCCAGGGAGGTCAACCGGGGCTCTAAACCGTGTGAGTATATACAAAAAGGATGGGTGTGCCTAGACCTCAGAGGTCGGCTGGTACGCTCACGAACTCGTCGAGGAAGGCGCTGGAAGAGAGCCGCGAGCCGGTCGCTCGTTCCATGAGCGTCTGCCAATGCTGGCTCGCCCCCGGGGCGAACACTCGCGCACGCAGGTAATCGCCCAGCTCGGTGCAGCCGGCATAACCCCGCGGCGCCTTATCGCCCAGAATGTCCCGGCGGACCGTCGCGCCGAGCTGCGAGGCGATGAGTTCGCCGAGCAGGTAGTTGTGGTAGTAGACGGGAGCCACGGTCAGGTGGATCTTCGATGCCCAGTCGGGTGCTGCACGCCCAGCGGGTCGTGCCAGGAGCTGTAACTCCTCGACCAGATCCCACCACAACGTGTCGAGGTCATCGCGCTGCGGGTCGGCGTAGAGCGCTCGCTCGAAGTAAGTCATGACCAGCACCCAGCGCGCGGTTAGTAGCATCTCGAAGCGCAGCGCCTGCGATGCGCGCTTTCGAGTCTCCGCGCTGTCGGCCGGGCTCGCGCCGGCGGTCCGTTGCAACCAGTCGACGTCGTAAGTCAGGCGGTCCATGAACATCGCGATCGCCTCGGTGGTCGCGATGTGCGCCGGCTGACGTACGAGCCAGGGCAGGCTGGCGGGCATGAACACTTCGTAGGCTGCGTGTCCCAGCTCATGAAGCAGAATGCCCATCCAACGATCGTCGTCCTTCAGGTTGCAGAGGATGCGGACATCGCCCTCCCTGTCGATGTTCGTGCAGTAGGCATGCTGATCCTTACCAGCGCGCTCGTAAAGGTCACTGCGATCCAGTACGTCGCTAATAGGCAGTCCGATGTCACGATAGAAACGGTCGGCGATCTCGAGCAGGTCGCGTCCCTTGAAGTACACGTCGAGGCCCAGTTCACCGCTGAGCGGCGCTTCTTGGAAGAAAGGGTCTTCGTAGTGCCAGGGGCGCAGCGCATCGAGCCGCGTGCCGTAACGCTCTGCCAGGCGTGCGTCGATCTCGGCTTTCGCCGTCGCGAAAGGCTCGTCCGTGCGGCGCCTGAGCTCGTCGAACACCGCCAGCAGCTCGTCCTCATCGATCTCCTGTAGTTCCATGCGCATGCGGTAGTAATCGCGGAATCCCAGAGAGCGGGCCGCCCGGTTACGTGCCTCGACCAGATCCCGTAGTCGGCCGGCCACGCGAGGCGCGATCTGCTTGGAGGCCTCCCAGGCGGCGCGCCGCCGTGCTTCATCCCGCTCGCCGCGCAGCACATCGAGGATCTCGTTGTTGGTCACCGGGCGTCCGTCGAGCTGGGCACGGAACGTGTAGAATTCCGCCTGGATCTCGTTGCTGCGGCGCACCAGATCCTCGATCACAGGTTCCGGCAAGAGGTTGGGCCGGTGATCGAGGGCGAGCAGCTGCAACTGGCGGTGCAGGAGAGCGTCGCGCAGCTCGCGGGAATCGCCGAGCTCCACAATCTCGGCGTAGCGCGTTTTCGAGCTGAGGTACGTGCGTAAGCGTGTCTCGGCCTCGGTCGCTTCCTGCTGCGCCTCGGGCGTCCCGGCCGTGCTGGCCTCCCAGTGGGCCAGGTTCACCGCGCGTTCGAGCGACCTGAGTTTCGCCTCGACCTCGGCGATCAAGTCACGCGCTCGATCCTCGACGGGAGTCACAGAGCGAATTCGCTACTTGCCCAACGCCTCGCCGAGCTGGTCGTAGAGGCGCGTCGTGATGTCGATCCCCTTGTGATACAGGTTGAGCGACATCCACTCGTTGGGCGAGTGCAGATTGCACCCGGGTAGCGCGAAGCCGAGCAACAAGACCGGCGTCTCCAAGACATTCTGGATCAGCGGCACGATCGGGATCGAGCCCCCCTCGCGGATGAACAGCGGCGCGCGCCCGAACACGTCCTCCACGGCGACCGACGCCGCTTTGAAGACCGGCCCCTCGGGGTCGACGGCCCAGGGCAGAGCGTCCGAGTGGAACTCGCTCTCCATCTCGACGCCCTCCGGCTTGAGCGAGCGGACGTATCCCTCGAACGCCTCGCGGATCGCACTGGGGTCCTGGTCCGGTACGAGCCGCATCGAGATCTTCGCCATCGATTTCGCCGGGATGATCGTCTTGGCGCCCTCGCCGGTATAGCCGGAGAGCAAACCGTTCACGTCGAGGGTCGGTCGCGCCCACAGCCGCTCTATGAAGTGAACGCCGAGCTCGCCGCCGCCGATCGCCGGGGCGCCGACTTCCTTTCGGAATTCCTCTTCGGTCAGCGGGATCTCGGCGTACCCCTTCTTCTCCGCGGGGCTGGGATCCTTCACCGCGTCGTAGAAGCCGGGGACCGTCACGCGGCCCTCGGCATCCTTGAGCTGGGCGATGATGCCGGCGAGCGCGTTGGCCGGGTTGACCACACCGCCGCCGTACTGACCCGAATGCAGGTCTTGCCTGGGCCCGCTGAGGCGAACCTCCATATAGACGATCCCCCGCAACCCGACGCAGATACTCGGAAGATCCTCCGCCAGCATCGGCGTATCGGAGATCACCGCGACGTCGCAGGCGAGCCGTTCGGTGTTCGAACGGATGAATCTCTCGAGGTTGACGCTGCCGACCTCTTCCTCGCCCTCGATCAGGAACTTCAGGTTCACCGGTGGCGTGCCCTTAGCCTCTTGGTATGCCTCCAGCGCCTTCAGGTGGACGTGGACCTGACCCTTGTCATCGGCGGTGCCGCGGGCGTAGATGCGGCCGTCACGCACCGTGCCCTCGAACGGCGGTGTCTTCCACTCGTCGAGCGGCTCGACCGGCTGGACATCGTAGTGGCCGTAAACCAGCACGGTGGGCGCATCCGCTCCAGCCTCCATCGACTCGCCGTAGACGATGGGGTGGCCGTCTGTCGGGATGACCTCGGCGTCGATACCGAGCTCGCCGAGCTTGACCTTCAGCCAGTCGGCGCAGCGGCCCATGTCGCCTTTGTGCTCCGAGCGGGCGCTGACGCTGGGGATCGCCAGGAACTCCTTGAGCTCGTCCTCGTATTTCTGTCGGTTCGCCTTGAGCAGCTTCTCTAAAGACATTGGGATGCCCTCTTGCTCGAGTGTCCGCGGTATGTCGGGGGAGCCTAAGATAAGGCGGCAGCTGGCGTCCGGCTACACGACCGGCAGCCGCCGATGGTCGCCCGCCGTGGTCTTGCGGCGGGTCCCTTGCCCAAGCGGGCCGCGTGCCCGAGTTTGCCCTCACCCCAGCCAGCGCCGATGACCCGTATCGAACGCGGAGGATTACTATGTATCGGTCAACACGCGTTTGGTTCGCCTTGTCCGTCGCGCTAGCGGTCGCATCTACCGCGGCCTGCTCGGCGTCCCAGGCACCGACCTCGACCGCCCCGGCACCCAGCCAGGAGGCCGCCCCGCTGCTTACCGGTGTGGAGGCCGTGGACGCCGCGGGGCTCGGGAAGATGTGGACCTTCGACAACCCGCCGCTCGATTATCTGGAGGAGCGCTACGACTTCAGCCCCACGCCCGAGTGGTTCGAGCACCTCCGGCTGGCTTCGTTGAGGAGCGGTGGATGTTCGGCCTCGTTCGTATCGCCGGACGGCCTGGTGATGACCAACCACCACTGCGCCCGTGGATGCATCACCGCCGTAGGTGATGAGGAGAACGACTACTACACGAACGGCTTCTACGCGGCTTCACGCGATGAAGAGGTCCAATGCCCTCGGTACTTCCTCGATCAGCTGATCGAGATCGAAAACGTGACGGAGCGTGTCGACGCGGCAGCCGCTGCCGGTCTGCCGGACGAGGAGGCCACTCGACTGAAGCTGGCGGAGCGCGAGGCCATCCAGGAGGAATGCGAGGCCGAGAGCGGTTATCGCTGCCAGGTCGTCTCGCTGTACCACGGCGGCATCTACTCGATCTACAAGTACAGGCGGTACGACGACGTGCGGCTGGTCTTCGCGCCGGAGGGCCAGGCCGCCTTCTTCGGCGGCGATCCCGACAACTTCACTTACCCGCGCCACGATCTGGATGTCACGCTACTCCGTGTGTATGAGGACGGCCAGCCGTTCCACCCCGAGCACTACCTGACGTGGAGCGAGGCTGGAGCTGCGGAAGGTGAGCTCATCTTCGTCACCGGCAATCCGGGCACGACCCTTCGCCTGCGCACTGTGGCGCAGCTCGAGTACCTGAGGGACGCCGCCTATCCGGCCACGCTGCGGTCATACGACGAGCGTCTCAGCGTGCTCAGGGAACTTGTGGCCGAGAACGAGGAGGCGGCGGTCAGGTACCGCAACACGATCTTCGGCCTGGAGAACGGTTACAAGCAGTACGTCGGTTACATCGAAGGGCTTAACGACCCCGAGCTGATGGGGAGCAAACAGGCATGGGAGCGGAGCTTCCGCGCAGCGGTAGCCGCCGACCCGACGCTGCAGGCCGCCTACGGTAGCGCCTGGGACGAGATCGCCACCGTCAATCGCGAGCTGACCCAGCTGGATCCGGAGCGGCGTCACGCGTCCTTCGCCAACATCACCACACTCGGGATCGCCGCGGCCATCATTCGCTACGCCGACGAGATGGCGAAGCCGGCCGGCGAGCGGAGCTACAGCGACGAGAGGCTGGCCAGGATGCAGAGGCAGCTTACGGGTGAACTCCAGATCGACCATGACTACGAGGAGCGGCTGCTTGCCATCCGGCTTGCGAAAGCCGAGCAAGCGCTGGGCGCCGATCACCCGTGGGTGCAGGCCGCGCTGGGCGGCCGCGAGCCGGCCCAGGCGGCGCGCGCCCTGGTCCGGGAAAGCAGTCTGGGCGAACTCGCGGTCCGGCAGGCGTTGTTGGATGGAGGGCCGGCGGCGGTGGCAGCCTCGGATGACCCAGCGATCGTGCTGGCCCGTAGCGTGGATGCCCGCAGCCGCGAGCTGCAGCAGCAGCTGGAAGACCTGGGCGCCAGCGAGTCGGTGCACGAGGAGCGCGTGGCGAAGGCGCTGTTCGAGATCTACGGGACGATGCTGCCGCCCGACGCCACCTTCACGCTTAGACTGCAGGACGGCGTCATCCGCAGATACCCGTACAACGGGACGTATGCGCCGTACAAGACGACGTACTACGGTCTGTATGACCGGGCGGCGTCCTTTGACTACCAGGAGCCCTGGCACCTCCCGCAGCGTTATCTCGATCGGAAAGACCAGATCGATCTTTCGACGCCGCTGAATTTCGTTTCGACCGCCGACATCATCGGAGGTAACTCCGGTAGCCCGGTGGTCAATCGTGAGGCACACGTCGTCGGCCTCGTGTTCGATGGCAACATCGAGTTCTTCCCCGGCAGGTTCCTGTTCCGGGAGGACGATTCCGGCCGCACGGTGTCGGTCCACTCGATGGCGATCATCGAGGCGCTGCGCAAGGTCTACGACGCCGGCGACCTGGCTGACGAGATTCAAGGCAAGAACTGAACTTGAGAGTAGACGATGGCAGAACCGACTGAACGACGCAGGCTCTCTCGTACCGCGTACGAGGAGATCCCCGGCGACCAGTATGAACCTTACGTGGCTGCGGAGACACGCCTGCTGGAGTTCAGTTGGCGCGCCGTGCTCCTCGGTGCCCTGTTCGGGATCGTCTTCGGAGCGGCGAACGCCTACCTCGGACTGCGGGTAGGCCTCACCGTATCGACCTCGATCCCGATCGCGGTCATGACGGTGGCCGTCTTCCGGGCGTTCGTGCGCGGCGGTACGATCCTCGAGCACAACATCTCCCAAACCGTAGGGTCGGCGTCGTCCAGTCAGGCCTCGGGGCTGATCTTCACGATCCCGGCGTTGTTCATGTGGGGGTTCAGCCCCAGCGTTCTGAAGCTCTTGGTCGTCGCGTTGGCCGGCGGGCTGCTCGGCGTGTTGTTCATGATTCCGCTGCGCCGCTTCTTGATCAAAGGCGAGCATGGCAAGTTGCCGTATCCCGAGGGGACCGCGTGCGCCGAGGTGCTGGTGGCGGCGGACGCCGGCGGCACGCAAGCGCGCAACGTGTTCATGGGGTTGGGTATTGGCGCGCTCTACAAGTGGTTGATGAGCGGGCTCAACCTCTGGCCGCGCGACGCCTGGGCTAAGGTGCCCTTCCTCCCCAAGGGTCAGGTCGGAGTTGATGTGGCGCCGGCGCTGATCGGTGTGGGCTATATCCTGGGCGCCAAGATCGGTCTCGTGATGGTTGGCGGCGCCGCCATTTCGTGGCTGATCCTCATCCCCGCCATCGAGATCATCGGGCGCAGCATGACCGAGCCGTTGTATCCGGAATTGACCCTGCTGATAACGGATATGGGTCCGGAGACGATCTGGACGCGTTACATCCGCTACGTCGGGGCGGGCGCGGTGGCGACGGCCGGGATCGCCACGCTGATCCGCTCCATGCCGATGATCGTCACCTCGTTCAAGGAAGGGATGCGCGGATTGCGCAGCCGCTTCGAGGGCTCGGCGGTCGTGCAGGCGATCAAGCGTACCGACGACGATCTGCCTTTCAACGTGGTGTTGATCGGGGTGGGCCTGGTCGTGCTCTTCCTTGCCGTCATGCCGCATGTATTCGGGTTCATCGAGTCCCTGACCGTGCGGGTCTTGGCCGCGATCCTCGTAGCCATCTTCGCCTTCTTCTTCGTGACGGTGTCGAGCCGCATCGTCGGACTTGTCGGTGTCACATCCAACCCAACGTCGGGCATGACGATTGCTACCCTGCTCGGTACGAGCTTGATCTTCGTCGCGCTCGGCTGGACGGACGACACGGGGCGGGTGGCGGCGCTGTCCATCGGGGCCGTGGTCGCCATCGCCGCTTCGATTGCTGGCGACACGTCTCAGGACCTGAAGACCGGGTTCCTGCTCGGCGCGACGCCGAGGAGACAGCAAACCGGTGAGCTGATCGGTGTCCTCACCGCCGGCTTCTTCGTCTGCGCCAGCATTCTGGCCTTGGAGCGGGCCTACGGGTTCGGGTCGGCCGAGCTGCCGGCCCCGCAGGCGAACATGATGATGCTCGTCATCGATGGCGTACTGCAGGCCGAGATTCCCTGGCGGTTCGTCCTCATCGGCGTGGGGCTCGCGTTGGTCGCCGAGATGTTCCGCATTCCGTCGCTGGCCTTCGCCGTCGGTATCTACCTGCCAATAACCACCATGATGCCGATCTTCATCGGCGGCATGATCCGCAAGCTGCTCGAGCACAAGCAGCGGACGCGGGAGGGGAAGGAAAGCGTGAGGGAGCAGGGCGTGCTATACGCGTCCGGCTTGATCGGAGGCGACGGACTGATGGGGGTGATCATCGCCTTCTGGGCGGGCGCCTTCGGTATCCCGCGTGGGTTCGGGCACGAGTGGCAGGGGCCGTTCGCCGAGCCGCTGGCCGTGGGCATGCTGGCCGTGCTGGCCTACCTGATCATCCGGTCGGCTCGGCGGGCGCTCGACTGAGGCGGCGGAAGCGTGGTGTTGGGCTTGCCGAGGGAATCCAGGCCGATCTAACTTCCCGCTATGAATGATGAGGGGAAGCGACCGGTGGGCCAGAAGACTCCTCAACCGGCGGCGGATGTCGAGCAGGTCGGAATACTCACCCGGGTCTCGGACGGGCGGCAGTACTCGTTGGGCTTCGGTAGCCTGCGTGTAGGGCGGCAGCGTCGCGCCGATCTCGTCATCACGGACAAGACCGTATCCCGACATCACGCCGACGTCTGTTACGAAGGCGGGCGCTACGTACTGTACGACCACAGCACGAACGGCACCTGGATCAACGGCACGCTGGTGGCCGTCGCCCAGCCGCTGCGCAACGGCGATATGGTCAAGTTCGGCAAGATCGAGTATCGCTTCAATCTGAAGACGGTCCCGGCTGACGAGGCGGCACGCGCCGAACTGCAGACTTCGCCCGAGAGGCGGCAAAGGCAAGCGCCGTCCGCTGCGCAGCCTGCTGAGGATCGTGCTCACGGTCGCTGCGGTGCTCGTGGTCGCCTGGCTGGCGATCTATTTCCTCTTACCCGACCTAGCGGCGAGCATCAGGTCGCAACTGCCAGCGAGCCTCCAGGGGCTGCTCGGCGGCGGTTAAGCAGAGCTCGGAGCAAGGGAAGGCAAGATAAGCGGGCGACCCCCAGAGGGGTCGCCCGCTTGGTTCATGGCTGAGCCGTCGCGGCTCAGGTGGCGGGGAAGCAGATATCGAACGCCGGGGCGATCATCGGGAATAGGTGCTCGACGAACTGGCCAGCGGAGTCGAAGAGAACCAAGAGAGCTAATACGGCGTCCTGGTTGAGCGGGTT
>JBDHKD010000016.1:0-86580 GCA_039586575.1 Gemmatimonadota bacterium | reverse complement strand
CCCAGCAGCAGGACGCTCCGTATGTCTTCCCGCTTCGGCATCTAGGCCAGCGATACCCTCCGCTGTTTAGCAGGGTGAGCGCGCTCCGTGCCCAATTCTACCCGGGGGACGCGGGTGACGCCAGACACCCCCGATCACCTGTTGCCACCGACCCGGCCCGGCGCCACATTGCATTCTTCACCCCTTCCATCACCGGAACCACTCTTGGAGCGAGTCCTTATCATGAGCGATCACAGAGTACGCACGACCTGGGGCCGATTGGAACCCGCACCTCCAGCTATGGAGGAGGTCAAGGCGGGCCAGTTCGACAACGGCAAGATGTGGACGTTCGAGTACCCGCCGCTCGAGTATTTCGCCGAGACCTACGACTTTCAGCCCGACGCCGCCTGGTTCGAGAAGGCCCGGCTCAGCACCCTGCGGATCCGCGGCTGTTCTGCGTCCTTCGTTTCGCCCAACGGCCTGGTGGTCACCAACCACCACTGCGCCCGCGGCAGCGTCAGCGAGGTGAGCCAGCCCGGTGAGAGCCTGCTGGACGACGGCTTCTACGCACCCTCGCTGGGCGAGGAGCGTGAGTCGAGCCAGAGGGCGGATCAGCTGATCGAGATCAAGGACGTGACGGAGGAGGTCCACGCCGCTCTGGAAGGACTCACGGGCTTTGAATTCGCCGCCGCACGGGAAGCGATCGAAGAGGAGCTGACGGCGCGGATCGCCGACGAGTACGGCGGTGAGGATGCCGGCATCCTCGTGCAGTTGATCGAGCTGTGGAACGGCGCCAAGTATTCCGCTTACGTCTTCCGTCGCTACACCGACGTGCGGCTCGTGGCGGCGCCCGAGCTACAGCTCGGCTTTTTCGGTGGTGACTCCGATAACTTCACCTACCCACGCTACGCCCTCGACTTCGCGTTCTACCGCATCTACGACGAGAACGGCGAGCCGTTGAAGTCGGACAACTACTTCGACTGGAGCATCGAAGGTGTGGAGGCCGGTGACGCCATCTTCGTGATCGGCAATCCCGGCGGGTCCAGTCGGCTGCAGACCGTGGCCCAACTGGAATGGCGAGCCGCGTACCAAGAGAAGGCGATCCTCGACCTCGTCCGCAGCCGCATGAATATCTTCCGGGCGTTCTACGAAGAAGACCCGGCGCTGGCCGAAGAGTCAGGCATCACCCCGAACCGGATATTCGGGCTGAGCAACACCGAGAAACTGTTCGACGGCAGGTGGAAGGGCCTCCACAACCCCGAGTACATGGCCCGACGTCGTGACAACGAGCGGCAGTTCCGCGAGGCAATCGAGAGCGACCCGGCACTGAGCGCCAAGTACGCCGGTCTGATCGATCAGATGGCCGAGCTTCAGGAACAGCGTATGGTCTACGGGTCCGACTACGCGGCGTTCATCGCCTTTGGCAGCCCGGACTTTGATGCTGCGGCGCTGGCACGGGCGAACCTGGCCTTCCAGTACATGCGCGGGAGCGAGGCCGGGGCACCGCCGGATGCTCTCGCCAGGGTCGAGGAAAGGTTCCTCTCCACCGGCGATCAGCCAGCATCGCTGCAGCAGCCCATGCTGGCCGCACGGCTCGGTCAGTTCGAGGAGTACCTGGGTGCCGACAGCGAGATCGGCCGCGCGGTATTGCAGGGTCGTTCGCCGGAGGAGGCTGCTGAGGCGATCCTCGCCAACTCGGTGCTTACCGACTCGGCCCGCGCCGCCGAGGCGCTGCAGAGCGGCGCGCTGACCATGGAGGACCCGGCGCTACGGTTGGTTGGCGCGATCGCCGAGCGGCTCGGCACCTACCAGGCCGCCTTCGGCCAGCTGCAGCAGCAGGAAGACGCCGTCGCGAACCAGTTGGGCCGTGCCCGCTTCGACGTCTATGAAACGTCAATCCCGCCGGACGCCACCTTCTCGCTACGCATGGCCGATGGCGTCGTCAAGAACTACGAGTACAACGGCACGCTGGCGCCCGTTTACACGACCTTCTACGGGCTGTACGACCACTACTACTCCTACGGGCCCGGCACCGAGTGGGATCTGCCGGCACGCTGGCTTAGCCCGCCGGCGAGCTTCGACCTCTCGACCCCGCTTAATTTCGTCGGTACGGCCGACACGATCGGCGGCAACTCCGGCTCGCCGGTCATCAATGTCGACCTGGAGATCGTCGGTCTGCTGTTCGACGGCAACATCGAGGGCCTACCCGGCGACTTCATCTATGACCCCAAGGTGAATCGCTCGATCGCCGTCGATGTGCGGGGAGTACTCGAGGCGCTGGACGACATCTACGATGCCGATCGTCTCGTTCTCGAGCTCACGACCGGCCAGTTGGTCGACTCCGAAGCGGCAGCCGACGCGGCGATGGCCGGGAGGTAATCGCTCGCGCGTACCCGCGCTCTAACAACGACGGGGGGCCCCAGCCCCCCGTCTTCGTTCTGGCACGCCGCCGCCTGCGACCGGCAAGCCGCTAGCCCTCCAGCGCTTGGCCGAAGTCGGCGATGATGTCCTCCGGGTCTTCCAGGCCCACGCTTACCCGGATCAGGTTCTCCGAGATCCCCGCCTCCGCACGCTGCTCCGGCGTCAGCCGCGCATGGATCATCGAGGCGGCATGGACGGCCAGCGTCTCGGTACCGCCGAGACTGACGGCGCGCCGCGCCAGTCGCATACGCGCAGCGAAGTTGCGGGCCGCCTCGAAACCGCCCGCCAGCTCGAACACCACCATTCCGCCGAACCCGTCCATCTGCCGCTTCGCCAGGTCGTGCTGCGGGTGTGAAGGCAGCCCCGGGTAGTAGACACGGTCGACTCCCGAGTGCGACTCGAGGAACTCGGCTACCGCCGTGGCGTTCGCGTTGTGCCGCGCCACCCGGAACGGCAACGTCTGGATGCCGCGGGCCAGCAGCCAAGACTCGAACGGGTGCGAGATCCCGCCGTGGATGATCAGCCCGTGCCACAGCGCCTCGATCCGTTCCTTATCGCCGACCACGAAGCCTGCCGTGACATCGCTGTGGCCGCCCAGATACTTGGTCGCGCTGTGCACGACCAGGTCGATCCCCTGCTCGATCGGCCGCTGGTTGATCGGCGTGGCGAACGTGTTGTCCATGCACGTCACGATGCCGCGCTGGCGCGCCAGACCGGCGACGCCCGCCAGATCGGTCAAGATCAGCGTCGGGTTAACGGGAGTCTCCAAGAAGATCAACCGCGTGTTCGCCCGCAGCGCTCCCTCGAACGCTCCCAGATCCGTCTGATCGACCAGGGTCACTTCTATGCCATAACGCGGCAGCCACGCCTCCAGCGCCTTCATCGTGCCCACGTAGTGGCAAGTCTGCGCGACAACATGATCGCCGTTCTTGAGAAGCCCGAGGAAGACCAGCATGATCGCCGCCATCCCCGAGGCCGTGACCAGCGCCGCCTCACCGCCCTCCAGCGTCGCGATGGCCTGCTGTGCCGCGGTGAAGTTCGGGTTGCCATACCGGGTGTAGAACGTCTCCGGCCGCGATGACGTTGCGGCTTCGGCCACCTCTTCCGGCTTCTCGAACTCGAAGGTCGAACTCTGCCAGATCGGCGTGCCGATCGGCGACCCGCGACCCGGCCCGTGTACCGCCGAGCCCGTGGCCGTATGGATCGCGCGAGTCGCGATACCCAGACTCCTGGCGTCCTTCTTCTTCTCTGCCATCGCTCCTCCGTCTGCGGCCGTTCCGCCAGCCGCTGTCACCGTTGTGCCCCGCGTTGAGCACGACGCGCCAGGATACTCCGCGACTGGCGCACGACCTCGCGCGTTGCGACGGTTAACGCCGCCACGTTGATGTGATCGGAAACCATCAGCTCTGCCAGCACTTCCCGCATCGCTGCCAGTCGCCTGGCGTTGCTCTCGCGGAACCGGGCCAAGCGATCGTCGATCGACGCTCCCCCCGGATCCAGCGTCAGAACCGCGAGCGTCAGGTTGCGCCGCGCCCCACCCAGGTCTTGCATCAGACCCTGCACCGCACGATGCTCCCAAACATCCTCGCCCGCCGCCATACCGAGCAGCTCGAACAGCAGAGCGAAATCGACTTCGTCGGTCAGCGCGAAGTAAACACGCCCCACTCAGCGCGAAGTAAACACGCCCCACATCCGTGACCGGGACGTCGATCTCCTTCGAGATGCGCGCAACTTCCATGAGCTCGCCGAGAAACTGCAGCGCCGCGATCTTCTCCGCCGCCTCCGTTGGCACACCGCTCGCCCTCAGCTCCTCCAGCGCCTGCTCGAACGTCTCGCGCTGCGAACCCATGACAATCGTCGGCAGGGCCCCGTAGAGCTTCGCGACCGGGTCCTTGAACGTCTCGATCGACCCGCCGATCTCCCCGTCGTGTGGCAGGTTCTCCACCGCCCAACGCACCGTACGCTCGAGGATGCCCTCCAGCGCCAGCAGCCAGCGGTATTCCTGCTCAGCGGCGATCGACTCGCGCACTAGCTCGATCCTGTCGACGATCTCCCAGATGCCGGCGATATCCGCCGCCACGAACCAACCGCGTGCCACATCGGCGGCTGTCGCACCCGTGTCGCGCGTAACCGTCGGTACGAAGGTGCAGCCCATGAGATCGACCAGCCTGTTGGTGAGAACCGTGGCGATGATATCCCGCTGCAGGCGGTGACCGCGCAGATCCTCGGCCGCCAGCCGTTCGACGATTCGCGCCGGGAAGTAATCGTGCAGTAGCTGAACCAGCGCCGGATCATCGGGCAGCGTCGACTCGACGACCGCTCGCTTGAGATGCAACTTGCTGTAGGCCAGCAAGACCGCCAACTCGGGGCGCGTCAGACTCTTGCCTTGTTCCTGTCGCTGCTGCAGACGACTCCACCCCGGCACGAACTCCAGCGCCCGGCGGAGCCCGGCATGCTGCTCCAGATAGTACGAGGCGTCCCGGAATTCGCCCAGCCGCTCGGCGGCCCGCAGCTGTTCCAGACTCAGAGCCCTTGCCTGCGAGCGGTTGTTGGCCAGCACCGCCTCCGCCACGTCATCGGTCACGGCTTCCAGCAGCCGGTTCCGCTCATCCAGCGTCAGTTGCCCACGATCGACCAGTGAGCGCAGCAGGATCTTGAGATTGACCTCGTGGTCCGACATGTCGACGCCGCCGGAGTTGTCTACGGCGTCCGTGTTGGCGCGTCCACCCTCGAGCGAATAGTCGACCCGCGCTCGCTGCGTGAGCCCCAGGTTACCTCCCTCACCGACAGCCTTCGCGCGAAGCTCGTTTGAATCGATGCGCACAGCATCGTTGCCCGAATCGCCCACGTCCGCGTGCGTCTCTTCCGGCGACTTGACGTAAGTCCCTATCCCTCCGTTCCAGAACAGCTCCACCGGCGCCTGCAGGATGACCCGAATCAGTGCCTGGCCGTTGACGGCCGTCTGCTCGGTACCCAGCGCGCGTTGCGCCTCCGGCGACAGACGGATTTCCTTCGCCCCACGCGGATAGACCCCCCCGCCCTGACTGATGAGCGAGCGATTGTAATCCTCCCAGCTCGATGACGGGAGGCGGAACAGCCGCAGTCGTTCCTCGTACGACTTCTGCGGATCGGGATCCGGATCGATGAAGATGTTTCGATGATCGAAACCGGCGATCAGCTTGATGGTACGGCTGAGCAGCATGCCGTTGCCGAACACGTCGCCGCTCATGTCACCGATGCCGACGACGCTGACCGGTTCTCGTGAGATGTCCTTGCCCATTTCTCGGAAGTGCAGCTTCACGCACTCCCAAGCGCCGCGCGCCGTGATCCCTTCCTTCTTATGGTCATAGCCGTGGGAACCACCGGAGGCGAAGGCATCGCCCATCCAGAAGCCGTAGTGCGCGGCGATCTCGTTGGCCGTGTCGGAAAAGGCCGCGGTCCCTTTGTCGGCCGCCACCACCAGGTACGGGTCCTCGTCATCGTACACCACCAGATCCGCTGGATGGACCACCGAGCCGTCAACGATGTTGTCGGTCACGTCGAGCAGCCCGCTCACGAAGTCGCGGTAACACTCACGCACTTCGTCGTAGAGCGCCGAGCGATCCGCCGGCGGCCGCCGCACACAGAACGCGCCTTTCGCACCGCTCGGCACGATCACCGCGTTCTTGACCTGCTGCGTCTTCACCAGCCCCAGAACCTCCGTGCGGAAGTCGTCCGGCCGCTCGCTCCAGCGCAAACCACCCCGCGCCACCGGACCGAACCGCAGGTGCGCACCGCTCACCCGGACGCCGTGCACGAACATCTCGCGCGCCGGCCGCGGTTGCGGCATCTGCTCGACCGCTGCGCAGTCGAGCTTGAAAGTGAGACGCGGGCAGGGGATGTCGTGCTCCAGGTTGCGGAAATAGCTCGTCCGCACCGTCGCCTCGATGAGGTTGTGCAGCCGCCGCAGGGTCAGATCATCGGCGATGCTTTCGACGGCCTGTAGCGAGTCTTTGAACCGGCCGGCCGCCGCAGCTACGGCGACCGCGCGGTCACCGGTGAACCTGTGATCGAACTTCGCACCGAACGACTCGAACAGCAGCCGTGCCACTTGGGGATGGGCGATCAGGGCGTCGGGGGCTGCGCGGCGGCTGGGTACGGCACCGATTTGGAAAGCGTACGCCGAGTACGCACGCTGCACCGCCACTTCCTGCCAGGTCAAGCCCGCGGTGATTACGAGACGATTGAAGCGATCGTTGTCACTCTGGCCGCCCTGCACCGCACATAGCAGGTCGCTCACCCGTTCGCCTACCACCGCGTGATCCAGCGGCCGCCGGTCCGGCCCCTGCACGACGAAAGTGTGGATCGTCGCTGCCCCTTTGCCGGCGGCCTCGATCTCGAGCGCGTCCGCCTCGATCACCCGGAGCCCCAGGTTCTCCAGCATCGGCATCGTATCGGCCAGGATCATCGTGCCGCGCCTGACGAACAGGCGCAGCTGGGTGGCCTGTAATTCCGCACTCTCGTGCGGCTCCATGGCCACCTGCATCATTCCGGTGCGCGCCAGTGCTTCGAGTCGCTCGATATCTTCGACCGCCGTGTCCACGTCCACCGTGGCCACGTACTCCGGCGTAAACGCATCCAAGTATCGCTCTTCCAGCCGGTGGGCACCCTCCGCTCCAAACCGATCGTCGAGTGCACCGCTCAGTCGCTGTTTCCAGGTCCGCGCAATCGCCGCCGCGTGATCGCGCAGCGCATCGACATCCACTTCCGCCACGCGCTCCGGGCTAGCCGAGACATAAAAATGCATCCGCGCCGTCTCGCCTTCTCCCAACGCCAGGTGATCGTTCAGTACGCTGCCACCCAGCGCCTCGGCGATCTCGCGCCGTAACCGCCCCCGAACCTCGTCGGAGTAGTTCCGTTTCGGCAGGATGACCGTCACGTTCACGCCCCGACCGAGGATGTCGGGCGTCAACAACAGCCGCACATCCCCCGTGTCCTCCGCCGCCATCACTGCCCGCAATTGCCTGCGCAGGTCCTCGACACTAACGAGGAACAGCTCCTCTTTCGGCATGTCGTTGAAGAGCTGGACGATCGCTTTGTAGTCATGCGAGCCCTTCAAGAGATTCTCGAGGGCAAGCACCTTCTGCAGCTTGCGGCGGAGTATGGGGATGTCGCCCGCATACTCGGTGTAGGCCTTCCAGGTGAACAGGCCCAGGAAGCGATGCTCACCAACGACTTCACCCGATTCGTCGTACCTCTTTATGCCGATGTAATCCATGCGCGCGCGGCGATGGACCCGCGACTCCGAGTTCGCCTTCGACACGATGAGCGTCGGGCCCAATAATGCACGGGCACGCAGATCCGGCGGAAACTCATCCAGCAACTTCGCTTCCCAAGCCGAGGAGTCCTTCTCGCGGCGCAGGATGCCCAGCCCGGAGCCGCGTTCGACGCTGACGAGAAGGCGGCCGTCCCCCCCGCGGCGCAAGTCGTAGCCGCGATAGCCCAGAAAGACGAAGCCGCCGTCCTTCAGCCAATCGATGAAGGCGACGGTCTCCTCGAGTTCGTCGGCGCGTTCCGGTTCCCGCGCCGCGATGCGGCGCAGCTCTTCGCAGACCAGTTCGGCGACTTTGAGCATCGCCTGGAAGTCATCGGTCGCGAGCCGGACCTCCTGCATGCAAGTCCGGATCTCCGACTCCAGCGTCTGAACGATCTCGTCGTTCAGGTGGCCCTCGAACTCGCAATAGGGCGCTGCGAACTTCGGACCTTCGGAACTCCACTCGTGTACCTCAGCTACGCGCCCGCTCGCATCCCGCTCCACGACCACAATCGGGTGGAGTTCACTGCGGATCTCGAAACCCTTCGACGTCAGGTACTGGCGCAGTGTGTCGACGATGAACGGGCGGTCGCTCATGACCACAGTGGCCGTACCGGTGTGGCCGTACCCGGCCAGCTGGGTGACGCACACACCGATTGCGTCCGGGGCGGTCGCCTCCACCAGATGGTAGGAACGGGAGATCAGTTCAAAGATCTCAGCGTCCGTACGGCCCCGGAAAAAGTCGGCAGGCGCGCGGCCCAGCACTGCACGTGCAAATGACGTCAGCTTCTCGGCCTCCTCGGGCTCGGCCCCCGACCTGATGACCTGGAAGACCTCTTCCAGGCTCTCGTTGGCGGAATCCTCTCTCGTCTTCTTATCCATCTCGGTACGTGACTATTCACGACATTGGATGTCGCTCTTGTCCCAAACGCCTGCAAGGTCAATCTGGCGCAACCCCACAACCCGTAGCAATATGTTCAGCTACGCGCGCTTCTGTGCAAGAGCAGGGCCGTGCGCCGCAGGCGCCCGGCCCGGACCGAACCGGCCAACTCTCCTGCCGCGCGAGGCCCAGGCCGACCCAGTGGGCGGCAGCCGGCCCGCCGGGATCAGCGGACCGGCGCCTTGGGACTCAACCCGGACCGACGGTATTCGTGACGGACGATCGCGTTCATTCAGAGGATCTGGCCCAGGGGCGGCTTGGAGCGTTCAAACCCGCGTGGTGGCTGCCTAGCCGGCACCTGCAGACGATTTGGAATCGGATGCTGCGCAGCCGACCGCGAGTCATGACGACGCGGGCCCGCTGGGCCACCCCGGACGGCGATTTCCTGGACATCGATTTCATGGACGGTCCAGTGGCCTCACCGCAACTGCTCGTCGTCCACGGGCTGGAGGGCTCATCCGACCGCAAGTACGTGCGTGGATTGCTCGGGCTGGCCGCCGACCGCAGCTGGCGTGGCGTTGCCATGAACTTTCGCGGCTGCAGCGGCTCTCCAAACCGACGGCCGCGCCTCTACCACTCGGGGGAAACGTCCGATCTGGGTTGGGTGATCGGCGAACTGGCCAAGCGGGACCCGGGCGCGCCGATCCTACCGATCGGGGTGTCGCTCGGTGGCAACGTGCTCCTCAAGTGGCTGGGCGAGGAAGGGGATCTCGCCGCCGACGAAATCCGCGCGGCCGTCGCGATCTCGACACCGTTCGATCTGGCCGCCGCCGCCCAGACGATGTCCATGGGAGCGGGCCGCCTTTACACTCACTTCTTTCTCCGAACGCTCAAGACGAAGGCGTTGCAAAAGGCACAGGAATACCCACACCTCCTGGACGCTGGCGCCATCCGTAAGGCTCGCGGCTGGCGCGAGTACGACGACGTCGCCACCGCTCCCCTGCACGGCTTTCGCGACGCCGCCGACTACTGGGAGCGCTCGAGCTCCAGCCACTTCCTCGACCGCATCCGGCGCCCCACGCTCTTGATCAACGCCAGGGATGACCCCTTCGTCCCCAAGTCGTCGCTGCCACTGGCTGCGGTCGAGCGGTCGAGGTGGCTGCACGCCGAGTTCTCGGACCACGGCGGGCACGCCGGGTTCGTGGCTGGTGCCCTTCCCTGGCGTCCGCGCTACTGGGCCGAGCTTCGCGCTGTCGAGTTCCTGGCCAGCTTCGTCGTATCGCTGCGACCCGGTCGCGGCTCGCCTCCGCACTGGCTCGCCGAGCCCGAAACCTGATCTCAGCGCAGCGGCTGGCCCGCCGGCGGTAGCGGCGGGCTGTAGCAGACGACCGTGCCGCTCCGTAGGGCGCCGACTCCCAAGGGCTCGCGGTCCGGCTCGACGCAGATTCGGGACCGCATGCCCTCGAACTCGAAGCGCACGACGATCCAAGCATCAACCGGCACGTTCCGATCTCGTGCCGGTCTGAAACGCATGACGGCGACCAGATCTTGCCCCAGCTCCCGCACCTCGAGGCTGCTGGCCCGCAGGTGCATGACCTCGAAGGCCCGGCCCTCGATGTCGACGTGAACCCGCACGTGAGCCGCGCCCCGCACGCCCGGGTGGTCGCCGGCCATCAGCGCGACCAGCGAGTCGGCGTTCAACGCCGCCGGCGGGTCGCCCGGCGGTGGCGCTTTCTCGAAGGTCACCGGGATTTGCACCAGCGACGGTACCGGCCTCCCCTCGTAAACAGCCGGCTCGAACCGCATCTGCCGCCCGGCACGGACGGCCCAGCCATCCAGCCGCCGGTCGCCCGAGCCCACCGCGACTCGGACATCGGTGACATCCCCCAACTCGTCTACGTGGACCAAGAGCACCACCACCGCGTCCTCGGGCGTCTGGACGTCCCGGAGCGCCTCGGCAACCTCTTCTCTGTTGGCTAAAACCGGAGCGATGTCGTAAGTGGGCCTAGCTGGCCGACATGCGTAGGTCAGGCACACGACTGCGGCGAACGCGCAAAACCGGGTGCCGGACTGCAGGCTCATCGCCTTGGATCTCCTGCTGCTGCTCGGGCGCCCCTCTGCAATCAACCTCGGAGGGGCGCCCGTTCGCAAGGCGTCCTACTGCCCCCCGCGGCGGATACTGGTCGGAACGTTGAACAGCAGGTTGCCGCCCTCGGTGGGCGCGATGATCACGTTCCCCTCCTTCTGACCCACCTGCTGGAGCGTCTGCATGTAGAAGTACGACAGGTACGCTGCCGTCAGGCTCTCGCCGATGATGTTCTGGGCGTCGCGAATGCCCAGAGCCTCCTGGCGTTTCTGCTCGGCCTGCTCCGTCACGATCTCGGTCTGGTACCTCTGCGCCTGTACCTCCTGCTCGCGCTGCAGCTTCAGCTCGATCGCCTGCCGCACCGCCGGCGGCGGCTGGATCTCGCGGACGAAGAAGCGTACGACCTCGATCCCCTTCGGCTCCAATTCTTCGTCCATCAACTGCTCGACGCGCGACGCGATCCGCAGGCGGTCCGTGGAGAGGATCTGCGCGCCCGTCAACTCCGCGATGGCGTCACGCAGCGCCGTCCGGTACGTCGTGTACACATACCGGTTGACGGCACCCATATCCCCGACCACCAGGAAGAGATCGACCGCCTTCTCCGGGTTGACCCGGTAGCGGTAGGAAGCGTCCACGGTGATCGTCAGCTGGTCCGCGGTCAGCGCTTCGGCACGCTCGCTCTGCGCGCCGAAAGGCCACTGGATCTCCCGCGTCTCGTACTTCGAGTACTGCTTCCAGAAGAAGGCGGGCGCGGCGAAGTAGAGACCTTGCCCGAAAGATGCATCCCCCACGTTACCGGTGACCGGGTTCTTGAGCACCGCGACCTCGTACTCGGCGACGGTCGTACACGAGAACGGGAGCGTCACGGCGACCAGTAGTACCGCCGCCACCGGCACCATCGCGAGCGACTTCGCGAACGAGGGACGCCTCATCGCGCGGAACTCACGCGGGATGATCGGATCTGCCATGGTTTCACCTCTTCATTTTGAGACTTCTACATTATAGCCGACGCCAGGCTGCGCCTGCCACGGCAAGCGCTGCAACCAGCCAGGTCAGCGCGATCACCAGGCCCGCGGCGCTGTCGCTGCCCAGCCAGCCGATGACGACGACGAAAACCAGCAGCGAGACGATTCCCGCCGCCCACACCAGCATCCCCTGCCACCACTCGCCAACCCGCGACGCCGCGAACGTGCTTCCGGCCCCCATGCCCAGGATGGCCAGCGGCCAGGCCAGCAGTACCGGTGTCGCGTCGACGCAGGCGCCAGCGAGCGGACACCCACTGACGATTCGACCCAGCCCGCGGCCGACCGCGTAGCCCGCCACGAACCCACCGGGCGCCAGCACGGTGACCCGCGCGATCGCCAGGGCCAGCCCCTCGCTCCTAGAATTCCCCCGCCTTCTCTCGCTCACGCTTGATCCCGTAGGCCAGCAGGGCCAGAAAGCCGCCCCAGACGAAACCACAGGTGAGCACCATAACGAGGATCGCGGTTGTGTTCACTGGAAGCTTCGACCCCCGCGCCAGATCAAGACCGCCCACCGAGCGGTTCGAACCGCGCCGTGAAGTGCCTCAGGAACGGTGCCTGGTAAGTGAT
The DNA here is from genome assembly GCA_039586575.1 of Gemmatimonadota bacterium. Taxonomy (GTDB): domain Bacteria; phylum Gemmatimonadota; class Gemmatimonadetes; order Palauibacterales; family KS3-K002. The sequence goes on along the minus strand of JBDHKD010000016.1, from coordinate 74,329 downwards.
CCGGTAGCCGCCGATCTGCTCACGGCGCCGCCACACCTCCAGGATCGCTTCGACTACGTAGTCGATATGACTCTGCGTGTAAACCCGCCGAGGAATGGCCAAGCGAAGCAGCTCTTTCTCGGCCGCCTCCTCCTGGCCGGTCTCGGGATCCAGGTGACCGAACATCACGCTGCCGATCTCCACGCCCCGGATACCACCCTCGACATACAGCTCGACAGCCAGCGCGACGCCCGGATACTGAAGCGGGCCTAGATGCGGCAGGAATTCCTTGGCGTCGACGTAGATGGCGTGGCCGCCGGGCGGCTGTACGATCGGCACACCTTCACTCGAGATGTGCTTCCCAAGGTATTCGGTCGAAACGATCCGATACTGCAGGTAGTCTTCGTGCACGACCTCTTCCAGACCGACAGCGATCGCTTCCAGGTCACGGCCCGCCAGGCCACCGTACGTCGGATAGCCCTCCGTCAAGATGAGCAGGTCTTTCTCCTGCCGCGCCAGCTCCTCGTCGTTGGTCGCCAGAAAGCCGCCGATATTCGCCAGTCCATCCTTCTTTGCCGACATGGTGCACCCATCGGCGTAGCCCATGAGCTCGTAGGCGATCTCCGCGACGGCTTTGCCGTCGTAGCCCGGCTCTCGCTGCTTGATGAAATACGCGTTCTCGGCGAAGCGGCAGGCATCGATATAGAACGGTATGCCATGGCGCTGACAGACCTCCGACACGGCCCGCACGTTCGCCATCGAGACCGGCTGACCGCCGCCCGAGTTGTTCGTCACCGTCATCATCACGAGAGGCACCTTCGCGGGGCCCTGCTGCTCGAGCAGGTCTACCAGCGCCTCGACTTCCATGTTGCCCTTGAACGGATGGATGGCACCAGTCTCGTGTGATTCCTTACAGGGCAGGTCGACGGCCCGTGCACCACGATACTCGATGTTGGCGCGTGTCGTGTCGAAATGCGTATTGCTCGGAACGATCTGACCGGGCTTGCAGGTAACGGAAAACAGAATCCGCTCGGCCGCCCGGCCCTGGTGCGTCGGTATGACGTGCTTGAACGGGAACAGCCGCTTGACCGCCGCCTCGAACCTATAATATGAAGGACTGCCCGCATACGATTCGTCGCCCCGCATCACGGCCGCCCACTGATTCGAGCTCATCGCGCCGGTCCCGCTATCGGTGAGCAAGTCGATCAGCACATCGTCGGCATGCAGGAGAAACACGTTATAGTAGGCTTCTTCGATCCGCGCCTCCCGCTCATCGCGGGTCGTCATCCGGATCGGTTCGACCGCCTTGATTCTGAACGGCTCGATGATCGTCTTGATCGGCATTCCTATCGCCAGCGGGCGTCAGGACGCCCCGCTGCCTCCCAGCCCCAACTCGTCTTTGATCTCGCTCATCGCGTCGATCACCAGCTCGACGTGCTCCGCAAAGTCGACGCCCAGTTCCTCGACACCTTTGCTCACATCCTCGCGATTCACACCGCGGGCGAAGCTCGAGTCCTTGAACTTCTTCTTCACCGACTTCACCTTCATGCCGTTGATCCCATCGGGTCGCACCAGCGCGCACGCCGTCAGGAATCCGGTGAGCTCGTCGACGGCGAACAATGTCTTCGCCATCAGTGTCTCGCGCGGCACGCCCGTGTGTTCCGCGTGTCCAAGGATCGCCTGCAATATCTCCTCCGGGTATCCCCGCTCCCTCAGAATGGCCACCCCGGTCGTCGGGTGTTCGTCATCGGGTCGCCGCGCGTCGTTGGGCCAGCGCTCGTAGTCGAAATCGTGTAGCAGCCCGGTGATCCCCCATAGCCCCTCGTCCTCACCGAACTTCCTGGCGTAGGCCCGCATCGCAGCTTCCACCGCGTACATGTGACGCCGCAGGTTCTCGTTCTCCGTGAACTCATGCATCAGAGCCACGGCGTCGTCGCGCTTCAGTTCCATCTCGATACGCTCCGTTTCCTCAGTTCAGCTCGGCGCTCGGGCAGAGATCCGCCAGCGGGCAGGCCCCGCAGTTCGGCGCCCTGGCCGTGCAGGTGTACCGGCCGTGCTGTATCATCCGCAACGAGAAGCTGTGCCAGCCCTCCCGCGGCACGAGCCGCATCAGATCGCACTCGATCTTGTCGGGATCGGACTCCGCCGTCAGGCCGAGCCGCTGCGCGACGCGCTTGACGTGCGTATCGACGGCGATCCCCTCGTTCACCTCGAACGCCGAGCCCAGTATCACGTTCGCGGTCTTGCGGCCGATGCCGGAGAGCTGCACCAGCTCCTCCATCGTTCCCGGTACGACGCCGTCGTAAGTTTCGACGAGCGACTGAGCGAAGCCGATGATCGCGCGTGTCTTGTTCCTGAAGAAGCCGGTGGAGCGGATCTCTTCCTCGAATACTCCGGGATCGGCGTTGGCGTAGTCCTCGGCGGTCCGGTATTTCTTGAACAGGGTATCCGTGACTTCGTTGACGCGCCTGTCAGTGCACTGCGCCGACAGGATCGTGGCGACGGCGAGCTCGAGCGGATTCGTGAAGTTGAGCTCGACACGGGCCTCGTACGATCCCGCCAGCTGCTCGATCAGACGTCCGGCACGCTCTTGACGCGCAGCCGCCGGCTCGCTGCCCGCTCCGTCACTCCGCCGCTTGCCTTTCTTGCCGCCGCCCACTCGACCCTCGCTAATGCAGCTGCTGGTATCTGTCCAGCCAAGCCGCCACGTCCGAGGGCGAGATGAGGCCCTCGAGTCGCCCATCGTTGACCACGAGCGCACGCCCCACGCCGGCGCTCTCCAACTTGGTCAAGACTTCCGCCAGCGAGTCGTCCGGTCGGACGGTCACGGCCTCGCAGATTCGGGTCATCACGCTGCTAACCGGTGTGGTGGGCCAGCTGCCACGGTCGATCTCCTTCACCTGCCTCAGGGTAATCAAACCCAGCGGGTTACCGGCGTTGTCGATCACCGGGAAAGCACTGTAGCGGCGTCTCAGAAAGTAGTCGTCCACCAGGTCGCGAAGTGGCAGGTCCGGGAAGACGGTCTCGGGGTTCCGCGTCATCGCCTCCCGGACCTCGACGCCCTCCAGAACCCTCCGCATGATCAGCTGCTTGTAGCTCGCTTCCGCCGCCTGGGTGAGGAACCAACCGATGAAGATGAGCCAGATCCCGTTGACCAAGAAACCCTGAAACAGGCTGAGCATTCCGAGCCCGACCATGAAGAGCCCGAATGCCTGGCCGGTCCGCGACGCCCAGCGCGTCGCCTTGCGCAAATCATCGGTCAAGTGCCAGACCAGTGAGCGCAACAGACGGCCGCCGTCGAGAGGGAACCCGGGAATCAGATTGAAGCCCGCCAGAATGAAGTTCAGCAGCGCGAGATAGTTGGCCACGGCCACGGTGGCTTGCGGCAGACCCGTCGCTCTGCCCAGCCAGGCGGCCGCCAGCAAGATCAGCCCGATCAGGAAGCTGGACAGCGGACCGACGACGGTGATCAGAAACTCGTCCTTCGGGTTGGTGGCCTCGGAACGGATCCGGGCCATGCCACCGAAGATGAACAGGGTGATGCCCTCCACCGTTATGCCCCGCGCCCTCGCCATCGCCGAGTGCGCCAGCTCGTGGAGTAGGACCGAAGCGAAGAAGAGGATTGCACCTACCAGCGCCATGACGACGTACGTCGTCCGGCTCAGTCCCGGGCTCGCATTGGGGAAAACACTCTGGGCGAACGTCCAGAGGACGAGCAGGAAGACCACAAACCACGAGAGGTCGAGCCGCACCTCGAAGCCGAAGAACCGCGCTATGCGGACACCGCCGTTCATCCGCGTCTCCGTTCGACCAGGCTCACCCGGACGTGGCCCAGGGCCGTTGGCTGGCTATGGCCGGGCGCCCGCCGCTCCAGTTCGACGACGCTCACCCGCTCGAGCGCCGCCGGATTCGTATCGACGTACCAGAGCAGGCGCATCGTTAGCACCGCGGCCTCCGAGAACCTCCGCAGGGAATATAGTCCAGCGAGTTCGGCGCCGGGAATGTCCGAAGCGAAGGACTCGGGCGCCTCGAGCGCCAGCGCCCGCTCCGGGTCCAGGCTGAGCCCGGCGACGCTGAAGCCGCCCCGCTCGGGCCGCATCCCCAGCACCAGCAGCACGTCGACCTCCGCGGCGCCCTCGGGCTCGCGCGCCAGGTGCAGCCCCTCCACCGGCTCGGGGGGGCCGCCCGTCACCTCGGCCCAAAACAAGTTGCGCGGCAACTCCACGTAGAGCGCCGGCTCTGGCAACCGCAAGCGCCAACCCTCGAGCTTCGGCGCCGACTCGACCAGACGGCGGAGCACCGGCTTCTCGACAGCGTACAACGGGCAGCCTGCGTTCCAGAAGTGGTAGGCGTGGTAGAGAATCTGAAGGTACTGGTCGACGGCCGCGGCCTCGTCGCCCTCGGGGAGCACCTCCAGAAGCAGCGACCCCACGCTCTCCAGCCGCGCAAACTGATCGCGCCTCCACGGGTCCAGCAACTGCCGCCGTGCTTCTTCAGCGATCGCCGGGAACACCTGCTCGGAGAAGCGATCTTCGCCGAACACCATTTCGTAGGGCGTGAGACGCCCGCTGTCGGCGTGGTCTTTCACCTGAGAGATCATCTTCCACGGTGCACCGCGCATAGCATGCGGTTTGCCGCTACTTCACCACTCCCGAGCGGCGTGCCAGCCAGTTGTTCGCCAACACGAACGCCAGCAGCACGATCGCCCACTGCACCAGCACGGTCCCGATGCTGTACGTGCTGAAGGGGTCGAGCGCCGAGCGCCATCCCTCTCCCCGCACCTGGAGGAACCACCAGACGATCAGAACCACGGAGCCTAGCAAGCAGAGCACCATGGTCCACTCCCACCAGCGGCCGATCGTCATGTCGGCGCCGGCCTGGTTCACCAGCTCGTTGCGGAATCTGCGGACGCCGAACTTGAGCACGGCGAAGGCGAAGAAGAAGCCAGACAGCATCAAGCCAACGCTCCAAACGAAATCCTGGTTGGCGAAGAATTCCATGGAGAGAGCGCTGGGGATGCCGGCGAGGAAACCGACCACTCCGACGAGCCATATGCCCCGTACCCGCGGAATTCCCGCATCGGCGAGCACCCGTGTGGCGAGCTCGATCATCGAGATCAGGCTCGTCCAGGCGGCAAAGACCAGGGCCAGGAAGAACAGCGCCATGAAGAAGCGGCCGCCGGGAATCATCGCGAACAGCTGCGGCACCCAGATGAAAGTGAGGCCCTCGTTACCGGCCCCAACGATCTCGCCCGCCACATCGGGCCGCAGGGCGAACGCGGTGCAGAGGACCATGATCCCGGCCAACAGCGACATCGAGTTGTTTCCGAACCCCAGGGTGAAGGCGTTCAGTGTCGTGTCCTCACGCACCCGCATGTAGACCGCGTAGGTCAGAATGAGACCCCAGCCGGCACCGGTGTCCCAGGCGTTCTGAGTCAGCGCCGCCAGCCAGACCCGATAGTCGGCCAGCTGCGCCCAGTCAGGCGTGAACATGAACTCGAGGCCCCGCACGGCGCCGGGCAACGTGATCGCTCTGACCGCGAGTACCAGCACCAGCACCACGAGGCTGGGGATCAGCACCCGCGCCACACGCTCGATCCCACGCACGCCCCGCGCGACGACGGCCACCCCCAACGTCATCGCCACGGCGTGCGTCAGCAGCGCCCCGGACGAGCCGGCAAACCCTTGCCAGAACGCTTCCGGCGTCGCGCCCGGAATCTCGCGCGTCAGCGTGGCGACGAAATGGCGGATACACCACCCCATCACGACCGAGTAGTAGAACATGATGGCGGTGGAGCACCAACCGACCCAGCTGCCCATCCAGGTGAACTTCCTGCCGATCAGCTTGCCGAAAGCGCCCACGGTACCGGAACGGGTCGCCTTGCCAACCGCGAACTCGACCAGGATCAGCGGCACCGACCAAGCAAGCAGAAAGATGACCCAGGCGAACAGAAAGCTACCGCCGCCGTTGGTGGCGACGATGCGCGGGAAGCGCCAGATGTTGCCCGTGCCCACCGCCATACCGAGCATGGCCAACATCATTCCCCAGCGGGAGGTGAATACCTCAGATCGAGAAGTCACGAATCTCGAGCCTCACGCGGTCTCGGCGGCGAGCGATCGGACTCCGGTGAGCCAGCTCACCACCAACTCGTTGAACTCTTCGGCGTGCGATATCAAGGACAGGTGCCCGCCGTAGGGGATTTCCACCAGCGTCGAGTTCGGCAGCAGCTCGGCGATCTCGCGCTGCCACTCCGCAGGCGTGTAGGTGTCGGACGCCCCGCTGATCACCAGCGACGGCTGACGGATACTGCCCAGCACGCTTCGCAGATCGCAGTCCTTGAACGTGTCCAGGCGCGCCTCGCCGACCGACATCGGCACGCGAACCGGCGTCGTCAACTCGTAGTCGATGATCCGCTCGTTGCCCGGCGACGGGTCGAAGACCCATACGCCGTGGCGCCCCCAGAAGTCGGCCAGGCGCCTCATCAGCGCTTCCGGGAGAAAACGGGAAGTCCAGCGGGCCACCGGTATGAGCAGCGTGCGGTTCATCCCGACATGCGAGAGGTCGAGCCGCGCCAGAGTGTTGGTGAGGATGAGAGCCCAGGTCCGGTCCGGATACAGCGATGCGAAGCGAATCGCGATGGGGCCACCGAACGACAGGCCGAGCAGACAAGCCGACGGTTCGTCCAGCGCGTCCAGGACGGCCGCGACATCGTGGGCGAACTGATCGAACCGTTGCCCGACTCCCGCAAAATCAAGACGCAGGTTGGGAGCGATGACCCGGTAACTCTCAGACAGAGCCGCTATCTGGTATCGGAATACCTCGCTGTCGCCGGTGAGGCCCGGAATCAGGACTACCGCCGGACCTTTACCTGACTCCACGACCGGGACACACTCACCGCCCTCCAGCTCGACGAAGACCGGCTCGATCGTCCGGCCGCGGTGATCGCGCAGCGGCCGCGGTGGCTTCGCACTGTTGCGGCGCCAGCGATCGACCAGATAGGCGCCGGCCAGCGCGCCGCTACCGAGCGCCAGGAGACGTCGCAGAAACATGGGCTAGCCGATCGCTTCGGCCAGATACGCGGCGAGCTTACCCGTCGCGATGCGTTCTTGGACGAGCGAATCGCGGTCGCGCACCGTGACCGTGTCGTCCTCCAGTGTCTGCCCGTCGACCGTGATGCAAAAGGGTGTACCTGCTTCGTCCTGGCGGCGGTAGCGGCGTCCGATGGATCCCGACGCGTCGTAGAAGGCGGTGAAGCGCTGTCGCAGATCCTCGAAGATCTTTTCCGCCAGCTCGGGCATGCCGTCCTTCTTGACGAGCGGAAAGACTGCCAGCTTGGTGGGCGCCAGCCGCGGCTGCAGGCTGAGAACCACGCGGGTCTCGCCCTCGACTTCTTCCTCTCGGTAGGCGTCGGCGAGCAGCACGAGCATCAGTCGGTCGACACCGCCCGATGTCTCTATGATGTATGGGATATATCTCTCGTTCATCGCCTGATCGAAGTACTCGAGTTTCTTGCCCGAGCGCTTCTGGTGGGCGCCGAGATCGTAGTCCGTACGGTTGTGGATCCCCTCGAATTCCTGCCAGCCGAATGGGAACTCGTACTGGATGTCATACGCGTCGTACGCGTAGTGAGCGAGCTCCTCGCGCGTATGCTGCTCGAGCCGCAGCCGCTCGGGCCGGATACCGAGCGACCTGACCCACTCCAGTCGCTCATTCCTCCAGTAGTCGAACCACTCGGTGTCGGTGCCCGGCTTGACGAAGAACTGCATCTCCATCTGCTCGAACTCGCGGGTCCGGAAGATGAAGTTGCCCGGGGTGATCTCGTTGCGGAACGCCTTGCCGATCTGCGCGATACCGAACGGAATTTTCTGCCGCGACGAGTTCAGAACGTTTAGGAAGTTGACGTAGATGCCCTGCGCCGTCTCGGGACGCAGGTAGATCTGCGCCGCCTCATCTTCCACCGGACCCATAAAGGTCTTGAACATGAGGTTGAACATGCGCGGCGCCGTGAATTGCTCTTTCATCCCGCAACTCGGACACTGGCTCTCGACCTCGTCGGCCCGGAAACGGCGGTGGCAGTTCTTGCACTCGACCAGCGGGTCGGTGAAGCCCTCGACGTGCCCGCTGGCCACCCACACCTCGGGGTGCATCAGGATCCCGGCGTCCAGGCCCTCGATATCGGGACGGGACACCATGTCACGCCACCAGCGATCCTTGACGTTCCGCTTCAGCTCGACCCCCAGCGGGCCGTAGTCCCAGACCGACCCTAGGCCGCCGTAGACCTCGGACGACTGGAATACGAATCCCCGCCGCTTGCACAGCGAGACGAGTTTCTCCATCAGGTCGTTGTTCGACATCTATCCTCCCAACAGCCAGCCGTCTCAGGAATTAGGCTCACAGTGTATCCCCGGTCGCGAGGCCGCGGCAAGCGTCACGGGTCAGCTCGCTCAGGGCGGCCGCCTCCAGAAGTCGCCCGGCACCGTCCACCGCCCGCACCCCTGGGGGCGTCGGCCCGTCCAGGCGCCCGCAGACCAGCAGCACCGGCACTCCCGCCGCGCGGGCCGCCTCGATCAGCCGGCCCGTTACCTTGCCCATCCCGCTCTGAACATCGAACCGCCCCTCGCCGCTGATGACCAGGTCGGCCTCGCCCAACAAGCGACCCAGCCCCGTCCGTTCGATCATCCAGCTCGCGCCGTTTACCAGTTCGGCGCCGAGGAACGCCCAGGCGGCGGCGCCCAGACCACCCGCCGCGCCGGCGCCGGGGAGCCCGGCCACCGACCGGTCGAGCTGTGCACTGACCACCTGCGCCAGGCGCGCCAAACCCAGCTCGAGGATCTCCACGTCTCGCGCGTCGGCACCTTTCTGCGGCCCGTAGACGCGGGCGGCGCCCTCGTTCCCCAGCAGCGGGTTCTCCACATCGCACAGGGCCGTCACCCGAGCCTCGAGCCGCCGCTCGGGTGGCCGGATCAATTGCAGGGCGGCGAGCGACCCGCCGCCTTCCCGGATGGGCCTACCGTCCGCGCCCTCGAAACGCCAGCCAAGAGCCCGCGCCATCCCGGTGCCCCCATCCACGGTGCCGCTCCCGCCCAGGCCCAACACGATCTCCTCCGCGCCACCGGCGACCGCCGCCTCCAATAGCTCGCCGACGCCGCGTGTGGTGGAGGAAAGCACATCACGCCGGCCAACCGGGACCAGATGAAGCCCGCACGCCTCCGCCGATTCGATCACCGCAAGATGTCCGGCCCGCAGCAGGCGGGCGCGCACCGGCTCGCCCAACGGCCCACTCACTCGATACTCCTCGAGAGCGCCCTCCAGAAAGCCGGCGCAGGCCTCGAGCAGGCCGTTGCCTCCGTCGGACAGCGGCCGTGTGATGATGCGAGCCGCAGGCCAAGCGGCGCGTACGCCGTCCGCCATCGCGGCCGCCACGGCGCCCGGCCCCAGCGTACCCTTGAAGGCGGTCGGGGCTATAAGAACGGTGTTCACGGGACCACTTGTCCTCCTAAACCCAGCTTAGTATGTTGGCGCCCACTCACAAACACTCGAGTCGCCCCGACACCGCCGACGGGTACCCGTATGCATTCGCACCGCGCCCTATACACCCTGGTCCTGCTCCTCGTCGCCCCGTGCCTGATCGCGGCGGCCTGCACCGGTGACGAGCCGGCGCTCACCGAGACCGACCTCTTATACGATGCTTTCGTCGGATCCTGGTCGGCCACAAGCTTCGTCGTCGCCGAAGGCGAAGAACCGGGACCGGCGACCGACCTCACAGCCGCGCCCCCGGCTCACGGCCGCCCCCTCCGCGTCACGCTCCGCTTCGCTCAGGACCGTACCGGCAGGCTGGAGTTTTCCCGCGAGGCCGACGGGACTCAAGTCGCTGAGCAGGGGGACGATTTCTGGGTGGCCGAGGTCGGCGAGCACAGCTTGACGCTCCAGGTCGACGGACACAACCCCGATGAAACTGTCCTCGTGGAATACTTTCGATCCCAGCGCGACGACTCGCTGACCCTGCGGTTCTCATACGACCTCGATCCTTACGGCCAGGGCGAGCACAGGAAGTGCCGGATCATCGCGATATTCGAGCGAAACGGCTGAGCCGTTAGCGACGCTCGAAATCGCCGGAAACCCGGGCTACGAGGCTATTGCGAAACACCGCCAGCCTTCTTTTCTTACGGACATTAGCAGCCGTCAGCAACCGGGAGTCTCATTACAGGACCGCGAGGGGGGTGACAATGCACAAGGTGGCTTCACATGAGGGGGCCACGGACCGCGCCGTACTGACGCACGTGATGCTCGACATCTACGGCGTGGACTTCGAGACGCTCAACGACCCAGATCAGATCGGAGCCGTACTGACCGGCGCCGCGGCGGCAGCCAGCATGCACCCGCTGGCCGAGCCCGCCGTCTATCGCTACCCGGGTCAGGGACTCACCGTCTTCCTGCCGATCTGCGAGTCGCACTTCGCGATCCACACCTACCCAGAGCACGGCTACGCCTCGGTCGACATCGTCAGCTGCGCCCTCGCCGAGCGGGCCCAGCGCGCAGCCGACTTCGTTGTAGACCGTCTGGAAGGAGATCGCGTCGACAGCGACCTGGCGTATCGGGGGTTCCTGGAGGACCGCAAGTTCTGACCCCGCGCTGAATAGCCCCTCCCGGGCGGACGCCGTGGGTCGGGCAGTTGACAGCCGGGCCGCGCCCAGCCCGGGCACCGCCCGCTAGTAGTAGAGTATCCGCTCCTCGAAATAGTCCCGCAGAAACTCGTCGTACCAATCCAGCACCCGACGGTTCTCCAGCGTGCTCACCTCGCTCACCTCCGCCCTCGGCTCATCCGGTGCGAAGTAGAAGACCTGCTCGAGGATCTCTGGCGTGAGATGGCGAGTTTCGGGTGGCAGCTCGCGCCAACGCTGCAGCGGCCCCTGGCCCGCCAGGGCGAACCCGGCGCGCACGAAGCTGTACATCCAGACCGCGTACTCTCGCACCGCCGGGAAGACCGATCGCAGCGTGCTGAGCACACCGTCGAACAGCGGCGGGATGTAGACAACCTGCACCGCCAGGGTGCCGGTCTGGGGTGTCAGCTGTTCCCGTAGTCCCGAGTAGAACTCGCGAGAGTAAAGTCCGCCCAACACGGGATTCGTCGGGTCGGGAAGGTCACCGATGATCAGGTCGAACGGCCGGTCCGTCCGGTAGGCCAGCGCGTCGGCGTTGACGATCTCCACCCGATCGTCCAGCAAGCTGCTCCGGTTTAGCTCCAGCAGTCGCGGGTGCGTCCGGGCCAGTTCGGTCATCGCCGGGTCGATGTCGACGATCCGGATCGACTCGATCTCTTCACCGAAGTGGCGCAGCAACTCACGCGCGATCAAGCCGTCGCCACCCCCCATGACACCGATGCGCCTGACCGGCTCGCGGGTGTAGAGGAACGGCACGATCGCCAGGCTCTCGTGAAAGCGATGCTCGTCGCCGCTGTAGAACTGGATCTCCCCGTCCAACAGCAGCATGATCTCCCCTTTCGGCGTCTCGAGCAGCAGGATCCGCTGGAATTCCGTTTGCTCCTCCACCAGCACCTTGGCACCCGCATCCTCCAAGGCCCCCAGCTTGGCATCCTCCGGCCGCCTCACGATCCCCGGCAGCTCGCTCAATCGCTTCCAGTATCCCCGCAGGTCGGTCATTCGCCCACCACCTCGTCAGGTTCCGCGCTGCTCGAAACGCCCAAAAGCGATAAGCTCCCTGCCCTTTCCGCAAGAGCCGCCCCCCGACCCGACCGGCGACCGGCTGAGTCCTGGCTCCCGCCGCCGCAAACTCATCCGGCCCCGCTAGCTGGAAGAAGACAACATATGGATGGGTATGCCGCTGCCGACGGCCGCAACTCGACCCCTGCCCCGTCGGGAAGGTCCTGGAGCTGGGGCGGCGTTCCTGACCTGACCGCTAGTGCGGCGGGGACGGTCGATACCGATTCGTCATCGGCAGTCGCCGGTCTTTGCCGAAGGCGCGCGGCGAGATGCGGATGCCGGGCGGCGCCTGCCGGCGCTTATACTCGGCCCGATCGATCATCTCGACGACCTCATAAACCAACCCCCGATCGAACCCTTGCTTTGCGATCTCCTCGGGGCTGCGGTCCTCCTCGACGTAGGCCTCGATGATGGGGTCGAGGATCTCATAAGGCGGCAGGGCATCGCTGTCGAGCTGGTTCTCGCTCAGCTCGGCGGACGGCGGCTTGGCGATGATCCGCTCCGGGATGAACTCGCCGTCGCGGTTGCGCCAGCGCGAGAGCCTGTAGACCCAGGTCTTGGGGACGTCCTTGAGCAACGCGAAGCCGCCGGCCATGTCGCCGTAGAGGGTGGCGTAGCCGACGCTCATCTCACTCTTGTTACCGGTCGCCAGGACGAGCCAGCCGAACTTGTTGGAGAGCGCCATGAGGAAGTTGCCGCGGATGCGTGCCTGGATGTTCTCCTCGGCCACGTTGGGCTCGGTGTCTTGGAACCGCTCCTCGAGCGCCTGCAGGTAACAGCCGAACACGCCGTCGATCGGGATCTCCACGAAGTCGACACCCAATCGTCGGGCCAATGTCGCAGCGTCCTCGCGGTTCTCCGCCGCCGTGTAACGCGACGGCATAGAGACGGCGGTAACGGCGTCCGACCCCAGAGCGTCCACCGCGACGGCGAGAGCGAGCGCCGAGTCGATCCCACCGGAGAGTCCGAGGACCGCGTGCCGGAAGCCGTTCTTGCGGAAATAGTCGGTCGTGCCCAGCAACAGAGCCTGGTACACCTCCGCCTCGGGGTCGAGCAGCTCCCTGAGCGCGGGCGTCTCGATCTCCGGCTTCTTGCGTCGCGGTCTACGAACGGGCGCGATCTTCACTCCGTCAACGGGGGCCGGCGGACGCTGCCGCCAACGCGGGTCGTGCAGGCGGCGGCGCGAGACACCGCGCAGATCGAGGTCGATCAACAGGAGGTCTTCGGCAAACTGCTTGCCGCGCGCCATCACGGTGCCGCGCGGGTCGATCACCAGACTGTGCCCGTCGAACACCAACTCGTCCTGCCCACCCACGGTGTTACAGAACGCCAGGAAGCACCCGTAGTCCTCGCAGCGAGTCGCGAGCATGCGCTCGCGAACCGTACCCTTACCTCGGCTGTACGGGGAGGCCGACATGTTCACCAGCACGTCGGCCTTGCCGTCGAGCACCGCCCGCTGCGCCGGACCGCCCGGATACCAGAGATCCTCGCAGATCGTTACCCCCACCTTCACGCCGTCCATGTCCAGCACCAGCGTGTCCTGGCCGCGAGCGAAATACCGCTGCTCGTCGAAGACTCCGTAGTTCGGCAAGTAGCTCTTGCGATACTTGGCGGCGATTTCCCCACCGGTGATCACGGCCGCCGTGTTGAACAGGTCGTCGCACAGCTCCGGAAACCCGATCACGGCCACCACATCGCGTACGTCGCCCGCCAAATCACGAAGCGCCGCCTCCGCCCGCTCGGCGAAATGAGGCTTCAGCAACAGGTCTTCCGGCGGGTAACCTGTGACGGTCAGCTCAGGAAACAGCGCCAGGTCGGCCCCAAACTCACGCACCCGCTCGAGACTGTCACGGATCTTCCCCACGTTCCCGTCGATGTCGCCGACCACAACGTTGCACTGGCACAACGCTACCCGGATGACCCGGTCTTCGCCGAGAGGGGACTTTCCCATGGCCTTCTCCGGTCTGGGATCCTGACCTGCGATCCACCCTACAATCTGATCACGTTTGCCAGCCGCGCAAACCCCACCGCGCTGGACTGGCGCCACAGCCCCCAAATATGCATCCTACAGACACTTGACCTGGTGTCGGCAGATCAACCGACCACATCGGCTTCAGGAGACGTTCGGGGATGGCCGAGCAGGAGACAGGCACCAACTGGGTGGTGGTCGGGGCGGGAGCCCTCTTCTTGGCCCTGGCCGTCCTCGCGTTCGAGCACCCGATCTTGCGGGCCATTGTCGCGATCGTCGTCTTTATCGGCACCTTCTTCATGGCCCGCTCGCGGGAGGAAACGCTGATCGAGAACCCGTTGCTCGACCAGCTCAGAACCCAGAAGCAAGGCCTCGATCGGCGCAAGTACGGCCGCCTGCGCTCCACCACCGAGCGCCTGCTCGAGAACGTCCGCCAGATGAACCGGATCGCCATCGACGGCCGCGAGGGCCGGTTGTCGCCGCGTCACGCGTCGGCCGAGCTCGATCGCCTCTCCGCCTTGATGCGAGACGTCATCGACGACATCCGCAAAGCCGCCGGTGTGCCCACACCGACCGAGGAACATAGCGCACGACCCGGTAAGGTCGTGCAGCCCCACGTCGTGCTACCCAAAGCCCAGCGCGATGAGCAGGAAGAAGAGAAGGTAGCCGTCGCCACGGACGCCGCCGAGGACACCGAGCCCGAGGAAAGCGACGAGACCGACCGCATGCTCGACGAGCTCGAAGCACAGGCGGAAGAGGCGGCACGAGTCGCCACCGACTCGGAGGAAGAAGAAGAAGAAGAAGAAGAAGAAGAGTCCGATAAGAACTGAGAAGTGAACCGCCTGCCTAGTGCCTTTCCGCTGCAGCCGACACGTATTGCGCGATCAAGTCGAACAACTCTTCCAGGTCGTGCCGCATATCCTCCGCCGCCGGTCCGGTCAGCTGTTTTAGACGTTCATCGATGCGCGTCCGCAACGCGAGTGCCTGCTGCAAAGCGGCATCCGGGTCGAACTCCGCCGCGGCCGGAACCACGGCCTCCACCTGTCCACCGGCGATCGCCCGGTGAAGCGCCTCCTCCGCATCGCCGACGGCGCGCAGGCGCGCGCGCTCGTCATCCGTTTCCAGGTAAACACGCAGGTTGGTGAACACCGGCCCGAAACCCGTCGCCAGTGCCTTCAGCTGCGCCGGTGGTCGAACCAGCTGAGCGCGCAGCGCCGCTGCGGCGCGGCGCGCGACGCGCCCCATCTTCATGTGGTTGAAAGCCGCCGCGCGTTCACGCAGATGGCGCAGTGTGTTGGCCAGCGATTCCCCGGCCAGCCGCATCTGCTCGGTGTTCGACTCGAGCATCGTGCGGCGCAGGTTCTCGCTGCGCTCGAGACGCTGCGTCGCTTCCTGCAGGAAGTAGCGTTCGGGTGATCCCCCCTGTTCCGTCGCTACCGGACAAGCAACGATATGCGGCCCCTCGGGAAAGAACAGATCGCTGACCCAGACGACCTGTCGCGCCCGCCGCACCTTCTCCATCACGCTCTCTTTCAGCCGGTCGACCTCGACGGCGCGGCCGCCCACCCGATCGACGGCGGGCGCGGCCTGGTCGTCGGCCCGCATCCCCTCGAGCACCTCACGCGCGTGACGGAAGACGGTCAGGTAGCCGGGACCGACCGTCGCGTTGAGATCGGCGATCTGCAGGATAAGCTCTTCAACCGCGCTCAGTGCCTTGTCCTCGGGCGACAGCACCTCGACCCGCTCCAGTTCGCGCAAGCGGCGTATCTTCCTGAGCATCGTCTTGAGCGGCTCCCGGTCGCGCGGGTCGTTCTCGAGACGCTCGACGGCGTCCCCGAGATCCGCGATCAATCCCGCCAGAACGACATCCGCCTCATCGCGATCGACCTCCAGCGTGACCGCCGCCGGGTCCGCGCCGGCCGTGTCGCCAGCCGGTGTGATCGTCGCCGGTTCGCCGGTC
This sequence comes from Gemmatimonadota bacterium, assembly GCA_039586575.1. Taxonomy (GTDB): domain Bacteria; phylum Gemmatimonadota; class Gemmatimonadetes; order Palauibacterales; family KS3-K002. Next base: position 58,701 of record JBDHKD010000016.1, on the reverse strand, counting down.
AGCGCGTCCGCCGCGCTTCGCAGCCGGGCCTCCGCCTCGCGATCACCTTTCGGCAGGGCCCCGACCACGCTATCCAACTCGCGTATCACGACCTCCGTCGCGGCACCCAAGTCGTCCGACCATTGCCGCTTGCCGCCGATCACCTGAACGGCGGCCTTCTGCAGGGCTGTCGCGGCATGGGCCACCGGGTCGTGGTTGGCCAGCACCGCGGCGTGATGGAGGCGACGCGCCGCACGACGCAAAGCGTCGACATCCGCCTGGCCCTCGGTACCCATCGCCTCTCGCAGGCGACCCAGGTACTTACGCGCGTCAGCGGCGAAGATCTCCAGTAGGCTGGGGCTCATAGACGATCAGGCTGGCGGTCAGGAAAGATGGGCCCTAGCGGTCCGCACTCTCTCGCTCGCTCGCCGCGGCATTCTCCTGCTCCGCCGACATCTGCCCGGCGGTTCCGCGGATCTCCTCGATCAGCGCTTTCAGCCGGCCCTCGATCTTGTCCATCTCACGAAGCGCCGTCTCTCGGCTGCGGAAGCCGCGTTCGGCGTCCACTGCCATCCAGTTCAGTCGCCGGATCTCATCGAGAAGCTGCTGGACCTGGGAACGCAGTGCCACGAAGCGACGCTTGTGCACCTTGTCGGACGGGGACTTGGTGACGAGCTCGACCACACCGAGCCGCGCCGATGCCCAGACGATCGGCGCGAGCAAGAGGAGCCCGAGGCTCAGCCGAGCCGCCGGCTCCTCGCCGAAGTACAGGACCGCGGCATCGGCCAGCAGAGCTGCTATGAGTACAACGACTTCGAGCGTTGGACGACGTGGCATCAGGGCCTCCGCCTGATAGAGTGAACTGTCATGAGTGAACTCGTTTGGACCTTTGGCGCCTGTTTCGGCGGGGGGGAGTCCGGCCTGTCGGCCAACCTTGTAAGCTAGACAAAATCCAGCATTCCCGCCAGTTTGCCTCACGATGCTTCCACACGAGGCCGCGCTATTGCTCCAGGCCGAGCTCCAACAGGCGCTCGCCGACCTCAGCGAGGCGGCCGGCGAAGCGCACATCCGCGACGTGCGACCGCCGCCCGACCTGGGCCCCGGTACCGCCTTCCGGGTCAGCGCCGCCAGCGGCTCGTGTCGCGTCGAGCTCGAGCTGCCCAGCGGGCTCGCCGTCGCCTATCTCGCCGACGAGGAGGCGGCCGTCGACGAGTGGAAGCACTGGGTCGCCGCTCTCGTCGAACGCCTCGGGATGACCTGACTGGGAACCGAGACCGGATGCTATTCTGAATTCGAGTACTCTAGTGTTCAACTACTCGATTACTCACTTACTCCCGATTCCCCTCACTCTCCCAACACCTCCTCGACCTTGTCCACGGCGGCCGCCGCCAGCTCGTCGCACTCCACCAGGATTACATCGACCCGTTCCCGCACCTCTCTATTGAAGCCTGCATCCGAGATGTGGCGCAGGTTGATACGCACGTTATAAGCAGCGGCGTAGGCGCCCGCCCGCGCCATGTGGGCACCGGTCCCCACATCGCTGACCATCTCCGGGTCGGCCAGCTCCGCCATCTCCCGACAAAGTAGCAGGGCGTCACGACACCGTTCCGCGGTGCCGAGCGGCACGCGCGTCGCCGCCTTGTACCCCTCTTCCATCGCCGCGGCACGCTCCGCCCTCTCGGCCTCGGTGTCTTTCGGCATCCGCATCGCCTCGATCACCGAGTCGAACGCCCGGGTATCCTCATCGACCCCGCGCACCAGGTCGTCTTTCACCTCCTGGGCGCGCTCGGCGATCGAGCAAAGCGTATCGTAGTGCTCGTCGAACTCGCCCTTGCCGACCGACAGGTTGGCCACCATCCCCGCCAGCGCGCCGCCCAGCGCACCAGCCAGAGCGGCTACCGAACCGCCGCCGGGCGCCGGGGTGTCCCGCGACACCTCATCCACGAAGTCGAAGGTCGGGCGCATCACGAGTGGTCCATCCACACGCGGCATGCCCAGGATCTTCTCCTCCGCCTCGAACGGAGCCACATCCCTGAGGCCCATCGACTGGATCGCCGTCTCCATTAGATCGGGAACGGGCAGGCCGCTCGACTTCCGCATCCGCTTAAGGTAGTACTTCGCCGACTCGCGCATCGCCGCGTAGGGCACTACGCCGACGATCTCCGAGCCGGTGACGGTAATCCCTCTCTTGCGCGCCTCCTCCCTGGCGGCCTCGAGCACTGCGTGCGGCGGACTCACCTTGTAGTCCGTGAGGTTCATGCTGATCTGTGCACGCTTGTAGTCATCGATCACCCAGCCGATCGCCTTCACCTGCCCGAACATGCCGTCGGTGAAGACCGGGCCGCTGGGGTTGGCGGGATCGATCCCCAGATCCTCGTAGCGCTGCCGTAGATCACCGCCGTGGACTTCACTGTAGTGCTGGGCGAGCTCATCGAACGAGCCCGCGACGAAGTCGCACGGGCCACACGGGTAGCTACCGTCCTCCGGAAACCGCACGACCTCGCCCTTGTAGTAGAAGGGTTCGGTATTGCCCCGTCGTTTCCAGCGCCCGCGCTCCCGCAGCACGTAAGCGATTTCGTTCGCGTAACGCCGGTCGGTGGTATTCAGGTCGATGTTGTAGGCGATCAGGAACTCTCGCGCACCGACGGCGGTGGCGCCGGCGCCCGGATTGAACGTGGTTGGACCGAAGTCGGGCTTCCAATCCGGATCCTTGAGCTTCTCCGCCAGCCCCTCGTATTCGCCGGCCCGCACCTTCGCCAGATTTCTACGCTCGGGCCGAGTCGCCGCGTGCTCGTATAGATAGATCGGTATGCCAAGCTCCGCGCCGATGCGTTCGCCCACCGCGCGGGCGATCTCCACACAGTCGTCCATCGTCACTCCGGCCACCGGGACGAAGGGGCAGACGTCAGTGGCGCCGAAGCGCGGGTGGGCGCCCTGGTGCTTCCGCATGTCGATGACTTCTGCCGCGCGCTTCACCGCACGGAACGCCGCTTCCGACACCGCTTGCGGTGCTCCGACGAACGTCACTACGGTTCGATTCGTGTCGCGTCCCGGATCGACGTCCAGCAGCGTGATGCCAAGGGCACCTTCGATCACGTCGGTGATTTCCTTTATCACCGCATCGTTCCGACCTTCGGAGAAGTTCGGTACGCACTCGACTATCTGTTCCATCTTCACTCCCATTCCTATCCGAACGTGATCCCGGTCGTCACGATATCCTAGCCGGCCCCGGCACTAGGCCCGATGGCACGCTCGACCTCCCGTAACACCGTTGCCACGCCGAACGGCTTCGTTACAACGAAAGCCTGCTGCGCCTCGATCGCCGCTAGCGTTTCCGCACTCGCGTGACCCGTTATCACGATGGCCGGAACATCGGCCAGTCTGGGATCTTGGCGGAACTCTCGCAACACCTCCAGCCCGCCCTTACCGGGCAGCTCGACATCGGCCAGCAAGACGTCGGGCGCACGCTGACGAGCGAGATCCAAGCCCGCCTCTCCGGTCGCGACCTCCAGGCAGGCGAGACCCGCGCGCCTCAAGCCGCGAGCCACCACCGAACGGACCGCCGGGTCATCTTCGATCAGCATCACCACGCGCCGCCGCGGAGCGGCGATCAGACGCTCCGCCTGCGCCATCAGGGCATCGGCATCACCCACCAACCAGCCGTCGGCGCCAAACGCCACCGCCTGGCTCTCGTCACCACCGGGCCCGGTGAGCAGCGCCGGGATGTCCGCGCTGGCCGGCGAGCTCCTCAGCCTCTGCATCAGCTCCAGCCCGTGCATGTCTACCAGCTCCAGGCCCGCCACCACGATATCGACGCCCGCCCCGGCCAGTCGATCCAGCGCGTCCGCCCCGCGCGACTCGCCAACCGCCTCCCACCCCTCGGCCTCGAACTGCGCCTGCAACAGCCGCAGCAGGTCGGGATCCTTCTCCACCAACAGAACCCGTTTCGGGCCGGCCACGATTCCCGGCGGCGGCTCTTCGATCTTCCGCTCTCCGTAGGCCAACCGCAGGCGGACGAAGAACCGCGCCCCCGGGCCCTCCCCGCTCTCGGCCCACATGTGGCCGCCGAACTGCTCGACGATCGCCCGGCAGATAGGGAGACCCAGGCCGGCGCCGCCGTGCTCTCGGGTATCCGCCCGCTCGAGCTGGCGGAACTTCTCGAAGATCTCCTCCAGCTGATCGGCCGGTATACCGGGGCCCTGATCGGTGATCCTCAGCACCGCTTGATCCGCCTGCTTCCACCAGCTCAGCGCGACCCGGCCGCCCGCCGGCGAGAACTTGATCGCGTTCGACAGCAGGTTGACGATGACTTGTTGCAACCGATCCGCGTCCGCCATGACCTGCGTGTCAGGGTCGGTGTCGTCGAGCTCGATGGACACCTGTTGTTCCTCGGCGAAGGCCGCTACCGCATCGACGGCCCGCACCGCCGCCTCGTCCACCGATATCGGCACCAGCTTCGTCACGACGCGACCGCTCTCGATGCGCGACAGGTCCAGCAGATCGTCGACCAGCCGAATCAGGCGGTCGAGGTTGCGCAGCGCAATCTCCAGCAGATCGAGGATACTATCCGGGATCGTGCCCGCGGCGCCGCGCGCCAGAAGGTTGAGCGATGTCTTGACCGAAGTCAGCGGCGTCCGCAGCTCGTGACTCACCACCGAGACGAACTCGCTCTTCGCCGCCGCCGCTTCCGCCTCCGCCGTCACATCGCGGTACAGGATGAGGTGGCCCAACACCTCGCCCTCCGCACCTCTCACTGTCGCGACCGTTCGCTGGCAGACGAGCTTTCGCGGAAAGACCAGCTCGACCCGATCGCGTAACGATGCGCTCCCACTCTGCAAGGCGTGGATCTGCGCCGTTAGCGCCTCGCCGTCGGCAAACGAGCGCGACAGCACCCGATTGATCTCCTCCAGCGGGCTGCCGACGATGACCTCCTGCGGCAGTCCGAGCAGATCCGCCATCGCCCGGTTGGCGTAGGTCACCTGCTCGTCGCTGACCATCATGATCGCCGCGTCGCTCGCATCGATGAGCGCCTCGAGGCGCGACCGCTCCGAGCGCACACGCGTGTGCTCGCGCTCGAGCGCCTCGCGCTGGGCCTGTATGGTGGCGAGCAGCCGGGAGTAGTAGAGCGAGGTGGCGAGCTGGCGACCCAGCAGGCCGGCCAGCTCGAGGTCGTCCTCGGTGAACCTCACCGTTTCCTGGGCGCCGAAGTTCAGCGTACCGATGACCTGGTCACCGACATGGAGCGGTACGATCAACGCGGCCACGTTCTGCTCGCCGCCGGTGCGGATCCCATCCGTGCCGACGAACTCGTTGACCAGGATCGCTTCACCCGTCTGGATCGCCTTGCCGGTCAGGCCCTGCCCGATCGGGAACGTTCCCTCCTCCTTGACGAAGCCGCCCTGCGCCGCGTCGTACAGCGTGTGCAGGTGATACGTCCGGCGATCGTACGCGACCAGCACGACGCTCGCACGCCTGAACTCGAGCACTTGCTTGATCTTGAGGATCGCCGTCCGGAAGATCTCGTCGAGATCGAAGGTCGTGTTGATCAGCCAGGCCAGCTCGGCGACTACCTCGAGCCGCGCGGCCCATCGACTGCGGCTACCCGACTCTCGATTCATCCCGCGGCGCCGCCCGCCAACCGTGCCGTGTAACGCTTCACCGCCCCGCGCAAACGCTCCAGCTGTTGGCGCGCCGCTACCAGCGCCGCGCTATCTAGCGCGCCGCCTTTGAACCAGCCGAGACCTACATCCGCCAGAGCCGTGGCCGGCCCCACCAGCTCATCGGCCTCGAACGAGGCTGCCGTCCCCTTCAGACTGTGCGCCGCCCGATAAAAGGCGTCAGCGGCGCCGGCGTCGCAGCCTTCCGCCAGCCGCTCCAGCGCCGTCTCCAGGGTCTCCAGACGACCGGGCAGGCCATCACAGAACTCGCGGCGCACCTCCGCCAGCAGCCCGTCCGGGTCCTGGTCGTGCTCAAGCATAGCGCACATCTAAGACTCCCCTCCTCCGCTCAGTTCACGCAACCGCCCGGCCAGCTGCTCCGGCTCGAACGGCTTCACCACGACCCCCGCTGCACCGACCTCCTTGAGCTTCGCCGGGTCCAATTCCTTGCGCGCCGTCAGAAACACAACAGGTATGTCGGCTGTCTCGGCGTCGCCCTTGAGTTGCCGGCAGACCTCGTACCCGTCCATCCCCGGCATCATCAGATCGACCACTGCCAGATCCGGCTTGATCTTGCGGACGGCGTCGATGCCCTCGGCCCCGTCAGCGGCCACCGTCACTTCCCAGCCCGCCGTGAATTCCAGGGTCAGCTTCACCAGCTTGCGGAGGTCGGAGTCATCATCGACCAGGACGACACGAAATGAGTTACCCATGGGCAACCTGCGATTGGCGGCGGCGAGGAGGGGGGAGCAGGACTTGTAACTTCGGCAACGTTCGACAAATATTGCATTTATGATATCGAAAGTCTACATCCTCGACGACGACCTCACCTATGCCAAGCTGCTGGCCGCTAACCTCGGCAAGGCTGGCAAGTTCCGTAACGAGGTCTTCGATAGCCATCAGGCGCTGTTCGACCGCCGTGCCGAGGAGCCGCCCGACGCGGTGATCACCGATCTCGTCATGCCGGGGGTCAGCGGCATCGAGGTCACCCGCCGATTGCGCCAGTCCGATCCCCACCTGCCCATCTTCGTGCTCACCGCCCACGCGGATCTGGAGACTGCGATCGAGGCCCTGAAGGCCGGCGCCAACGAGTACCTGACGAAGCCGGTCAACATGGAGGAGCTGACCACGCTGCTCCATCGGGCGCTCGAGGAGCGGCCGCTGCGCGAAGAGGTCGCCTCGATCCAGAAGGTCCGCCAGGAGGAGTTCTCGCTGCGCGCCATCCTCGGCGAGCACCCGCTGATCGAGGAGATCCGAAGCTTCGTGCGCCGGGTCGCCGAGATCCCGCGCCCTACGGTGCTTCTCCTGGGCGAGAGCGGGACCGGCAAGAACCTGGTGGCGCGGACGATCCACTACTCGAGCCCCCATTCGGCCGGCCGCTTCGTCGAGATCAACTGCTCCGCCCTCCCTTCCCAGCTCCTCGAGGCGGAGCTCTTCGGCTATCAGAAGGGCGCCTTCACCGACGCCCGCGAATCGAAGCGCGGCTTGATCGAGGTCGCTGACACCGGGACCCTCTTCCTCGATGAGATCGGCGACCTCTCGAAAGAGCTTCAAGCCAAGCTGCTCAACTTCCTCGAGTCGCGCCGCTTCCGCCGCTTGGGCGGCACCGAGGAAATCGAGGTCAGTCAACGCATCATCACCGCCACCAACCGCGACCTGGAGAAGCTGGTCAAGCAGGGCGAGTTCCGAGCCGACCTCTACTACCGGGTCAGCGTCGCCACCCACGCCCTGCCACCGCTCCGCGACGTAAAGAGCGACCTGCCGCTCCTGGCCGAGCACTTCCGCGAGGTGTTCAACCGCGAGTTCCGCAAGCAGGTCGACCGCATCAGCCCCGCCGTCCTCCAGACCCTCGAGGACTGGGACTGGCCCGGCAACGTCCGCGAGCTCCGCAACGTCATCGAGCGCGCCATGATCTTCGCCGATGGTGCCGAGCTTACGCCCAGCGACCTCCCAGAGCTCGGATCCATCGAGCTGGCCCAGGCGCCCGAAGGTGATTCCCCCGACGCTTTCCCGGTCCCTAAAGGACTTACGCTCGCCGATGCCGAGCGCGAATACATCAAGCGTACCCTCGACGCCTGCGACGACAGCATCCAGCGCGCCGCCGAGCAGCTCGGCATCTCCCGGAAGAACCTCTGGGAGAAGCGGAAGAAATACGGACTTCTGGAGAACCGTTGATCGGGAACGAGCCACCGCCCAACCGTTCACCAGATACCTGTCCACGAGCTACCGGACCACCTTACGCCCACGACCGGGGAACGATTCCGCAATCCCCCCTAACTTGTTATATTTTCTACCCCTAACCCCCGTCTCCTGCCGGCCGTTTTGACCACACCCCCTGAATCCCTGAGCCCTGATAGCTTTAGGCGCTCGCCCGGCAAATGCCCCCGTCGTTACAGGCCTCGTTACCGTTTGGGAACGGCGCGGCGCGGGCGGCCGTGCGCTTTAGCCGGCAACTCGCTGTAACTAAACGAGTTAACGACTGCAGTCACCCGGCACGGCTCGTGCTGCGATGGGCCGCGGCGAAGTGCGTCCATCACGGACGCACGTGTTGAGGTCATCCGCTGGTGAGGCCCGAGGTTAGCGGGCCAGAGGCGTTGCGAATGATCAGGAGAACGGGATCACAGGTCGGCGGCACGGCCCGAAGGCGAGGAGTCGTCGGCCGGTCCGTCCTGTCTGGTTCCGGCAAACCCCCGCGCTCTCTCGTGAGACTGGCCCTCGGCCTGGCCGCGGCCCTGGTCGTTGTCGCGCCCCAGGCCGCCCTCGCTCAGGGCTGGTACGACGGCGCCTGGGGCTACCGCAAGAAGATCACCATCGACAACACGATGGTGGCCGGCGACCTCACCTACTATCCCGTACTCCTCAACTTCACCGACACCGACCTGCGCGACAAAGCACGAAGCGACTTCTTCGACGTGTTGTTCACCGAGGACGACGGCACGACCAAGCTGTCGCACGACATCGAAGACTACGACAGCGGTACGGGCTTACTGGTCGTCTGGGTGGAGGTGACAGCTCTGTCGGGTAGCGTCGACACCGACATCTACATGTACTACGGCAACTCCAGCGCTTCGGACCAGGAGGACGAAGCGGGTACCTGGAGCGACAACTACGAGGCGGTCTATCACCTGCACAACAACAGCTTTGCCGACGCCACCGGCAACCACGACGCTTCCAACGGCGGCTCAACGAATACGACCGGCATCGCCGGCGACGGACGAAACTTCGTGAGGCCGAACAACTACATCGACACGAACTGGGCACCATCTTCTTTCTCCGGAGACTACACGTTCGAGGGTTGGTTCCGGGCGTTGAACCAGACGAGCAGCGGCGACATCTGGGGTGTGGAAGACAGAGATCTGGGCGACAACTCGGAGATTCGTCTGGCGGTTCGCGACACCGACTCGAACAACCAGGCCGACTCGTACGACATCGAGGTTAGAGCTGACGGCGGCGACATAATCACCGAGGAAGCGGCACTGCCGGGCGATCCCGACGACGGCGCCTGGCATCACATCGCCCTCGTACGGTCGGGCGCGACGGCCCGCGTATTCTACGACGGCGTCTACATCACCCTGACCGACAGCGCGACCAGCTCCAGCACGGCCAGCTTCCCATCGCCGCGGACCATTCTCATGGGCGCCCAGTGGGAGACCGACGCCGGCGGCCCCCCGGCGACCCGCAACGAGCTCAACGGCGACCTAGACGAGACCCGGATCTCGCTGACGGCGCGGCCACAGGAGTACTTCGCGACCCAGGTCGCCAACCTGAACAACAGCGCGCCCGGCGGCTTCTACGACTTCCTCAGCGGCGAGGAGTCGGCCGGCTTGATCGGGTACTGGAATTTCAACGAGGGCAGCGGCCAGCTGGCAGCCGACGCCTCGCCCAGTAACAACGACGGTACCCTCGGACCCACGGCCAGCGTGGAAAGTGGTGACCCGACCTGGGCCTGCGGCGGAACCGCCCTGCAGTTCGACGGCTCCGATGATGAGGTGAAGCTCTCCAGCGTAGCCATTGGCGACCGGGCCGCCTGGTCGATTAGTGCCTGGATCAAGATGGGTCCCGATGCGGCCGATAAACGAACCATTTATGGTGAGGGCGATACCACGCAGCGAGAGTATCTCTACCTCGACGTAGCCGAGGCCGGCTCTTACGTCACATTCTACTCTGAGGACTTCCCCGGAACTGTATACACGCAGCTCGATGGCACAACGAACGTCGAAGACGATGTGTGGCATCTGGTCACCGTGGTGCAGCGCTCGAAGACCGACCGGGTGCTATATGTCGATGCTAGTCCCGAAGATAGCAGTTCCCAAGACGCCGGGACGCTCTCCTTCAATACAGCCTCCATCGGCTACCTGAGATCCGACGGTTGGGTTGCGGATCCGTTCCTGGGAACGATCGATGACGTCCGCATCTATGACTACGCCCTCAACCCGGCCGAGATCCGCGACCCGGTGGATGATAGCCTCGCGGCCTATCTGCAGGCCCAGGGACTGACGGTCGTCTTCGCTGACGACAACCTGACCGGGCCACAGATCGAGGACAGCATCAATGCCTACGGCGTCGATGTGATGTACGTCTCGCAGACGTGCGGATCCAGCGCGGTCGACGACACTTACTTGACGAATCTGACCATCGGCATCGTGATGCCAAACGTCGGAAACTGGGACGGTTTCGAACTGGCCAATCACGACGCTGAGGCCACGGGCCCTACCACAGGCTACATAGTCGACAACACCCACTACATCACCGAGCCGTTCTCGACCGGGAACATCACACTGTACTCGTCCGCCACGCCGCTCGGCTGGGGCGACATGGGCGTGGGCGCCGGCGCCCAGGTCTTGATGACGGTCCCCGGCCAGCCCGATAGCGTCCTGATCGTCGCTTACGAAGCGGGTGCGACCCTCGAGACCGGCAACCCGGCGGACGGCCGCCGTGTCGGTCTCTTCACTGAGGGCGAGGACTGGCAGTACTTCACCGCCGACACCAAGACACTGATCTACCGCTCGATCCTCTGGGGCGGCGGGCTCGCCGGTGGCGCCGGCGCCGGCGATGCCGTGACCTCGGCGACGGCGGAGATATCGCCTAACGACGTCACGACCAACGACACCGGCGTCGAGTTCATCTATGCGATACTTGCGACCATCGGCGGCACCGACACCGGCGTCGATCGGGTCGAGATCACGGTTCCCAACAGCTTCGGCCTTCCCACCGTCGACAGCGTCCGCGTCGGCGGCACGGCGGTGACCTACACCGACAACACTGCGGCCCGGCTGATCAGCCTCGACCTCGACACCAAGCTCACCAGCACCGACAGCATCCAGGTCTACTTCACCGCCGACGCGCCCAGCGCGCCCGACGCCACCGGTCAGGACTTCACCTCGACGGTCGACGACTCGGGTAGCGGCGCCGCGGCGCAGGCGACGACCGAAGGCAGCGCCGACGGCGATGCAGGAGACAACAACAGCTGGACGGTGACGACCACCGATAGCGGAGGCGGTGGCGGCCCCAGCTTGGGTGGTACCTGCCCGGCGATCGTCGCGGTGGACAGCGACACGACGATCACCACCAGTCTGTCGATCGCGCACTCCACTTCCGGCGCCGAGCGCCTGATGCTGGTTGGCGTGTCGATAGACAACGACAACGTCGGGGACACGGTTTCGGCGATCACCTATGCCGGACAACCCCTGTCCCGCTACGGTGTCCAAACCCAGATCGACGACGCCCGCGTCGAGATCTGGCAGCTGCTAGACCCGCCTGAGACCACGGCCAACGTCGATATCACCTTCAGCGCGATGACACACGGCGCGGTGGTAGGCGTCATGACCTTGGCGGGCGTCGATCAGGGCGCACCCCTAGGCTCGTTCGCTGGAGTCTCTCATCCTCAGAGTGACGGCGAGACCCTTCCCAGCATCGACATCCCCTCCGCGGTCGGCGACCGGGTGCTGGGCGTCTACTCCGGTGAAACGGTGACTTCGGTCGAAACGCTCGCGCCGGCGGCCGAACAGTGGAACATCAACACGACGAACGGCAGCGATGAGTTCGGCGCCGGAGCCACCGACAGCGCGACCACCACGACGACCACTATCACCTGGAGCCTCGGCAGCGCGGACCACACGGCGATGGGCGGTGTCGCCATCAAGCCGTCGAACGCGTGTCTCAACGCGGCACCCAGCATCTCGTCGGCGGCGAACCAGACCTTCCAGGTCGGCGACCCGACGACCGCCGCCTCGACGATCACCATCGCCGAGGACACGCTCTACCAGACGATCAGCGACACCGACGACCTGCGCGTTCGCATCCCCGCAGGCCTCGACATGATCTGGGACACGCTGCAGACCACAATCGTGGTCGGCGGCAACGCCTCTACGAAGGTCGGCACCACGGTCAGCTACGAGGACGCAGGCAAGACCGCGGTGATCGACGTCACCACCAGCTTCGCGGCGGCCGACACCATCACCGTCGACAGCCTCGAGTTCATGGAGTTCGGCTCCGCCTCGGCGGCTGACAGTCTCGAGCTCGAGGTCAAGAACGACGGCCTCGTCTCCGCCGTCGACGACAAGACCAAGGAGATCACCGCCGCGTCGGGTGCGACGCTGCTCGGCCGTTACTGGTTCAATGAGGCGCCTTCGGGCCAGACGCCCGACACCGTATTCGACAACCAGGCGAGCCCGGTGAACCTCGCCATCACCTACGACACGGGCGTGGAGTGGGTGGTGACCGACGGCCATCGCGGCCTGAACGGCCCCAACGGCACCCATACGGGCGTGGCGCAGGCCGATGCCACAGGCACCAAGTACCAGACAACGCTGGACGGCGCGAGCCAGGCGTCGTTCGTCGTCGTCACCGAATGGACCAGCAGCGGCGAAGCGCAGGCCATCGCGGGCTTCTACACGAGCGGCGGGACCCGGGTGGTACATTTCGGGACGCTGACGAACGGCACGCTGGACATATGGATCCGTACCGAGACACAGAGTGACCTCAGAGTTAGCTGGGGCGGCACCGGCTTCGCCGACGGTACGCGCCGGGTCTTCCACGTCGTCTACGACTCGGATGATCCGACCCCGGAGAACCGGGTCCGCCTCTTCGTGGATGGCGGCGACCAGGGTGTGGGTACGCTCGCCAGCGGCAGTTGGCCGACGAGCGGCGAAGCGCTGGACCTGAGCGGCTCGATCTCGATCGCCGCCCTCAACGAGGCCGGTACAGTTCAAGACGCCACACAGGGTACCGTCTTCTACTACGCCGTCTACGACGGCGCGCTCAGCGCCGGCGAGATATCGACCAACGCCACTGCACTGCTCGCCGACGACGACAACATCACGCCTACCGTAACGGTCACCCCCGACGGCGCCGCCGTCACACGAGCGGCCGGCACCGAGTACACCCAGGAGTTCACGATCGCCAACGGCGCCGGCGTCACCGACGACTTCGATCTGCTGGCCTGGACCGGCCCGGCATCATCGTTCATCACGATCGACTCGATCACGTTCAATGGGCTGAGCTTTACAGCACCGCCCGACAGCGCGCGCCTCATCGGCCTTGTCGGCAGCGCGTCCGATACGGCGACCGTGTGGTACACGGTGGCCAGCAGCACCAACGGACGCGTCGACACGCTCTACGTCCGCGCCCGCTCGGTGACCGACACCACCGTCGCCGACACCGGCTGGGCGGAGGTCGAATTCAACGACGGTACTTCGGCCACACTGCTCGGCCGCTACTGGCTCAATGAAGCGCCCTCGGGGCAGGGACCGACCACCGTCTACGACGACCAACCGAGTCCGGTCAACCTCACCACCATCGTCTACGACACGCCAGTGGAGTGGACGGTGGATGATGGTCATCGCGGCTTGCACGGCGATACGGTCCCGCATGTGGGCATCGCCTATGGAACTGCTTCGGCCACAAAGTACACGACCAATCTCGATGGGGCGTTAGAGGCGACGTTTGTCGCTGTGGCTGAGTGGGCACCCCCCAGTGGCAGTAGCCGCTTAGCCGGCTTCGTCAGGCAAGGCGGTGCGCGAATTGCCGAGCTCGTACCGGTCGGCGGCGACAGGTTGAGTTTCCGGGTATTGACGCAGGCACAGTCCCTGACCGTGACCTGGGACGGTGTACCCGGTGACTCCACACGGCGAGTGCTGCACCTCGTCTACGACGCCGACAACCCTGTTGATAGCCTACGGCTCCGCCTGTACGTGAATGGATCCTTGTTGCCGCCTCCCACACTGACCGTTGGCACGTGGCCCGGCCCAACCGAGGCGCTGGACTTCAGCGCCGCCGACATCTTGCTGACGGCGCTCAACAACACTCCAGCAGACCCGACCAATCCCCTCGACGGCACCGTCTTCTACTACGCCGTCTACGCCGGCATGCTGACCGATGGCGAGATCTCTTCCGACGCCACGGCGCTGCTGGCCGACGACGACAACATCGCACCGGCCGTCGCCGTAACGCCCGACGGGCTCGGCTCGACCGTTCTGCGTCAACCCGGCACCAACTACAGTTACGACTTCGTCGTCCAGAACACTTCCAGCATCCTGGAGGACTACGACCTGCTGGCTAGCTCCAGCCCGGTCTCGTCGTTCATCACCATCGACTCGACCACCTTCAACGGCCTGAGCTTCACTGCGCCACCCGACAGCGCGCGCCTAATCGGCCTGGCTGCCGGCGTGTCCGATACGATCACCGTGTGGTACACGATCGTGAGCGACAGCGATGGCAACGTCGACAGCCTCTACTTGGCCGGCCGCTCTGTGACCGAGGCTACGGTAACGGACGATGGCTACATCGAGATCGAGTATGACGAGCCGGCGCTCACACCCCTCGTCCGCTACTGGATCGACGAGGCGCCCAGCGGCCAGGGCGTCGCGAACCTGCTCGATTCCGAGTCCAGCCCGCTGAACATGCCCATGAGCTATCCCGGCGCTTCCCCCTACTTCGATGCCGGCGCCAACCCCAACCGCCATCTGCGCTTCAGCGGGGCCAGCGGTACCGACACCGGCGGCGGCGTGGTCGACACGGACGGCACCAAGATGGACGCCGTGCACGGCGCCACCCAAGTGACGATCGAAGTCAAGTACATGATGGACGGCGGAGGCACCTGCAGTAACGAGGGCGAGCGGATCTTCGGGCTCAGCGACGGCGACGTCAGCACCAGCGGCTGGCTCGCCGTGCGCGAGCGTGCCGGCAGGGATGTTCTGCAGGTGCAGTGGCAGGGCCAGACTGTGGGCGTCTATGCCCTCGAGACCGGCTGCCCGATCACCAGTGCCAGTGTGGTACACTGGGTGGTCGACACCACCGAGCCGGTCGCCGCCGACCGCATCCGCGCTTACATCGACGGCGTACAGGCAACCGTCACCGCGGTCGAGAGCACCTCGCTGCCCTCGCAGAACGAGACGATCGACCTCGGCAGCGGTACGCGGCGCATGTTCGTGGGCCGGAATCACGGCGCCGGTGGATTCCGCACCTTCAACGGCCGCATCTGGTACGCGGCACTCTACTTGGGCGAAATGACAGACGCAGCCATCGCCACGAACGCAACCGCGCTCCTCGCGATGGACGACAACAACACGTACGCGGTCACCGTCGCACCCGACGGAGCGTCCGTCGCGCGGCAGGCCGGCAGCTACAGCTACGACTTCACGCTGAGCAACGGCTCCAGCGTACTCGAAGACTTCGACCTGCTGGCAAGCACCGATCCAGCATCCTCGTTCATCACCATCGACTCGATAACCGGCGGCGGCATTGGCTCAAGTGGAGTTGCCGATAGCACGCGAATTACCGGCGTTGACGCCGGCGCCGATAGCATGATCACCGTCTGGTACACCGTGGCCGCCGACACCGATGGCAATGTCGATACGCTCTACCTGACGGGACGCTCGATCTCCGACCCGGCACAGTCCGACGCCGGCTGGCTCACGGTCGAGTACGAGACGGTCACATTGAGCGTCGCGCCGGACGGCGCCGACACGCTGCAATTGCTGCCGACGGGGACCGTGACTCCAACGTCTTACAAGTTCACCATCACCAACAACTCCGGGGTGAGCGAGACGTTCGACCTGCTCGCCTTTAACGCTACCGTACTGACCGTCGATTCGATCACCGGACCCAACTTGAGTGGCGGATCGCCCGGCGACAGCGCTCGCACCGGTACAATCGCGGCGAGCGCCGACGACAGTGCCTTCGTCTGGTTCACCGTCTCGGTAGGAACGTCGGGCGCCCTCGACTCGCTCTACCTCATGGGTAGATCGGTGAGCGAGCCCTCGGCCACCGATTCCGGTTGGGTGTTCGTCGAGCTCCTTCAGCCGAACATCACGATCAGTAAGAGCGTCGACCCCAGCGGCACGCAGCTGCCGGGAACGGACCTGACCTACCGGGTGACGATCACCAACAACGGCAATTACGACGCCGTGGACGTGGTCAACGTCGACTCGCTGCCGGCAGAGGTCGAGTTCCAGGTCGGCAGCGAGGTCGATAACATGCCCGTCGCTGTCGACATCGAGTTCTCAGACGACAACGGCAGCTCCTGGGCCTACGTGCCGACGCCCGCCGGCTGCGGAGCGCCGGCCGGCTACGACGCCTGCGTCACCCACATCCGCTGGACCCTGCTGGCAGACTTGACCTACGTGGCACCGAATAACACTGGCAACGTGGAGTACGTGGCACGAATAGAGTGAAGTTCCGGGCTCCCTGAATCCCGCCGGGAGCTCAGCCCATCCCGCCGATCCCCCACTCGACAACTCCCCGCCGCACCCCATCCCCCGCAAGACCCGAATGGCCGACCGACGATCGACCTGCGACATCGCGGCCCCACGGCCGGCCGCCGACCGGTTACGCGGCCCGTTACGGAACGGTAACCGACCCGCCGGACCGCACGCGGCTGGCCCGCCGACCGAGCACTGCAAGTCATTAAGAAACAAACACTTAGACACACAGGACATGGTGGGATCACCTGGCATGGAGCCTGCCCCTCCGGGGGATGGCGTCCCCCGCCCAACGACAGGAGAGATCCATGCTTCTCAGGTGCCCCCATTGCAGCCGGACTGGAGAGCACGTCCGCAGCGACTTCTTCGGCGACTGGGTGGTCTGCGCCGTCTGCGAGCTGCCGTTCGCATGGCGCGACGCCCGGACCGAGGACTTGCTGGAGCCCGCGAACGGCAACGGTCGCAAGGTCGTCCAGCGACAACCATCTCGAACCCGCGACGAGAGGTAAGAACTATGAAAAGCTGGCTATGTGCCGCAGCCCTGATCGGGCTGGCGGTCCCGCTCATGCCATCCTTGGCGTCAGCCCAACAGGGGGAACCCGAGGCGCTGGTCATTACGGCGGAGAACCTGATGGCCGGCGACGCGAGGCATCAGGAGATCGCCGAGAGCGGTGGCGACCCGAACACACTACTCCCGGGCGACATCATTCTCTACCGCCTCGTGTTCACGAACGTCAGAGACATCCCGGTCCGGAACGTCGAGTTCAAGGATCCACTACCGGCGGGCCTCCGCTTCGTGGTCGGCTCCGCGACGGCCGACCGGGATGACGTGGCGATCAGTTACTCGATCGATGGCGGCCAGACGTACACGGCGCAGCCGACGATCGAGGTGGAGGTTGACGGCGAACGCGTCACCCGCGCCGCACCGCCGGAGATCTACACACACGTCCGCTGGTTGGTGAGCGGCTGGGTTCAGCCCGGCGCTCAAGTCACCGCGGAGTTTCGCACGCAGCTACCCGCCGCTGAAGCGCCCGAGGAGCCCGGCGAGCCTGAATGAGGCCCGGGCAATTGCTTTTTCATTCGCAGCCTCAACAGGAGGTCGTAATGAGTAGCAAGGCATTGCGGACAGCCCGGACCTTGATCTTGGCCGGGTTGGCCGCCGCTTTCGCTGCAACGACGGCGGAAGCGCAGACGCCGGAGGGAACCGAGATCTGGAACAAGGCCACCGCGACCTACACAGACGCGAACAACAATACTTACGCGTCGATCGCGGACTCGGTCTCTGTGACAGTCGGGTTCCAGGCCGGCATTACGGTGGCACCGGACGGAGGTTCGCAGGGTCCAGCGTCACCGAGCACCGCCAATACCATGACGTTCACTGTCACGAACGTTGGTAACGGCGTAGACACGGTTCAGGTGGGCGAGCTGGTCACCGACCCGCAGGCGGTCTTCGACAGCATCGGCTACCGGTGGAACACCAACGACTACCAGACGCTGGCAGCCCTGAACACCGCTCTGAGCACCTACGAGCTGGCAGCCGGGGCGAACACGACCATCGATGTCGTCTACAACGTCGCGGCCGACAAGGGTGGCGAAACGGCGAACTACCAGCTGACAGCCACTTCGGTGCGCGACGGCGGCGAATCGGATCCCGGCGACTACGACATCAACGCCGGGGAAAGCTACGGCGTCACCGTGGTCGAGACGGCCACCGCCAGTGACACAGCAGCGGTGAGCCGCCTACCGAGCAACGGCACCAACTACACCGTCCAGTTCACGGTGACCAACGACGGTAACGGCACCGAGAATTTCGTCCTGCAGACGACGCAGATCCCGGGGACGGCCGTCAGCGTGGTGTCGATGGCCGGTACCGGCGTCAGCCAGGGCGGTAACCCGGACAGCGCTCAGGTCGCCGACCTGGGGCCCGGCTCGTCGGTCGACGTCACCGTGACCTACTCGGTGGCCGACGTGGCAGCCGGTACCGTGGATACGCTGGTCTTCACGGCGTTCCCCGTCGGTGATCCGGGAACCACCGACGACGCCCGGCTCGAGGTGACCGTCGTCAAGCCGAGCCTGACGATCACCAAGCAAGCCTTCACCGACGCCGGCCTGACGACGCCTGTGGCCAGCGACGTGCTGCCGGGCCAGACGATCTATTACCGGGTCACCGTCAGCAACGCGTCGGGTACGGCAGACGCATCAAGCATCGACGTCGACGATGACCTCCCGAGCGAGGTGACGTACGTCAATCACGGCGACGACTCGAGTGGTTGGACGATCACCAAACTCGACGGTCCGCCGGAGCACATCGATGCGACGCTAGTCTCGTTAGCGGCAGGTAACTCCGCCTACTTCTGGATCGAAGTGACGATCAACTAGGCACCTGCCTACTGGCTAGCATGAGGTTCCTCGGCGTTTCAAGGAATGGGCGTAGGCCCCGCAGCGATCTGCTGGTCGCGCTGGGGCTCTACGCCCTTTTCTGCCTCACGCTCGCACCTCAGCTGTGGGCGCGCGGCACGCCGGCGGGCACCCAAATCCAAAACCAGGCTACCGTTACCTACCAGGCCTCCAACGGATTGACCTACAACGTGGCTTCCAACGTACTGACACTCACCGTCGCTCAGGTGGCGGGCGTCGACCTCGAGCCACCGCGGAACAGCATCGTCGATCCGGGGGTCACCGTACTCTTCAGTCATACTCTCGAGAACATCGGCAACGGGACCGACAGCTTCGCGCTGACCGCCGCCTCACAGGCGGGCTGGCCGACGCGCATCTACCTGGATGCGAATCGGGACGGCGCGCTGGATGCCGGCGACTCACAGATCAGCGGTCCCATCACTTTGGCGGCGGACGACACGGCATGGGTCCTCGTCGCGGTCGACGTGCCGAGCCTGGCCACGGTCCGCGGGACGACCGATCTCGTGGATGTGCAGGCCGCCAGCACCTTCGATGGCTCGACGAACGACGCCTTACAGGACGTCATCGACGTCAGGGATGTGGGCATCACCGCGAGCCTGATCAAACTGGTCGATCGCCCCAGCGCGATGATCGGCGACGTACTGACTTACACGATCGACTACAACGGCAGCGGTCCCAACACCGCCAACAACTTCCAGACCTTCGACCCGATCCCGCTCGGCAGCTCGTACGTGCCGGGCACCATGGTTTGGAACGGCACGTCGTTGACCGATATCGCCGGAGATGACGAGGGCTACTTCGACGCTGTGGGCAACCGCGTCGTCTTCCAGCTCCCCAATATCGCCGGCGCTGACAATGGCAGCTTCTCCTTCCAGGTACGCGTCGACGGTCCGGTCGACGTCACCAATGTCTCTGCTTCGACCTACGAAACCATCGCCGGAACCGACTCCATCGCGTCGAACAGCGTGACAACGACCCTCGTTTTGCCCGAACTGGTCATACAGAAGCTGCTGAACAGCGCCAGCATCGCCTACGTCGGCGATCAGGTCAGCTACACGCTGCGCTACGGGAACTCGTCCAGCACGGTAACGGCGCAGTCGGTCGAAGTGAGCGACACACTGCCTGCCGGCCTGGACTTCATCTCCTCGGCGCCGCCCGCGGCGGTGAGCGGTCAGGTGCTCACCTGGACGATCGGCGATATGGCGCCGGGCGACACTTTCGAGATCCAAATCACGGCGCAGGTGAGCGACATCGTCCGCGACACGATGACCGTGACCAACACGGCGGTCATGGCAGCACTGAACGCGACGGTCGAGGAAGTGGCGATCTCGGAGGCGGTGCAGCTCGTCGGGCTCCTCGCCGACCAGCTGGCCCTCGACAAGACGGCCGACGTCATCGAGGTCGGACTCGGCGAGACCGCTCCCTACACTCTGACGGTGGAGAACACCGGACTGGTGCCGCTGGCCGACATTCGCATTTACGACCTGTTGCCGGATGGGGCCGAGCTCCTGGAAAGCAACGTTATCGGTGCCGATTCGCTATGGGTGAACGGACGCAACGTCGTCTTCTTCGTCGCGGGACCTATCGACACGGGCGCAACGCACTACGTCCACTACGCCGTCGCCATCGTCTCCGCCGAAAGCTCGACCCTGGCCAACATCGCCTACGCCACTGCCGAGAACGAGTTCGTCAGATCAGAGGATGTGACGGCGTGGATCAGGATCCGCTCGACCTACCCGCTGGAGACGCGCGCCGCGATCGGTAAGGTCTGGATCGACCTGAACGGCAACGGCGGCCAGGACGCCGGCGAGCCCGGGCTCCCCGGCGCCGACATCTGGACCGACGACGGCGAGGTCGCCAGCAGCGACGGAGACGGCAAGTTCTCGTTCCGTAACCTGCGTTCCGGTCGCCATGCTTTCCGGCTCGACCCGGCGACGATCCCGGTCGGCTATCGGCTGGCCGGCAGCAGCGCCTCCCAGGACCTGATCACGCTCGACGCGGACGGCTGGACGACCCCACGGGTCAACTTCCGGCTCGTCCCCCTCGAGACCACGCTCACCGAGGTGCGCCTGCCGGTGTCCTGGCGATTCACCGCCCGCCCGCTGTGCAGCAGCCTGGAAGAGATCATGCCGACCGCCGAGGGCGGCCGCGCCACGCTCACGCACTTCGAGACCAACAGCGCCAGCTTGCAGGACGGTGAGGCGCTTGCCCAGCGCGTCGCCCTCGCCCTGGCCAATCGGCCCGGCTGCCGTGTCGAGCTCGCCGGGCACGCCGACCCGCGTCCCGTGCGTGGTGGCCCGTACTTCAGCAACTGGAACCTGTCGCATGCCAGGGCCGACTCGGTCCGCGAAGCGCTCCGCTCGACCGGTCTCGAGGCTGAGCTGACGGTCAGCGCCTTCGGGGCGACGGATCCGGTGGCATCGGGCAGGGACCCCTACTCGCTGTGGCTCAACCGTCGCGTCGAGCTGAGGCTCAGCGGTCCCGAGAACAACGCGCTCTCGCGACCCATCCTCGAGTACGAGGTGCTGATCGACAACAGCTACGACGTCGCGTTGAGCGGCCTGGCGATCCGTTTCGAGCCGGCAGCCGACTCGGTCGCCTTCATCGTCGACGACTCGCTCACGGTCATGCTCTCCGGTCACCCCACGGTCCTGCCGCCCATCGATCCGTACTCGAGGGTCACGCTGCGTGCCTGGACGATCTCCAGCACCGACTCGGCCGTCGCCGTGCTCGAGCGTAACGACCGCCCGGCCGGCTGGCTCATGGCAGCCGTGCACAACTACGCGATCCCGGTCGACGGCATCGACGAGGTCCGCGCCGTCGCCGCCACGCTCCCCAGCCCCAGCAGCCTGCCGGCGGGTGCCAGCGTCGAGGTGGTCCTCCAGCCCGCCCCGCTCGGCTGGCCCGAGGCCACCTACCAGCTGCCCGCAGGCTGGAAGCTTGTCAGCGGCTCGGTGACCGTCGGCGGCCTGCCGGCTCCCGACCCCGATCTGCGGCGCGACATCTCCGGCCGCCAGATTCTCTACTGGCGCTTCCGGGGACGCACACTCGAGCCCATCTCGCTGGACCTCCAGCCAAACGATGCCGCGGGGCTGGTCGAGACGGTGACACTCCCAGCGCTGCGGAGCGACGCGGACCGGCAGGCAGAGCAGAGGCGGGCCTTTCTAGCAGGACCGGGCGTCGAGATCTTCAGCCCACGGGACGGCACGGTGCTGCGCAGCGACCGCATCTACGTAGGCGTGCGCGGCGAGGCCGCTGCACCCGTCGCCCTGTTTGATGGCGACTCGCTCATCGCCGAAGCAGAGATGCGGATCGACGGGGTCCACGACTTCATCGCCATCCCGCTGAAGCGCGGTCCACACACGCTGCGCGTTCGCATGACGAACTCCTGGACGCAGGAGCGCTGGGACAGCCTCTCGGTCCACGTGGTCGGCCTGCCGGCCGAGTTCGCCACCGAGGCCGCGAAGATCACGATGATGGCCGATGGCCACACCATCACAACGGTGAAGGCCCGCGTCCTCGATCGCTGGGGTGTTCCGGTCGTCAACCCCACCTATGTGACGGCCACGACCGAGGGTGCCCAGGTGCTGGGCACCGATTCCGATCCCTCATCTGTTGGCCTGCAGCTACTCTCCGACGCAGCGGGCTGGTTGAGCATCGATCTGCAGCCCGGCCTGGGGACGGGGACGGGAGTCCTGAAGTTGCGGGCCGGCGGTGCCGAAGCAGAGATCGAGCTCGAACTGGTGCCGCCGGCGCGGCCTCTGATGATCACCGGCGTCGGTCGAGTTGGCGTCGGCGCCGCGCCGGAGGACTTCGGTGCCATCACCGCACGCGGGCGTATCGACAGCAAGACCTCCGTGATCCTGTCCTATGACAGCCGCCGTCTGGACGCCGGCCGTGACTTCTTCGGCCGTTCGTACGACCCGCTGGAGGAAGCCCAGTATCCCATCCTCGGTGATGCGAGCAACACCCGCACCATGAGCGCCTCCGAGTACGCCTTCTCGGCCCGCGTGCAGCGCGGCTTCGACTGGCTCGCGCTTGGGGACATCTCGACCAACGAATTCAGCAGTGGCTTGATCCTTTCCCGCTACAATCGCGCTTTGCCCGGCGCCGCGGCCCGGCTCTCCACCGGCCCTGTCGTCTGGAAGGGCTTCGGAAGCTCGACTTCACAGAGCCTCCAGCAACTCCAGATCCGCGGCGCTGGCACCTCTGGCCCCTACGGCCTGCAACCGAATATCCGCCCGGGTACCGATGACGTGGTCATCGAGACCCGCGCGAAGGAAAACGCCCAGCGGGTGATCAGCCAGCAGCGGCTCGTTCGCTACGTCGATTACCAGATCGACTACATCAGCGGCACGATACTCTTCAAGCGCCCCGTGCCCGCGGCCGACCCCTACGAGAACCCCGTGTTCATCATGGTGTCCTACGAAGCCGAGAGCGGTGGCGATGAGCAGATCGTCTGGGGCGCTCGCGCGGCCGCCGACGCGGGCAGCTTGTTCAGTGTCGATTCGCTACGGGTCGGTGCCACTTACATCAGCGATGAGCAGACCGCCGGCGGCGCACAGGTCCTGGCCGGCGCTGATCTCCGACTGATCCACCACGGCGCGCTCGACGTCGGCGCCGAACTCTCTTACTCCGAGTCGTCTGCGTCCGACTCGGCCGATATCGCCACCGCGGTCGACGGCACGATTCGCCTCTTCGGCGGTCACCTGAACCTGTCGGGCGGCTACATGTGGGTCGGCGATGAGTACCGCAACCTCTCCAACCTCGGCCTGCGCGCCGGGACCGAGGAGATCCGGGCGGCTGGCGGCCTGCGGATCGGCCCCAGCGAGCTCAGGGTCGAGCACGAGCGCCAGAACTTCAAGACGGAACAGGTCCGGCGCGAGCGTACGACCGGCGGCATCATCCAGTCGGTCGGCAGGCAACTGCAGCTCGACCTGCGCGCCGCCCAGGATCGCTTCGTCACCAGCGGCAGCGTCGACGAGTCGCAGGCCGGCGAGGCGAGGATCACCTGGTCGCCTACGTCGCAACTCAGCTTCTGGGCCGACGGTCGCTACCAGTTCGAGACCACCGGCAACGTCGTCGTGCCGGATCACTTCGGCGGCGGCGCCGCCTACCGCCTCTCGCCACGCTTGGCGCTCGAGACGCAGCACCGCCAGGTCATCCTGCCCAACGATTCGCTCGGCTACTCCATCACCAGCCTCGGTGTCCGCAGCGACATCGGCCTCGGCACCCAGGCCTGGGGCCAGTACCAGCTCGTCGGCGGCGCCAACGGCACACACAACGCGGCGCTGGTCGGACTCAATAACCGTCTCCGCTTCGGCTCCGCCTGGGCGCTCAATACGATGTTCGAGCGACGCATGGGCCTCGGCGACGCGCCGCTCGCCGACCCGGTCCGCGCCCTGCCCTTCGCCCAGCCGGAGGAAGACTACTGGTCCGCCGGGCTCGGCCTGGAACTCCTGCCTCCCGACGCACCCTACCGTGCCAGCGCGCGCGGCGAGTATCGCGACGGCGATTTCTTCTCGAGCGGCCTGGTCACCATCGCCGGCGATGTCTCGATCAATCGCTCGCTGGCCATCCTCTCGCGCAGCGAGTACCGGCGGACCGAGCGGACGGCCGCCATCGGTAGCCCGGTCAGCGAGCGGCTGGCGACGCTCTGGGGCCTCGCCTTCCGCCCCGTCGGCAGCGACGCGCTGAACGTACTGACCAAGTTCGAGTGGCTCGAAGAGAGCAACCCGCTCGGCGGCGGCGTGTTGTCCAGCGACGGTGAAGAGCAGCGCATGATCGGTATCGCCGAGATGATCTGGGCGCCCTTCGAGTGGAGCGAACTGGCCGGCCGCTACGCGGTGCGCCGTACCGAGGCCGATTTCCTGTACTCCGACAGCACCTCGCAGAGACTGGTTTCCTGGGCCGACTATATCGGCGGTCGCTTGAACCTCGACGTCGCCCGCTGGCTCGCCCTGCGCAGTGAAGGTCGCCTGCTGCTCGAGCACAACACCAGCTCGCAGCGCTGGGACGCCGCACCCTCGCTGGTCTTCATCCCCATCGAGGGCTTCGAGGCGCAGGTCGGCTACCGCTTCGGCGACCTCCACGACCCGGACTTCGCCGTGCGTGGTGGTGAGGGCTGGTTCGCCATCTTCTCGGCCAGGCTCACCGAGCGGGTCTTCCCCACCTCCGCCGACTTCTGGCGCCACCGCTTCTAGACGGTCCACCCACCGCCCGCTACCGTCCAACGGGTACCTGAAACCCCCTTTTCAGCCGGGTCGTAGTGCCTTACGTGCAGCTGAAGGGCACAGCAGAACCCCTCTAAGGCCAAGGTGTTCCTACAATGAAGAAGAGATGGTGGGTCGCCGCCGGCGCTGCGATCTTGGTCATCGTCGGCGGTGTCGTATTTTGGCCCCGCGGCAGTAGCCCGGCCGACTCCACGCCCAACCTGCGCACCGCGCGCGTTACCAGCGGTGACATCAGCATCGTCCTCAACGAGACGGGCACCGTCGAGCCTGTGCGTCAGGTGATAGTCAAGCCCGCCGTGAGCGGCGTCGTTCAGCACCTGCACGTCCGTGAGGGCGATCAGGTGCGGGCCGGCTCGCCACTCGCCACCGTCGAGCCCGACCTGAGCCAGGCCCGCGCCGTGGCCGAGATCCGCTCGGCACGCGACCGCGCTCGCGTCGGCCTCGAGCAAGCGAACCGCGACCTCGAGCGAGGCCGCGCCCTCGCCCCATCCAACCTCATCGCCCAAAAGGAACTCCAGGACCTGGAAGCGGCCGCCGAGCAGGCCCGCCTCGAGCTACAGTCGGCGGAGGAGCAGCTGCGGATCGTCGAGCAGTCGGGAGTCTCCTCCCAGGTCCGCTCGCTCGAGGTCATCGCGCCGGCCGCCGGCGTCGTCATCCGCCTCGGTGCCGAGGAGGGCGAGTCGGTGCTCGCCGGGACGATGACCCTGGGTGGCGGCACCGAGCTCGTGACGATCGCCGACCTCTCCAGCCTGATGATCGAAGCGACCGTCAACGAGGTCGATATCGGCAAGGTCGCCGTCGGACAGAGCGTTACCATCACCATCGATGCCTACCCCAACGACGATTGGCAGGGCAGGATCTCTCACATCGCGCCCGCCGCTCGCATCGAGCAGGATACCCGGGTCCGTGTCTTCGACGTCGAGGTCGAGGTCGTCGACCCCGATGAGCGTCTGCGTCCCGGTATGACCGCCAACATCGACATCATCGGCGAGCGCCGTGAGGACGTGCTGACCATTCCCGTCGAAGCCGTCTTCCGCCAGGACGGCGACGATATCGTCTACCGAATCGAGAACGGTCAGGCCGTCGCCACCCGCGTCACGCTCGGCCTCGTCGACCTCGCACGCGCCGAGGTCATCGACGGCGTGGCGGAGGGTGAACTGGTCGCGCTGGAAGAGCCACCCGACACGCTAGCCGGGTCCTGACGATGCTGAACGGAAACGGGAAGCAGCCGGTCGTCCGCACCGAAGGCGTCCGCAAAGTCTATCGGCTGGGCAAGGTGGACGTCGATGCGCTGCGCGGCGTGGACCTCGTCATCGAGCCCGGCGAGTACGTCGCCATCATGGGGCCGTCCGGGTCGGGCAAGTCGACCCTCATGCATATCATCGGTTGTCTCGACTCGCCCACCGCCGGCGAGTACTGGTTGGATGGCGAGCCGGTCTCCGAGTTGCGCGGCCGGCGGCTCGCTCGCATCCGAAACCGCAAGGTCGGCTTCGTCTTCCAGAACTTCAACCTGCTGCCGCGCATCGACATCGTCGAGAACACCGCACTGCCGCTTCGCTACACCGGCGGTGTGCGGCGCAAGCAGCGCCGCGAGCGTGCCGTCCTGGTGCTCGAGCAGCTCGGCCTCGGCGATCGCCTGCGCCACAAGCCCGACGAGCTCTCGGGCGGCCAGCGCCAGCGCGTCGCCATCGCCCGGGCGCTGGTCAACGACCCTGCCATGCTGCTCGCCGACGAGCCCACGGGCAACCTCGACTCCGATACCTCACGCGAGATCCTCAAGGTGTTCCGCGAGCTGCACGAGCGAGGTCATACGGTCGTGACCGTGACGCATGATCCCAACGTCGCCGGCGAAGCCGAGCGGATCGTTCGCTTGACCGATGGGGTCATCGAGCCATGAACCTCTTTGAGTCGGTAGCCGCCGGTATCGATGAGGCGCGCGAGCATCGCGGCCGCACCTTCCTGAGCCTCGTCGGCCTGACGCTCGGCACGGCGTCGATCATCATCGTGCTCGCCCTGTTCGGCGGCGCGCAGAAGCAGAGCAAGGACTTCCTGGCCGAGGTCGGCGGCGCCGGCAGCGTGATCGTGCGTAACGACCAGGGCGGCAGGATCAGGCTCACCCCGCGCGAGGCCGCCTCACCGCAGCTCACCTGGCGGGATGTCGTCGACTTGCGCAACGAGGCCCCACACCTCAAGTACATCAGCGGCGCACGCCACTGGTACCTGCGCTACATCGGCCCGCGCAACAGCTTCGATGGCCAGGTCGTCGCCACGGTGCCCGACTACGCGGCGATCAACGACATCGAGCCGCTTTACGGTCGCTACATCACCGAGCTCGATCTCCGCTACCGCACCAACGCCACCGTACTCGGCTACTCCTTCGCCGATTCGCTGTTCGGTAGCGCCGAAGCCGCGCTGAACCGGCTCATCACGATCGGCGGCGAGCGGTTCCGCGTAGTCGGTGTGCTGAAGCGCGAGTTCTTCCAATTCGCAGTTTGGAGCGGCAATGCCTTCGAGTACCGTAACCGCCGCGCCTACATTCCGCTGACCACGGCGCTGAAGAAGTTCGCCGGCGACGACAAGCTGGTCTGGCTCACCTTGCAGGCAACTGACCCGCTGCATCTGGAGACGGCGATCAACGAGGTGAGCGATGTGCTTTACCGCCGCCACCGCGTCCAGGATTTTTCCTTCGATCGCTCGACCGAGGACATCGCCGAGGGCACCGAGTTCTTTCTGCTCTTCGACTTCATCTTCATGATCGTCGGAGTGATCTCGCTGTTCACTGGCGGCATCGTCATCGCCAATATTCTCTTGGCCAGCGTCGTCGAGCGGGTGAGAGAAATCGGGACGCGTATGGCTTTCGGCGCCAGCGGGCTCGACATCTTCCTCCACTTCCTGGTCCAGTCGCTGGTCATCACGTCGGTGGGCGGCGTAGCGGGCGTCCTGCTCGGCAGCGCCATGGTTTCCACTGTCGAGCGCGTGATGCAGATACCGGCCTACGTCACCCCGATGGTCTTCGTGGCGGGGCTGGCCACGGCGGCTTTCGTCGGCATCGCGGCGGGCATCTACCCGGCCTGGAAGGCGGCACGTATGGATCCCGTGGAGGCGTTGCGCTATGGCTAGTTGGCTGCGCTGCGGCCGGGCACAACTCTACGAGGTCGGCGAGCTGTTCCTGGACGGCTGCCGCGCTATCCTCGCTCACAAGCTCCGGTCGACGCTGACCCTCACGGGCATCGTCTTCGGCGTCGCCTCCCTGGTCGCCATGTTCTCCATCGTCAGTGGCATCAAGGTGATGGTCATGGACGACTACGACAGCTGGGGCCTCAAAGACACGTTCGAATTCGATGCCCAAAGCGTCGATGCCACGACGGCCGCCGACCGCGCCTCCAAAGGCCTGCGATCACCGGAGGCCGACACCCTGATCGCACTCGCCTCGGTGGTGGCGGGAACCGATGGAGTCTTCGGCGAGCAGATTGGGCAAGCGCGCCTCGAGCCCCGACGTTACCCGGTCGTCGGGACCGGACCGGAATACCTGGCGATCCGGCGCATCACGGCCATCGCCGGCCGCTCGCTCACCGAGCTGGACATATCCGCCCGAACCCCCGTCGCCGTGCTCGGCGCGCGCGCTGCCCGGGAGTTGTTCGGTGACTCCGATGCTGTGGGCCGCGAGTTCCGGCTGGGCGGCGAGCGTTTCCGGGTCGTAGGCGTGGTCCAGGCACCGCGGATGGTTCTGATACCGGCCAGTTTCGAGTTCTATGAGCGCCGCGTCTATATTCCCGTCTCCACATACCAGGCTCGATTCACCGGCAGCAAGTCAGTCCAGACGATCGTGCTGCGAGCGCCGTCCTACGAAGCCGTCGGGCCAGCCCTCAACGACGCCGAGTCGAAGCTGCTGCAGCTGCATCGCGGCGTCCGCGACTTCGACATCGACAACAACGCCGCCGAGTATGCCGAGGATATGGTGATGGTGAACGGGATCCTACTCGGCTGGAACATCGTGCTCGGCGCGATCGCGATCATCTCGCTCATCATCGGCGGCATTGGCCTCTTCAGCATCCTCCAGGTGTCGGTGCGTGAACGGGTGCGCGAGATCGGCATCCGCAAGTCCGTCGGCGCCGACGAGTCCGCCATCCGCCGTGAGTTCCTCGCCGAATCGCTCACCCTCGCCGCCTTCGGTGGCTTGGTCGGCATCCTCATGGGCTCCGGCCTCTGCTTCGCCGCCGAATCGATCGCCGCCGTCTTCGGCCGCGACTGGTCTATCCCCATCTCCGCCCTCGGCGCGGTCATCGGCTTCGTCTTCTCCATCGCCGTCGGCTTCGGCTTCGGCCTCTACCCGGCGCGCCGCGCTGCCGATCTCGACCCCGTCACCGCCATCTCACAGTAATCACAGTTGCCACGCGGCCCCGGCACCGCCATTCTATTTACCGGATGCTGTGAGAGGGGGGATGATGCGGATCGCCGTGGTATTCGACTACCCCAAGCCGGGCCTCGAGCACGATGACTTCCAGCAAGAGCTCGAGGCCCAGGTCCCCGAGCCGGAATATGAGATCGCCGAGGCCCTGATCGAGAACGGGCACGAAGTCCATCTCGTCGGCTTCCACGACAATCTCCGCCGACTGCTCGACCGCCTCGACAGTTTCGTGCCGGACCTCGTCTTCAACGCCACCGAATCGTTCATGGGCAAGGCGCGCTACGACTACGGCGTCACCGCCTTGCTCGAGATGAAGGGGTACCGCTACACCGGTTCGCCACCCGAGGCCTTGCTGCTCGCCCGTGACAAGGTGACTAGCAAGAAGATTCTCGCCTTTCACCAGATCAGCGGCCCCGCCTTCGCCGTCTACCCTCTCGAGGAGGACATCGAGGAACCGGACATCGGCTATCCGCTCATCGTGAAGCCGACGCATGAGGATGCGTCGGTGGGGATCGCTCAGGCCTCGGTGGTCAACGACTTTGAGGGACTGCGCGAGCGTGTCGAGTTCATACGTCGCAGCCTCAAGCAGTCGGCCATCGCCGAGCAGCTCATCGAGGGCCGTGAGCTTTACGTCGGCATCATCGGCAACAATCGGCCCCAACTGCTCCCCATCGTCGAGATCGTCTTTGACAAGATCGACGACTCAGAGAAGAAGATCGCTACCTACAGCGCCAAGTGGGACCTCGAGTACCGCAAACGCTGGGGCATCAAGAACGTCTTCGCGCGCCGCATCGGCAAGGCAACGCTCGATGAGATCCACCGCACGGCGAAACTCGCCTACGCCGCCCTCGGGCTGCGGGATTACGGACGGATCGACATCCGCCTGACCAAAGACCAGCGCGTCTACGTCCTCGAGGTCAACCCAAACCCCTATATCGCTTTCGGAGAAGACATGGCCAATGCAGCCGAACGCGCAGGCATGGACTACCGTCAATTCATCTCGCGCATCGTTCGCGAGGCGCTGAGGCGGTACAACGATGCATAGGCACGAAGGCCGAACGGAGCGGGCCTGCACGCGCTGCGGCTGCACCCTGCGCCGCTTCTGGTACTTCTGCCCTGATTGCGGCAAGAAGCTTACCTGGCCGGACGAGCGTAACGTCACCGGCTACGAGTGCTATTACTGTGGGTGGATCGTATCGAACAGCTTCAGCTTCTGTCCCTGGTGCGGAAAGAAGATCGCCGACGAGGCGTCGAGCGAATTCCCGCTCAAGCAGCCGCGCGGCTTTCTCTATCACGCGCGCTGCCTCTACGTGGATTGCCGCGGCGGCCAGCAGTACCCGATGAGTTACTGCCCCTGGTGCGGCTGCGCTGTGCACTGGGGGCACAGCGGCTTCGACGGCCCCTGTCCCC
Source organism: Gemmatimonadota bacterium (assembly GCA_039586575.1). Taxonomy (GTDB): domain Bacteria; phylum Gemmatimonadota; class Gemmatimonadetes; order Palauibacterales; family KS3-K002. The sequence continues at coordinate 27,896 of JBDHKD010000016.1, read as the reverse complement.
ACTGTGACGGTGGCGTCGACGACGACATGGATCACTGCATCTGGTGCGGTGGCGACGCGACCGGCCAGGACTTGCTGCAGCCGGCGATTCGCCGGGTCGAGCGCCTATTGCGCAAAGTCCGCGTACCCGATTGGGGCCATCGGATACTCGTGCGACCGGGGATCTCGGGCGTCGATCCCAAGTACCCGAAGATCGTGGAGATCGAGCTGCGACACGTGGAGCGCCGCGACGCGGTCTCCTGGCCGACGATGGTGGGGCTCATCACCCACGAGCTCGGCCACAGCTTTCTCTACCACCACTGGCGGTTCGCCCGCTCGTCTCGGTTCCGACGCGCCTTCGGCGATGTGGACAAGGCCTATCGCGGCGTCGACGAGAGCTGGGTCTCATTCCGCAAGCGGAACATCTCGGAGACTCCGGTGAACTACGTCACTTCGTACGCCTCCAAGCATCCGCTCGAGGACTTCGCCGAGACCTTCCGCTTCTACGTGATCCGTCGCGGCCGCCTCAAAGATTTGCTGGCCGAGATCGGCCGCAAAGGCAAGGGCGTCATCGTGTTCGAGAAGTTCCTCACCCTTCACGCCTACCTGCAGGAATTGCGACGCAAGAACAGGAACAAGAACGCTAGATGAGCGATCGGGGTCGCCGCCCCACGGGCAGCGACCCCGAACGTCGAAGAAGTGACTGCGACCGCGCCTCAGGCGGCCGTCGCCATCTCGGTTATCGCCTCAGCCGTCACCGCCACGTGCCACAGGATATAGATGGCAGCGCGTGGCTGCGAGTCCGAGATCTGGATCGCACGGACCTGCAAGAGCTGAATATGCTCGAGCAGGTTCACCAGGAACGAGTTGGGCGGTTCGTTCGCCACCGCCGCCTCGGCATCGGCGATCGCCCCGTCGCTCACCTCGATCAGCGCCAGCACCTTGTTGTCCGGAAGATCCGGCTCGAGCATCACGACGACGAGACTGATGTTCACAGCGCCACGGGCCAGCGCGAACGCCAGCCGGAAGCGACCGGCCTCGAGCGCCAGCGCGGCGTCGTTCCGCACATGCACCGCATGTCTCAACGCATGTTGCTGCTCGGCCGTGGCATCCGGGCCGGCGATTTCCCCGGCCAGCTGAATCGCCATCGTCGCCATGAACACCGAGTGCCGGGCATGCTGCGCCATCTCGCGATGACGGTGACGTACCTGTTCGGCGTGCGCGGCCTGGATCGCCAAGAGCAACCGCTCGGTCGCCGCGACCAGATCGGTGTCCTTGAGCGACTCCGCCTCGACACGCAGATCGCGGATGCTGCCGAGTAGATCCGAGGTCTCCCCGTCGACGCGCTCTTCCAGCCAGGTGATCAGGTGATCGACGCGATCCAGCAGCCGGTCATAGGCCTCCTCGCCGAACACGAGGAGATACGCTTCGGCCACCAACATCCGCGCCTGGAGCGCCAGCGCCACCGCATCCTCACCCCTACCCTCGATCCAGGCCTGGCGAGCCTCGCGGAACCGCTCCCGCGCCTGCTCCATCAGGACTCGCGCGTCGTCGATGGCTTCGGGGTTCGGAACCGACAGCAGCGCGCCACCGCTCGGCGCCGGAGCCCCGATCACCTCTGACAACGCCGCGTCCAGGTCGATCAGCATGGCATCGCTCAGGTCCTCGTCGACCATCGCCTCGAGGATCGCCTGCTCGATGCCGTCCGCCAGACCCGTGATGCTGCTCTCGTCACAGGCAGCCAGGCCGCCCACCAGCAGCAGGGCCAGCAGGCCACTGAGTTTCGAGCTACTCATTTTCCTCCCTCCTCTGGGATTCCGCCCTGCTAGGCGGGGAAGCCGGGCTTGCGGACCCATATCGGTCTCTCCGTCAGTTAGACGGCCGGGCTCGGGAAACGTTAAACGGGAAGCCGGTCGCGGATCTCGTTGCGCCCCTAAGACTTGACGGCGCCGCCCCCATCCGCTTACCTTGACGGCAACCCTGTCCCACCACCCGCGGCACCCCCACACGTCCTGGACCACGCGAACCGCCACTGCTGTGGGGGGATACCTACTTTGCCAGACCACAGGATTCTCGCCGGCAAGACCGCGTCGGAGCGGCCCGACCACACTTCTGTCGTGGAAACCCTGATCCACCGGGCCGAGGATATCGCTAACCGTTATCGGCTCGTGGCGGCCAATCTACCCTACCGTGCCTTCGCCCAGCAGCTGCAAGAGGAAGACATCTCGGGCCTCACGGCACAGCTGGCCGCCGCTACCTGGAAGCGGATCGGCGACGAGGTCCCCAGTTACGCGTTCGCCGAGAAGATCGGTCGTCGCTACCGCCAGCAGCGGATCCCGGAGAGTGCGCTGCTGCTCCACTGGCAGATTCTGCGCCGCGCCATCCACCTGGTGTTGGCCGACCGGAAGATGCGCACCGGCCAGGGGACCGAGGATTTGCTCCGCCAGGCGACGCTCATGGACTACACCCTCGATTGGGCGACCGAGGCGTCGCTGGTGGCTTATGTCATCGGCACGCCCAGCGAAGCCGGTCTGCAGGACGCTCCGGACTGACCCGGGAAGAGCTATTGAGCCGGTAAGGCGGCTCGGCTGGATGAACGCCGTAGCCTCCAGCTCCGCTCTGCGATCGCGCGGTCACGGTCAGGACGCTGCTTCCAGGCGCCGCCGCCCAGTACCCTGACGCCACGATTCAGCTCACGCACCGAGGCCCTCGCTGCCGCCGGCGCCGGCAGCAGCTGCTCCGCACCCAGCGTGTAGCCGCCCGCCTCGCCGGGCGCGAACGAGGTGGCGATCACCAGGACCGTATCATCACCGTCGAAGACGACGGTGACCGCCGCATCGGTGCCGCCCGGCCCGCCCCCGCTGTCGTCGTCCCCACCCAGCACCTCTTCATCCAAGTTCGCAATGAGCAGCAGGGCATCGACGACGGTCGAGCGAAGCGTCACCTCGATCGAATCACCGGCCGATCCCGTCAACGTGTAGACATCGAAGTACGCTCCGTCCTCCAGCCCCTCGACGAACATGCTCGTCGCCAGTTGGCAATCGGGGTCCGCCAGCGTTCCGCCGATCTCGCCGTCTATACCCAGCGCACCTTCCGCCGCACACCCGAAGAACTTCACCACGCTGGGGCCGTACAGCCTGACGCTGGCGTCGACGGTGGCGGCGCCGAACCCGCCACCGGCGACATCCTCGATCCAGAACCGCCAGCTACCCAGCAGCGAGTCACCGACCAGTCCCGTCTGCCAGGCCAAGATCGTGGTGGAAAACTCGTCTGCCGGGCCGCCGATCACGCCCTCCAACCTCAACACGCCGTCGCCGTCCACAGCTCCCTCGACCTCTCCCAACAACTCCCCCTGCGCGATCTCGCCGCCGACCCACGTACCGCTCTGGAACAGATCGAGCTCCAGGATCAGCGAAGCGCCATGGCTGAAAACTTCGTCGCAGAAGAACGGGTCGCTGGCGCCGGACAGGCTGCAACTCGCCACCCGGTACTGACCCGACCAGAAGCCCGACACATCCGGGACGTTGATCGGCTGGAAGGGCTCGTCGTCGTCACAGCCCGCAGCGGCCAAAAGAATGGCAAACAGGATGCCAAGCCGTGGATACACGCTTCTTTTCGTTAACATGGTATGATGGGGTTCGTGGGCCGCTGCTGGCTCTTCCCACAACACTACGATGCCCGAGGCCGAACGGTGTCACTCGAGGGCCGCGAACCCTGCAGGCCAAGAAGAAGGCCCGCCGGTCCGGGACCCGCAGGCCGCTGCTCGCTTCCTCGCGCCGTCGCCTAGAGACGATTCTTCTCGTAGCGCAGGTTCCGCGGTGAAATGTGCCACACCGAGGTCTTGGTCAAAAGCTCCCCGCCGTTGACTCGCGGATCGACGCGCTCCGCCCTCAAGGTCGCCCTCACCTTCACGGTCACGATGTCGTCGTAGTCGTTGGAGTTGTCCGCATCATAGGGATTCGGGCGCGACAGCTCGTCGCCGTCTTCGAAGATCACCGAGACCTCGAAGTCCTCTACCCCGTAGGCGACAATCTCACCCGCCGGCGTGCCGTCCATGTTCAGGTGGTCCGCTCGCAGCAGCCGGTCCTGGTCGTCTACCCAGAAGATGATCGGCTTGAGCTTCTGGATGTATGTACCCCACAACTCGAGCTGCAGGTTGTCCACCAGGCCGGCAGGCTGGTGCAGCAGGGTATCGGCGCTCGTAAATGTGACATCCAGAGCAAAGCCGTCGACCTCGACGTCACTGATCAGGATCAGGCGCCGTTCGCCGTCGACCTCGAGTCGCGCCAGGTCACCCTCACGAAGCTCGACCGGCTCCGACGGATCGAACAACACCTCGATGCAAAAGGGGCCACAAGTCCCCTCTCCCGGCGGCGGCTGGCTCTCGGTCGGATCGATATCGTGAAGCGGCGCCATGTTCGGCTCGTACGGCACGTAGAGCACGAACAGCGTGTCATCCGTCGCTCCCGGCCAGGATCCCACGGTCCCGAACTCGGTGCTGCTGTGAATATCGACGCCCGCCATCTGCACGTCGTGCCGCAGTAGAGCCCCGATGTAGCGGTTGTTGCGGGCGACGTTCTCCCGGATGTCGTTGCCCTCTAACGACCGCATGTGGGTGATCAGGAAGCCGATTGCCGCGCTGATGACGATGGTGCCCAGCAGCAATCCCACAATCAGCTCGATCAGGGTAAAGCCCTGAACCGCTTGCCGCCCGGCGGTCGGGCTCACGATTCGACCCCTTCGTAGATGATCGTCACCAGCTCGACCTTACCCATGCCGGTCATGCCACGTGGATAGAGGACCGTTACCGTGACCAGCTTCGACCTCGGCGCTGGGCCCAGGCCGACCGTGAGCCGCCGTACGAATACGCCGGTCTCATCGACCTCACCAAGCTCGTTGATCTGCGTATCGGGCTCCGAGACCAGCGCAACCATCCGGCGCGTCTTGACGGCTTCCATGTACGCCGACGCCAGGCCGGCGGACGTCGAACGCACGCCCGCCTCCGTTTGCAGCGACAACACGTAGACCGTCGTCCCGGAGAGCGCCACCACCGCGACCCCGATGAGGACGACCGCCACCAAGACCGAAAGGATAGTGAATCCACTCTCGGTGACCACGCGACGCGACCGTCCACTCATCGTTCCCAGCTTCCGCCTCGATAGTGCCACGTCTGGAAGGCCCCGGCCCCGGAGATCGTGATCGCGGCTACCACCGATGGGTCATCGGCGTGCGTCAAGAAGATGACCCCGCGCGTCCCAAGCGGGATCGCCATGCCCCGGCTGTCGAACTCGATACGGTCGTCGGCCAGCAGAATCGGATCGTCCGTCGCCTCGCCCAACGGACCCGAGCCCGCATCGCCGGCGCCGAACGTCACCCGCCTGGAAAGCCTGACACCGGGTAACCCATCGTGCGCACCCTGCGCCGCCAACTTGCTCTCGTGCACCTCTCTCGTATCCTGCATGAACGTCCTCCGCCGCGCCGCGGTCGTGTCCATGAAGGCGGTGTAGAAATCCGCCGACTCGTCGAAGCTGAACCGCACGTTCCGCTTCGCCGACATCGCACGCGTCCGCACCTGCTCCAGATCCCTCGTCAGCTGCCTGGCCGCCTGCGTCACGTCCTGTCGCGGGGTCGACTTCAGGGCGCGCGGTATCGCAAACGCGGCCGCCACTCCCACGAGTATGATGACCACGATCAGCTCGGTTACCGTGAAGCCCCGTTTGTCGCTCTGCCTGCCGACGCTCATCTCCCTGTCCTTCGCTCCCGTGTCGGCGCCGCCGCCTCGCAGACGTGCCGCCGCACCGCGGACACGCTGCATTCCGCATGCCGCACGACACCAGCCGGGCTAACTTATTATTCGATCAATAGTTACAGGCTGCCGCCCCGCGTAGGCGCCTAGTGTCTCGCTCCCCGTTTCAGTCATCCTGACCGAGGCTCCCGACACTCTGCCCCCCGCCGGCGGCCCAACCAGCCCAAGCTTGCTCGCCGACATAAGCCGATGATCGCTAACGAGTTATCCCAGCCGGCCTGGGGCGGGACGATCTGCCGAACCCGGCGAACTTGACCCCCGGAAAGCCGAACGTCGGTTACGTGTTGCGGGCTTCCTTCCGCGAGGTGTACTAGCCGGTCAGCGACTCCAAGAGACCTTTGCGGAACTCCGATTTTCGCACGAAGTAGCTGCCCAGCACCGACAAACGCGCCGCAGAGCCCACGTCCGTCTGGTCCAGAAGCAGCTCACCGCCCGCCGCCACGTAGCGCGTGCGTAGCGTGTCGCCGTGAATCCGGTACTCGATTCGGTCGCCTTTGTGGATTCCGCGCTCGTCGAGGAACGCGAACCAGCGCGGTAGGTTTGCCGAGATCTCCTCGTAGTCGGCGTACGGTATGATCCCCGCCCTCGGGACTAGCTCGAGATTCTCATCCACGCCGCCCAAGAACTGATCGAGACTCACGTCGCGTACAAACTCGATTCGCACCAGTGCATCCCGGGAGTGTATCGCGACCTCGGCGATCGAATCCCCGAGCTCACGCCGGTCATCCAACTCGACCCCCAGCGAGGCGATCCGCTCGCTCTCCGCTCGTCCCAGCCAAACATCCACCGTCAGAACGTCGACCTTGAAGATCGTCTTCTCCAACAGCGTGTGCATGCGGACCTGGCCCGCGTGCGCTATGGCGCCCGCGCCCTCCGCCGCAGCCGTCTCCGGCCGCGACTGAGCAACCGCAAGGCCCGGGAACAGGGCAACGAGGAGAATCGCTCTCAGCAAACCGTCTTCCGCTCCGGCTCGAGTGTGACCGCATAGCAACGTCACGGGGCCCGGCGAAGGTTCCGCTCCGCCGGGCCCCGCTGTCGAGCCCTTCCGCCGCGATCGCCTGGCGGTCTACAGCCCGCCAGTCAAACCGGCCACAAAGCCGCCCAGCAACACTCCAATCACCATCATCGCCAGCCAGCCGAGCACCACCGTCCCGATCGCCTTGCCCGTCGTGAAGTCCAACGCCTGGCGAATCGCCACCACTCCGCAGACCAGCATCCAAAGGCCGGCCGCCAGCGAGGCGATCCACCCGAGGATCGGGATGATGCCCAAAACCTTGATCACGCCCACCGCTTGGGCGAACCCCAGCGTCCGCAGCATCTCACCCATGTCCGCCGTGCCGCCGAACACCTTCGTGCCGATCAGCAGCGTGATCGCCGCCCAGATCACCCAGCTGATGAACGCACCCACCAGCTGGCTGACCGAACCTGTTATCCCCCCCATCCCGTACGCACCGATGGCGCTGGCGATCGCCACAAGCGCAACTACTCCTGCCGCCTGACCCGTCGCCGAGCCGTCGTGCTCCACCTCCTCGTACGTCGCCACGTCGAGCATGGCGGCACCCATCATGCGTTCGGTGAAACCGGCCATAGTCTCACACCCCCTGTGTCTGAAGAAGAGCCAGGAGAATTCCAATCCAGCGCTTACGGGAACCCGCAGCAATCTAGCGCCTCGTAAGCTCCCCGCGCCACGGCCGCCCCGCCCAACCCTCGCATGCCCCGCCCTGCTCTCACTACGACGACCCGACCTGCCGGGGTTTCCTCCCAGCACGGGCCCCTCCGACTCGCGCTCTCCTGCACTGTGCAACAAGGTGGTCAGCTTGACCGACCTTGCACAGCCCAGCACCTCCAGCAAAGCTTGACACCAAGCTTAAATTACATAATATCAATGCGTTACGGTCGGTGACCGACCAGCCGCTTCCGGCACGAGGATTGCGGTCTCTAGCCCAGGCTGCCGCCTCAGCCGTTCCCCCGCCCAACCACGGGCCACGCAGTACTTTGTTAGAAATACTACGAAACACATCCCGCCGGCGCGCCGCGCGACGGCGAACGGGCCGCGTTTCGACGGCCGGGTTCACCCTCCTGGAGATCGTCATCGCGCTGGTCCTAGTGGCGGCGGTGTACGCCGTGGCGCTTCCTGCGATCGGGCGCACCCGGGTCTCGGCGTCGGTCCACAACTCGCGGTATGTGGTGGAGTCTTCGATCGCGCTGGCCCGCGCCACGGCGATCCGTTTTGGGCGCACGGCTCAGCTGCACCTGGATAGCGCAGCGGACCGCGTATGGGTGGAGGCGGACACCACGCTGGCGGGTTCGGGCGGCGAGGCAGTGAGGCTGGGCTATTTCGATATCGCGGGAGAGTACAACGTCGATCTGCAGAGCAACCGGAATGTGCTCTGCTTCAATAGCCGCGGGATCGGCACCACGGGAGCGTCTTGCCCGCAGACCGGGGCGACGGTGGTGCTCTCCATGCAAGGCCGCGCCGACACGGTGCGGGTAAGCCCAACGGGCTGGATACTTCCATGAGGACTCGACACCATCGGCGGCGCTGGACCGACACTCGTGGTATATCCGTCGTCGAGTTGATGATCGGCGTCGTATTGCTGGCGGTCGTCGTGATCTCACTGGCGTCGGCCGGCCTCTACTCGCAGCGGACGCTTGCCCGCGCCCGCATCGAGCTCGAGGCGGCGGAGTTCCAGCAAGTAGAGCTCGAGCGCCTGTTGTCGGTGCCCTACGACAGCCTGCGCAACGGATCGCGCGAAACCGACGACGGCGAGTCGAGCTGGCAGGTAGAGGAGCGTTATACTCACCGCCAGATCCTGCTCATCACGCATTTCGCGCCCAGCGAAGCGATTTCGGTATGGGATACGGTAGCAGCGTACAGATTGGCCCCATGACACGTATAGCTTCACGGTCCGCGCAGCGCGGATTCTCGCTGGCCGAGCTCCTGGTGGTCATCCTGCTCGGCACGATCATCGCCGCTGCCCTCTATCAGGTGCTCGTATTCCAGCAGCGGCTCTACACCGATGAGCGGGCTGCCACCTATCGTCACGACGCGCTTCGCCTGGCCAGCGCCGTTCTGAGCGCCGACCTCATGGAGGCCAGTGCCTCGGAAGGCGATTTCGTCGCGACCGAGACCGACAGTCTCAGCCTTCGCTCGCCGGTCGGCTTCGGAATCGTCTGCGCCATCGACGCATCGGTCGGGCGGTTGGCGATGTTCGACGTTCAGGGGCGGATGGACGATGAGAGCGGCGACAGCCTGCTGATCTACCATCCCGACGGTTGGCTGGTCCGCGACCTCTCCGAGGCCGAGTCGGAAGCGACCGCCGGCCTCGCGTGTCCCTACGCGAGCGGCCCGTCCGTCGAGCGGGTCGTGCGAGTCGCGGGTTCGCTCGGCGGTGTCCCGGTAGGTGCTCCGGTCCGCGCCTTCCACCGCTATTCCTATCGCGTTGACGAGCATGACGGCGCCTGGTGGCTCGTCCGTGACGACGGGTCGGCGACTCAAGTGCTCGCCGGACCATTCAGCGAGGAAGGCTCGGGGCTCAGCTTCGCCTATTTCAATGCGACCGGTGGTTCGACCACCGACCCGGCACAGGTAGCCCGCGTAGATCTGACACTGGTTGCGGAGAGCGAAACGTTCGGAGAACGCGACACGCTGACCGCGTCCGTGAGGCCGAGGAACCAATGAGCGCTGTGCAAATCACCGATCGGTCGCGTCCGCTAGATCCCTTCGCTAACGGATTCGCGATCCCCGCCGCCATCTTCGTCATCGTCGTTCTGTCGCTCCTGGCGATCGCCGGCCTTTACGTCGCCCAGAGCAATGCGACGGCCAACACCGGGATCCGGCAGAGCCGCAAGGCGCTCTATGCCGCCGACGCCGGCGCTACCCAGGAGATCGGGACCTGGAATCGCTCGACCTATCGCGCGCTCGACCCGGGAGACAGCGTCGTCACCGACTGGCGGACGCTCCCCGGCGGCAGCCAGTATCGCACCAGCGTGCTCCGCGTCGACGACGGCCAGATCACCAGCCCGCCGATCTACCGCTTGCGTACCGTCGGTCGCCCGGGCACCGACGTCACCGCGCAACACGCCCTGGTGACGATGGTCAAGGTGGACGTCGGGGACGCGACCTGTTGCGATGCCGCCCTCAAGACTCAGGGCCAGCTGAACGTCCTGGGCGTCGGGGCCGGCGTGAAGGTCTCGGGCCTCGACACTCCACCCGACGCCTGGGCCGGCCGGTGCCCGGCCGACCGCACCGACATCCCCGGCGTCCAGATGAAGGATCTCGACCAACTGAACATCAGCGGGAGTCCGGTCTTCGAGGGCGTCCCACCGCTGGACGAGGACCCGACGATCGACGACAGCACCTTCGCAGTTTTCGGCGACCTCACGTACGAAGACCTGACACGGATCGCCGAGAAGCGCTTCGACGGCGATCAACTCTTCGACACCCTGCGGTCGGAGACGACAGCCGAAGGCGAGTGTGCCGAGTCGGTGCCGACTAATTGGGGCGACCCCGAAAACCCCGGCGGCCCTTGCTTCGAGTACCTGCCGATCGTCCACGTGGCGGGCGACCTCAAGCTCACCGGCGACGGCATCGGCCAGGGCATCTTGTTGGTCGACGGCAACCTTCAGGTAACCGGTGAGTTCGAGTATTTCGGCGTAGTCATCGTGATGGGCGATGCCGACTTCCGCGGGACGACGAACATACACGGCGGCCTGCTGGTACGTAACGGCGTCAGCGCCTCCGAGCTCGCCTACCTGCGGGGCGGCACCGAGGTCCAGTACAGCAGCTGCTCGACTTCCCGGGCCCTGTTGCAGGCATTCGTGGCCAGGCCACTGGCCGGGAGACACTGGTTCGAGGTTCTGGAATAAGACCTGGCGAGGTAATCGTGAACGGCTGGCTCTATCGCGCGCACACCGTCGAAGGCAACGTCCGCGAGGGCGTCATCCAGGCGCTCACCGCCGAGGACGCGACTCGCTCACTGGTGAAAAGCCGCCTGATCCCGGAATGGGTCAAGCCGGCGCCGAAGCTGAGCAGCGGCGGCGGGTTCTCTTTGGGCCGACGCGCCAAGCCGATCTCGCTCGTGCTCTTCTCCCGCCAGTTCGCTACCCTGATCGACGCCGCCGTCCCGCTCGTCCACAGCCTCGAGATCTGCCAGGACCTCACCGAGGATCGCCGGCTGAGCAAAGCGCTCGGCCAGGTGATCATCGACGTCCAGGCCGGTCGCAGCCTGGCCGACGCCATGAAGGAGCACCCCTACTGCTTCAGCGACATCTTCGTCAACATGGTGGAGGCCGGCGAACAGGGCGGTGTGCTCGATTCGATTATGGCCCGCCTCGCCACGTACCTCGAGAAGAGCCAGGCGCTGGTCAGCAAAGTGAAGACCGCACTGGTCTACCCCGCCATCATCTTCTTCGTGGCGATCGCCAGCGCCGCCGTGATGCTGACCTTCGTGGTGCCCGCCTTCGAGAAGATGTTCTCCTCCGGTGGTCTGACGCTCCCCTACCCCACCCAGGTGCTCGTCAACATGTCGGAGTTCCTGCAGGCGAATTGGCTGATGCTGCTGGTGGTGATCGTCGGCGGCTTCATCGTACTGCAGCGGCTTTACAGAACGGACCCGGGGCGTCTCTTCTTCGACAACCTGTTCCTTCGCATACCGGTACTCGGCGACCTGATCAGGAAGGCCGCCGTGGCGCGCTTCTCGCAGAGCATGGCCTCGCTATTGAACTCCGGCGCCAACCTGATCGACGCGATCATCGCCTCCGCCGGAACTTCCGGCAACGTGGTGATCGAGAAGGGGTTGCTCCGCACCCGCGCCGCCATCGAGGCGGGTCAGGGGATCAGCGGCCCGCTGGCCAACTCCGGCATGATGCCGCGCCTCGTCTCCCGCATGGTCGAGGTCGGCGAACAGACTGGCCGCCTCGATGACATGTTCGAGAAGGTCGCGATCTTCTACGAAGGCGAGGTCGACACCGCCGTCGATCGACTGATGAAGGCGCTCGAGCCCGCCCTCATCGTCGTGGTCGGCGTGATCCTCGGCGGCATGGTCGTTGCCCTCTACCTGCCGATCTTCGAGGCCCTGACGACCGTCGGAGGCTGAGGAGGAGAAGTGGGTCAGTGAAATCAGTGGGTCAATAGATCGGTGGTGGTACCTTTCACTGACCTACTGACCTACTGTCTTCCCAGCGCCACCACCACCTCGGCAACCTCACTGTCCCGCTCCGCGGCTGGCTCCGCGGCCAGCGCCGCCTTGCCCCGCTGTGTGAAATGGCGATTGAAGAAGTCGGCCACGTCGTCGGTGACCGTGTGCATGACCGGAACGAGGATCAGCGTCAGGATTGTAGCGAACGTCAGGCCGCAGATCACCGCGATCGCCATCGGCGCCCACCAGGCCGCCGACTCGCCGCCCCAGAAGAAGTTCGGCTCCAGCCTGCCGTAAAGCCCATAGAAGTCGATGTTGAGGCCGATCGCCAGCGGGATGAGACCCATCACTGTCGTGATCGCCGTCAGCGTCACCGGCCGGAACCTCGTTAGGCCGCCGCGCACCAACGATTCGTGATTGCTCAGCCCGTCCCGCTCCCGTAGGAGCCTGATATAGTCGATGAGCACGATCGCGTTGTTCACCACCACGCCGCCCAGGCTGATCACCCCCACCCCGCTCATGATGATCCCGAACGGCATGCCGAAGACGAGAAGCCCGAGCAGGACGCCCACCGTCGAGAGGACCACCGAGCTCATGATGATCGCCGGCCTCAGCACCGAGTCAAACTGCGAGACCAGGATGAAGGCGATCAAGAGTAGCGCGGTCACGAACGCCCCCATCAAGAAAGCCGCCGACTCTTGTTGCTCCTCCTGCTGCCCCGTGTAGCGTAGCTCGTAGTCGCGCGGCAACCCGGCGGCGAGCTCCGCCAGCTCGGCCTGTACCTCCGCCAGCACCGCGTTGGCGTTGTATCCCGTGCGGACGTCCGAGGAGATCGTGACCACGCGATCCAGGTCCTTGCGGTTGATCCCGCTGAAGCTCTCGTTCACGGTCCACGTGGCCACGGACGGCAACGGCACCTGATCGCCATCATCGGAGACGACGGTCAAGTCGGCCAGCGCGTTCAAATCGCGACGATACGGTTCCGCCAGCCGTACGACGATATCGTACTCATCTTGCCCGTCACGGTACTCGCCGGCTTCCACCCCGTTGATCGCACTGCGCACCGTGAACCCGATCTTCTGCGTGTTGACGCCGAACAGCTGGGCCTTTTCCCGATCGACTTCTACAGTCAGCTCCGGCCGCGCGTCGGCCATGTCGCTCTCCAGACCCTCGAGCTTCGGTGCGACTGGCGAGTTGGAGAGCAGCGTGACCACCTGGTCGCCGAGCCGCTTCAGCAGCCCCGCGTCCTCGCCGGTTATCTCGATGTTCACCGGCAGTCCCGTCGGCGGCCCTTCCTGCGGCCGCTCGACGACGATATCGGCGCCTGCGATGCCTTGGCCGATGTTGTCCCGCATCCGCTCCAGCGTCTCGAACGAGCTGTGCTCGCGATCCTCGAAGTTCACGAAGTTAACCGCGACAGTGCCGACGTGCGTCCCCGAACCGCCGAACACCCAGTCACCGGAGCTCGAGCCCGCCGTCGCCACGACCGACTCGAAGTCCTCACGACTCTCCACCTCACCCAGCTCGCCTTCGATCCGGGCGACGATCCCATCGGTTACGTCCGCTCGGGTCCCCGTCGGCGCCTCGACCTGCACCCAGACCGTGCTCGGCGGAATGTCCTCCGGGAAGAACACCACTCCTTTGCTGAACATCCCGAACGCCATCACCGTTAGCACCAGCACCAGCACGGCGAGGCCCATCACACGCCAGCGGTGGGCCAGCGACCAGCGCAGCGCTCGCTCGTAGTACTTCAGCGTGGCCGGCAGGTTGACCGTCTGGACCCAGTGGCCCGCCGGTGCCAGCGCGTAGCGATGCAGCGCGTAGAGCGCCACAACGGTCAGCGCCAGCAGCACCGCGGTCAGCGGCTGACTCGGTAGCACGACGAGGAACGCCAGGGCCGCCGCGCCGCCGAGTACCCACTTCATCTCACGCGTGAGCCCCGGCCTCTTCTCGCCTTCCGTTCGCATGAACAGCGAGCAGAGGGTCGGGTTGATGACGAGGGCGACGAACAGCGACGAGCTGAGCGTGATGATCAGTGTCACCGGCAGGAACATCATGAACTCGCCGACGATGCCGGGCCAGAAGGCCAGCGGGGCGAACGCGGCCACGGTCGTCGCCGTCGCCGCGATCACCGGCATCGCGACCTCGCCGGTAGCCAGCTTCGCCGCCTCGCGCTGGTCGTAGCCGCGTTCGCGGAACCGGTAAATGTTCTCGACGATGACTATCGCGTTGTCCACCAGCATCCCCAGCGCCAGGATCAGGCTGAACAACACGATGAAGTTCATCGTCATGCCGGACATCTGGATGATACTGAAGGACAGCAGCATCGAGAGTGGGATGGCCACGCCCACGAACGATGCAGTACGCACGCCCAGGGCGAACAGCAAGACGGCGACGACCAGGATCAGCCCCGACACGATGTTGTTCTCCAGGCTGGAGACCATCTCGTGCACGTTTTCCGACATGTCGGACGTGATCTTGACCACCGTGGTCGGCGGGAAATTCGGCCGCATCTCCTCGATGGCCGAGCGCACCGCGTCCGCCGTCTCGATGATGTTTCTGCCGACCCGCTTCTTGATGCTGAGCGTGACGACAGCCCGCCCGTCCAAGCGCGCGAAGCTATCGCGCTCCTTGAACCCGAAGTCGACCGTTGCCACATCACGGATATAAACCGGCCGGTCGCCCGGCGCCGTCACCACGATGTCCTCGATCAGCCGCGTGTCCTCGAACTCACCGGGCACCCGTACCAGATACTTCAGGTCACCGACGTCGATCGAGCCGCCGGGCGTCGTGACGTTCTCCTCGCGGATCGCATCGATAACGTCGTCGAAAGCCAGGTCGTAGTACTTCAAGCGTGCCAGGTCGACATCGACCTGGACCTCACGCTCCAGGCCGCCCGACAGGTCGACCGCCAGCACGTCCGGGATCTGCTCCAGCCGATCCTGGACATCCTCGGCCAGCTTCTTCAGCCGAACCAGGCTGTATTCGCCGGAGATGTTCACCTGCATGATCGGCCACTCGGCGAAGTTGAACTCGACGATCATCGGCTCTTCCGCCGCCGGCGGCAGCTCCGGCTTGGCTATGTCGACCTTCTCGCGCACCAGCTGCAGCGCCTCGGTCATGTCCATCCCGGCCTCGAACTCGACGATGATGCTCGAGTAGCCCTCCACCGAGGTCGATGTGATCTCCTTCACATCGCCGATCTTGTTGAGCTCGTCTTCCAGCTCCCGCGTGATCAGCGTCTCGATGTCCTCAGGCGCCACCCCGGCATACATCGTATTTACCGCGACGATCGGGATCGTAATCTCGGGCGCCGCCTCCTTGGGCACCCTCATGTACGAAATGAAACCGGCGATGATCACGATGAGTGTCAGGACCAACACACTGGTCGGGTGATCAACGGCGAACGAGGTCAGCCAGAACTCCTTGAACTTCCCGTGGCCGTCGCCGCCCGGTCGGTCGCCGGATCCGCCAGCCCGCTCTCTCTTCTCGTCTCTCATGAACCCGGACATGTCTCGCCCTCTAGCCTCTAACCTCAACCGGCCTCGAACTCGGCCGCATTGACGACGCGCACTCGGTTACCCGCCTCCACCAACTGCTGCCCGCGAACGATCAGTCGGTCGCCCACTTCCAGACCTTCCTCGACCACGACCCGGTTTCCATACATCGGACCCAGCCGTACCGGCCGGTTCACGGCGAAAAGCCCTCCATCCCGCTCCTCCGCTACAACAACCTGATAGCCGTTCTCCGTCCGCAGGACCGCCGATTGCGGCACCACAATCACCGCCTGCAGACGGCTGTTGGCGATCTCGACGTTGGCGACCATCTGCGGCTTGATGACCCGACCGGGATTCGCGATCACGATCTCGATCGGGAACGTCCGGTTCCGCTGGTCGACCACACTGCCCACGAAACCGATCGCTCCGCGGAAGATCTGGTTCGGCAGAACATCGAGGCTCACCTGCGCGCTGTCTCCGGGTTGGACCGCCGCCGCGAACCGCTCCGCCACACCGCCCGTCACCTTCACCCGGCCCACCTCGACCACCCGCGCCACCGGCGTCCCCGGCGCCACCATCTCGCCGGCATCCACATGGCGCTCGTCGAAGATACCGGAGATCGGCGCCACCAGCGTCGTCCGTGCCAGCCGCTCCTGGAGCAGCGCCAGACGCGCCGCCTGCAGATCCGCCTGGTACTTCGCCTCCAGGTAGGCGATCTCGCTGCCGATCTGTTCCTCCTCCCAAAGCTGGCGCTGTCGCTCATAGCGCTCCGCCGCCAGTCCCGCCGCTGCCTCCGCCTCACTGACCTGCGCGCGCAGCACGCTGTCGCGGATCTTCGCGAGCGGGGCGCCGGCCTGCACCAACTGCCCTTTCTCGACGAAGAAGCGCTCGATCACTCCGCTTTCCTCGGCGCTGACCGTTACATCGTTCAACGCCTCGATCTCACCGGTCAGGCGGATATAGCTCGTGAAGTCGCTAAGCTCGACCGGTTGCACCTCGACGTTGACGGTCTTGATGAAATCCTGTCCCGCCTCCGCCTCGCTCGCCTGCGACGAGGGGCCGCAGCCGGAGCCGGCGGCGCTGAGCGTGAGTATCGCGGCCAGCCAGGCCAGCCTACCAATCGTGCGCTCTTCCATGATCGATCGTGTCCCTGTGTTCATCATCGTATTACTCGGATATACCGGTCAGCGGTTCGGCCGAGCCCGGCACGTCCACCAACGGCAACACGCCGACGGCGTCATCCAGGTCGGCCTGCGCCGTCAGGTAGTCAAACACGGCCAGCGCGTAGTTGTACTCGGACTCGCGTAGCAATACTTCGCCTTCGGTCACCTCGAGCTGCGAGCTTACACCGGCCAGGTACTGCGCCGTGACGATCTCGTAGCCGCGGCGCGCTTCGGCGACAGCGCCGCGCTGCGCTTCCGCACGCTCCCGTGCCTCCTCCAAGGCATCGAGCGCCGTGCGAATCTGGTTCGCGGTTTCCTGCTCCAACAGCTCGAGCTGCACGCGCGCCTGCTCACGCTCCAGCTCTCGTTGCTCGACCCGCGCCGATCGCTGGAAGCCGGAGAAGACCGGGATCTCCAGCGCCAGGCCGAGCACCGCACTGGTAGTGCGCTGGTTCTTGTTCTCGCCGAATGGGTTCAGCCTTCCGTCTTCCTGGGCGAGGATCCCGTAGTTGAGGAAGAGGTCGAGGCGCGGGTACATGCTACTGCGCTCGTGTTTCACACGCGCGTCCATCAGCTCGTAGTTCAGCTGCGCCTGGCGCAGGTCCGAGCGCATCCTCCGGGCTAGCGTATAGAGCGACTCGAACGAGGCATCCAGCGCGTTCTGGAACCCGACGAGCCGCAGAAGCTCCCGATTCTCACCCTCGTTCGATTCCGCCGAGGCCAGGTTGATCTCGTGCAGCTGGCCGGCAACACGGATCGGCGTCACCCGGTCCATCCCCAGCTGCACCGAAAGGTCGCGCTCCGCAGCCAGCGCCGCGTTCTCCGCCCGCTTCAGCGTCGGCCGCAAGTTGGCCAGCCGCACCTCGAGGCGCAGCACGTCGTAGCTACTCGCCAAGCCGGCGCGGAACAAGGCCTGCGTCTCTTGCAACGTCTCTTCCGTGCGGGTGATGCTCTCACCCGAGACCCGGACCAGCTCGTGCGCCAGCAGCGCCTGGTAGTACGTCCGCCGCACTCGCGACGCCACCTGCTGCGCCGACCCACGCACCGTCTCGCGCTGCAGCTCCTGGTAGCGTCCCGACGTGCTGACACCGATGAACGCGCTGGCGTCGAACAACGGCTGGGTAACGTACATCCAAGCGGACCAGTTGTTGTCCGCCCCGAAGCGTACCTTGATCAGTTCGTCCGGCGAAGCGTCGGGGTCGAAGATGATCTTCGGTAGGAAGGCCTCCTGGATCGCCAGGTTTCTCTGATAGCCCAGCGAAGCGTCGATCGTCGGGTACAGGCTGCCCCACGCCTCACGAACCTGTTGATCCGCCGTCATCAGGCCCAGCTGGGCTTCCCGCAGGTTCCGATTGCTCTCGAGCGCGATGCTGATCGCCTGCTGCAACGAATGGGACCGGGTCTCAACGCTCTGCGCCCGCAGGCCGCTCGCCAGCTGCAGCACGGCCACCAGCGCTACACCGCCTCCGCCCAGCCATCTGTTTACGCTGAACACGACTCGCTCTCCTATGACCTTTGACTACCGGGATTTCGATATGGCGAGGCCGCACTCCTACTTACGAGGCGGCCACGGCACCCGTTTCGGGCAGCGCCCTCCCCTGGGGACATAGCCCGTCGAACATGAACTCGCTGAACCTGGCAAACAGCTCGGACGCGCTCAGACGCTTACCCGTGTGCTCACACCGGGCATCGGGCTCGCATGTCAGCAAGAGCGATACCAGCCCGTGTACATGGGTCCACAGGTACAGCACCACGAGATCGGGGTCCGCTTCCCTGACCGCACCCACCTCCATCGCGTCCACCACCGACTGCCACAGCAGCTCATAGCCGCCACCCTCCGGTAGCTCCTCGATGTCCCGCGGCGTCTCAGCGTGCGACGCGAAAATCACCCGGAAGTACTCCCGGTTCTCCAGCGCGAAGCGGATGTACGCCTGGCCCAGCGCGCGCAGTCGCTCCCGCGATCCCACCGGCAGAGCCACGATCGCTTCCCGCAAGTAGCCGGCGAACCGCTCGAACCCCCGCGTCACCACCCGTCTCACCAGGTCCTCTTTGTTCTCGAAATAGTTGTAGATCGCCGTCGCGCTCACCCCGACCCGCGACGCCACCGCCCGCATCGAGAGCGCCGGCAACCCGCCCTCCGCCAGCAGGTCACGCGCCGCCTCCAGGATCGCCGCCTCGGTGGCATTGGCCCGCGGCGAATCCGCCACTCTTGTCGACATTCGTGCCCCCCCCTCGAGGTTAACGGTGTGAAGTTTACAGCGTTAATCTAACAGCGTTAACCCGGCCGTCAATGCCCCGCTTGCAGCCACAGCCCCCCCTTCACCGCGCTCGGACCGATGGGCTCTGGCTGGACGTCGTGCGTCGATAGTCGTGGAGTAACTGGCGTCGATGATCGGCTGTCGGCTGGCGGCTGGCCAGCTCACCCTGCTCAGGCCCCGGACTCGCCGGGCCTCACGCCGAAGATCTTGTAGCCGAGTGCCAAGAGCGGCGTCACGGCCGCCAGCGCGAGGACCGTGGCGGCGACGATAGCGGCCGCCGCGGAGCCCGTGATGGCGCGGCCGAGCAGGTGGAAGGCGAACCAGAGGATGAAGTAAGCGAAGAAGCAGAACCCCAGGGCGGCGAGCTCCCGCGCCGGCGTGCCGCGGTAGCGTCTCAGCGGCGAGGCCTCGGCGGCCAGTGCCAGGATCGGCCAGACCAGCACGAACGGGATCAGCAGCCGCAGCATTCTATGCTCCTCCTGATTCTGCGCTCCTCCTAGAGATGACGGCTTTGCGGGCCGGGCAATTCTATCGCCGCCAGGCACGCTCTTCAAGAAGTAGGTCTGCGGTTCGGTAGGTCAGTGGGGTTCCAAAGAGAGCGGGGGCTACCGCGAACGGTTTCCCCCGCCCAACCGATGAGGTCACTGACCTACTGACCCACTGACCTAGGCCGCCTTCGCCCCCGTCACCATCCTCGTGACCGAGTCCTTCGCGTCGCCGAACAGCATCATCGTCTTCGGGTGGAAGAAGAGCTCGTTCTCCACCCCGGCGAACCCGGCACGCATCGAGCGCTTGAGCACGATGATATGCTCGGCATCGTCGACGTTGAGGATCGGCATCCCGTAGAGCGGGCTCGTGGTGTCGTGCCGCGCCGCGGGGTTCACGACGTCGTTGGCCCCGATGACGACGGCCACCGTCGTCGTCTTGAACCTGTGGTTGATGTCGTCCATGTCGTACAACTCGTCGTACGGGACATTGGCCTCGGCGAGCAGCACGTTCATGTGGCCCGGCATTCGTCCCGCCACCGGGTGGATCGCATACTTCACGTCCACCCCCCGGTCCTTGAGCACGTCGGCCAGCTCGCGCACCGCGTGCTGCGCCTGCGCCACCGCCATGCCGTAGCCCGGAACGAAGATCACCGAGTTGGCGTAGGCGAGCATCATTGCCGCCTCCTCGGCCGCGACATCGCGCACCTGGCCCGCCGCCGCGCCGGCTCCCACGCTACCGCCGGCGCCTACGTCCGCCGTACCCACCGCACCGAACAGCACGTTGGCCAGCGAGCGGTTCATTCCGACGCACATGATGTTGGTCAGGATCAGGCCCGACGCACCGACCAGCGAGCCGGCGATGATCAGCACCCGGTTATCGACCACGAACCCGGCGGCCGCGGCGGCCAGACCCGAGTACGAGTTCAGCAGCGAGATGACCACCGGCATGTCGGCGCCGCCGATCGGGATCACCGAGGTCACGCCGAGTACCAGCGCCAGGCCGATGATCACGAAGAACACCGTCAGGTTCGTCTGCTCGAAGAAGACCACGTAGGTGCCCAGCGCCAGGACCGCCAGCAGCAGCATCGAGTTCAGCGCCTTCTGCAGCGGCCAGGTGACTGGCGCGCCCGTCATCAGGCCTTGCAGCTTCGCGTAGGCGACCATGCTGCCCGAGAAGGTGACCCCCCCGATCAATGTGCCCAGGACGATGCTGACCCCCGAGTCGTTGGTCATCGTGAGCTCGGGGCTCAGCAGGCGCAGGAACTCGGAGATCGCCACCAGCGCCGACGCGCCGCCGCCGAAGCCGTTGAAGATACCGACCATCTGCGGCATGGCTGTCATCTGCACGGCGCGCGCCGAGACCGAGCCGATCAGCGCGCCGATGATGCCGCCCACCAGGATCATCTGCCAGTTGGCGAAATCGGTCTCCAGCAGCGTGACGACGATGGCGATGCCCATGCCGACCGCCGCCATGACGTTACCCGACCTGGCCGTCGCCGGTGACTGCAGCCTCTTCAACCCGAAGATGAAGAGCGCTGCAGAGATCAGGTAACTCAGATTCGCAAGAGTGAAGAAATCCATGATCGCTTGTCCGCTAAGCTAACGTTCACAACTCGAACCACCTCGTGCCCCGGGCGCTACGACTTCTCGCCCCCACCGGCGACAGGCTTCTTCTTGAACATCTCCAGCATGCGGTCGGTCACTAGGAAACCGCCCGCCACGTTGATCATCCCCATCGCCACCGCGATCACACCGAGCAGCAGGATGAGGTTGTCGCCCGCCGCCTCGGCGGTGATGATCAGCGCGCCCACCACCGAGATGCCCGAGATCGCGTTCGAGCCCGACATCAGCGGCGTGTGGAGCAGCGGCGGCACCTTCGTGATGACCTCGAAGCCCGTGAACATCGCGAGCACGAAGATGTACAGATTGTTGAGTAGTGCTTCAGGCATCGTTAGTCCCTCACAGCAGCGCCTTGATGCGCTCGTTCACAACTTCACCGTTGTGCGTGATGCAGCTACCGGCGATCACCTCGTCATCGAAGTCGACGTCGAGCTCGCCGTCTTTCACGAATTCACCAAACAGGGCCGTCAGGTTCCGAGCATACAGACTGCTGGCGTCCACCGGCATCTGGCTCACCAGGTTGGCCGGGCCGTGGATGATCACCCCGTACTTGACCACCGTCTTACCGGCCTCGGTGAGCGTGCAGTTGCCGCCCGTCTCGGCGGCGAGGTCGACGATCACCGAACCCGGCTTCATTCCCTTGACCGCGTCTTCTTCCACCAGTACGGGCGCCTGCTTGCCCGGCACGGCGGCGGTCGTGATCACGATGTCGGCCGCCTTGATGTGCTCGGCCAGCACCTCCTTCTGCTTCTGCGCCGAGGCCTCGGAGACTTCCTTCCCGTAGCCGCCCGCATCCTCGAGCTCCTGCTCCTCGAGCTGGATCTCGATGAACTTGGCGCCCAGGCTCTTGACCTCTTCCTTCGTGGCCGGCCGGATGTCGTACGCCTCGACCGAGGCGCCGAGCCGGCGGCAGGTGGCGATCGCCTGCAGACCGGCGACGCCGACGCCCAGGATCAGCGCCTTGGCCGGCGGGATCATACCGGCGGCCGTCATCGACATGGGGAAGAACTTGGGCAGCGAGTCAGCCGCGATCAGCGCCGCCTTGTAGCCGGCGATGTTGGCCTGCGAGGAGAGCGCGTCCATCTTCTGAGCCCGGCTGATCCGCGGGACCGTCTCCAGGGCGACCCCGGTGACCTTCGCCTCGGCCAGCTTCTTGACCAGGTCGGGGCTGAAGAGCGGCTCCAGGAAGCCGACCAGCACGGTGCCCGCTTTCATCAGACCGACTTCCGATAGCTCCGGCTTTCTCACCTTGAAGACCACATCGGCGTCGTAGGCCGCCTGCGGCCCGTCCACGATCGAGGCGCCCGCCTCTTTGTACGCGTCGTTGCCGAAGAACGAGCTCTCGCCCGCGCCCGACTCGATCTGCACCTCGAACCCGGCATCCACGAGCTTGGCCACTTCCTTCGGCACCAGGGCGACTCTCTTCTCGCCCTCGATGATCTCCTTGGGGACTCCGATCTTCATCTTCCCTTCTCGTTTCGCTGCGACGCGATCCGCTCCGCGCTCTGGCTCGCTCGCGTCTTGATGTCCACTCCACCCATACAGGCCAGTGCCGTCACTCGGATATGTGGGGTATTCGGGTCGACCTCGCCGGGAACGTTTTCCGCCTGGTCTACAGCGCCCAGGATCCCCAGGCCCCGCACCGTCACCGGCAGGCCCGGCGGGACGATGATCTCGATCCCTCCCATCAGCGCCACGGCGGTCACGTGTGTCTCCCCCGCCGCCAGGCGCGCATCTCGAAAATCGAGCTCGATGCCGCCCATCACCGCTACAGCATTCAGCCGGCGCGGCGGCGACCACTCTCCCCTCCGTGAGCTACCACCCAGCACCGCCAGCGCCCAGCCCCGCTTGGCGGGCGGCTCCGCCCGCGCCGGCGCTGGCGCCGGCGCCCCGGCCGGTAGCGCCGGCAGGTCGCGCACCAGCTCCGCCAGCTCCGACTCGCTCGTCGCCTCGTCGACCGCCGCCAGCCGCTCTTCCAGCGCGTCCAACTCCAGGTGGCCGGCCGCGAAGTGCTCGCACAACGTAGCCGTCACCCGGTCTCTATCCTCCGGCGTGGGCGCCTGCGGGACCAGCGATCGATCGTTCATGCCTTCCTGACTCCCGAAGGCCGAGGCTTGCTGCGCACCATCGACCGTGGCTGCTCTGGGAAACTGGCCGGAAATGTCGGAGCAGGTTCCGTGCCCGTCAAGGTCGATCGGGCAGGCGCACCCCAGGGTGCCGGATATCCCTAGACAAGTGGATTCTCGGCCCGCCGACCGGCAGGCGGACCGGGTGGGGGGTACAATCTCGAGGAGCGGGTCGGGACTTTTCGCCCCGACCCGCGGCTCTCACTGCACTGCCTCGCCGAAGGCGCGCGAGCCCAGTAGGAAGGGACCCTCGCTGTCGGTCTCCGCGTACTCGAACAGCCCGGTGGCCTCGATCGAGCGGTTGACGGCGCACTGGCTCCAGCGGATGGTCGGCTGGTTCTGGTTCATGTCGTAGTCGGTGTCCTCGGCGCAGAGGTCCTCATTGCGGTAGTTGGCGTCGACGAACACGGCGCCGTGGAAGACCGCCCCCTTCTGGATCTCGATGCACCCCTTGCCGAGGATCAGCCCGTTGTAGCGGAAGTTCGTCTCCAGCTCGAACTCGCCGCCCTTCTCGCCCGCCGGTTGGCTATCGTCCCAGTCGATGATGACGACCCCCTGGCCGTAGCCGTTGTGAACCTCCACTTCGCCTTTGATCAGGATGATCGGGAAGTAGCCGAAGCAGGGATCGTTGGGGTCATCCGAGCCCCAGTTCAAGGGGTGGTCCGTGTCACAGACCCAGTCCTGGAGCACACTGTCGAATATGTAGCGCGGCCCGATCTTCCCGTCCAGATTGAGCTGGCTCGGCTGACCCTCGAGCACGTGGTCGGCCAACCCCTTGATCGAGTCCCAGGACAGTGTGCCGAACTGGTCGAAGCTCGAGTCGGTCAGATCGGCGTCCTGGGCGAGCGGCGGATCGCCGGTGAGCGTGGCAGTGCCGATCGTGATCTGGGTCGTATCCGCCATGATAATGCCGGGAACGTCCTGGCCCGAGTCGGGGCAGCTCTCGGCCCAGCCTGCCGGAACGTGATCGTGCCCGTCCACCGTTGCCCCGCCTTTGAGCTCCACCGCGCCCCGGATCGTCAGCGCCGCGTCGCAGCAGGCTCCCAGTCGGTAGCGGTCGCCCGGGTACACGGTCAGCATGGCGTTCAACACCCGGCGGCCACCCAGGTGCCCGGGGCCGCGACCTTCGACCACCAGGCCGTACATCCGCTGGCCGCCGTTGTCGTAGCGCTTGACCTGAGCGCGGTAGCTGGCGCCGCCCGGCAGCGCCTGCCAGCCGAGGTCGAGGCTGTCACCGAAGTCGAGGGTCCGCAGAAGACTGTCGGAGAGGGTCGAGCGTACCTGGTGCACTCCGGCCTCGGCGGCGTAGTAGGCGACGCTCGACTCGATCATCGCCCGGGCCGAGCGGCTCTCATCGCCGCTCATCGAGATCATGGTGATCCCCATGGCGGCCAGGATGACCAGCACCACGATGGCCATCGGGAGGACGAAGCCATCGCGATCCGCCGCTCTACGCCACGCTACCGCTACCGCATGCTGCATCCGCCGGCAAACCTCCGGGGGGAAAGAGGATCTCGGGGACCGGCGCGAATTTCAACAAACGCGTACGCCGGGCCTTGCGCGCTGCCTGGGGGGAGTCGGGCTGTGCGTATCGTATTAAGGGACTACCAAGATGCGGTTCCGACGGCCGCGGTGCAAGTCCGCGAGCGCCTCCCCGCAGGATGGGGGACAAGAAAAAGCCCCGGCGTCGCCGGGGCTTCTCGCTGGGCAGCAGGGTGGACGACTAGAGAAACGACTCGCCATACGAGCGCATACCCAGGAACTGGATTCCGCCCGACTCGCCGGGGAAGGTGACCTCGGCCCAATCCGTGAGCCCGGCCTCCAGCCAAGTGTGCCTGGCTAGCGGAGCATCTCGGAGAACGAGCGGCTGCCGAGGCGCCTGGCTTCGCCCAGATAGGGTATCTGCGCCTCGACGATGTCGAAGAGGCTCGAGTTGTACATCGCGCGATCCACGGCGCACTGGCTCCACTGGATTCGCGTCTGGTAGCAGCCGTCGTCTTCACATTCCTCGTAGAAGTCATGCGACTTGTCGCAGGTGACGCCATCGTAGGTGGCGTCGAGGAACATCGAGCCGTAGAACTGGGCGCCGTACTGCACCTCCATGCAGCCCTTGCCGAGGACGACGCCGCGGAAGCTCGCGTTGTGCTCGATCTCGAACTCGGAGCCTTTCCGCGAGACCTCGTTGAAGTCCAGGATGACGACGCCCTGGCCGTAGAAATCTGGACCGCCGTACAGCGGCCCGCCCCGGAGATCGACCTCGCCGCGCGAGAGGATGACGGGGAAGTAATTGAAGCAGGGGTCGTTGGGGTCCGGGGAGCCCCAATTCAAGGGGTGGCTCGTATCGCAGAGCAGATCACCGGTCATCGGATCCACCGTATAGCGCGGGTAGACCTCCGTACCTTCGATGCCGACGTCCGGCAGCCATTTGTCCACCTGGACGGGATTGCTCCCGTCGGCCATGTACACCCAGCCGGTCGAGTCGATGACGATGTCGGCCCTGTCCTTGATGTCCTGCCAGGTGTAATCCCCGAAGTAGTCGAAGAGGCTGTCGTTCAAGGCCGGATCTTCGACGATCGGCGGAATACCGTCGAGTACGGAATGCTCCGGGTCGAGCACCATTCCCGTCGTGTCCTGCATGATGATGCCCGGCTTGTGGATCAACGTGTCGGCGCACACGTCGGCGTCTTCCCAGCCGGGTGGGTGGGCGTCGAAGCCGCTATGGAATATCCCGCCGGTGTCATCGGTGTGCTGCCTGAAGGTGCCCTTCAGCACGAGCGGCGCTTCACAGCACTCGCCCAGCTTGTAGGCCGTACCCGGGCCCGGCGTGCTGGTCAGCGTGTAGCTCAGCCGCCGCTGCCCACTGAAAACGCCAGGCCCGCGGCCTTCCACCTCCAGCGAGTACACCGGCTGGTCGCCGACGTCCCAGCGATAAACGACCGCGCGGTACCGCGCGCCACCGTTCAAGTCGCGCCAGGGGAGTACCAGGCTGTCGCTCGGCCCCAGGTCGGCGACCGCCGTCCCCACAAGGCTGTCCCAATGGGCGTAGACCTCATGCAAGCCCGCCTCCGCGGCGTAGAAGGCGGTGCTCGACTCACGCTGCGCGCGGGCGGACATCACCTCGTCGCCCGCGGTCAGCAGTGCCGCCACCGCCACGGCACTCATCAGCACCAGCCCAAAAATCACCACCGGCATGACGAAGCCGCGCCGCTCCACGAGCTTCCCTCCGACTATCTCTATTCGACGCGCGTACATCTCATTCATCCTTCAGCCTATCGGAACGCTTCCCCGAACGAGCGGCTGCCCAGGAACTCGGGACCATCGCCCGGCGGCGGTATCGTGGGCTCGGCGTAATCCTTGAACAGCGAGTTGTAGAGCGCGCGGTCGACCGCGCACTGGCTCCAGGTCATGTAGCCCTCGTCGTTGATATCGAACGTGTCGTCTCCGCCGCAGAGCACATTCCCCCAGAACCCGTCAGCGAAGACAGCGCCGTGCACGTTCGCCAGACGCTGAACCTCCACACACCCTTTACCCAGGGCGATGCCGTTGAACACGACGTTGTCCTCGATGTCCAACTCCGATCCGTAGTTCACCCCGAGGCTGTCGGTCCAGAAATCGGTGATGAAGATCCCCTGGGCGTAGAGCCCGTACTGCAGGTCGACGTCGCCCTGCACCAGTACGACCGGGAAGTGGTTGAAGCAGGGATCGTTGGGGTCCGGCGAGCCCCAATTGAGGGGATGGCTGGTGTCGCAGAGCAGATCGCCCGTCAGCGGGTCGACGGTGTAGCGCGGATACACGTCGCCGGCATCGTAACTATCACTGTGGCCGGGATCACCGATCACGATCTGCGCCATGTCCTTGATTTGCTCCCACGTCAGGTCGCCGAACTGCGAGAAGTAGCTGTCGTCGATGTACGAATCTTCGACCAGCGGCGGATCGCCCGTCACCGAGCCGCCGCTGCTGACGTTGACCGAGTCGGTCTCCTGGATGATCAACCCGGGCTTGTTGTACAGCGAGTCCGAGCAGACAGCCGAATCACCAGATGTCCAACCCGCGGGATGCTCGTCGTAACCGCTGACCACCGAGTAGTCCTTCACGTCGGTGTCGCCGCGGACCAGCACCGGTGACTCGCAGCACAGACCGAGCTTGTAGCCCGTCCCCATCCCGGCCGGCTCACTCGTCAGCAGATAGCTCAGCTTCCTCCGACTGCCCAGCGCACCGCCCGATTGTCCCTCCACCTCCAGCTGGTAGATCGGCTGCGTATCCTCATCCCAGCGATAGACCACCGCCCGGTAACCGTCACCGCTGTCCAGCGTCCGCCAACCGAAATCGTAGCTGCTGCCCCCGGAAAGCGTATCGACGCCGGCCTCGACGCTGTCCCAGTTCGCATAGACCCAGTTGAGGCCAGCCTCCGCCGCATAGAACGCCACCGTCGACTCGCGCATCGCCCGGCCCGATCGGCCCTCGTCGTCCGCCGTCAGCAGCGCCGCCACGGTCATCGTCCCCATCAGCATGAGCCCGAAGATGACCACCGGCAGGACGAAGCCGTGCCGTTCCACGAGCTTCCCACCGACTGTATCTACCTGCCGCGCGTACATCTCATTCATCCTTCAGCCTATCGGAACGGTTCCCCGAACGAGCGGCTGCCCAGAAACTGGACCCCACCGCTTTGGCCGGGGACCTGCGGCTCAGCGTATTCAGCGAGCCCCGTGTTGAGCAACGCTCGGTCGACGGCGCACTGGCTGAAGGTGACGTGGCCTTCCTTGTTTAGGTCAAACGTCTTGTCGTTACTGCACAGGTCGTTGAGGTAGTTACCGTCCATG
>JBDHKD010000140.1:0-3653 GCA_039586575.1 Gemmatimonadota bacterium | reverse complement strand
CAGGGAGCCCTAGGGCGGCGCAGTGACGGCACGGCGTGTAGTCATCGGAAGCTGCTGAGTGAATTGGCGAGCCAGTTGCTCCCGGGCTCCTCCTCGAACGAGTTGACGGGTATCAGGTCAGCGGAGAGCCTCACGCCTCAAGTCCTCGATGAAGCTCGCCTCCACCCAGTAGTTGTCGTCGTTGCCCCGGCGGCTGCTATTGAAGAAAAGGTACCGGCCGTCCGCCGAGACGATCGGACAGATCTCGTTCGCCTCGGTGGCGATCGGCTCCCCGAGGTTCAACGGGTCGGTCCAACCGCCGGCCGCGTCCCGGAAGCTGATCCACAGGTCCAGGTAGCCCACGTTCTCTTCGTGGCGGGCGCGGGCGAAGAGGAGGTAGCTCTCGTCGGGCGCGATGAACGGCATCATCTCGCCTGCGTCGCTGTTCACCGGCGCGCCCAGGTTCTCCGGCGCCTGGTAGACGCCGTCCACCGGCCGCGACACATAGATGTCGCCGTCGCCCGGCGAGTAGATACTGCCGTCCGCCGTCACCGAGAAGGACCAGTGGAGGTCCAGCGTGTTGGGTCCGCCGTCGATGATCTGCGGCTCGGACCAGCCCTGCGGGCCGCGCGTCACGTACCAGATGCGCTCCGCCTGTCCGCCTTCCTCCCCGCCGGTGGGGCGGGTGGACAGGAAGTACAGACGTTCGCCGTCGGGAGCGAAGATCGGCACGTCGTCGCCCCAGCCGATCTGTGAGAACGGCGCGGCCGCCGGCTCCGACCAACGACCGTTGACCATGCGTGAAAAGACCATCATCCCGTACGAGTAGCCCGAGTCGGGAAGCGCCACCTCGGTCGACCAATAAGCCTCGGTTCCGTCGGGGGAGAACGCGATGGTCCCGTGCTGGAAGTGATGCGTGGAAACGATGTCGTCTGCGAACGCGGCCGGCGGCGCTCCCGCCGCAGGCGGCGTCTGCCCCATAAAGGGTCCTTCGAGCACGGGGAATCTCCTCGGCCCGGTGTCGGCGCCCGCCGCGGCCAGAAAACGTGCCATCGCCTCGCGCCCGACGGCCTCGGCCGTATTGTAGGGCGACGCGCCGGACACGCTGCGGGCGTCGATATCGGCGCCCCGGTCGAGGAGTGTTCGGGCCACTGCTTCGCGGCCCAGCTCTGCCGCGTAGTGGAGCGGCACGCGTCCGTAGCGGTCGCGCTCGTTCACGTCGAGGCCCGCCTCCAGCAGCCGCGCAACGATCAGCGCCGATCCACCCTGGCTTGCCGAGTGCAGCAGCGAGCCGGCGTTGTCGTTGCGCATGCTGAACTCGGCGCCCTCGTCGGCCAGCAGCACGAAGAGCCGCTCGAGCCCCTTCTCGGCGCTCAGCCCGACGAGCGACTGCGCGCCCCAGGTCCCGGCGGAAGGCAGCCTGGCCCCGTGATCGAGAAACAGGTTCACCGGACCGCGGAAGCCTCTCCAGGCCGCGAGCTCGAGCGGCGTGGATTCGAATCGGTCCGTCGCGTTCACGTCGGCGCCGGCGTCGATCAGGAGCCGCGCCATCTCGAGGTTCCCGGTCTCCCTGGCCACCAGGAGGAGGGGCGTGCGGCCGTACTCATTCCGTCGTTCCGTGTCGGCGCCGCGCCCGAGCAGGAAGCTGGCAGCGTCCAGTTGGTTCCGGCGGATCGCGGTGTGAAGCGGAGTCTCGCCGTCCTCGTCTTGGGCGTTCACGTCGGCCCCGGCCTTGGTGAGCGCCGTGCAGACTTCGACGTGACCGCCGGCCGCGGCGGCGTGCAGGGGAGTGCGTCCTCGCTCGTTCGTTTGGGCGGCGAGTTCGGGGTCGGCGGCGAGCAACTCCCTCAGGGTACCGGCATCGCCTTCCGCCGCCGCGACGAATAGCGGCTGAGCTGCGAGGGTAATCTCGGCATCCGCGGTATCGGCCTGCTGATCACTCGTGCCACAGCTCGCGGCGGACACAGAGACGAGCAGAGCTGTAGCCAAGTAGCACAGCGGCACGGCGTGACGTGTGTGACTCATCGGTCTTCCCCAGCGATTGGATCCGATGGTCAAGGCTAATCCTGTGGCTAACTAATTGACGCGCTTGGGAACCTAGAGGTTGCCAGGCGCCGCGCAACCGAGACCGCCTGCGGCAGCGGTCTGCTGCCGCCCTCTGCAGCAACTTGGTCGAAGCTCATGAGCTCCGAGTACGTTGCCTCGAACCGGCGACCGTAGCATTGTGTAGCTAGCTTGACCAGCAAACCCTCTAGTCGCTGGCTGCAGCTATGGCGCGTCTCAGGCGGCTGATCGACGAGATCCACCAGCGTTCGCTCTGGCCAGGCGTTGGCCGTCTGCCCGGGCCGCGTCCCACGCAATACTCGAAGCGCCCGACTTTCTCATCCAACGCACAACGATGTTGTAGCTCAGGAGGACAGGTGATGGGTAGAATATTGTCTCTAATGTCCGTTACTGCGATGTTCGTGACGCCCATCTGCTGCCAGGCACAGCAAGCTCGCCAGCAATCACAAGCAACTGAGGACGCAGCTTCCGCCCAGGAAATCCTGAACCGGATCATCGAAGTCGAGAGCAAATTGACCGCACCGGTGAGGATCGAGGGGGCCGAGCAGATCTTCTACTCATTGGCTGAACAGATGGAGCTTTACAACGTTCCTGGAGTCAGCATCGCCGTAGTCAACGCTGGAAAGATTGAGTGGGCCAAGGGATACGGCACAAGAGAGGCAGGTACCGATCGGCCCGTTGATGCAAACACTCTCTTTCAAGCAGCTTCCGTCAGCAAATCGGTGTCAGCATTGGGGGCGCTTCTCTCCGTGCAGAAGGGCGCACTCGAGCTGGATACGGACATCAACGACTTCCTCGTGTCTTGGCGAGTGCCTGAAAACGAGTTCACGAGAACACGACCCGTAACACTCAGATACCTGCTCGGCCACGGCGCCGGCTTGAGCGGGCACTCGTTGGGTACGTACTACAAGGGAGAGCAGATTCCGACGGTACTTCAGATACTGGACGGTAGACCGCCCTCCAAAGCGGACACTGTAAGGGTCGTGTCCGAGCCTCAGACGGAATTCAAGTATTCCGGCGGCGGCTATTTGGTCGTTCTCCAGGCGATGATCGATGTCATCGGACAACCCTTTCCCGACATCATGAGTGAGGCCGCGTTGGGGCCGCTGGCAATGGAAAGGAGCGGTTACTTCCAGTCTCTCGAGTACGACAGCGCGGAGAATGTCGCCGCCGGACATGATGGGATGGGTTCCGTTATCGAGGGATACTGGCAGATAATGCCCAACCCCGCGGGGGGCGGCCTGTGGACAACGCCGTCGGACCTCTGCCGGTTTGCCATTGAGATTCAACGGGCTGTGCGAGGCGAATCTTCGATCATCTCGCGTGAATCAGCCGAAGCAATGCTTACACGTCAGGTTGGCGACTATGGTCTCGGACTCATACTTCAGGGCGAAGCGGAAGATCTGGCCTTCAGTCACGGCGGCGATAACGCAGGGTATGGCAGTTTCTTTTTCGCTTACGCCAGGCGCGGCGAGGGCGTGGCGGTAATGACCAACGGTGCGAGAGGGTATTACTTGTACAATGAGATCTTACGTTCCATCGGAATCGTATACGACTGGCCGGACTTGAAGCCCGCGGTGGTCAAGCCGATTCAACTGTCTGTGCAGAGA
>JBDHKD010000063.1:0-25012 GCA_039586575.1 Gemmatimonadota bacterium | reverse complement strand
TGCGCTTTGAATAGAGACTCCATGAATAACAGACTAATTGACCAATTGAGTCACGGAGTTGCGAATGTCATTCTTCACTCAAGTACTCAATTGTTCTAGTACTCAATTACTCCTGGACTCCAAACTCCCGCCGACCAGTCCCTGCATCTGCATCCGCCCCTTCCGCACCGACTCGACGTACACCTCGTTGGCCGGCCCGCGCCGCTTCCAGCGGGCGAAGGCTTGCTCCCAGGTGATCGGCTCGTCGAGCAGCCAGACCTTCTCGGCTTCGTCGTATTCGACCGGGAACTCGTAGTCGAGGACGGCGCGGCCCGCTGCCTCGTCCCAGTGGGCGGGGATCGCGATGCCGAGGTCCTCGCAGAGCGGAACGACGGCGTCGAGCCAGGTCTGCCGCAGCTCGTCGTTGGTCATGCCCTTGAGCTTGAACTCGAGCTGGGCGTTGTGGCGCTTCTTGTCGTCGGGCATGCCGAACCATTCGACGCCCATCGGGAACATCCAATCGACACCGCGCTGCACCTTGTCACGCGCTTCGCCGCCCGCCTCGCAGAGCCGCCGCATCCAGACCTCGCCGTGCCGCAGATGGAAGTTCTCCTCGAGCCCGACTTTGACCAGCGCCCGCTTCAGCGGCCCGTAGGACGTGTTGCGGTGGACGTCACCGAGCAGCGTGATGCCGGCGCGGTCGAACAGCCCGTTGGCGACGACCAGCTCGGCCCAGTTGTCGAGGAACTGGTCGAAGCCGTAGGGGTGCTTGAACTCGTGCGGCTGGCGCTCGTAGAGCAGGTAGTCGCGGCTGACGCCCAGGTCCTCGAGCAGCCGGTAGGCGATGTTGGCGTGCCCGAGCTCGTCCTGGATGATCGCCATCGAGCTGACCATCGTGTTGGTGGAGGGCGCGTCTTTGGCGGGCCCGTAGTAGGAGGGGGCGCTCATCAGCTCGGTGTCGCCCTGCACGGTGAGCTGGGTGATCAGCGCCTTCTTGTAGGACTCCGTCATCTCGTCTTCCGACTCGACGATGAAGCCGTTCTGAATCCTCTGCTTGAGCTCCTGGTCGGAGAAGCTTGGCATGGGGCTCATCCTGTACGATCGCACGAGGTTTTCGATCCGATAGTCGCTGGAACATATCGCGGCGACCGGGGGAGGCAAGCCCGGCCGAATGTAAGGCTAGCTTGCCTCCGAGCCCTTGGTCTGCGGTAGGAGCGGACAGCTGAAGCAGCCGCCATAGCAGGGGTCGCGGGTGAACGGCTCGAGGCAGCGCGGGCAGACGGCGCTGATGGTGTAGGGTACGAACTCGTAGCCGCAGCGCGAGCAGGTGGCGGCGGGGCAGAGCTCGGGCAGCCCGGTTGAAGCCGCGCTGTCGTCCGGCGCGTCGTCGCGCCCTCGCCAGAGGAGGATTCCACGTTGTAGCACTTTCGGCGTCTTCATGAGACGACTCCCAGCCAGGAGAGGATACGCGCCAGCACGCCGCCGACGGCGAAGGCGACGATCCAGGTGCCGGCCCAGATGCGCAGGGCGATGCGCGCGCCGTGCTCCTTGGCCATCACCATGATGCTGGCGACGCAGGGAACGAAGAGGGTGATGACGACGAGGGCGACGAGCGCCTGGGGCGGTGTGAGGCCCATGTCGTAGAGCCCGGCGGCGCCGAAGTCGCGGCGCACCAGACCCATGACGATCGCGCGGGCCGACTCCGCCGGCAGCCGCAGCCAGCCGACCATCAGGGGGCGGAGCAGCCGCTGCCAGAGCTCGAGGCCGCCGGTGACGTGCAGAAGGGCGACGATCAGCGCGCCGGCGGCGAACCAGGGCGTCGCCTCGCGCATGAACCAGTAGCCCTTGGTGAGCGTCTTGCGGATGACGGCGTCCGGCCGCGGCCAGCGGAGCGGCGGCAGCTCGATCAACAGCGGCGTCGACTTGCCGGGCAGCATGCGGTCGAGCGTCGTGCCGACGGCGATCAGCATGGCGAAGATGATCGCCGCGTAAGCGAAGACCCAGGCGCCGCCGAACCCGGCGAGCAGCGCGGCGATCACCGCCAGCTGGGCGGAGCAGGGGATGGCGAAGTTCAAGAGCGCCGTGGCGATCGTCTTCTCGCGCTTGGTCGACAAGAGCCGCGTCGTGATCGTGCCCATCGTGACGCAGCCGAACCCGAGGATGATCGGGATCACCGCCCGGCCGTTGAGGCCGATCGAGCCCAGCAAACGGTCGACCAGCGTGGCGATGCGCGGCAGAAAACCCGAGTCCTCGAGCAGCGCCAGCGCGAAGTAGAAGGCGGCGACCAGCGGCGCCAGCAGGAAGACGATGTAGGTGACCGTCATCGTCAGAAGCCCGAACTCGCCGGCCAATATCTCGCGCAGCGGCCCGCCGATCCCGATCCCGTCGACGATCGAGCGCGCCAAGGGCTCCCACAGCGATTGGCCCAGCCGCGCTTCCGTGAAGCCGACCAGGTTCTGGGCGACCACCACGCCCACCAGGAAGTAGATCCCCGCCAGCGACACCGCCAACATCGGGAGGCCCCAGTGCAGCGTCACCGAGGCACGGCTCAGCCAGTCGGCCAGGCGGCGACGCTTCCGCTGCTGCGGCACGACCCGGGCGTACAGCGCGTCCGCCGCCCGCCGCCGCTCCAGATCGTCCGCCCCATTCAGCGACCAGCTGCCGGGCCGCGCCCGCTCGACCGCCGCCGCCAGCTCCGCCAGCCCCTCGCCGGTCACCGCCACCGTCGGCACCACCGGAACACCCAGCGCCCGCTCCAGCTCCGCCGCGTCCGGCTCGGTCCCCGCCCGCCGGGCCTCGTCGATCAGGTTGAGGGCGACCACCATGGGAAAGCCGCTCTCGGCGAGCTCAAGCGTCAGGAAGAGATCGCGGTCCAGATGCGCCGCATCGACCACGTTGACCACCACCGCCGCCCGACCGATCAGCTCGGTCGTGACCCGCTCTTCCTCCGAATGCTCGCCCAGACCGTACGTACCCGGCGCATCGATCAACGGGCGATCGTTCCAGCGGCCCGTCACCGCCTCGACCGTCGTGCCCGGGAAGTTCGACACCTCGGCGTACGTGCCGCTCAAGCCCGTGAAGATGGCCGACTTCCCCACGTTGGGGTTGCCGACCAACACGATCAGGCCACGCTGTTCCTGGGAGGTTACCGCCGCTGGAGATGCCGTGCCCGCTGCGGGTGGCCCGCCGTGACAGCCGCTCACGTCGTCGTCACACGGACCCGGCGCGCCAGCTCCCGGCCGATCGCTACCTGGCGGTGACGACGTTGCAGGACGATGGGGCCAAAGGGGATGCGGCTGACCACTTCGACGTCAGCTCCCTCCTCGAACCCGAGGCGCGTCAGCTCGCGGCGGGCGATCGCATCGTCGATCGCCTCGATCCGAGCCCGGCTGCCAACAGGTACGCGGTCGATCCCCAATCCGAGTCTCCGGGGCTGGAGGACATTGAGAACGAATCTCAACGTCAATCTGAGTGCACGTTCCGTACCCGTCAAGGGCGGGGCGGCCGCTGAGAGTAAGTCGCCACTGGATGGGCACTTACGCTCCGGGCTCCGCGGTGGGGCGGGCCGGCGGCCCGGGGCATCATGCCACGGAGTGGGCGCATCACGATGCGGAGGTGAAGAAGCGGGCGGGCGGGGCAGCGGGCGGCGGCCCGATCCCCTTGATGGGCAAACACTTGTGTGGAGCGGGGCGCTGGATTATGCTGACGGAGAGCGCGAGCACGACCACTCTCCCCGCGAGTTCCGAGCACGCCGCCGCAAGGCGGCTTCCTTGTCTAATCGCAGTCCCGATCATGATTGAGATCGACGGATCGTACGGAGAAGGCGGAGGAGCCATCCTCAGGCAGGCGTTGGGGCTGGCGGTCTATGCGGCGAAGCCGGTGCGGATCCGAAAGATCCGGACGGGTCGGCGGAAGGCGGGTTTGGCGGCCCAGCACCTGAAGGCGGTCGAGGCGGCGGGAGCGATCTGCGGGGCGCGGGTACAGGGAGCGAACCTGGGCTCGACGGAACTGGTGTTCGATCCGGGCCCGGTGCGACCGGGTAGAGTGAGCGTGGATGTGGGGACGGCGGGTTCGGTTACGCTGGTGCTGCAGGCGGTGCTGCTACCGTGTCTGTTCCTGCCGGGCGAATTCGAGTTCGAGTTGACGGGAGGCACGGATGTGCCATGGAGCCCGCCGGCGGACTATCTGGCCAACGTGACGCTGCGGACGCTGCAGCCGTTCGGGATCGGGCGGCTGGAGGTGGTGCGGCGCGGCTACTATCCGAAGGGCGGGGGTCTGCTGCGGGCGCGGCTCGAGGGTGGCTCGGGATTCGGGTTCGCGCTGAAGTTCCCGGCGCCCGGCGATGTGAAGGTGATCCGCGGGGTGAGCCACGCGACCGTGCCGCTGAAGGAGCGAGGGGTGGCGGAGCGACAGGCGGATGCGGCGGAGCATCTGCTGCAGCGTTTGGGCTCTCCGGTAGAGATCGCGGTCGAGTACTCGGACGCGGCGAACCTTGGGAGCGGGGTCACGCTGTGGACCGAGTCGGACGACGGTCCGCCGATCGGCGGCTCGGCGCTGGGCGCGAAGGGCAAGGCGGCGGACGACGTGGGTCGCGAGGCGGCGCGGGCGTTATTGAATGAGTTCAACGCGGGCGCCGCCGTTGACCATCACCTGGCGGACCAGCTGATCCCGTTCCTGGCGGTGTCGGGGGGATCGCTGGTCACCTCGGGGATCACCGCCCACACCCGCTCTACGGTTTACGTGGCCGAACAGATCCTGGGCACCGAGTTCGCGGTCGAGGGCCTGGCGATCACGGCTGAGCGCTGAGGCTCAGCGGACCCGGTCGGCCAGCGCCCGCAGCGAGTCGCTGCTCACTGCCCCCTTGAGAATCAGCAGATACCCATCGTCGTCCATCCAGCGGTAAGAGGTCACGCCGGACGGCTCGACGAGGAGGGCGCTTTTTGGCGCTTCGGTGTAAACCGTCGGCCCGCCGGTCGACTGCTGAATCAGGGCGATCTCGTGGCCGGCCGCGTCGGCGTAGACGAGGCGCACGGCGGGCAGACCGGCCAGGCCGCCCTCCAGGGTGCCGCCGGGGCCGACCTCGACGCGCTGGAGCTCCAGGTCGGGCAACCTGCGGAGCGGCGCTCCCAACCAGACCTCGGCCTCCTCGAGCTGGACGGCGACGAACCCGGCCGACTCGCCCTCGGGGAGTTCGGGAGTGACGGCTCGCTGCAGCGCTCTCTCCATCTGCGGCGCTTCCTCGAGCGCGCTCGGCACGAGCGCCCGGTCCGCCTCCGGCGCGGCGGCCTGAGGCTCGTCGGCGACGATCCGTTCGCGGGTCGCCGCCTCATCGCGCCGGCCCTGCTCGGCGCCGGCCGGTGGCTGGGCGGCGATTTCGACGCCGCCGGCGGCGGGCGCGGTGACCTGGGGCTCGGGATCCGACTTGCCGCGTGACGGTCGGGCGCGCGTCTCCATTTCTTCGAAACGATCGGCCAGCGGGTCGACCTCGAGCGGTGGGGCCGCGACGGGCGCGGCGCCGGGCGCGGCGTCGGCCGCTTCCTCGGGGACGGCCGCCACTCGCCGCTCAGCCTCGAGCGGGGCGACCGATTCGAAGGGGAGCCGCGGGGCGAACCAGTAGGCGCGGGCGGCCCAGCCGATGGCGAAGGCGAGGGCGATGGAAGCGGCCCAGGCGAGGCTGGGGCGGACCACGGGGCGACGCGCCTTCTGGCGTTGCCGGGCCGCGGCCCGCTCCTCGATCTCGCGCCAGGCGGGCGCCGCGGCCGCCGCCGGCTCGAGCTCGGCCAGAAGATCGCTGGCGCGACGGCTGAGCCTCTCGGCCTGCTGGAGCCGGTTCCGGCACTCGTCGCAGACCGACAGGTGCTCTTCGATCTCGGTGCGCCGCCGTTCGCCCAGCTCGCCGTCGAGGTAGGCGTGCAGGGTACCCTGATCAATGTGCGACATCTTCACCACTTCCTTCGCGCTCTATCTCTTCATAAGCCGCGGCCAGTCGCTCGCGCGCTCGGGCGAGTGTCGTCCCGATCGATCCGCGCGCGAGCCCCAGCACGCCGGCGATCTCGTCGTAGTTGAAGCCCTCCTCCCAGAGGAGCAGCGCCTCGCGGTCCCGCTCGGTCAGCCGTGCCAGCGCCGCCTGGACCCGGCGCACGGTTTCGCGGCGCTCCAGCGCGACCTCGGGTCCCGGCTCCGGCGGCCGCGCCTCGGTCTCGGCCTTGACCAGCGTCAGGTGGCGCCGCCGCACCGCGGCGCGCCGGCCCTCGTCGCGGGCCAGGTTCGCTGCCACGGTGAAGAGCCAGGCCCGTGGCTTGTCGGGCTGGTGCTCCAGTGCGCGCACGAACGCCTCCTGTGCCAGGTCCTCGGCGCGAGCCTGGTCGCCGATCCGCCTGTAGAGGAAGCGGACCAGCGACCGGTAATGCTCGCGATACACTTGAGAGAGATCCAAGCGCTCTCCCTCGTCTCAGGGACGCGGCGGCCGCGCTACAGGTTACCTTCGAGGCCCCGCAGCACGGTCCGCAGCGCGTCCGACGTCCAGGCCGTTACGCCGTCCGGCACGAGCGCGAGCGCCACACCGTCACCGGCGATGACCACTCGCTCGCCCAGCGCCAGGTACGGCAGGAGCGCCGGCAACCGTCGCGCCAGCTCGAAGTAGGCGTCGCTGAACGGCGCCACCTCGTATACCTGCAAGCTGTCGCCAAACGTCATGTCCGTCCAGGTGCCATCGCTGAGCACGAACAGCTTGCGTCCGACGTGACGTACGGCGTTCGCCGCGCCGCGGCCGGAACCGCTCGCCGTGACGCCGGCGACCACGCTCTCGGCCTCCTCGAGCGCGTCGGCGTCACGCAGTCGGCTGCTGGCCTCGGCACGCTTGAACGCCTCCTGGCCGGTCGCTTCGGCTGGAGCCGCGGCGATCTGCAGCGCCCGGTCCATGGCTAGCTCCGGCGCACCGCGCTCCATGGCGAGCAGCGGCTCCTCGACCAGGTAGGAGGTGTACTCGGTGATGATCCCGTAGCGCAGGCCGAGCTGGCGGATCTCCTCGACGAGCTCCGGGTCGGGGCCGTGCAGGCGGACCTGAGCGGTGAGTGCCCCCGCCTTGCGCGCAGCCCAGAGCCGCGGGATGAAGTCGTTGCCGTTCTCGCGGCTCGGCAGGCTCACCTCGAAGGTGAAGCGCAACGTCTCGCCGGCGCGGCTGCCCTCGAGCACCAGCTCGCCGCTCCCATCGCCGCGGTAGCGGCCGAAGAGCAGGAGCTCCTCGCCGTAGAACAGATCGGGCAGCGGGTTGGGGTAGAAGTCCTCGAGGTCGGCCGGCGCCCGCACGATACGCAGGTCGGCCAGGGCGGGGAAGCTGATCTTGCGGGTCAGCGACGAAACCGCCTGCTCGACGTCGTCGCCCGGCTGCACATAGCTGACCGAGCCACGCCCGCCTTCCGCCATGCGGTCGAGCAGGTAGGTGTTGACGTCGTAGCCGACACCGAAGGCGAAAACGCGCTCGCCGTCGCGCAGGCGCTCCGCCGCCTCGGCGATCCGCTCGGGCGCGGTCTCGCCGACCGTCGGCTTGCCGTCGGTCAGGAAGACGACCAGCGACAGTCGGCCGGCTGTGGCGCGCGGTTCCAACGCCTCGCCGAGCGCATCGATGATGTTGGTGCTTCCCTCGGCACGCACGCCGGCCAGGTAGTCGCGCGCCTCGCGCAGCGTGGCGCGGTCGGCGCGGACGAAGTCGTCGCTGAACGAGCGTACGGCGCTGCTGAAGGTAATGAGGCGAAAGCGATCGGCGGACCGCAGGCCGGCGAGGATCTGGTCGAGCGCGTCACGCGCCTGCTCGATCTTGGCGCCGGACATCGAGCCGGAGACGTCGAGCACCAGGGTGACATCGCGCGGTATTTGCACTTCGTCGCCGTGGGCGGGCGGAGCGATGAGCAGCATGAAGTATCCGTCCTCGCCGCCGGGCGCATGGGCCACCAGGCTGGCGCCGACGGACGGCTCGCGGAACGGCAGGAAGAGCTCGAAGTCGCGGGCGGCGGCATCGCCCGAGTAGACGATCTCCAGCTCGTCGCGCCCGCGCTCGCGTACCTCGATCACGTGGGTCGGCGAATAGGGTGTGGCGAAGCGGCGGGCGCCACTCACCCGGATCGTCAAGCTGAACGGGTGGCGCGCTTGCGTCCGATGGTCGGGTCGAGAAGTCTCGCGAGCTTCGCTCCCCGGTACGATGCCGACGACACGCGGGTAACGCAGGCGAAGCATGTCGCCGTCCCGACCCAGGATCTGTGTGTAGCGCAGGATGACACGCCGCTCGGCGCCCGGATCGATGGGGAAGACACGCGCGCGCAGCACGCCGTGACCCACCAGCTCGATCAGCGCCGGGTCCTTTCGGCGGCGCACGATCTCCTCGTAGATCTGCCGCGCCCGGTCGGCCGGCAGCACTTCGCCGCGCAGCTCCTGCTCGCCCATGAAGAGCGAGAACTCCGTGAATACCGCCTCGGGTGGGATGGGGTATAGGTAG
Source organism: Gemmatimonadota bacterium (assembly GCA_039586575.1). Classification (GTDB taxonomy): domain Bacteria; phylum Gemmatimonadota; class Gemmatimonadetes; order Palauibacterales; family KS3-K002. Next base: position 16,542 of record JBDHKD010000063.1, on the reverse strand, counting down.
TCGCCTTCCTGCATGACGCGCGAGTGGTTGCGGAATACCTCCTCGATCTCCACATAGGCGACGCGCCGCTCGCCGTCGATGCGAACGCTGACGTCGCTGCGCACCCGCTCGACCTGGAAGTCGGGCAGCCAGCGGTTCGTGGGCGGCTCGATCCAGCCCTGCGCCGCGCCGGCGCGCGCTGCCGCTACCAGCAGAACCATGGTAAGCCCGGCGGCGGCCAGGCGTCTGATCTCGATCGACCTCATTGTGCACCTCCCAGTGGCCAGATTGGGGCCTTGTTTCGTCCTTCCATACCGGGAGACGCACGGGTCCGGGAAGGTTGCACAGCCGCCGCCGCCGGGCATGCGAAATCGGGGCTAAGTTGTTAGAATAGGGCAACCTCCCCGACCGCCGATTCGTGGCCTCCACTGTAGTACGGGAGAACAGGACCGGATATGAAATTCCACAAGGCGTGGCTTTGGGTTGCCGCTGCCGGGGTGATCGCCCTGGTCGTCGTCGCCGTGGTAGTGGAGGAACCGGGGTTCCGTGCCCTGCTGTCCGTCCTGGCGATCGTGCCGCTGCTCTACGTGTCGGTCCGGGTCGCTCTGGGCTCGGAGCGTCAGGTCGCGCATGAGCGGCGCAAGTTCGTGAAACTGCGCAACGTGACCGACGAGTTCATCATGCACGTGCGCAACCTGAACCGGATCACGGTCATCGCGAAGGGCGAGGATGCGCCGGAGGACGCCGCGGGCATGGTCGATGACATCATCGAGCGGATGCACGGCCTGGTGGAACGGATGCGCGACGCGGCCGGGCAGGAAACGGTGTATGCGCCGGAGGTCGATACCTGAGGTCGGCCGCCGCGTGGGGGAAAGTGTAACCGGCCCCGGCGGGTACGCCGCGGGCCGGTTCGTTTATCTACGAAGTGAAGACGCTTGGAGACCCGAATGAGCCACACACGGTTGGCCGGCTCCGCCTTCCTGCTGATCGGGGTGACGCTGGCCCTGTCCCCCGCGGACGAGACGCGGCAGGACGCGGTCGAAGCGCTGGCACGTTCCGTCACCATCTACCGCGACGTCTACGGCGTGCCGCACATCTACGGCCCGAGCGACGAGAGCGTCGTCTTCGGCACGGCCTACGCGCAGGCCGAGGACAATTTCTGGCAGGTCGAGGACAACTTCATCCGCTCGCTGGGCCGCGCCTCGGAGATCTACGGTGAAGAGCGGCTATTGGACGACTATCTGGCGCGGGCGCTGGAGATCCCCGAGCGCTCGCGGCGTGAGTACGAACGCGCGTCGCCCCGGCTGCGTGCGCTGTACGATGCCTACGCCGCGGGCTTCAACTACTACCTGTCGAATCACCCGCAAACGGAGCTGCAGCTGCTCGAGCGCATCGAGCCGTGGCATACGCTGGCGCTGATTCGCTTCAAGTATCACCACAACGAGTACATCGGCTATGCCGGGCTGCGGCGGCGCGGCACCGAGTTGCTGCTGGAGCAAATGAAAGGCGAGCGGCCGACCGGATCGAATCAGTGGGCGATCGGGCCCGGGCGCAGCGCCAGCGGTCACGCGATGTTGCTGATCAACCCGCACGTGTCGTTCTTTGGCCTTTCCCAATACACCGAGGTTCACCTGCACAGCGAAGAAGGCCTCGTCTTCTCCGGGCTGAGTCGTTTCGGGTTCATGTTGCCGTACATGGGCCACAACGAGCGGCTGGGCTGGGCGTACGCCGACAACTACTCCGACATCGGCGACGTGTACGTCGAGCATTTCGACGACCCCGGACGCCCGCTCCACTATCGATACGGCGACGGCCATCGCGAGGCGACCCAGTGGCAAGAGTCGATCGGTGTGAGGACGGCGGCCGGCGTCGAGAGCCGGACCTTCACGCTGCGTAAGACGCATCATGGGCCGATCGTGGCTGCCGACCCGGCGGGCAGGCCGTTGGCCGTGCGACTGGCGAAGCTCGACGAGGGCGGCTGGTTCGAGCAGTGGTACGAGATGGCGCGCGCGCGGTCGCTAGAGGAGTTCAGGGCGGCGCTGCGACGGCTGGCGGTGCCGTACATGAACACGCTGTACGCCGATCGGGATGGGAACATCTACTACGTGTACAACGCCGCGGTGCCGCGCCGCGCGCCCGAGTTCGACTGGCAGAGGCCGGTGGACGGCGCCGATCCACGCACCGAGTGGGATGGCTATCATGCGCTGGACGAGCTGCCGCAGGTTCTGAATCCCGCGGCCGGGTACCTCGAGAACTGTAACTCGTCGCCCTTTCACGTGACCGCGGGCCTGGAGTTGGAGCGCCGCGACTACCCGCCGTACATGATCGGCCCCGAGACGGATAACCCGCGCTCGCGAGCCTCGCGTCGTGTCTTGGAGAGTCGCGAGAGCATAAGCTTCGACGAGTTCGCGAGCGCCGTCTGGGACAGACGCCTCTCCGCAGCCGAGACGATGGTGCCGGCGCTGGTCGGCGAATGGGAACAGCTGCGCTCCGAGGACGCGGCGCTGGCGGCAAAGCTCGAGGAGCCAGTACGCCTGCTCGACGGCTGGGACTACGTGAGTACTGTCGACTCGCGGGCGACGACCCTGTTCGTGCTGTGGGCCGAGCGGTTGACGCGCTCGCCCGCGGCGGAGCGGGCGCGAGACCGGGCAGGCGTACGCGCCCTGGAAGCGGTGGTCGACTCGCTGCAGGCGGCCTGGGGGAGCTGGCGCGTGGCGTGGGGCGAGTTGAACCGCATGCAGCGGCCGGACGCCAGCGGCGCCCGCCCGTTCGACGATGCGCTACCCAGCCTGCCGGTAGCCGGCGCGCCGGGTTGGCTGGGCAGTGTCTTCACGTTCAGCGCGAGCGTACCGGAAGGCCAGCGCCGCCGCTACGGCGTCCACGGCAACTCGTTCGTCAAGGTCGTGGAGTTCGGTCCGCAGGCGCGGGCGCGGTCGATCCTCACCTTCGGCCAGAGCGGCGACCCGGAGTCACCTCACTACTTCGATCAGGCGCCGCTCTATTCGCGGATGCAGTTTAAGCCGGCCTGGTTCACGCGGCAGGAGGTCGAGGCGAACGCCGAGCGCGTCTACCGGCCCGGTTCCGAGTGAATCGTTGACGCACGGCGGCGGCGTCACTCCGCCGGCCCGGAAATGCTCTTGCTGCGCTCGATCGACTGCAGCGCCAGGTACCGCTCGCCGAACTTCTCGATGTTCTCCATCTCGGTGTCGTACTGATCGTGATGCCGCTCCTCTTCGGCGACGAGCTCCTCGAATAGCCGCCTCGTCCCGGAGTCGGCGGCCGCGGCGCACTCGTTCGCCCACTCGTTGTACTCCTTGGCGCTCTGCGCCTCCATCGCGGCGGCGCGCTCGAGCATCGTGCGCACGTCGTGGATCTTCTGCACCCCCTCCGCCGGCTTCATCTCGACCTCGCCCTTGAAGAAGAGGATGCGTTCGGCGGCACGCTCGACGTGGATCATCTCCTCGATCGCGGTTTTCTTGAACAGGCCGGCCAGCAGGTCGAAGCCCTGGTCGTCGCAATGGAAATGGAAGTACATGTACTGATGAATGGCGGATAGCTCGTCGGCGATCGCCTTGTTGAGTAGCTCGATGCTCTTCTCGTACATCGAATTGCCCCCTTCTATGAACGGTTCTCTCTGACACGAGGGTCCAGGGCAGGGAGCGACCTGCCGGTGGGGCTCGGCTGCGGGTGTGTCTCCCAAATACTATGTGAGTGCGCGCCGGCAGGCTAGAGCGGCTCGCCCTTCTACTGACAGCAGGGACGCGCCGGGGTAAGTTGCGGCCCGGGGCGCCGCCGGGAGCCGGGGCCGGCGCTCAGCGAGACACCAGAGGGAGATCGTGGCATGGATGAAATCACCCTGGAGATGACGCCGGAAGCGATGCGCGGCTTCGGCCACGGCGTGATCGAGAGCGTCGTTCGGCACTTCGAGACGCTGCGCGAGAAGCCGGTGGTCAGGTGGCTGAACCGGGACGAGACCGAGGCGCTCTTGCGGGAGCCGGCCCCCGAATCGGGTTGCGAGCTGGACGAGCTGTTGCGCGAGTTCGAGGACAAGGTCGCCGCCAACATCTCGCATGTCGACCATCCCCGGATGTTCGGCTTCATCCCGGGTAGCGGCACGTTCGTCGGCGCGATGGGCGACGCGCTGGCCGCCGGCTACAACATCTACGCGGGGACCTGGATCGAGAGCGCGGCGGCCCACCAGCTGGAGCTGGTGGTCGTCGATTGGTTCCGCGAGTGGCTGGGCCTGCCGGAAACGGCGGGCGGCACGCTGGTGAGCGGCGGCTCGGTGGCGAACCTCACCGGCCTCGTCCTGGCGCGCGAGGCGCGACTGGGAGACATGCGACGCGATGGGGTGATCTATGCCAGCCAGCTCGTGCATTCGGCGGTCGACCGCGGCGCCCGGATCCTCGGGTTCCGCGACGAGCAGGTACGCAAGCTGCCGCTGGACGACGCTTTCCGGCTGGATGTGAGCGCGCTACGTGAGGCGGTGGCGGGTGATGCGGCGGCGGGCCGGGTGCCGTTCTGCGTGGTGGCGAACGCGGGCGACACGACCACGGGGACGGTCGATCCGCTGGCCGCGATCGCCGAACTCTGTGAGGAGAAGCGCCTCTGGCTGCACGTGGACGCAGCCTACGGCGGCTTCGCGGCCCTCGACCCGCGCGGGCGGCGTCTACTCGAGGGGATCGAGCGGGCCGACTCGGTGGCGCTCGACCCGCACAAGTGGCTGTGGACGCCGTTCGAGGCGGGCTGCATCCTGGCGCGCGACTTCGATCAGCTCTACGACGCCTTCCACATCCTGCCCGACTACCTGGTGGATGTGGCCGGCGGCCCGCGCAACGTGAACATGTGCGACCATGGTATCACGCTCAGCCGCAGCAGCCGCGCCTTGAAGATCTGGCTCGCGATCAAGCACTTCGGTGTGGCCCGCTATCGAGCGATCATCAGTCGCACCATGGACCTGGCGCGCTACGCCCAGGAGCTGCTGGAGGCGGCGCCGGGCTTCGAGATCGTCACCCCGGCGATGCTCAGCGTGCTGTCGTTCCGTTACGTGCCGCCGGGCGCGACCGACGAGGAAGCGATCGAGCGGGTGAACAACGAGATCCGGCGACGCATCTGGGAGAGCGGCCGGGCGATGGTCACATCGAGCCGCGTGCACGGCCGCTACGTGTTGCGGATCTGCGTGGTCAATCACAACACACGGAAGGGCGACGTCGAAGCGGTCGTGCGTCAGCTGGCCGAGCTAGCCGCGGCGACTCAGTACTAGGCCGACCAAGCACCCGTAGATGAAGGTCGACGACGATGTCTCGATGAGATGAGCCAGCCGCACGGGAGCCGGCATGAATCGGTTCGGGATCAAGAGCGGCGATGTGAGCAACAACCCGAACAAGAGGCCGACCGCCAACGCCACCTCCCAGCGCTTCCCGTCCATCATCCTGACCACCGGCAACGCCAGCCCCACCCATAACAGGCCTCGCAGCATCTGCCAGGGCAGGATCGACGGATTGCCGCCGAAGACGTCCGCCAGGTGCGCGGTGAAGGGCAGGATCTCCGTGCTCCCCGTGTACAGCTGCCGGATCGCCGGGAACTGCCAGGCGACGAAGTAACCGACGAGGAAGTAGAGAAAGACGTAGACGAGCGATAGCCCCAGCGCCGGCGTCGCGAGCTTCGCGAGCGGGATGGCCTGCCGCCCTCCAGGAGCTTCGCCCTCCGCCGGCGACCTCATCTTGCCCAGCAGCGCCACGGCCGCAGGCGCGAAGAGCAGCGCCGTCAGAGCGCCCGAGGCCACGATGTTGAAGGTCTGCCGCGCCGAAATATCGAGAGCCGAGGCGAAGTAGAGCGTCTCGATCTGAGACATGAAGGTCTGGATGCCGAAGAACAGCAAGAAAACCGTCGCGATGAGCTCGAGGCCGTGCCAGCGAGCGCGCACGATCGGATAGGCGAGCACCGAGGTATTGATCAGGCATGCGCCCAGTAACGCCAGAGCCACGCGGCTCGTCTCGGCCGCCCCCGCGCCCGCGCCACTCGCCGCGGCCTGGTCGATCGTTCCCGTGACGGTCACGGCCACCGCGAAGCAGATGAACATCCAGATCGTCAGGACTACGACCGCGAGCGCGAGGCGAATCTTACTCATCGCTCTTCAGCTTCCGCGCGCTCGAGGTCGGCGATGGCGTGGTCGACCCATCGGGCTTGGCAGCGAAATCCCTCGATGCCGCTTTGCAAAGCGAGCGCTGGATGTAGGGTGCCCGCCTTCTCCAGCTCCTGCAGGTAGGTCTCGAGCTCTTTTCAGACTGAACCGCAGGACCGGCAGCCGCGCGTCGCGCACCAGCTCCTCCCGCGTCACCGGCTCGCGCAGCCAGGCCTCCAGCGCCGCCACCCCCTGGCGCGTGATCGAATAGACCCGGCGCGGCCGGGCCTCGGTGGCCGAGTCGAGCTTGGCGCGCAGCAGGCCGCGGCGCTCCAGCCGCGCCAGCGCCGGGTAGATGCTGCCGGGACTCGCGCTGAAGACCGCCATCGGGGTCGCCGAGAACAGGCGGTGGATGTCGTAGCCGGAGCTGGGCCCGCGGTCGATGATGCCGAGCAGGGCGCGGTCGAGCGTAGTGAGGGGAGCGTCGGGCATGTTGAAATACGGGTCGTAGTATTACGCTACGTAATATACCGCCCTTCACCGGCCCCGCCAAGCCCTTCGCTCTTCCAGCCCTGATCGTCGATCTCAGAGCGATTCTGGCCGCCCACCCCGCTCTGGAGCTGACGGAGGAGGTTCTCCGAAGGCTCAACGCACCCTAGGCGGCGACAACGAGACAGCGCTTGGCCCCGCGCCGGGCGCTGGTGTTTCTAGGCCGCTGGGCACAGGCCTCGTTCCAACCATTTGGGCGCAGCGTCTATCCAATCTGCCGCTCCCCGTACGCGGTCCCAACTACTTCGGAGCAGCAGCGTCGTGAGCCAGATGACCGTACCCCGGTTGAGGTCATTCGATGAAGCAGCTTGTCTCGCTCCTGGCACTCGCCGTCGTTCCGTCGCTTGCGTCGGCACAACAGTCGAGCACTACCCAGACCACGGTCCTGGACATCCGAGCCCTGGGCGACTCGGTCGCCGGCTCGGGGTCGGCACTTGCCCGCACCCGCCGGCTGGTGTACTGGATCAACGACCATTTCGACTGGTCGGCGACCGACTACCAGCGCCGCACGCCGGCTGAGGTCATCGCGCGACGCGCAGGCAACTGCGCCGAGCTGGCATCCGTACTCCACCTCTTCCTCGACAGCCTCGGCGTTCGCACCCGCTGGGTCCGAGAAATCAACGTGCAGCCGGAGCCGACACCGCGGCGGCAGCAGACCGCAGCCAGCTTGGTCGCACAGCGCGGCAACTCGTTCTCCGTGTTCGGACTCCAGCATAACGACCACGTCTGGCTCGAGGTATGGGACGATTCACTGGAGGCCTGGTTTCCGGCGGATCCGGCGTACGGTGTCGCCGGGCTCGCGGAATGGTCGGCCGCCCGGCTGGCGATGGCGGATCGGCCCACACCTCGCGTCAAGGCGGTCGAACCGATCGCGGCGGACATGCTGGTGCCGTTCGTGGTCCTGGCCGGTGCGCGGCGGGGCGGCCCCCTCGATGACGACCGCACGACTTTTTACCTGGTGGACGGGTTCCATCGCCTCTACGGAGATGCGATTCTGGCACTCCCGTCCTGGCAAGCGTGGGTCGCAGCGGTGCGGGCGCTAGCGCCTCGCGCGCGGGCGGCGTTCGCTGGCGAGGAGAACCTGCACGCCTACACGGACGACATCGCCGCGCTCAAGGCCGTCTACGATTCGCTCGTCCGGGAAGCCGCCGAGCGCCAGCTGGTCTGGCGCTGACGATGCCCGGTGCGGATGAGAACGGGACGGTGAGAGAGGTCAACGACGGGTTCACGTATCCCGCTAAGTCCGACGTGATCCGCGTGACCGTATCGATCGCGCCGTAGGCGACGGAGTGCTCCTCACGCACAAAAGAAAAGGTCGCCGCGTTAGCGGCGGCCTTTTCCCTATCCCTATCCGACCACGATGTTGATCAGGCGGTCGGGGACGAAGATGACCTTGCGGATCTCTTTGCCGTCCATGTGGCGCTTGACGCCCTCGTCGGCGAGCGCCTTCTGCTTCACGTCGTCCTCGGAGGCGCCGCGCGGCATTCTGATGGTGGCGCGCAGCCGGCCGTTTACCTGGACGGCGACGTCGACCTGGTCGGCGATGGCTAGCTTCTCGTCGTAGGCCGGCCAGTGGGCGCCGGTGAAGATCGAGCCCGTGTGACCAAGGCGCTGCCAGAGCTCCTCCGCCAGATGGGGCGCGAAGGGGGCGAGCATGACGACGAGCGGCCCGATCTCGGAGCGCCGTGGCGTGCGGCCGCCGGCACGCGCTTCGTTCAGGTACTCCATCATCGCGGCGATGGCGGTGTTGTACTGCAGGCCGGCGACGTCTTCCGTCACCTTCTTGATGGTGGCGTGGAGCTTCTGCTCGAGCTCGGGCGTCTCGGGCTCTCCGTCGCCGAGCGGGCCGGCCGCGGCGTCCCAGACGCGGTCGAAGAAGCGGGAGATGCCGGTGATCCCCTGCTCGCGGAAGTCGCCGCCCTCCTCGTAGGGCCCCAGGAACATGAGGTAGGTGCGGAAGGTGTCGGCGCCGTAGCGCTCGACGTACTCGTCGGGGATGACGACGTTGCCGCGCGACTTCGACATCTTGGCGCCTTCCTTGAGGATTAGCCCGTGCTTGCGGAAGCGGTGGTAAGGCTCCTCGAAGGGCAGGTGTCCGAGGTCGTGGAGCGCCATGCAGATGAAGCGCGAGTACATGAGATGCAGCACGGCGTGCTCCTCGCCGCCGATGTACATGTCGACCGGCAGCCACTTGGCCGTGCGCTCGGCGTCGAACGGCACGTCGTGCTTCTCGGTCGACGGGTAGCGCATGAAGTACCAGGCCGAGTCGAGGAAGGTGTCGGAGACGTCGGTCTCGCGCCTGGCCGGGCCGCCGCACCGCGGGCACCTCACGTTGAAGAACTCGGCCGAGCGGGCCAGCGGGCCGACGCCACTCTCGTCCGGCTTGAAGTTCTCGACGTAGGGCAGCACGACGGGCAGGTCTTCCTCGGGGACCGGCACGACGCCGTCTTTCTCGCAGTGGATGGCCGGTATCGGCGGGCCCCAATAGCGCTGGCGCGAGATGCACCAATCGTGGATCCGATAGTTGACGGCGTGTGAGCCGCGCCCCTCCTCGGCCAGCCAGTCGGTGATCTCGCGGATCGCCTTGGCCGCCGGCACGCCGTCGAACTTGCCGGAGTTGACCAGCACCTCGTCCTCGGTGTGCTCGGTGAAGGCCTGCTTGAGCTCGGCGCTCGGGTCGAAGCCCTCGTACTGGTCGGCCGGGATGACGACGATGCGGATCGGCAAGTCGTAGCTCTTGGCGAACTCGAAATCGCGCTCGTCGTGGGCCGGCACCGCCATGATGGCGCCGTGGCCGTACTCCATGAGCACGTAGTCGGCGACCCAGATGCGGATCTCCTCATCGGTCACCGGGTTCAGCGCCTTGGCCCCCGTGTCGACGCCGGTCTTCTGCCGCTCCTCACCGGCCTTGCGCCGCTCGACCAAGTCCATGGCCAGCACGTTCTCGACGTACGCATCGACGGCGGCGCGCCGGTCCGCCGTCGTGATCGCGGCGACGTAAGGGTGCTCGGGCGCCAGCACCATGAAGGTGGCGCCGAACAGCGTGTCGGGCCGCGTGGTGAAGACGCGCAGCTTCTTGTCCGGGTGGCCGACGATCTCGAAGTCGATGTCGGCGCCCTCCGAGCGGCCGATCCAGTTGCGCTGCAGCCGCTTGGTCGAGTCGGACCAGTCGATCCACTCGAGGTTGTCGAGCAGCCGCTGCGCGTAGTCGGTGATCTTGAAGAACCACTGGTCGAGGAAGCGTTGCTCGACTTCGCTGCCGCAACGCTCACAAGCGCCGTCGATCACCTGCTCGTTGGCCAGCACGGTCTTGCAGGAGGGGCACCAGTTGACCGGCGCCTGACGGCGCTCGGCCAGTCCGGCCTTGTAGAGCTGCAGGAAGATCCACTGGGTCCACTTGTAGTACTCGGGCTGCGTCACGTCGACCATACGATCCCAGTCGTACATGAACCCCATGCGCTTGAGCTGGCGCGTGAAGTTCTTGATGTTCGATGGGATGAGCTCCATCGGGTGGGTACTCTTCTCGAGGGCGAAGTTCTCCGAGTGGATGCCGAAGGCATCGAAGCCGATCGGCTCGAAGACCGTGTGCCCCTGGAGCTGCTTGAAGCGGCCATGGATGTCGGCGCCGGTGAAAGCGTAGACGTTCCCGACGTGTAGCCCCTCCGCCGACGGGTAGGGGTACATCATCAGGTTGTAGAAGGGGTCCTCGGCGCCGTCGATGTCGACGTTGTAGAGCCGGGTCTCCTCCCAGCGCTTTTGCCACTTGGTCTCGACCGCTCCCGGGTCGTACCGCTCGGTCATGGTCCTAGAGTTGCCGGTCTGATGCGTGAGAGGCGGGCTCAGCAACCCGCCTCGCGAGTCTCCAAGGGCTTAATAAATAAGGAGCGGGCGGGGGATATCAATGGCGGCAGGTTCGGCCTGGGGATGCTACCGCGCGTAGGTCAGCTCCAGCGCCTGGCTCGATGCCGGGGGGACGATCACCGCCACTCTGATCGTGGTACCGGCGACGATGGCGGTCCAGGTCGACCCGCCGATCGAGTGCAGGCGCACGGTGTTGTCGCCGGTGACCTCGAGGTCGCCGAAGTCGAGGAAGACGACGGGGGTGCCGTCGCCGCCGGGCGGCCGCTCCCGCACGCTGACGCCCAGGTTGTAGCCCGTAGCCTCGTCGATGCTGAGGCTGCCGGCCAGGATCTCGATCACGGCGACCGCCGTGCTGTCGATAGTTGCCGGGAGCTCAGCGCCGTCCACCAGGCTGAGCGAATAGAGGCCGGCGATATCGGCGGGTGAGAGGCTGTCTTCGGAGCAGGCGGCCAGGGCTAGCGTCAGCGCGGCGGCCAGGGCGTACGGGTAGCGGGCGGTGAATATCATGACGCTGTTTGCTGAGTGGTTTCTTCGGCATGGCCGTGCCCTGCCAAGCTGTCCACGGCGACCCAGGGATCGGCGCTTTCGCGCACCGCGCCCGCGATCCGCTCGATGGCCGGGCTGAGGCGCCCCTCTCGCTCGTAGATCGTCCGGAAGAGCGGCAGCCGGTGATAGTAGAGATGACGGGCGATGAGCGATGCGTTGTTGAGGCGCACCGGATCGAAGCGGGCCCAGCCGGTGCGCAGCGCCGGTACGTAGTCCGAGCGGAAGCGCTCCGCCGTCTCCTGCATGAGCGCCGCGCGGCGCGGGATCAGCGAGTCGATCGGCAGCTCCTCGGCGTAGAGTGTTTCGAGATCGCTCCACAGCCGGTCGAGGAACTCGCTCATGAGTAGCGTGTCGTGCCAGCGGTCGCGCGCGGCCTCACACTGCCGCTCGTCGGCACGGCGCTCGCAGAAGAACTCGATCGCGCCGACCGAGCCGACGAAGTTGGCGAAGCTCTCGTTGAACTTGACCTGGCCGCCCACGAACAGCGTGTTGTGGGTCACCTCGTGGACCACCGTCTCGACCAGGCCGACGCTGTCCTGGCGGAGGACGGTCGAGAGCAGGGGGTCGGGCAGCCAGCCGAGCGTGCTGAAGGCCGAGGTCGGCCGCAGGTAAGTGTCGTAGTTCTGGCGTTCGAGCTCGCGGGCCTCGCTCTCAGCCGCCTCGAGGCTGAAGAAGCCCTTGTAAGGGACGCGGCCGACGATCGGGAACCACCAGGTGTAGGCGGCCAACCGGTTCACCGGGCTGGCGGAGAGGACGAGCGCCAGCGTGTCGCGACCGATGTCGGAAAAGCTGGTGTAGCTCTGACCCACGTCGAGCGCGAGGTCACGGCCGGCGAAGCTGCGCGCCTCGATCACGAGCTCGAGCTTGCCCCGCGTCACCGGGTCGACCGTTGAGTCGTTGAGGATGTCGGCGATGGTGCGGCGGCGCGCCAGGATGCGGGCCTCTTCCCAGGCGGCGCGCATCACGTAGCGGCGATGGGGATGGCGACGGCGATGCGCTTGCGCTTCACGGGGCCTCCCAGCCGGCGAGGCGCTGCAACGCCTGCAGCCGGTCGGTCGCGCCGATACGGGCGCGGCCCACGGCGTCGCGGAGCCATTCGACCGAGCCATCGTAGATCTCCCGGTCGACGGGGTAGGGATGGCCGTCCTTGCCGCCGTGGGCGAAGCTGAAGCGGGCAGGGTCGCGGAAGCTGGCCGGCTGGCCGTGGGCCAGCTCGGCGATCAGTGCCAGCGCGCGGACCGTCTTGGCACCGACGCCCTGCAGAGCGAGCAGCGCCTCGAAGTTTTGTGGCTGCGCTTCGTAAGTGGCTAGCAGCACCTTCGAGAGGTTGCGGGGCGCGACGTCGGCGCGGATGTCGACGTGATGCCGCTTCGGCAGCTCGAGGCTGAGGATGTCGGCCACCTCCTTCTGGACGACCCCCGGTTCCTGGCGGGCGAGCTCGGCGGCGGCGACCCGCGCGCCCTCCGACTCGCGTGCCACGAAGTTGAGGACCGGCTGGCCGCGCGATTCGGAGCAGATGGCGGCGTGCGGCTCGCAAACGAAGTCATCGACACGCTCGCCCAGCCAATGATAGCGTCGCGCCGAGCGATCGGCTTCCCGCATCCCTTGCTGCACGACGGCCCAATCCCCGGCGGGGGTGAAAAAGAACGAATGGTGATAGATTCCGAAGCCGTCCTGCACCGCCGCGCTGTCGACCTTCGCCGACATGCGACTGGCGTAGACCAGCGACTCGCCGTCGAGGCCGAGGCGGCCGGCGCGCTCGCGCAACTCGGCCGGCGTTTTGCGCGAGACGGCGCCCTTGCCGCCAGCCACGTAGATCGAGGTGTCGGCCTCGGTGCCGGCGAGCCCTGCCTTCAGGGCACCGCAGACGGTGGTGGTGACGCCGCTGGAGTGCCAGTCGAAGCCGAGCGCGCAGCCGAACGCTTGGAACCAGAAGGGGTCGGCCAGTCGCTCGAGGAACGCCTTGGCGCCGTGCTCGATGATGATCACCTCGGTCAGCGCGCGGGCGAGCCGGGTCATCCGCTGGAAGAGCCAGCGCGGGGCGCGGCCCGAGTGCAGCGGGAGAGTGGCGGTTCCGGTACGTCGCGCCATACGGTTGACCTAGTGGTGGCCGATTGTTTGATTCACGGCTTATTATACTCAGAGGCGTGTGGAGCGATCCAGCGCCCGAGACCTTAGGCGGCACCTTTCGCGTTTCGAGTGTAGAAGGAGGTAGGGACTGTGATCGGCGGTTCCCACTGGGAGGCTCTCAAAGGGAAGGGGCGAGCGGATGGCTAAAAAGCGCGATCAGGTCGACCCGCAGCAACTCCGGCAGGAGCTCATCGGTCTGGCGGCCACCATCTTCCAGCTGGATGAGGACGGTGAGCTGCTCCACGCCACCCCGGAGCTCATCAAGGCGATGGGTGATCTTCGATCCCAGTTGTTCGAGTACGAGGTTCGCCACACCGGCCGCTTCTTGAGCGCCGCCGCTGATGGCGAGTTGCCGGAAGTGCTCGAGGCTCAGCGCATCGTACATGAGGCTGCTCGTCGCCTCGAGGAAGATGAAGAGGAATGGTGGCGCCGCTGGAGCGGTGGTGGGCCGGAGGAGAACTAGTCGGCTGCGCCGGAATTGAGAGAGTCCATGAGCAAGTGACTGATAGAGTATTGGAATGCTAGAGTATAGAAGGGCCGCGGCGCACAAGCCGCGGCCCTTCAAACATCACTCTCCACTCTATTGTTCCATCAATCAATTACTCAAGTATTCCCCAACCGTATCTTCCCTTCCAGCATCGCCACCGCACCGCCAGCGATCTCGAGATCCCTGACCACACCGCCCTCACGCTCGACACGGACGATGACCCGGCCCGGGCGGCCGAGCAGGTCGCCCTGCTCGCCCTTGAGCTCAGTCCAGCCGTCGGCCGTCCCCGTATCGTGGCGGCTCAGATACAGCGCGCCCATGGGGCCTTGAGCGCTGCCGGTGACGATATCCTCGGGCACCCCGAGGAAGGGGGCGAAGAAGCGGAGGTGCCAGTGCGAGTCGGGCTCGACGGTGTCGTTGGAGTAGAAGGCGAAGGACGCTTCGCGGTCCACGGCGGCGAGCGCCGCGCTGTTGAGGGTCAGGCGGCCCAGCGCATCCCGGTCCCGGACGGGGAGGTAGAAGTAGTGGAGCTCGCGGAACAGCGTCCAATCACCGAACAGGTCGGACTCGCCGACGCCCCAGAGCCCGGCGAACGACGCCCGATCGAGCGTCAGCGGCTCGAAGCTGGGGAGCACGATCTGCATCCCCACCTGGACGGCGCCGGCGCGCTCGGTGATCCGAATGCGCAGCACGCCCGAAAGCGTCTCGACCCGCAGCAGCCGCTCCTCACCCGGTCCGACCGGGAAGACGCCGTGCTCCGCCGCCGCGGTGAAGGTGCCGATCGTGGCGTGTCCGCACAGCGTGACCTCTTGTGCTGGAGTGAACCAACGCAGTCGCACGTCGGCGTCAGGGGACGATGGCGGTACCAGGAACGCGGTCTCGGCCAGGTTCAGCTGGCGGGCGATGAGCTGCATCCGCTCATCGTCGAGGCCGGAGGCGTCAAGCACGATGCCTGCAGGATTGCCGGCGAACGGTTGGCTGGTGAACGCGTTGTACTGAAGGACCTCGATGCTGTTCAATCGAAATCTGCCTCGTCCAGATCACCCTGGGCGGCCTCGGGGTCCTCGGGCTGCTCGTCCTCACGCAGGCGCCGGTACAGAACATAAGAGAGGCCGGCGGCGCTCAGCGCACCGGCCGCCGACGCCACGAACCCGGCGACACGGCGCTGACGCTTGCGTCGCTGACGCTGCTTGTGGCGCCGCTTCGCCGAGGCGGGCCTGGCCCACGACCAGAGATGCCGGTCCAGGTCGCTCTGGTAGAGCTCGCGCGTGCCGCCGCTCGACCCTTCGCGGCGCTTCGGCTCACGGCGCTCCTTGCCCCTCCGGCGGTCGCGGCCGCTCCGGCGTTCGCTGGCCTTGCCCTTACCGAACCACAAGGGTGACATCAACTACCTCCTGGAACCGGACCGACTAATACTAACCCCTACCGACGTCCGCGTTCCAGAGCGCATTGATCTTCAAGCGACGCGAACGTAGTACAGTCGCTCGGTGACTCGATCGCCTTTGTAGCGCCGCGTCTGGCTGTCCCGATCACTGCGGTAGCGCTTGTACGCGTGCTCGAGACGGCGATAGCTGCTGCCGAGTCCGCGCTCGCGAAGCGTGCGCTCGATGCACTCCTCGGAGATGATCCCCTCGCTGTTGTAACTCATGAGGATGTGGCGGCAGGGGGCGGCGTTGACCAGGTCGTGGAATGCGGCCTCACAGCCGCGGCGCCGCGACCAGTCGGAACGTTTGTTTCTGTCCTCCGGTAAGCCGGTCTTACCACGCAACTTAGGCGACTCGGCGTACCAACCCTCCGCGATGATCTCCGGGATGTGGTAGTAACCTGCGTACTGCCGCGTGTTGTACGGCGGGTCCAGGTACAGCAGGTCGAAGGGCTCGATCTCGGCCATGAGCTGGCGGGCGTCGAGTTGGAAGGCACGGCAGCGGCGGCCGGTCCCGGTGACCAGGCGCGGCGACCTGAGGCGCAGGGGCTTGTGGGCGTTGGGCTGCCAGCTTTTCACGAAGGCGGCGTAGACGCCGGTGGTGTTGGCGACGCGATCGGCGGCCTCGATGAGCGCGGCGAGCAGAACGTAATGCTCGTCGGCGGTGAGCCGGTCGTGCCATATGTGGATCTGGTAGCGCACGGCATCGATGCGCGCAGCGTTCTCCGGCGTGAAGTAGCGGCGGTCGTGCTCGGAACCCGCCCGACCTTCGGGACAGAAGTGCTCGAAGATGAAGTCGGGCCGTGGCTCCAGGTCGTTGAGGTGGCGGATCACGTTCTGTAGTGCATCGCCGCGCATCGCCACCTGGCCCGCCAGACCGCGGAACTCCGGCGACCGGTCGACCACCACATAGGCCCACTGCAGGGCGAAGCTGAACGACATGACGTCGCTGGTCGTGACGGCGTAGCCGTGGCTCTTGAGGAAGCGGGCGACGGATGCCGTGCCGGCAAAGGGGTCGCAGGCGCTGGCGCCGACGATGCCCAACTCCCCCAGGCCCTGGCGGATGAAGGGGATCAGCTTGCGTTTGTTACCGATGTAGCGCACAGCGGAACATTGTCGGTGGTCCCGGGCCCGGCGCAAGGCGGCCGGCCCGCCGCATGATCGAGCGCTGATAATGGAATGACGGACCGCTGATCCCGGTCTCTCAGATTAGCCTCCAGATCACGAGAGGACCGGGGGTGGGCGCAGTGGGCGGTGAGCTATGGCACGGAATGAACCGCGATGGAGGCCCGATGAATACCGCCAACGATCGTTTCAAGCAGACGTTCGATCAGTGGCTGTGGGGCGGCATCATCGTCGCCACCGTGGTTCACTTTGGAGTCATCCGCTTCTTCCCCACACTGACGGCCGCGGACGTGGCGTTCAGCGTGACGGAGTTCGAGG
>JBDHKD010000015.1:0-100895 GCA_039586575.1 Gemmatimonadota bacterium | reverse complement strand
AACTTCGGCCCGGTCGTTCCAGCGCCGACCCGGACCCGCAAGGTGGCTCTGTTCGAAGGTATGGACGAGTTCGGGCGGCTGCAGCCGCTGCTGGGCACCGCCGAGGTGGCCACCGACTACCAGGGCAACCCGATCAACTGGCCGAACACGCCGGAGTATGCGAACGCGGGGCTCGTCGGTCAGATGGAGGGCTCGATCGCCTGGCACAGCCCGACGACCGAGAACCCGGCCCTTAACAGCACCGAGGAGTGGGAGATCTGGAACGTCACCGGCGACGCCCACCCAGTGCACCTCCACCTGGTGCACTTCGAGGTCCTGGGCCGCCAGCAGATCAAGTGGGACAGTCACACGCTCCCAGACGACCGGGTCATCCCGAACGCCACGTATGCCACGCCGCTCGGCGACGGCACGTATCTGGTCAACCAGCCGGTGGTGCAGCACAACGGCCTGCTGGGGACCGGGTTTAAGATCATGACCAAGACGTATGGCCCGGCGGTGGCTCAGCCGGCGGAGTACGTCGAGAACGCGCCCAAGGACATGGTCACGGCGCTGCCGGATCAGATCACGCGGATCAAGGCGAAGTTCGACAAGCCGGGCCGCTACGTCTGGCACTGCCACATCCTGTCCCACGAGGATCACGAGATGATGCGCGTGATGCATGTTGGACCGGGCGCCTGATCGCGTTCAGACCAGCGTTCAGTGAACCTTCAACGGAGAGGGTCGCCGCGGCGGCCCTCTCTCTTTTTTAACGATAAAGCGGCGGCGTCTTTGGGGGCACATAAAGAGGCCGGCCCGCCCAAGGCAGGCCGGCCCGGTCGGCAAGGTGTCGGCAAGCTCGTCTAGTTGACGGCGTCCGCCTGGTTGCCCGACTCCGCCGTATCCTGCAACAGCACGTCGGGGCCCACCGGCGCGGCCGCCGACTTGTCGAACACGAGCTTGCCACCTTCCAAACTCACACCCTTGAGCGCGACGGCGAGCACCTCATCGAGGGTCTCCACCAGGTGGAACTTGAGCTTGCAGCTCACCTCCTCCGGGATGTCCTCGATGTCCGGCTCGTTCTCCTTCGGCAGAACGATCTCGGAGATGCCGGCGCGGCAGGCGCCGAGGACTTTCTCCTTGACGCCGCCGATCGGTAGCACGCGGCCGGTCAGCGTCAGCTCGCCGGTCATCGCCAGGTCGTTGCGCACCGGGAACTCGGAGAGCGCGCTCACCAAAGCGGTGGCCATGGTGATCCCCGCCGACGGGCCCTCCTTGGGGACGGCGCCGGCCGGGACGTGCACGTGCACGTCAACGTCCTTGAAGCGCTCCTGCGGGATGCCCAGCTGCTTATGGTGCGTCGTGGCAAAGGTGAGCCCGGCGCGGGCGCTCTCCTTCATCACCTCGCCCAGCTGGCCGGTCAGCACCAGCTGGCCCTTACCCGGGAACACGCTCGCCTCGACGAAGATGATGTCGCCGCCCACCTGGGTGTAGGTCATGCCGGTGGCGACTCCGACCTGCGGCTCGGGCAACATCTTCTCGGGATGCGCCTTCGGTTTGCCAAGCAGGTCACGCAGGTTGTCACGATCGACCGCTATCGTTTCCGCCTTGCCCTCGGCGATCTCGCGGGTCGCCTTGCGGGCCAAGCTGCCCAGCTCGCGCTCCAGTTGCCGCACACCCGCCTCGCGTGTCCACTCGTTGATCACGGCGAGCATGGCGTCATCGCTCACCTGGAGCTGGCCATCGCGCAGCCCGGCTTCCTCGCGCTGCCGCGGCAGCAGGTAGCGCTTGGCGATCTCCAGCTTCTCCAGCTCGGTGTAGCCGCTGAAGTCGGTGGCCTCCATGCGATCATACAGCGGCGCCGGGATCTGGTGCCCGAAGTTCGCCGTGCAGATGAAGAGTACCTCCGACAGATCGAAGCCGACGCCGAGGTAGTGGTCGGTGAAGCTGTTGTTCTGGGCAGGGTCGAGCACCTCGAGCAGCGCTGCCGATGGGTCGCCCTGGAACGACACCCCCAGTTTGTCCACCTCGTCCAGCAGGAACACGGGGTTCTTGGTGCCGGCGCGCTTCATCCCCTGGACGATGCGGCCGGGCATCGCACCCACGTAAGTCCGCCGGTGCCCGCGGATGTCCGCCTCGTCGCGAGCACCGCCCAGCGACACGCGCACGTACTCGCGGCCCAGCGCCCGGGCGATCGACTTGGCCACCGAAGTCTTGCCCGTGCCCGGCGGACCGAGGAAGAGCAGGATCGGGCCGCTCGCCATCGCCTTCGCCTTCGT
The DNA here is from genome assembly GCA_039586575.1 of Gemmatimonadota bacterium. Lineage (GTDB taxonomy): Bacteria > Gemmatimonadota > Gemmatimonadetes > Palauibacterales > KS3-K002. Next base: position 98,640 of record JBDHKD010000015.1, on the reverse strand, counting down.
TTCCTCATCCTCGGCCTGCTCGCGGCGCATCTTGCCGACGGCGAGGAATTCGAGGATCCGTTCCTTCGCATCGTCGAGACCATAGTGATCCTCGTCGAGGATCGTGCGGGCCTTCTCGATGTCGAGTTGGTCCTCGGACCGCTCGTTCCACGGCAGATCGGCGATCCACTCGAGGTACGTGCGGATGACCTGTGCCTCCGCCGACTCGCGGTTCACCCGCTCCAGCCGCCTGAGCTCGCGATCGACCTCCTCCTGCGCCTCCTCCGGCAGATCGAGCGCCATGAGTCGCTCGCGCAGCTCCTCGATCTCCGCGTCGCTGTCCTCCTCGCCCAACTCGCGGCGAATCGCCCGCAGCTGCTCGCGCAGATAGATCTCGCGTTGCCGCTCGCCCAACTCCTCCTGAACCTTGGAGCGGATGTGCTCCTGCGCCTCAAGCATGGCGATCTGCCGGTACAGGTGAACCAGGATGCGGCGCAGGCGCAGCTCGACCGAGGTCGTCTCGAGCAGCTCCTGTTTGTCGGCCGCCCCGAGCTCCATGTAGTAGGCGACATGGTCGGAGAGCGCGCTCGGCTCCTCGACCGCGCGGATGAACCGCTCGATGATCTCCTCCGGCACACCTCGATGGCGGCCGAGCTCCGCCGCCTTCTCGCTCACCTCGCGGAAGAGTCCCTGGAACGCTGCATCATCGACGTTGAGCGGCCCTTGGTCGGCGAGCGGTGTGATGACCGCCTCCAGATACCCCTCCGTGGTCTCGTGATAGTGCAGAGCGGTCGCCCGTTTCTGGCCCTCGAGCAAGAGCTGTAGGCCGCCCGGGAACCGCTGAATCTGGGCGATCCGGCAGATGACCCCGATGTTGTAAAGCACATCGGCGCTGGGCTCGTCCACGTTCTCCCGCTGCGCCACGGCGAAGATCTCTCGAGCGTCCTCGTCGGCTTCCAGCGCCTGCTCGATCGCCCTGAGCGTCTTGTCACGGCCCGCAACGATCGGCGCCGTAACCCCGGGAAAGACCACCGTCTCCCGCAACGGCAGGACCGGCAATTGCTGTCTATCAGGACCTATTCTCTCTTTATCCGTCAACGTAGTTCTCCTCTCGCTACCAATAACGCTTGGGGCCGGCGAACAGCTCCATACCCAGCAAGCTAGGGGGTCGAGCCTGAAATTGCACTCTCCGTGCCAGGGATCTCACGCCAGGCTGGCTTGTTCGGACCCGCTTGCCTGCCAATGCGGCAGTAGCCTTCGTCGCGATGCCCCGCGGGAAGTGCTAACTTCCGCTCCATGCGAGTCACGGTAACGGGTGCGACGGGGACCATCGGGCTGGCCTGCGCGCGGATGCTGGTGCGCGCCGGGCACGAGGTTCGCGGCCTAGTTCGCAACGCCGGGGCGTTTCGGAGTCGCTGTGCCGAAGAGCGCATCGAGCTCGTGGAGGGCGACATCCTCGATCGCACAGCGGTTGCCGAAGCTCTGGACGGCGCGGAGGCCGCCATTCACTGCGTCGACTTTCCGCCCAGTCAGTTCCCGGCGAGCTGGGATGCGACGAGACACACACTGGAAGCGCTCGGCTCCGACGGCCAATTCGTGATGCCGGGTAGCGTCCGTGTCTATGGCCCGGCAGCGAGCGAACGTATCGGGCCCGACCACCCCAAGGACAGCCCCGCCCGCCTGGGCGAGGCGCGAGCCGATCTGGAGAAGGCGGTAACGGCTCAAGGTGGAACGGTGGTCCACCTACCGGAGGTATACGGCGCCGGGGTCACACGCGGTCCGCTGCACCGGGTGTTCGTGCGGGCGCTGGCCGGGAGGGCGGTGTGGTATCCGGGCGACCTGGATCGGCAGGTCGAGTTCCTCTACATCGACGATGCGGCCCGGGCGCTCATCGCACCGCTGGGCCGGAGACAGGCGCGCGGCGTCGACTTCACCGCACCGGGCTTTGCCTGCACGACGCCTCGTAGCTTCACCCTCTCGGTGTTCAAGGCCGCGGGCCGCTCACCGCGCCTGTGGTCGATTCCTCAGGTATGGCTGCGCGCCGCCGATTCGCTCCACCGCGAGCGCCGCCTGCTCCGCGACTTCGCCTATCTGATCGAACGCCCCGCCCTGTTGGACGGAACGGTCATCCGCCAGGAGCTCGGCTGGGCGCCCGAGACCGACTACGACGACGGGATCCGCCGAACCCTGCGCTGGCTGCGGGCGCAGGCGCGGTAGACCGCGGCTACACGGCGGCCAGGGCCTGATCCAGGTCCGCGATCAGGTCTTCGTAGTGCTCGACCCCGATAGAGAGCCGGACCAGCGCTGGCGTGATCCCCATGCGCGGCTGCTCTTTGGCCGGGATGTCGGAGTGCGTCATCGTCGCCGGATGCTCGGCCAGCGACTCGGTCCCACCGAGGCTCACGGCCAGGTGGATCAGCTGCAGCGCGTTCAGAAAACGGAACGCCTCGGCTTCGCCGCCGCGGATGTCGAACGCCACCATGGCGCCCGGCGCGATACACTGACGCCGGTAGAGCTCGAATTGCGGATGCTTGTCCGATAGGTGGCCCAGGTAGTTGACCTTGTCGACCTTGGGATGGTCGACGAGGAAGTCGGCCACGTAGCGGGCGTTCTTCATCTGCGAGGTCATCCGCAACTTGAGTGTCTCGAGGCTACGGAGGATCAACCAGCCGGTCCACGGATCCGTCGCCGTGCCCAGGAAGGTGCGCGTCTCGAGAATCTTCTGGATCCGCTCCTCCGAACCCAACACGGCGCCGGCGATCAGGTCACTGTGGCCGCCGACGAATTTCGTCGCCGAGTAGATGACCAGATCGGCGCCGAACTTCAGCGGGTGCTGGAAGAGCGGCCCCAGGAAGGTATTGTCGACCGCCACCACCGCTCTCCGGTCACCACAGCAGCGCTTGGCCAGCTCGGTGCAATGCGTGATGTCGACCAAGTCGTTGGTGGGGTTGGCCGGCGTCTCGATGAAGATCATGCCGAGCCGGTCCGCCACCGACTTGTCACTCAGCGCCCGCTCGGCTGCCTCGGGACCGTGCGGCCCGGCCGGGAAGCCCACCACCTCGATCCCGTATTGCGGCAGCACGTTCTGGAAGAGATGCTCGGTCCCGCCATAGAGCGGCTCGCTGTGCAAGAGCACATCACCCGGCCGCAGGAAAGTAAGAGCGGTGGTGGCGATGGCGGCCATTCCACTGGCGCAGACGGCGGCCGCCTCCGCGTCGTCCCACAAGGTCAGCCGATCCTCGAGGATCTCCAGGTCCGGGTTGTTCAGCCGGCTGTAGATGAGCCCCAAGCTCTCGCTGGGCTTCTTCTCTCGCAGCCCGTAAGCCAGCTCGAAGTAGGCTTTGCCTTCCTCGGCGCTCTTGAAGGCGAAGGTAGACGTCTGGAAGATGGGGCACTTGATGGCGCCCTCCGACCACTCGGGCCGGTAGCCGTAGCCCATCATCAGGCTCTCGGGTTTGAGCGTGCGCTCGCCGATCGTCCGCCGCGTGTATTCCTTCTTCTTCCGGACCATTCCTGCCTCCCAACTGGTAAGCTCTCGGGCCGGGGCGAATCTAATCTTAACGCTTGACGGCCTCGCCGCGTAAGCGCGCCCGGCGCGAGCGGTCGGGCGCAGCCGACGGGGCATCTCGCATCGATCCGCATTACTTGCGCGCACCTCCCCGGTCCGGTACCCTTCCCATCCCATGACCGAAGGCAAGACGTATTTCCGAACCGGGCTCGGTCTCAAGCGAACGGTGCTTCCCGTTCTCGAGGGCGAATACCATTCCTTGGTAGTCGATGCGCTGCGCGAGCGCGGCTACCGGGTATCGGCCGGCGGCATAACCGTGCGCCTGGCCGAGGAGTTCGGCTACTGCTACGGCGTCGACCGCGCCGTCCAGTATGCTTACGAAGCGCGGCACAAGTTCCCCGACCGGCAGCTCTTCCTGGTGGGTGAGATCATCCACAACCCGCATGTGAATAACCGTCTGCGGGAGATGAGTATCGAGTTCCTAATGCCGGGGCAGGACGGACGGTTCGACTTCGGCCGCGTCGGGCCGGAGGACGTCGTGATCATCCCGGCGTTCGGCGTCGCCCTGCGCGACTTCGAGGCGCTGCGCGATATCGGTTGCTTGCTGGTCGATACCACGTGCGGCTCGGTGCTCAACGTCTGGAAGCGGGTGGAGAGCTACGCCCGTGATGGCCACACCGCCATCATCCACGGCAAGTTCTTCCATGAGGAGACGAAGGCGACTGCCTCGCATACCAGCGGGCACAGCGGCCATTATCTCATCGTTCGTGATCTTGAGGAGGCAGAGGTCGTCCGCGACTACATCGTGAACGGCGGTGATCGCGCCGCCTTTCTGGAACGCTTCGGCCACGCCTGCTCGCAAGGTTTCGATCCTGACCGCGATCTACTCAAGATCGGGGTGGCCAACCAGACGACGATGCTCGCGTCGGAGACGGAGCAGATAGCTGACCGGTTCTGTGCCGCGATGATCGAGCGCTACGGTAAGGACAGCCTGCGGGAGCATTACCGGCATTTCGACACGCTGTGCAGCGCGACACAGGATCGGCAGGACGCGGTGATCCGAATGATGGAGTCACCGCCGGATATCATGATCGTGATCGGCGGCTACAACTCAAGCAACACGAACCACCTGGCCCAGATCTGCGCTCGACATACGCGGACGTACCACCTGGAGGACGCCACCTGCATCGATCCCCAGGCCGGCCGGATCACCCACAAGATCGTCGGGACGGATCGCGTGGTGACCCAGGACGGTTGGCTTCCGGACGGCGATGTCGAGATCGGCCTGACGGCCGGCGCCTCGACACCCAACAATAAGATCGGTGACACGGTGGAGCGCATATTCGCCGTGCGCGGGCTCGATCTCAACGCGCAACTCGGCGCGCCGGGCGCCGACGGCTAACGGGGCTGCGCCTGCCGGCGGCCGGGCGGCCGCCCTGGAGCGCCGAATCGCCTTGCCCAGCCCGATGATGACGGCATCCACCGCCAGCCGTTGGCCATCCGGGTTCCGATAAACGCTTTGCGTTCTACCTCCAGCGCCCCGTAGCGTTCTCTGCAGCACCGACGCGAGTGGGCTCGCCAGCATCCAGAGCACGGGATCGTTGTCGAGGAGCGCGATCAACGAGTCCGGGCTGGTGATCGCCGCCAGTTCGGGCAGCCGGCTGTCCAGCCGCTCCCGCATCTCGGCATCCCCCAACATCACGAACGTGGCGGTGTCCGCGACCGCCATCTCGAGAGCGGCCCGGAACTCGTAGTACTCCTGCGGCACCGGCGGCCGCTGGATCGGGCAGGCGATGGCTGTGGCCAGAACGATCACGGCGATGCCGAGCTTGAGCGCTTTCACAGAAACCTCCGCTCTCCTCGATGTAGCGGCGTGTGTGCGTGCACCTGTATGCTCGCCGGCCCGCAGCGCCGGCGCAACGTTGCTCGTTACCGTGCCGGGGCCTAGCTTCGCTGGGCGATGCACAGGCTGACAACCGCCCCGCCCGGCTACAGTTACCAGCGGATCGGTACCGCGCAGGTTGTCGCGCGGGACGATGTGATCGATTTCGTGCGGCAAGGCATCGAGGAGGCCGGCACACTCTACCGCTACGCCGCAGCTCAACCGCATGCCGAGCCGATACGTGGTCGCGATACGCTGTTCGCGATCCCGGGGCCCGCTGGACGCCGATGGATCGTCCGTCGCCTCACCCACGGCGGACTGCTCGCACCTGTCACCGGCGACCGCTTCTTGAAGATCGGCACCCCGCGGCCATTCAACGAGCTTCATCTTGCCGGTGAGCTCGGGGCACTCGGAATACCAACCCCAAAGGTCGCAGCCGCCCTGGTTTATCCGTCGGGTCTCCTGTATCGCGGCGAGGTCGCACGCGAGGAGATCGCCGAGGCGCAGGATCTGGCCGCCTGCCTATTCGGCGCCACTCGCCTGGACGGAGCGCGCCGACTCGAGGTGATGGCCGAGGCGGGACGCCTGGTTGCCGCACTCCATCACGCGGGCGTCGCACATCCCGATCTCAACCTGAGGAACGTGCTCATTTCCTGGGGTGCCGGGCCAGCTCGCGCCTACATCCTCGATTTGGAGAAGTGCCGGCGCGTCGGGCAAGTGTCTACGGCGACGCGTCAACGGATGATCGCACGTCTGCGACGCTCCGCTCAGCGGTTCGAGGAGCGGACCGGCCAGCGCCTGGGCGATGACGCGTGGGAGCGGTTTAGCGCCGCCTACGCCGGAAGCCAGCCCTCCTAGTCGCGCCTCCGCTTGGGAAACCAGGGAAGGAAGGCGTTAGTGCGAGCGACATAGTCTCGGTAAGCCGGCTTCACCTCCTGCAGTCGCTTCTCGAGCAGCGCCACCCCCGACACGCGCATCAAGAAGAACGTCATCAGAATCGGGCTGTAGACCGTCCACAGCGACCGTGGGGTGACCGCAGCGAACAGGAAGAAGGCCCACCAGATCACCGCATCACCGAAGTAGTTGGGGTGCCGCGTGTAGCGCCAGAAGCCCCGGTCCAGCACCTTCCCGGCGTTGCCGGGGTCTCGCTTGAAGCGGGCGAGCTGCCAGTCACCACCCGCCTCGAACAGAAAACCGATGACGAACAGGACCAATGCCACATAGTCCAACCACGTCAGGTTCTCAGGGATCGCGCTGCGCTGCACCTGTAGCAGCGGCATCGAGATGGCCCACAGAAGCGCGGCCTGCAGCCAGAAGACGGTGAACAGACTGCGCCAGGCGAACGTCTCGGGGTCCCGCGCCCGCATCTCACGATACCGGTAATCCTCAGTCTGACCCCAGTTGCGCCAGAGGATATAAAGTGAGAGCCGCACGCCCCAGAGTGTAACCAGCGCAGCCAGAAGGTAGCGGCGTGTCGTCGGCGGGCCGGCGCCGAGAAGCAAGTAGAGCCAGCACAACAGAACGAACCCGAGTCCCCAGAAGACGTCGATAATGCTCGCGTCGCGCTTGATCAGACTCACCACCCAGGCGAGGGTCATCAAGACGAGCACAGTAGCGAGGGCATACCCTGCGATAAGCAACATGGACTAACCTCGGACTAGCAGTCGTGAGTCGATATCGTTGCGAATGCGCTCATGGGCCGCGCGATCGATCGGGTACCGCCAGGCGACTCCGATGGCGATCAGGTTGCACAGGCTGGGGGTGCCCACGTAGAGCAGCCGCAGCGTCCAGACCGTCGCCGGCGCCTGTAGTTCGGAGCCCGACACATAGCCAGAGAAGTCGAGCAAAGGAAAGGCGAGACCGGCGCTCAGCGCAGCGGCCAGCTTCTTGACGATCGACCAGAAGCCGATGTACTCGCCTTCGCGGCGCGTTCCGCTCGTCCATTCATCGTAGTCGATGACGTCGGCCTGCATCGATGGCGGTATCGCCATCACACCACCGAGCCCCAGCGCCGACAGCACGACGATGACCCCGAAAATCTCGGCATCGCCCCGGCTCAGAAGAATCGCCGGCAGAAACGTACCGGTGTTCACCGCCAAAGCCGTTATCCAGGCACGCCGCTTTTCCAGGCGCCGGGCCAGGTAGACCCAGATCGGCACGGTCGCCGTGCCGATCCCCAAGTAGATCGCCAGGAAAAGGGGTCCGGCACCGCTGCCCAGCACGTGCTCCACGTAGAACAGGATCATCGACGCGGCCACCGCCACACCGAGCGCGCTCACCGCGTAGGCACTCAGCAGGATGCGGAACGGCCGATTACGCCAAATTCCGGCGAGATTGCCGATAAACGCCTTCGGTCGCTGCGATTCCGCCCACGTCCGCTCGCGTACCGCCAGGACGCAGAGGCCAATCAGCACCATCACCAGCACGGAGTAGATCAGCGCGATGTCGATGTAACGTGCCCGTTCCTCCGCCAGATCGCCCGTCAAGTTCGCACCGACACCGACCACGATGGGGATCACCGCCGCCAGTAGCGTTCCGGCCAGAACGGCCGCCTCACGTGTGCCCAGCAGCCGACTCCGCTCGTCGTAGTCGAACGAGAGTTCGGCACCCAACGCCTCGTAGGGCACAGTCACCATCGTCCAAAAGAGGAAGAAGACGAAGGTGAGCGATCCGAGGTAGAGCCCCTCGCTGAGCGGGGTGGCGGCCCGCGGCAAGACCACGAGCAAGACGAAGCAGCCGGCCATAGGCAACGCACCGGCCACCAACCAGGGACGACGCCGCCCCCAGCGGCTTCGTGTCCGATCGGAGAGTGCGCCGATGGCCGGATCGATAACAGCGTCCCACACCCGCGACAGCAACACCACGATGCCGAGCACGGTCAAGTCGATGCCCAACACATCGGCGTAGTACTTGGGCAGGAAGACGTAGAAGGTCAGCGCCAGCGCCGCGAGCACGAGGCCAGGCGCCCCATAGGCGGCGACGGTCAGCGATCCCAGCGAGCCGGTCGTCTTCACGAAGTAGGGCAGTTAGGGCAGAAGCTCGTGCACTCGATCGGCCGAGGCGCCGTCGACCTCCACGATCTTATCCCGCGACCTCTCGCCCTTGACGATGCGGACCGCCGACTTCGGCACAGCGAGCGCCTTGGCCAGGAAAGCGGAGAGCTCGGCGTTGGCGGCGCCTTCAACCGGGGGCGCGGCGAGGCGGATCTTGATCGCATCCCCGTGGGTCCCGGCGACCTCGGTCCGCGATGCGCGCGCTTGCACTCGTACTGGGAAGCGAACGCCGCCGTCCAGGCTTTCTATACGCACAGCTGCTGCGGCCATCAAGATACCCGGCGCGTCTTGCGACGGAGGAAGTCCATCATGATGTACTGGCCGAGCGTGACCGTCGACGTGAAGTAGGCTTTGCCGCGACACAGTTCTGACACCTTTTTCACGAACTCCACCAGCGCATAGTCCTGCGCCAGCATGAAGGTGTTGATCTGGATGCCGGCGCGCCGACAGAGGCTGACCTCGCGATAGGTCTCCTTCAGGATGCCCGGATCGAGGCCGATCGGGTTCTTGTAGATCTGGCCCGGCGCGACGGTCATCGCGGACGGCTTGCCGTCGGTGATCATGACGATCTGGCGCATGTCCTTATTCTGCGACAGCAGAATGCGCCGGGCCAGGCGGAAGCCTTCGGCGGTGTTGGTGTGGTAGGGGCCGACCTGGGCTTTCGCCAGCTGGGCGAGGGGGATCTCCTCCGCGCTGTCGTGGAAGAGGACGACCCGGAGGGAATCGCCGGGATACTGGGTCCTTATGAGATGGGCGAGCGCCAAGGCGACTTTCTTGGCCGGAGTGAAGCGATCCTCGCCGTAGAGGATCATCGAGTGCGAGCAGTCGAGCATCAGCACCGTGGCGCAAGACGAACGGTACTCCGACTGGTGAACGTAGAGGTCATCGTAGTCGAGGTTGATGGGCACGCCGAGCCCCTCGCGCTCGATCGCTTTCTTGAGCGTGGCCGGCACATCGAGGTTGAGCGTGTCACCAAACTCGTACTTCTTCGATGCCGCCTCAGCCTCAACGCCGGTGGATAGCTCCGCCGTCTCATGGGCTCCGAGGCTCGACTTGCCGATCGAGCCGAGCAGGTCTTTCAGGGTCTTGTAGCCCAGGAAATCGAGTCCCTTCTGGGTCAGGCTGAACTGGATCGACCGCGATGCGCCTTTGCCGACACTACCCGGCCCGGTCACCGGTTGTCCCGCCGACGGCATCTGGGGGGGCTGTTCGGTGCTCAAGTAGCCTTCCTCGATGAGCCGTTCGACGATGTCGTCGAGCAGCTCGGCGAGCTGTCGGGCGCCTTCCTCGTCGGGCTCCTCGGAAAGAGCATGAAGCATTTCGGGGGTCACTTGCCCCATCTCCAACAGCTTCTGGAGGATAGCCTGCTTGAGAGCTTCGAGGTTGTCCTGGGGCTCGTCGTTGCCGAACGACCCCCAGAACGGATGGTGGTGGGGTCCGCCAGCGAATCCGCTCTGCAGGAGGAAATCCGCCAGTTGGTCGAGTAGCTCCTGCAGGTTGAGCGACTCGAGGAGATGGCCTTTGTACTTCGAGTAGGTCGTAAAGCGCATGGCAGCTAATCGCAAAGGTTCTGTCGCCGAAAGTCCGCCCAAGTTAGCTTGTCCCGGCAACTTGTGACAACTTTCCGCCGGCGCGGCGTCGCCACGCCGAGCTCGACCACGCTGGAGACGGAAATGAATAGGGTACGGGAAATCGGCCTGATGCTCCTGACCGCGGCGATCATCTTCTTCGCCGGTCAGAACCTGGGTCCGGTCGAGGTCGTCTTTCTGGCCTGGCGTTTTCAGGTTCCCCTCGCTTTGATCACCCTCGTTCCGCTACTGGCCGGTCTACTGATCGGCGTCGGGGCCACAGCGATCATGATGCGGAAGCGTCGTCGCGACGGTGCCGGTGCCGCCGATGAACAGGAGCCGGCCGAGGGATCGGAAGCGGAAGCAGCGGTTCAGGACGAGGAAGAGGAGTAGGCCCCTCGAGGCCGGGCCCCGCCGTATGAAGACCGCTCCTGAAGAACTCCACTTCCACAAGATGTCCGGAGCCGGAAACGACTTCGTTGTCATCAACGCTTCCAGCGCCGCCGCGGTGCCCGACCTCGGGGAGTTGGCACTCGAGGTGTGCCGGCGCCGCACCTCCGTGGGCGCCGACGGTCTTATCGTCGTGGGGCCGAGCGAGCGTCCCGATGCCGACGTTCGTATCCGCTTCTGGAACCCGGACGGGCGCGAGTTCGGCACCTGCGGAAACGGAACACGTTGCGCCGCTCGCTTCGCCGTGCTCGACGGCCTGGCACCAGCAGAGATGGTGATCGAGACCGACGATGGAGACATCGACGCCGTTGTTTCGGGCGAAGGCGTGGCCTTGCGCTATCGCGCCCGGCCGACGGTGAGCCTGGATCTCACACTCAGCAGTCCGCACGGCCCGCAACGCGGACACCTGGTCCAGATCGGCGTGCCTCACCTCGTGGTTCCAGTCGCGACGTTGCCGGACGAGCCAATCGAGCCGTTATGTCGACCGCTGCGCCACGCGCTCGAGCTCGGCGCTCCCGGCGCCAACGTGAACCTGGTGGAGGTCGTCGACCGCCACCGCATCCGCATCCGCACCTACGAGCGCGGGGTGGAGGCGGAGACGCTCGCCTGCGGGAGCGGTTCGATGTCGTGCGCCATCGCCCTCTCTGCCGCCGGTCAGGTGGAATCACCCGTCGTGGTCGAGACCCGGAGCGGCGAGACGCTGACGGTTCGTTTCCAGCCCACGGCGGACGGCACCTACAGTGAGCTGGAGCTGGGCGGCCCCGCCCGCGTCGTCTACCGTGGACAGCTCTCCCACCGAGAGACCGGTTGAATCCTGGAATGCCTAAGAGCGGAGGGCGACCGGCAACGGCCGACGTCCGGCGCCGCCTGCTCCGTTGGTACGCCGCGCACGGGCGTCAGCTGCCCTGGCGTTGCGCTGCGGGCCCCATGGGCGATCCGTACCGCATCTGGGTGTCCGAGGTGATGCTGACCCAGACCCAGGTCGAGACGGTAATCCCATACTACCACCGGTTCCTCGAGCGCTTCCCCGACGTGCGCGCGCTGGCCGCCGCCGAGCTAGACGAGGTGCTCAAGGCCTGGGAGGGTCTCGGTTACTACGCGCGCGCACGCAACCTGCACCGGGCGGCCCGCCAGGTCGTGCAAGAGCACGGGGGCAGCTTACCACGCGACGAGAAGAGCCTGCGTGCTCTACCCGGCGTCGGCGCCTACACGGCGGCGGCGATTCTGAGTATCGCCTTTGGGCAATCCCGGCTCGCCGTCGACGCCAACGTGCGACGCGTACTCAGCCGACTCTATGACCTCGTGAACCCGAGCGACTCCGAGTTGTCGAGCCGCGGCGCCCCGCTCCTGGGTCGGCGTGCCGGCGACGTGAACCAGTCGCTCATGGACCTGGGGTCGCTGATCTGCAGACCTCGCGCGCCCCGCTGCGGCGACTGCCCGCTCGCGGCGCTCTGCGAGGCGCGGGCCAACGGCACGGTAGCCGAACGGCCTGGCCGACGGCCCTCGCGAAGGCGGCCGCATTACGACATCGCTGTGGGCGTTGTCTGGCGGGGCGACGAGATTCTCATAGCCAAGCGACCGGCCGAAGGGTTGCTCGGCGGACTGTGGGAGTTTCCCGGCGGTAAGCCGAAGGCCGGCGAATCGCTGGAAGCGGCGGTGGTCCGTGAGGTCGGTGAGGAGTTGGGGATCGAAGTCGAGGCCAGCGAAAAGCTCGCCCAAGTCGATCACGCCTACAGCCACTTCGAGATTACGCTCCACGCTTTCCACTGTCACTACCGTGGCGGCACGCCCGCGCCGCTCGGCTGCCAGGAGTTCGCCTGGGTCAGGCCCGGCGCGCTCGACCGCTACGCATTCCCGGCCGCCAACCGACGAGTCTTGGAGCAGCTGGAGCGGGCAGCTCCCCGGTGACGTTCAGCTTCGCAGGCTCTGGCCGAGCACGGCGCCGAAGATGAGCAGCAGCGGCGCCGTCCACATGCCCGGATAGTAGCCCCACTCGACAAGCGCGATCATCAAGTGACCGGCACCGCTGAGGATCTGGACGATCGCCCAGAACTTGGCCAGCTTGAGCGCCCAAACGCGGCCGTGTGCGACGGACGGAATCATGGCCGTCAGCAGCAGAAACAGGGCGAGATTAAGAGAGACAAAGAACTCGGGGGCCAACGAGAAGAGGGGGAAGCGCTCGTGGTAGTCGGCGACGTAGTCCTCGAAGGCATGGAGGAACTGTGCGACCACGAGCGCCGGATAGAGATGGCGGCCGGCGGTCAGGTGATGGTGGCGAACCGTCAGATCTCTTGGGGCCAAGAGGAGCCTCCGAAGTCACCCCCGTAAGACGGGCGTCGCCGCTCCTTCCGCCGCGAGTAACCACCCGAGGCGTTACGGCTGATCTTGCGCTTCGCCACCAACCCTTCAAGCACGAGCTCGCTCGCCACTACCAGGCTCGCCGTCTCGTCCACACCCGCCTCCTTGGCGGCTGCCGTACGAGCCAATTCCACCAGCCCGGGCACGGTACTGAAGCCTTTCAGGCACGCATCGGCGCTCGACAGTTCGCCCACCTGTAGCGCGCCGCCTCCATCAAAGTACTCGACGATAGGGGCAGCATCCTCCTCGACGTAGTATTCGTCGAAAGCAGCGCCAGCCGCGCGTGAGATGAGGTCGCATGCGATCTTCTCGCCGCCCTCGAGCTCACCTTCGTACTCCAGCTCGAGCTTGCCGGTGATGGCCGGAACCGCAGAATAGATGTCGGCAACCCAAGGAACCACACGGCTCTGCCCGTTGGCGATGGCCCGGCGCTCGGCGTTCGAGACGACGCTCTCCAGCACGCTGATCGGCAGGCGCTGCGATACACCGGACCGCCGGTCGATCCGCTGATCCCCGCGCGCCTCGAAGGCGACGCGCTCGACGATCTCCTTGATCATCCGGGGGACACGGACAGGGCGGTCGCCGCGATCGGTCCAGGCCTCTTGCTCGGTGATCGCCACGGCATGATCGAGATCGCGCGGGTAGTGCGTCATGATCTCGGCGCCGACGCGGTCCTTCAGCGGTGTGATGATCTTGCCACGCGCAGTATAGTCCTCCGGGTTGGCGGTGAACACCAGCTGCACATCGAGGACGAGTCGGATCGGGTAACCTTTGATCTGGACGTCACCCTCTTGCATGATATTGAAGAGGCCGACCTGGATCTTGCCCGCCAGGTCGGGCAACTCGTTTACCGCGAAGATGCCACGGTTCGCCCGCGGCAGTAGCCCGTAGTGGATGGTGAGCTCATCGGAGAGCACGTGTCCGCCACGGGCGGCGCGGATGGGGTCGACGTCGCCAATGATGTCGGCGATCGTCACGTCGGGCGTCGCCAACTTCTCCACGTAGCGCTGCTCGCGCGGCACCCAGTCGATGGGGGTCGCGTTTCCCGACTCCTCGACCTTGAGCCGCCCGTACTTGCTAATAGGGTGGAACGGGTCGTCGTTCACCTCCGATCCGGCGATGATCGGTATGTACTCATCGAGAAAGGCGACTAGTTGACGCAGGATCCGGCTCTTCGCCTGTCCACGCAGGCCCAACAGGATGAAGTTATGACGAGCCAGGATGGCGTTGACGAGTTGAGGGACCACAGAGTCCTCGTAGCCGAGGATGCCCGGGAAGAGCCGTTCGCCGGCTTCCAGCTTGGCGATGAGGTTCGCCCTCATCTCGTCCTTGACGGAACGCGGGCCGTAACCCGAGCTCCGCAGCTCGCCCAGTGTCTCAGGTCGTGTGTTCGCCATAGATCTCGTATCCCGGCACTCTCAGTCTTTCAGGAAGTATTCGATGGTCGATACTACTCGCACCGTCTTGTAAAGCTGACTGCCCTCAGAAACACCGGGCGCCTGGTCCCGGGGTTGGATGACAAACACACCCTGGTTGGCGCGCCTGATCCCGCCAAGGCTGCTGCGCGAGTCGAGAGCGAACTGTTCCGCCGCCGCCCGCGCGCTGGCCGTGGCCTCGGCAATCATCTCCGGCTTCAGGTCGTTCAGTCGCCTGAACAGGAAAGTTGGGCCACCCGGACCGTACTCGGCGCCGGAGGACAGGACGACACCCGCCTCGACCAGCTGGCCCACGCGCTGGCTGGCTGCCAAGACGAGTTCCGGCTCGTCGGAGCGGACCATCACGGTCTGTGTCACGATGAAGCGGTTGCTCACAGTACCGTCGCGATAGGGGTTGGCGAGGACGTCGGTGACCCGCAGGTTCTGCAGCTCGGCGAGCGCCGTGTCGATTCCTTGCGCGGCGAGGAAGCCGACGATACGAGCAACGCTCTCATCGATCCGCGCCTGAGCGCGACTTAAGTCGTTGTCGGTCGACACGACCTGTAGCGGCCAGAGCGCCAGGTCGGCCTCAACTTCTCGCTCCGATACCCCCTTCACGGTTACGAAGCGGTCGGCACTCCGTCCGCTGGCGAAACCGTGACCGACGAACCAACCGCCCAGCGCCAGGCCGAGGCCTAGGACCAGCGCCGCCATCACAGAACGTTCCACAACCATGGCACCTACCCGCTCGATCGGATGAATTAAACTTACCCTAAACCGTGACTCGCATCGCAATCTCCGAGCGCGCCTGCCCCGGCGATGGCGCCTTAATCATAAACAGTACAGCGAATGCGGCCGCAAGACACATGACCAGTGCGCAGAGCACGAACGGTGTGGCCGGCGTCCAGGTTCCGAACACCCAACCAGCCCAGACGGCACCGAGCATCCGACCGAGCGCCGAGAGCGACTGCATGACCCCCAATACCGCGCCCTGCATGTCGACTTCGCTGAACTGGGAGGCCAGGCTGTTGAGGGTCGGCCAGTTGAGACTCGTCCCGAAAGCGACCAGAACCAGCGTACCGCATAGAATCCAAAGCCCGGTGGCCAGCGGCATGAGCGCGTAGGCGACGATGAGCGTCGTCGTACCGGTGACCAGCATGCGGCGCTCGCCCAGGCCCCGTGCCAGCGGACCCAGCAAGCGGCCCTGCACGATCGCCATCAGCAAGCCCAGGTAAGCCATAAGGTACCCGGCGTGCTGGGCATCGTAGCCGAGCTCGACACCGATCCACAGCGGAAAGACGGTGGTGAAGGCCGCGAACACGAAGGTAGCCAGAGCGAAGATCGTCATCAGCGTCCCGATCGCTGGGCGCCGGGCGAAACGCACGGCCAGCCCGAAGCGTTCGGGCAGGCCCAGGCCGCCACGCCGAGCGCCGCGAGCGCGGAACTCGGGGCGCAACGACTCCGGGAGATGGAAGACGGCGGCAGCCGCATTGGCAAAACAGAGGGCCGCTGCGAAGAAGCCGGGCGCGGCATAGCCGAACTGGCTCAGCGCCCCACCGATCGCCGGCCCGGCTATGAAACCGAGGCCGAAGGCAGCGCCCACCAGGCCCATCCCCCGGGTTCGATTCCCCGGATCGGTACTGTCGGCGATATAGGCCTGTGAGACGGGGACGTTGGCGCCGACCATCCCTGCCATGATGCGCGAGGCGAACAGCCACCAGACATTACTGGCCAGCGCGAAGACCAGATACGAGATCCCGGAGCCGACCAGCCCCAAGAGCAGGATGGGGCGACGGCCGACCCGGTCGGAGACACGTCCCCAGAGTGGCCCGAAGAGGAACTGGGCCGCCGGGTGCATCGCAACGATGAGGCCGATCATCAGCGGCGTCGCGCCGAACTCCTGGGCGTAGAACGGCAAGAGGGGCAGGACGATGCCGAACCCGATCAGGTCGACGAAGATCGTCAGGAAGATGATCGTGAGTCGAGACAAGCCGAAACCTATGCGATTACCTCTTCAGCCGGGGCTGTGACACGAGCCGCTGAGTCTAGCAGGACAGCCCACCCTTGTCGAGGTCCTCCCAGCAGCTCCGAGCTTGCGGCGCTCCTGGTGAAACCGCCAAGACGCCCGTATCTTGACACACCTCGGGTCACCCAGTCCACACTTCCCTTGCGGTTACGATGGCTTCCCTGAGCAGCCTAAGAGAAACGGACATCTATCAGAGGTTACGCTGGCGGGCACGGGCGATTAAGTACGCCCGCAGGATAGATCCATGCGAAATTCGCTTCATGCGGAAAGCGCTCAAGCCCGGGGAGCTGGCTATCGACATCGGAGCGCACAAGGGGGGCTATGTCTATTGGATGCAGAAAGCCGTCACGTCTTCGGGGAAGGTGCTCGCTTTTGAACCGCAGAGCAAGTTGGCTGAGTACTTGAATCACGTGATGGCCATCTGTGGGCTCGGCCACGTGGAGATTGTCTTCGCCGCCGTCTCCAACGTCGTCGGCTGGCAACCGCTGTTCTCCCCTGCCGAGCGAGTTTCCACAGGAGCCACCTTGGTGGGGAATCTCTTTCCGGAAAACGACTCGGTCGTGCAGGTATCTACGACTACGCTGGATGAGTACCTGTCGAAAAGAAGCGACCTCCAACCACCGAAGTACATCAAGATCGACGTGGAGACGCACGAGCTAGAGGTTCTTGAAGGTGGCCAGGAAGTATTGCGAAGTGCGCAGCCCGCGATCCAGATAGAAGCCGATCAACATGTGTATGGCGAGCGCCCGATCAGTGACATCTTCGAGTTCATGGCTTCGCTGGATTTCGTAGGATTCTTCTTCTTCAACAGGAAGCTGCGGCCCTTGAGAGAATTTGACTTGTCGATACACCAGCCGCCCGAAAAGAGTAGAACTCCGAATCATCCGGGGTTTGCGAACAATTTCATCTTCTTGCACCGGGACAAGGAAGGTCAGATCCTGCGGCAGTGTGGGATCTCGCGCTAGGATGTCTCAACTCACGACGACGTATTGCTCGCCTCGTCTCCTCACACGACCATCACGCTCCAGTTTGCCCAGGTGGGCCAGCACCGAACCCTCGGCGGCGCCGAAGAGCCGTGGGTCGAGGTCCTGGTAGACGCGGGCCCGTATCTCGGCCGGTGTCGCCGCGCCGGTGGCGAGCGCCGCCAGCACCTGCGCCTCGCGCTCGAGGCGATGCGCGATGTACTCCTCGATCTTCGCGGCGGGCTTATCGATCTCCGGCCCGTGACCCGGGTAGATGACGACCAGCTCCAGCTGCGCCAATCGCTCCAGCGTCGATAGGTAGGCCGCCATGTCACCCTCCGGCGGCGCGATCATCGACGTGCCCTCACCGAGAAGCACATCCCCCGTGAACAGGGCTCGCGCTTCCCGCCAGTAGAAGCACACGTGATCGGCGCAGTGTCCGGGCGCCGGGACGACTTCCAAAGCCCCGCCCCCGAAGCCGATTCGCGAGCCGGCCGACAGCGGTACCTCGGGCGGATCGAGCGCCGCCTTTTCTGCGCTCTCGTGGCTCGCAGCCAGAGGCGCCGCCAGGCGCAACCGCAGGTCCCCCGCGCCGGCGGCATGGTCAGCGTGATAGTGCGTGAGGCAGAGGGCCGCGACCGCTGCCGTTCCCAGAGTGACCTCAACGGCATCAAGGTGGTCAGCGAGGTCGGGTCCCGGGTCGATCACCAGGCAGGGCTCAGGACCCAGGATGTACGTCCGGGTACCGTCGAGCGTCAGCGGCCCCGCGTTCGCCGCGATAACCGGCTTCACCCAGCCACCACCTGCGAGCTCAGCCATCGCCTTCAAGTTCGTCGTAGCGCGGCTCGCCGGGTAGCACCGGGACCACCTCACCGTTGAACCTGCGCAACCGTGGCAGGATCGGCTCGACCTGTGAACCGAAGAAGCGATCGCGCCATTCCCGTACGCTAGATCCGTCCTCCAGCCAGCTCAACGTGCGCGCTGTGGGGAAGAGCATTCGGAAATCGTAGTCGAAGTAGCGTGCCAGCGCTTCAGCGGGGGCGATCCAGACGTGCTCGACCAGCTCTCCCAGCTCGGGCCTGACCCGGGCGCCGGCCGGCGCCTCGGCGAGAAAGAACCGCGCATCGTAGCGCCGTGACAGCGACTCCGGCGTGATCCAGCGGGAGCAGAGCACCAGCCGATCGCCGGCCAACCGGATCTGCAGCCGGGTGACGATGTCGAGAAAGAGCCTGCGACCGGCGACGAGAGCTCCCCGCTCCGCCGCAAGCTTTTCGGCATCGGGCGGCGGTGTCGCCGCCAACAGCACACCCGTCTCCTCGAACAGCTCCCGCATCGCCGCCACCACGAACGTGCGGGCGGATGGCCCGCCGGCATCCGCAGCGCCGGCCACCGCCGCGGCAGGCGGTTCGGTCAGCCAGTCCTGCCAAGCCGCGTCGGCATCGGCCGCGTCGAGCGTGCCGCCCGGGAAGACATAAGCGCCCGCCGCGAAGCCCACATCGGCACGGCGACGTACGAGCAGCACTTCCGGGCCAGATGGTGCATCGCGGGCCAAGATCACACCGGCGGCAGGGCGTGGCAGCGGTGGTACGCGGTCCGGCCCCATCGCTTCGGCAGCGGCCAGCTCCTGGGCTTCCATACGATAGCGTCGAGTCACGATGCAGCTTCCTTACGGAAGAAGTTGCGTAGCTCCTCGAACGTGCGATCCGGCTCGTCGAAGTACGGGAGATGTCCGCTCCCTTCGAGCGCGACGAGCTGCGCGTCCGGCATCACCTCACAAAGCTCCTCCACCCACTCCAGCGGTATCGGATCGTACCTCCCGTGCAATACCAACGTCGGCACTCGCAGACTGCGAAGCTTGCGTCGCAGTCTGGGACCATGACCCTTGAGGCTTCTCCAGGTCGCATCCTGCGTTCGCGCCTGGACGACGAACGGCGTCACGCCGCGTGCCTGACCGGGATCGCGAAAGTAGCCGGCCACGCTCAGGTCGAAGCGGCGCTGCCAGTACGCCGCCGGATCGCGTTCCCGAAGATCGGAAGACTCGAGCTCGGCGCGCAGGTGCTGCACGGCAGCGGAGCGGTTGCGCCGCTCGAATTCCTCTTTGAAGCGCCGCTGATAGTCGCCCCACCCGGCGGCGGGTGCTACGAGCGCCAGGGCCCTCGCGCGATCAGGGTACTCGGTCGCGTAGAGCAGGGCCAGTAGCCCGCCCCAGGAGTAGCCCGCCAGGGCCAGTCGCTCGAGGCCCCATTCAATACGTAGCGCCTCCAGGTCGGCCACGTGGTCGCGCCAGCCGATGGCACTCGGCCGGTCTACCGGCGACCGGCCCCCGCCCCGCTGATCGTAGAAGCAGAGGCGGAACTCATCGGCGAGGCGGCCAAACGACGGCAATAGGTAGTCGTGGCTGGCACCAGGCCCCCCATGCAGCACGACGACGGGTGGCCCATCCCCGAGCTCGCAGACGAAGAGCGGGGCGGCGGGACCCACGACGCTGTAACGGCGTGCCAGGCGCACTTCGTCGCCGTTGAATTCGCCACCCTTCCCGGGTAAGTTCGAGCCTACCATGACAATACCAATCGAATCAGTTGCGCGGGCTTCGCGCAACCAGCGGAGACCTTCCCGCTGCCGGGCGGCCGTTCTAACGGCTGTGGCGGCGACGTGCGTCTTCACCCTGCCGGTCAGGGCGACCGGTCAGTCCCTCGACCCTGAGACGCTCCTGGGTCACGTCAAGTACCTGGCGAGCGACGCGCTGGCCGGCCGCGAGGCGGGCGAACCCGGCGCCGACAGCGCCGCCGCGTACATCGCCGGGCTGTTCCAATCGTACGGCCTCGAGCCGCTGGGCTCCGACGGCTACCGCCAGCGCTTCGAGATCATTACGACCATAGCCATAGCCGCGGATAGCCGGCTCGTGCTTCAGTCGGCGCGTGGATCCCGAGAGCTCGAGTTATACGAGGAGTGGGTGCCCTACAACTTCTCGGGCGCCGGCTCGTTGAGCGGAGACCTGATCGGTGCCGGCTATGGGCTGAACGAGGACGACTACGACGAGTTCAAGTCACGCGACGGCCGTGTCGTTCTATTGCGCGCCGGCGTGCCCGAGGACTTCGATCCGCACGGCTCGGGTATCGATCCCTCACCACGCCGCAAGGTGACTCTGGCACGCGACCAGGGCGCCGCCGCCGTGCTGATGACCGTCACGCAGCTCAAGGTGCCACAGCCGGGTGACCCCCCGCACTCGATGGGGATCCCCGCCATCCAGGTCCTCGCCACCGAGGAGATCATGGACTGGCTAGGGGACGACGAGCTCAGCGTGACCCTGGAGGCGAAGGTCGAGCCGCTGCGGGTCGACGCCTACAACATCGTCGGCAAGTTGGCGGGCAGTGATCCAGCGAAGGCCGACGAGGTGATCGTCGTCGGCGCCCATTACGACCACCTGGGGATGGGTGGCCCGGGATCGCTGGCGCCCGACGTGGAAACACCCCACAACGGCGCCGACGACAACGCCTCCGGCACGGCGCTGCTCCTCGGGCTCGCCGAATACTTCGCGCACCACGCCGAGGCACGACCGGCGCGCAGCCTGGTCTTCGTCGCCTTCTCAGCCGAGGAGATGGGGTTGCTCGGCTCCGAGCACTTCGCCAGCAACCCGCCCTTCCCGTTCGAGCAGGTCGCCGCGATGATCAACTTCGACATGGTCGGGCGCCTGCGCGAAGGCAACCTTCAGGTCTTCGGAACCGAGACGGCGGAGGAGTTCCCGGCCCTGCTCGACTCGCTCGATGCCGCCAGCCCGCTGGCGCTCAGCCGTGTCGGCGACGGTTACGGCCCCAGCGACCAGACCTCGTTTTACGCGCGGGAGATCCCCGTCCTCCACCTGTTCACCGGCACGCACTCGGAGTATCACGGGCCGGAGGATGACTGGCAGCTGATCAACGCCGAGGGGATGGCCCAGGTCGGCGAGTTCGCCGGCCTGCTCATCGGCGAGCTGGGCGACACACCCGGCGCGCTAACGCTGGTCAAGCAAGAGCGGCCGCAGGCCACCGGCGGCGGCGGTTACGGCCCGTATCTCGGGACGATCCCCGACTTCGGAGAGGTCGAGGGTGGAGGCTTGAGACTCTCGGGCGTCCGGGCCGGCGGCCCGGCCGAGCAGGCGGGCCTCCAAGCCGGCGACGTGGTCATCGAGTTCGCCGGCCAGGAAGTCTCGAACATCTACGACTACACCTACGCACTCAGAGAGCACGCTCCGGGTGACAGCGTCGTGATCAAGGTCCGGCGCGACGGAGAGATTCTGGAGTTGACGGCTGTGCTCGGACGCCGGGAGTAACCGGCAGGTAGGCGCGAACGACAAGGGCCGGGGCGTCAGACGCTCCGGCCCTTTCTCACAGTGCCTCGGGTCCCAGCCGCCGTCGCCCCTGGAGCTCGGGGAAATAGTAGACGATAACGCCGCTTTCCGGCTCGTTCCCCACATCGACGTAGCCGCTCGCCACCATCTCCCGGAGCAGCGTCTCGGCCTCCTGGAACGAGAAGCCGGTGATCATGGCCGCCTGCGTTACCGTCAGCTTGCCGTCCTCGCGCATGGCAGCGTCGAGCAGCAGTTGCTGGGGTGTGCGGTGAGGCTCGGCACGGCGCAGGGCGCGCATCGCACGCGCCTCCTCTAGCAAGTTGGCCTCCTCCACCTGGCGACGCATCGTGATGAGGTCGTACAGCTGGCCGATGCCGCCCAACCCCCAGGTGAAGAGCCAGAGGAACCCGGTGCCGTACTTGCCCAGATACAGGCGATGGAGGCCGGCGAAGCCGAACAGCCAACCTGCCCAGAGGCCGTAGGATATTCCTTCCTTGAACTTCTTTTCACCTTCTTGCATGCCGGCTCGCATTCCCAAGAAAAGCTCGGACCCGCGGGCGGGAACCCTCGCGTGCGCCTGCCTCCCACTTATTATAGACGAAGGCGCACAACCCCCGAGTTTCAAGGACGGCGGGGCACGGCGCCCGGGTCGGCGCCGCCCTGCAAGCTAAGCTGAGCGCCGCACAGCCTCAAGGCAACAGGCAACCCAGCGACAGAGGAAGGTCCCCCATGAGGCGAATCCGAGCATTGCCCGCCCTGGCACTCGCCACAGCGAGCCTCACGGCTTGCCCGGTGAACCCCGCCACAGGCGAGCGGCAGCTGATCCTTGTGAGCGAGCGTGAGGAAATCGAGATGGGGCGTCAGGGCTCAAGGCAGGTGGAAGCCGTCATGGGCTTGTACGACGACCCGGCGCTACAGGAGTACGTGAGCCGCATCGGCCTCGACCTGGCATCGAGGTCGGAGAAGCCCGATCTCCCCTGGAGCTTCAAGGTCGTGGACGATGTCATCGTGAACGCCTTCGCCTTGCCCGGCGGCTTCATCTTCGTGACGCGCGGCATCCTCGCCCACTTCAACTCCGAGGCGGAACTGGCGGGCGTGCTGGGTCACGAGATCGGCCACGTCACCGCGCGCCACTCGGCGGAGCAGATGAGCCGAGCGACCGTCGCCCAGATCGGCCTGGTCGCTGGCAGCGTCTTCGTCCCCGAGTTCACACCCTACGCCGACCTCGCCGGGCAGGGCCTGGGCCTGCTCTTCCTGAAGTTCGGCCGCGATGACGAGCGCCAGTCGGACGATCTCGGGTTCCGCTACATGACGCGTGCCGGTTACGATCCGCGCGAGATGGTCGAAGTGTTCGAGATGCTCGGGCGCGTGACCGAGGCGGCCGGAGGCAGTGGGATTCCCAGCTGGCTCTCGACACACCCGGACCCCGGCGAACGACGCGAGCGGATGGATCAACGACTCGCAGAGGTCGGTGGCACGATCGACGGTGAAGTGGATCGCGAGCGCTACCTGGAGATGATCGACAACATGGTCTTCGGGGAGAATCCGCGGCACGGCTACTTCCGCGGCTCGCGATTCCTGCACCCCGACCTCGAGTTCCAGCTCAAGTTTCCGGAGGGCTGGCGGACGCAAAACACGCCGCTGGCGGTGGCAGCGATTAGCCCGGAGCAGGACGCCATCCTGCAGCTCAGCTTGGGTGAGGGTGAAACGATAGAAGACGCGGCTCGCAACTTTCTGTCTCAGGAGGGCCTGCAGGCGGGCGGCACTTCGAGGCAGGCGGTGAATGGCCTGCCGGCCATGTGGGGCTCGTTCAGCGCGACCAGCCAAGGGACCGAGATACGCGGTGTTGTCGTTTTCATCGAGTACAACGAGCTGATCTTCCAGTATCTGGGCTACACGTTGGCGAGCCGGGTGTCGACTTACCGCGATATGTTTCAGGGCTCGATGAGAAGCTTCGACCGGCTGAGCGACCCTGCAGCGCTCGGCGTTCAGCCGGCCCGTCTCGAGATCGTGCGACTGGATCGGTCGATGAACCTCGAGGATTTCCAGCAGCGCTACCCCTCGAGCGTAACGATCGAGACGCTCGAGCTGGTCAACGGCGTCGCAAAGGATGCGACGCTGGAGGCTGGCGCGCGAGTCAAGCGCGTCGTAGGCGGCCTACCGCCGGAGGAATAGCGAGTCAGCGGACCTTGCCACGCGCGGCTATCGGCCAGGTTTCGACCACCTCATCGCCGTCGACGAGGAAGAGCTCGTCGTGGAGGTTCACGGCGGGGCAGACATGATTGGGGATGACCTCCACGGTCTCCCCGATGCCCGGGAAGCCGAGATCCTCCGGCAGGTGCACGAACGCGTGCTCCTCGTTGAGCGCCCGCACACACGCCGCAGGCGCCTCCCGGATGTAACCGAAACCGTTGTAGTCTTCTAGCGCGAATCCACGGCGCAGCGGCTCGGCGAACAGCGACTTGCTGCCCGCATCGAGCACGGCACGATCCGGCGCCGGCCGACTGATCACCGTCGCCAGCACGCCGAGCGCGCAACGCTCCGGCGTCGCCTGCTCGATGGCCATCTGGTTCACATCGTTGAACACGTACGTTCCAGGCCGCATCTCCGTGATACCGGCGACCGATGCGGTCCACGGCGCGGCAGGTGTCGAGCCGACACTGACTTCGGCCACCGCGTGACCTCGAGCGCGCAGCACCTGCGCCACCTCGACCACGCGCCGCCCGGCAGCTAGCGCGCGCTCTTCCAGCACCGCCGCGCTCGTCGCACCGGCCGGAACGTGTCCCTCGTGGGTCTCGACGCCGCGCAGGTGGAGGTGCGGCGATGCGCCGACGGCCTCAGCCAGGTCGACGATCTCTCCCAGGTCGGTGAGCCCGCAGCGCCGCTTTCCCGTATCGACCTCTATCAGCACATCCAGCCTGCGACCAGCTGCCGCACAGGCGCGCTCGAGCATCTCGACACCTTGCCGGCTATCAACGAGCACCGCCAGGTGGATACGACCCGCCAGCTCGACCAGACGGCGCAACTTCGAGTCGCCCACCACCTGATTGGCGATAAGGATGTCCCGGTGGCCCGCAGCGGCCATCACCTCCGCCTCACCGAGCTTGGCGACGGTGATCCCCCTGGCGCCCGCTTCTTCCTGCAGCCGCGCGAGGTCCGGCGACTTATGAGTCTTGATGTGAGGTCGAAGGTGGACGCCGAAATCATCGGCCTGCCGCTGCATCGCTTCGATGTTACGCCTGAGGACCGCCGCATCGACAACGAGCGCCGGCGTTTCGAGCGCCTGCTTCTTCATCGTACCGCCGCCAGCGTACGCTCGATCTGGTCGCAGTGCCGCAGGTCATGGCCGGCGAGCAGCTCGACCGTCAGGCTAACGCTCTCCGTACCGCGCTCCGCATGAAGGCCGCACCTCTCCCACGCCGGCCCCTTGGTGCGCAGGTAGAGGTCGAGGTTCAACCCCCTGAGTCGCCGCAGCTCTTCCATCAACATCGAGATTGGCCGCTCGTTGTGCGCCATACCGGCGACCATCACATCCTGGTCGTAGCCGGCGATCTCCGGCTCATCGTGACTCAGCATCATCCGCACCCGGTAGCCGTACACCCACTCCCCGTCGGCCAGGTGACCCAGTACCTCCTTGACCGACCACACGGCGGCAGCAGGTCGTCGGGCAAGTACGGATTCGTCTATGCCTTTCAGGAGCCGCTCGATCTTCGCCGGCGTATGCGCCAGGACGTCGAGCGGCTCCCGGTCAGCGAGTAGATCGAGTAGTTCGCGCCTGTAGGCCTCGAACTCTTTCACGGGATATCGATTATTCACGGACTCCCCACTCCCCTCCCCTCAGGTTTTCCTCAAACAACTCCAATATCCGCCGGTACTCGTCGGCCCACGCCCACGGATGCTCGAACCCATGGTCCTCCTTGGGGTAGATCGCGACCTCCCAGCCTGCCTTGCCCAGCTCCATCAACCGCTCAACCAGGCGCACGGTGTCCTGGAAGTGCACGTTCTGGTCGATCATACCGTGACAGATGAGCAGCGCGCCCTCGAGACCCTCGGCATGATAGATCGGTGAGCTGCGCCTGTAGGCCTCGGCATCGTCCTGTGGCAGACCGAGGATGCGAGACGTGTACCAGTGATTGTAGTATGCCCAGTCGGTCACCGGTCGCAGGGCGGCACCGGCGGCGAATGTCTCGGGCTCGGTGAACATCGCCATCAGCGTGATGAAACCACCGTAGCTGCCGCCATAGATTCCGATGCGCTGGGGATCGACTCCCAGCTCGCTCGTCAGGAAGCGTGCGCCGTCGACCTGATCCGAGAGATCGACACGGCCCATATGCTTGTGGATGGCCGTGCGCCAATCACGGCCGTAGCCGGCGGAGCCGCGATAGTCGACATCGAGCACGGCGTACCCGAGCTCGACCAGCAGGTTGTGGAACATGTACTCCCGATAGTAACTGCTCCACCAGTTGTGGACGTTTTGCATGTAGCCGGCACCGTGAACGAAGATGACGCCGGCGCCGTTGGGCTGCTCGGGCCGATAGAGGCGGGCCGGCACGTCCTCGCCGTCGCTGGCCGAGAAGTACACGATTTCGGGGACGCGCCACGTGTAGGAGTTGAACTCGGCGGTTGTCGAGCGGGTGATCTGGACCGGACTTGACCCCTCCCTGTTATCCTGGAGGAACAGCTCGGGCGGATGGTTGGGCCACGCGTAGAGCACGGCCAGCCGCCGTCCGTCGGGCGCGGAGGCCACCGAGCTACCGCGTGGACCCTGAAGCGTCCCGAATGTCGTGATGCGGCGACGGTCACGACCGTCGAGGTCCATGCGGTAAAAGCCACGCTCGTGCGGGCTCGCCTCGCTCGTTACCAGGTGCCATTCCTTCTCGTCGGCTGATAGCCGGGCAGTCAGCACTTCCCACGGTCCGGTTGTCAGCGGCGTCGGTTCGCCGCCGCCCTCGGCCACCGTATGGAGGTGAGCGAAGCCGCTCGCCTCCGAGATGAACCAGACGTGGTCGTCATCGGGCATCCAGCCGGCGGAACTCGATCCGGGCCCACCGATCCAGGCGTTGTCGTGCAGGTGGTCCAGTACCATAGACTCACCGGACGTCGCATCGACCCTGAGAACCCAACGGTCCTGAGCGTCATCCGAGAAAGCGACGACCAAGAAGCGATCCGAATGCTTCGACCAGCCACGGAAGGTGAGTCTCACAGCCCGTTCGCCCTGTCCGTGATCGACCCAGACGACCTCACCGGTGACGAGGTCCATGATCCCCAGCTTGCTGGCATCGCGCACGTCTCCGACGAGCGTTCGCTTGTTGGGCGCCTGGGTGGTGTAGCCGTCCTCGGTCACATAGTCGGGCACCCAGGCCAGACGCGCTTCCTGCGCCTCCTCGCTCAGATCGAACACCATGTGCGAGCCGTCCGCCGCGACCCAGTAGCCGCCGAGCCGCTGGCCGTCTTCGATGTAGAAGGCCTGGGGAGTATCGACCTGCGCGGTGTCGGCGGGCGGCGGCCAGCGGCGCGCGCGCATCACGGAGTCGACATCGAAGACCGCAAGCAGCTCACGTTGCTGGTCCCTGAGGTAGAGGCGCTGTCCTTCGGGCGCCTCCACGTCGTCAGGTGCCGGGCCACGCCGTATGTCGGTGAGTTGGGCGAGATTGCCGGTCTTGACATCGATCCCGAAGAGGTTGTCATGGCGGACGAAGTAGACCGTCTCGCCGTCCGCCGCGATCTGCACGCGCGACAGACGGTCGGGCACCGAGACCAGCATCCGCTCGCGGCCGGATCGGACCTCGAGCAGGTAAAGCGCGCCCTCGTATTGGTAGGCCGCCTTGCTTCTGTCCTCCGAGTAGACGGCTCCGAGACGCGCATCGATCCGTCGCGCTTCGTCGTCCGCGATCCGCTCCGCAGCCCCGCCACCGCGGTCCACCCGGTACAGGCCTTCTCGCTCCTCAGCGGGTGGCTTCCAGACGAAGTAGAGGGTGCGGCCATCGGGCGACCAGCGAAGCCGGGACGGTGAGGTGCCAACGAGCTCGGGGCCGCGCATGATGTTGGCCACGGAAAGTTCGAACTCCGCCTGACTGGCGGCGAGCTGCTGGGGGGTCTGTGCACTGGTTGAACCGCCGATGGTCATCACCATCGCAACCGCGAAGAGGGCACTCAGCGATCCAGAGGGTCCCATTCCTTCCTCCTCGAGAGTCAGTCGATGCCGAGCTCTGCCTTGGCGGCGGCCGGCAGCAACGGGATGAGCTTGCTGACCGGTACGGCGAAGCCGAGCCCGGTAGCCCCCCGTAGACTACCCCGGTGGACAGCGACCACCTCGCCGTTGGCATTGAATACCGGGCTTCCGCTCGACCCCTCGACGGTGAATCCATCGAAGCGTATCGACTCCGTGGTCACCTGACTGAAGATCCCGGCGCTCATTGACGTGCGAACGGTGCGAGTCCGGTCGAGCGCGGCGCCTAACCCGGCCGGGAACCCGAGCAGTGCCGCGGGCTCACCCTGTCTGGCCCGTTCTCCGGACCAATCGACTTTCTCGATGTGCGGGCCGCTATAGTCGCGGATCTTGATGATCGCGAGATCGGGCTGGCCGGGGGGTGCGACGACTATGACATCGGCCGGTTCCATGAAGCGTTCGTCCGCCATCGTAACGAAGACGGAGTCGGGCGCCGCCTGATCGGGGTTTACGACGTGACGGTTGGTGACGAAGAAGCCCGACGGTGTGATGGTGAAACCCGAGCCATCGAAAAGCTGCAGCCCCTGGAACACGGTAACGAGACCCACGGCGCCCTGATTGGCCTGCGCCACCGCCGCCAGGTTCACGCCGCTGACGGCGCGCAGCTGGGCGGCGATGTCGCCTGCCTGTTCCTCCGCCTCCTGAATAGCGCTCCGCAGGCTGTCGACCAGGCCCGCCGAGACTCGCTCCTGCCTTGCCCGCTCCAGCTCGGCTCGCAGCCGCGCGACCTCCGAGTCGGCCAGTCGCCGGGCGGAATCGCCGGCGGCCAGTTGCCTTCTCAGCGACTCCTGCGAGCGAGCCAGCGACGCCTCGAGCGCCTGAGTCCGTTCATCCGCCGCGACCAGCGCGCGCCGCAGGCTGTCGATGACCGCGGCTGGGGCGGAACTTTGGCGCGCCACCTGCAGCTCGCCTCGCAGGCGCTCGTAATCCGCCGACGCGATGTAGAGCACCGAGTCGGTCGTCGCTTGTTGGACGGCGAGCGCACGGCGGTAGTCCTCCAGCGCCAGCCGCTGTTCCTCGAGCGCGGCCGCGGTCTCTCGCTCGCGCCTCGAGGTCAAGATGTACAGCCCGGCCACGGTAGTCGCGAGGACGATCAGCATCGCCCAGACGAGCTGGCGCACGCGCGCCGACGTCCCGCGCGAGACCTCACGCGCGACGCGTCGTACGAGCAGCGTCGTCAGGCCGCCAGCGGACGAGACCTCGAGCTCGAGGACGATGAGGACCGGCCCCTCATCGCCCAAGCCGATCTGGTCGCCCTCGCTCAGCTGCCGCTCGGATTCCAGAAACTCGCCGTTTAGGAAGGTCCCGTTGACGCTGCGCGCGTCTCGCAGGACCGCGCCACCCTCGGCGGTCAGGGCAATTTCCGAGTGTCGCCTCGAGATGAGGGCCTCATCCGTAGCCAGCGGGCGGACCTCGCAATCGCCAGCGCGGCCGATGCGGATGATCGCGCCCTGCGCACGGTAGCGCTTGCCGCTCTCGGCATCCTCGAGGGTGACCTTGAGGATCGCGCCACCCGCATGGCGCGGCGCGATCGCCGGCGGCACCGGTAGAGGCTGATCCACAGGTGTGAACGACTCCGCCACGGTCTTGTCGAGAGCGCGGCTGGTGGCCGCTTCCACCTTCAGCCGCGGTCCGGTCTTGCCGAGACGGACCACCGTGCCGGCGGCGACGACCTCTTCCTGACCCGGCGTCAGCCGCCGCTCGCCGACGTAGGTCCCGTTCCGGCTACCCATGTCCGCGATCCACCAGCGCCGGACACGATATATGAAGCGCGCATGGCTGCCGGAAACCACGCCGGCTCCCTCACCGCTGAGCGTCAACTCGAGGTCAGGATCGCGACCGATCCTGACCTCGGCAGCGTCGAACTCGCTCACCGAGCCGGCCTGCAAGTCACGGAGGCGGAGGTACGGCATAGTGATCGGTGATCCGAGGGTATGTCTGACGTAGCAGGTTGCGCTACGCTTCCTCCGGGAAGTTCTCCAGCGCTTCTTTCACCTTCGCCATGAAGAAATCGCCCATGGCACCGTCGACGACCCGGTGATCGAAGGTGAGTCCGAAGTAGGACCGATGGCGGATCGCGATCATGTCGTCGATCACGACCGGTCGCTTCTCGATCGTGCCGATACCGAGGATGGCGACCTGGGGCTGATTGATGATCGGTGTACCGAACAGCGACCCGAAGACACCGGGGTTCGTGATGGTAAAAGTGCCGCCCTGGACGTCATCGGGATCCAACTGCCGGGTGCGGGCGCGCTCGGCCAGCTCGACGGCGCGACGCGCGATGCCGAACAGGCTCAACTCGTCGGCGCCCTTGATCACGGGCACGATGAGGCCGGCCCCCTCATCCATCGCCACAGCCATGCCGATGTTGTAGACACCGTGGTAAACGACCTTGCGGCCGACGACCGATGCGTTGAGGACCGGGTAAGCTTTGAGGGCCTCGACGACCGCCTTCACGATGAACGGCAAGAACGTGAGCTTTACGCCATCCCGCTCGAAGCGTGATTTGAGCTGTTTGCGCAAGCCGGCAACTCGCTCGAAGTCGATCTCGTGGACCGAGCTCACGTGTGCGCTGATGCGCTGGCTCATGAGCATATGCTCCATGATCCGCTGGCGCATGATGCTCATCTCTTCGACGCGGTCGGTCTCTTTAATGATGACGTCCGGGACCTTGATCTGGAGGGTCTCGCCATGGATCGGCACCTGGAGGACACCCGGCGCTCCAGCGGGCAGGGCGGCGGGCGCCGCGCCACGCCGTTCGATGAAAGCGAGGATGTCACGCTTGGTCACTCGCCCACCGATGCCACTGCCGGTGAGACCGGTAAGGTCGACACCGTGCTCGGCCGCAATGCGCCGGACCACGGGGGTCGAGCGACTCCGCAACCGTTCCTCACGCGTACCTAGGGCGGGTACCCCATCGCCGTCGGTGGCGGCGGTTGCGGCCTCCGCGACGGCCGCTACGCCGGCAGGCGGCTCGAGGGCCGCGGGCGGCTGGGCCGCGGGCGGCTGGGCCGCCGCCTGTTGCTCCGCCACCGCAGCGGCTTGGGCCGCGTCCGTCTCGATGCGGGCGATAACCGTGCCCACCTCGACCGTCTGGCTCTCGTGGGCGAGTATCTCGACCAGCACGCCCGATGCGGGGGCGGGGATGTCGGCATCGACCTTATCGGTGGAGATCTCGAGGATCGAGTCGTCGCGTTTGACCTCGTCCCCGATATTCCGCAGCCACTTCGTGATCGTGCCCTCGGCGATCGACTCGCCCATCTGGGGCATGATGACATCGACCTTTGCCATACAGCCTCTCTAGTACTCGAGCATCCAGCGGGTAGCTCGCACTATGTCTGCCACCTGCACGAGATAGCGATCCTCGAGCGGTGGGCTCAGAGGGACCGGAGCATCGGGTCCGGTGACCCGGCGCACCGGTGCGTCCAACCACTCGAAACAGAACTCGTTGACCCGGGCGGCGAGTTCGCCGGCGATCCCGCCCGTGCGCGGAGCCTCGTGGACGACCAGGCAGCGGTTCGTCTTGCGGACGGAGCGGACGATGGCGTCGTCGTCCAGTGGGTTGAGCGTCCGCAGGTCGAGGACCTCGACCTGGGCGCCGTCTTGCGCGGCGATGTTCTCGGCAGCGTCGAGCGACTTCTGAACCATAGCACCGAAGGTCACGATCGTCAGCGCGTCACCGTCGCGCGCCACCCGGGCTTTGCCGATCGGGACGACGTAGTCTTCTGCCGGCAGGACCTCTTTCGCACGCCGGTAGAGGAACTTGTGCTCGAAGAAGAGGACTGGATCGGGATCGCGGATCGCGGCCTTGATCAGGCCCTTGGCGTCGTAGGCCGTGGCCGGTGCGACCATCTTGAGGCCCGCCACGTTGAGAAAGTAGGACTCGACGTTCTGCGAATGGAATGGGCCAGCCCGGCCACCGCCACCGCACGGCCCGCGCACGACGATCTGGGCAGCCTCGCCGGTTCGGTACCTCAGCTTCGCGGCGAAGTTGACCAGCATGTTGAAGGCCGGCGCGACGAAGTCGATGAACTGCATCTCGACTACCGGCTTCAAGCCCATGTGAGCGGCGCCCACCGCCGCCCCGACGATCGCCGCCTCGCTGATCGGCATGTCGATGACGCGATCTCTGCCGAAGTGGGCCTGAAACCCGTCTGTCAACTTGAATGCGCCCCCGTAGAGGCCCACGTCCTCGCCGAGAATGAAGACCGTGTCGTCGGACTCCATCTCCTCCCACAGGCCGCGACGGATCGCCTCCAGGTACGTCAGCGCCCGCTCGGCTGGTGGGGTGCCCGAGCCGGTGGCCTGCGAGTTGGCGACTTCGACGTCAGTCATCGCATTCGAGTAGCTGAAAGGGATCGGCGCCCTCGAGCGGCGCGGTAGCGCGCAAATCTAATGGCCGCCGCAGGCGACTTCAAACGGAGTGGCCCCTCAGGGGCAGGTCGACCACGGTCACCTGTCCCACACCGTCGCCATCGGACCAGTCGATCACCGCCCCCGGCTCGGCCTCGCGCCGTACGTAGCCGAGTCCGATGGGCCCCAGTTCGGGCGATATCACCGACGAGGTCACCGCGCCCACCTCCTTGGAGCCCGCGGAGAGCGTCGCGCCGGCGGCGGGGAGCCGTCCCGAGAAGCGGAGCCCCCTGAGGTAGCGGTTCACATGGCCGCGGAAATGCACCCGGGCGACGACCTCCTGGCCCAAGTAGCACCCCTTGTCGTACGAGATCGCCTCCCGCTCGAGACCCGTTTCCTGTGCCAGGTTCGCCTCACTGATATCGACGCCATACCGCGGGACCCCCGCCTCGATGCGCGCGATCTCGAAGGCCCGGGCACCGGCCGGCCGGCCGCCCTGCTCTTGCACCGCCGGCAGCAGCCTGGCCGCCAGGCTCGGCAGCCTATCGTGCCCGGTGAACAACTCGACCCCATCGCCGGCCAGCCGCCGGTTGCGGACCACCAGGACTCCGGCACCATCGAGATCCAACTCGCGAACACCGAGATGCACCTGCGGCGCGTCGAGGCCCGATGCCTTTAGCGCCGCTAGCGACCTCGGCCCGTAGAGACCGAGTTGGCCGATTGCGCCGCTGGCATCCTCGTGCGTTGCGTACATGGGCGGCAAGTACCGCTCGAGCGCGGCCAGCAGGTTCTGCAAGCCCGCCTGCGGCACATCGAGCAGCACATCGGACTCGCGGGGCAGGACGCGCAGATCGGTGAGCACGTGCCCCTTCGCGGTGAGCAGCAGTGCGTGCCGGCCAACGGTCCCCAGATCCATCACGTCGTTGGACAGGAGGCCGTTCAGCATCTCGGCCCGCCGGTCGCCAGCAACCAGCACGGCGCCACGGTCGGATCGCCGCGTCAGCGCGCAGGTGCCGCTGAGGGCGCGGTACTCGGCCTGCCAATCACCCAGATCGGGCGCCCCGGCATGTAGCATCGATAAGTCGCTCAGCAGTATCCTCCCAGGCAATAGAACGGCGCCCCCGGCCCAAAGGCCGCGGGGCGCCGCTGTCGCGAGTTCTCCGGGACTGCGCCTACATGCCCGCGCCGCGGACCGAACCGGCGTAGTCAATAACCAGCGCTACGCGGCGATTCTCGATCCCGGTAACGCCCGGGCCACGGGCGCCCGGAATGACCTGACGGTCAGCCGACTCACCGTAGCTCACCGCCTTCACCTGGTCGGGCTGCATGCCGCCGGCCGTCGTCAGGTACTGCTTGACGGCATTGGCGCGACGCTGGCCCAGACGCGTGTTGTACGCCTCGCTGCCCGCCGGGTCCGCGAACCCCTCAACGGTCACGAGCGCATCCGCGTAGAACTCATTCACGACCTCAGCGAAACGATCGAGCACCGGCTTGTCGAGCTCGCGGACGTCCGCCTTGTCGAAGTCGAAGTGCACGGGGACATTGAACTTCAGCATCCCCTGCGCCTTCTCCATCGTCACGTTGAAGTCGTTGCGCAGCGCCTGCAACTCGGTCTCCAGGCTGCTGACGCGTCGCTCCAGCTGGTCGATACGGCCGGAAAGCTGATCATCGCTGGCCCGGAATTCCTCACGGACCTGGGCGAGTTCAGCGTCCAGCTCTTCAGGCGTCACGCCCGAAGGGCAGCCGTTCAGAACCAGAGCGAACAAGCCGACAACTGCGGTGGTCGTCAACCGCACATGCCGTTTCACCATCGCTCCTCCTTCTGGCTAATCGGGTTCAGAACCCCGGCTTCCTAATGTCACCTCGGGGGGGCGCAGAACTCCAACTCGCGGGGCGCCCTCGACCTGTGCGTATTCCCGTTCTCCCGCCCCCAGGTAAGCCCGCCCGTCCGTACGAATCTCGACCGCTGCGAGATACGTACTGTTATACAGCCTGGCTTCTCGGGTCTGGGGCCTGGGGAGTATCAATATGTAGCCCTGGTCCCAGGTTGGCAACGCCCGGCTGCGCGGGCCGAAAGGGCCTGGATTTGACGCCCTCACTTCCTCTTACGAGATTGGCACCATGGACCGAGAATCGAGCCCGCCGGCAGCGACCGGCCGAATCAGACTGACCGATATCTCCTCCCGGAGCTGGGAGCACCCGGCGGACCGGGCGGCGCTGCGCAGCCTCAACGCGATCCCGGGGTTTTCCGAAGTGGTCCGCAAGATCGTGGGCCTGTTCGGCGAGCGTGGGATGCGGCTCTTCTTCCAGGCGAACGCTGTGCGGGTCACGCCCAAGCAGTATACCTGGGTCTACGATCTGCACCTGGGAGTGCTGGATACTCTGGATCTGGGCTGGGAGCCCGAGCTTTACGTCTCGCAGACACCGTTCGTCAACGCCGGCGCGCTGGGCGTCGACGAGCCGTTCGTGCTGATCAACAGCGCTGCGTTGGACGTGCTGGACCCGCAGGAGCTGGAAACCATCCTGGCCCACGAGGTCGGCCACATCGCCAGCGACCACGTTCTCTACCGCACCGTGTTCACCTTGCTGCTGCTGCTGGCCCAGCGGCAGCTCCCCATCGCCGGAATCGCCATCGGCGCGGTCATCCTGGCCATGGCAGAGTGGATCCGGAAGAGCGAACTGTCTTCCGATCGGGCGGGGCTCCTGGGGACCCAGAACCCCGAGGCGTCGATGAGCGCCCTCATGAAACTGGCGGGTGGCAGCCCGCACCACGGCGCCGATCTTGACCTGAGCGAGTTCTTGCAGCAGGCGGCGGAGTACGAGCAGGACGAGAGCCTGGCCGACGCGGTGTTCAAGGTGATGAACCTGCTGGGATCCACGCATCCGTTCCACGTGCTGAGGGTTGGCGAGCTTCAGCGTTGGATTCGGGAAGGACACTACGACCGCATCCTGCGTGGTGAGTACGTGCGCCGTGCTGACGAGCCGCGGGCGTACAAGGAGGACGCCAAGGAGGCCGCGTCGTACTACGGCGAGGCCGTGAAGAGCGCCATCCGCAAGGTGAGCCGCGCCCTGGACGACGCGCTCAAGGGCGGGCCCGTCGACCTCTAGGCTCGTTCCGGCCGGCCATTGCGCGCCACCACTCCACCGACCTGCGCACGCCCTCTTCGTGGGGCACCTCAGGCCGCCATCCGAGCTCTTCCTGGGCCCTTCTGGAACTGAACGGATTGCCGAGTCCCATGAACGCGATGTGCCGACGGCTTACTACCGGCCGCCGCCCGCCAGTCACCCGCGCCAGCGCCTCTATGCCCCAGGCCGCCGTCGCTGCGAGCCGATAGGGCAGCGGTAGCAACACGGGTCGCCGACCCAAGTGCTCAGCGATCAGGCCGAAGAACCGGAGCTGCGTTATCGGGTAGTCCGTCGCAAGATTGTACACCCGGCCGCCAGCCTGCGGGCTCGTCAGCGCCGTGACGATCCCCTGTGCCACGTTGCCCGCGTAGACCAGCGGCAGCGCCCGATCACCGCGGCCCACCGTCACCACCACCGGCGACTTCACATACCGCGCGAACAGCGGTATCACGACCCGGTCCCGCTCCCCATAGATCACGTCAGGCCGTACCACCGTGACCTCCAACAAGCCCTCTCGATGGAACCGCCAGGCCACGGCTTCCGCCTCCCGCTTCGAGCGGCCGTATAGCTCCCCCGGCGGCAACGGGCCATCGACCGGCGCTTCCTCGCCCACATCGCGACGCCCCGCCACCTGGCCGCCGTACACGGCGACCGAACTCACATATACCCCCCGACCCACCCCCTGCCCCACCGCCGCTGCCAGCACATTCTCGGTGCCTTCGACGTTGACGCGCCGATACTCCTCCCACGTCGCCCGCCCCGTGACGACGGCCGCCGCGTGAACCACAGCACCGCACCCCGATAGCGCCCCCTCAAGACTCGCCGGGTGCGTTACACTCCCCTCCCAGAGCTCCGCGCCCAGCGCGCTCAGGTGCCTCGTGTCCGACCCGGACCGCACGAGCGCGCGCACACCGTGGCCCGCCCGCATTAGCTGCTCCGCCACGTGACTGCCGACCAACCCCGACCCCCCGGTGAGAAAGACTTTCATGCCTGGCCCCGTAAGTGTAATACAGACAATAGCTTGGACAGTGCGTCCAAACGGCGGCCCGCTGGCCGGCGGCCCGAAGCCGGCGGCCGCCTGCCGGTACGCCGCGACCCGTAGCCGGTGGCCGGCGGTCGCTGTAGCTTCCGGGCACACCGCCCTGACCTCACCGACGCACCCTACCCGGAGGTACGAATGGCCAAACGGCTGGTAGCTTGGCTAGTCCTCATGCTCCTTCTTCCGGCGGCGCAGCCGGCGATCGCCCAGGAGCGCGATGACGGTCCGCAGCTCAACTCGAGGTTGGTATCCGATCTCGAGCTACGCAACATCGGGCCGGCGCTCATGTCGGGCCGCGTGATCGATATCGCGGTGGACCCGATGGATCATAGTACGTGGTACGTGGCGGTGGCGTCAGGCAATGTCTGGAAGACAGCGAACGCGGGGACGACGTGGAAGCCGATCTTTGACAGTTACGGCTCCTATTCTATTG
Organism: Gemmatimonadota bacterium; assembly: GCA_039586575.1. GTDB lineage: Bacteria > Gemmatimonadota > Gemmatimonadetes > Palauibacterales > KS3-K002. The sequence continues at coordinate 61,932 of JBDHKD010000015.1, read as the reverse complement.
GCTGCGTGACCGTTGACCCCAACAACCCACTGGTAGTGTGGGTGGGCACCGGGGAGAACAATAGCCAGCGCAGCGTAGGCTACGGCGACGGCGTCTACAAGTCGATCGACGGTGGCCGGAGCTTCGAGAATGTGGGGCTTCAGAACTCGGAGCATATCGGCATGATCCGGGTCGATCCGCGTGACTCGCAGGTGGTCTACGTGGCAGCGCAGGGGCCGCTCTGGGCTTCCGGCGGCGACCGGGGACTCTACAAGACGACGGACGGCGGCGCGACCTGGGCGCGGGTCCTCGAGGTCGACGAGCACACGGGGATCTCCGAGGTGCACTTCGATCCGCGCAACCCGGACGTGCTTTACGCCGTCGCCTACCAGCGGCGCCGTCACGTCTGGACCCTGATCAATGGCGGGCCATCGTCGGGCATCTACAAGTCGACCGACGGGGGTACGACGTGGCGGGAGATCGACCGCGGTCTTCCCTCGATCGACAAGGGGCGCATCGGCATGGCGGTCTCTCCCATCGATCCCAACGTGCTCTACGCGATCATCGAGGCCGCTCAGGACAGTGGTGGCTTTTTCCGTTCGGAGAACGGCGGAGAGAACTGGTCGAAGCGGAGCGACTATGTGAGCGGTAGCCCGCAGTACTACCAGGAGATCTTCGCCGACCCGCATCGGTTCGACCGCGTCTACTCCATGGACACGCGGTTCATGGTCAGCGAGGACGGCGGGGCGACTTTCGAGCGCGCGGGCCAGCAGTGGAAGCACGTGGACGATCACGCCCTGTGGATCGACCCCGGTGACCCCGAGCACCTGCTTGTGGGTAACGACGGCGGCCTGTACGAGACCTTCGACCGTGGAGAGAACTACCGCTTCTTCCCCAACCTGCCGGTGACCCAGTTCTACAAGGTCGCGATCGACAACGCCGAACCGTTCTACAACGTCTACGGCGGCACGCAGGACAACAACACGCAGGGCGGCCCGTCGCGCACCAACAACGAGCACGGGATCCGCAACAGCGACTGGTTCATCACGGTGGGCGGCGACGGGTTCGATCCAGCCGTGGACCCGGCGGATCCGAACATCGTCTACTCGCAGTGGCAGTACGGCGGCCTGGTGCGCTTCGACCGCCGGACCGGTGAACGCGTTGACATCAAGCCGCAGCCGGACCGTGACGGGCCCCCGTTACGCTGGAACTGGGACTCCGCCTTGCTGATCAGCCCGCATTCCAACGCGCGGCTGTACTATGGGTCGCAGATCCTGTTCCGCAGCGATGACCGCGGCGACACGTGGGAGGCGGTGAGCCCGGACCTCACGCGAAACATCGATCGGAACAGGCTGGAGGTGATGGGCCGCGTCTGGAGCGTGGACGCGGTCTCCAAGAACCGCTCGACATCGTTCTACGGCACCATCGTCGCGCTCTCCGAATCGCCGCAGGTCGAGGGCTTGCTCTACGTCGGGACCGATGACGGCCTGGTGCAGGTGAGCGAGGACGGCGGCGGCGCTTGGCGCCGGATCGAGCGGGTCGGCAACGTCCCCGAGATGACCTACGTGAACGACATCGAGGCGTCGCTGCACGATGAAAGCACGGTCTACGTTGCTTTCAACAACCACAAGCGTGGCGACTTCAAGCCCTACGTTTACAAGAGCACCAACCGCGGTCGCTCGTGGACCTCGATTAGTGGCGATCTGCCGGAGCGCGGTTCGGTTTACACCATCGTGGAGGACCACGAGAACGCCGACCTGCTTTTCGCCGGGACCGAATTCGGGATCTACTTCACCGTGGACGGCGGCCAGAAGTGGATCCAGCTCGAGGGTGGCATGCCGACCATCGCCGTGCGCGACTTGGAGATTCAGCGACGCGAGAGCGATCTGGTCGCCGCCTCGTTCGGCCGCGGTTTCTTCATTCTCGACGACTATTCGCCGTTACGCGAGCTGAGCCAGAGCCTGCTCACGCAAACGGCCGTCATCTTCCCGATCAAACGGGCTTGGTGGTACGTGCAGGCCGCGCCTCTGGGTGGCGGCGAGAAGGCTTCACAGGGCGCCTCTTTCTTTACGGCGCCCAACCCACCGTACGGTGCCACGTTCACATACTATCTGCGTGAATCGTTGAAGACGCGGCGGGCCCTGCGCGAGGAGCGCGAGCGCGATGCGGCGAGGGCGGGCCACGATGTCTTCTACCCGACCTGGGAGGAGCTCAAGGAGGAGGATCGGCAGGAGAGGCCGGCGATCATCTTCACGATCCGCGATGAGGACGGGAACGTCGTCAGACGCATCGGTGGCTCGACGAGGTCAGGGATTCACCGCGTCACCTGGGACCTGCGCTATCCCGGTTTCACAGCCAGCAGCGTGGAGAGCGCCGGATCCGGCCCGCTGGCGCCGCCGGGAACGTACACCGTCAGCATGGAGAGGCGCGTCGACGGCGTGACGACGCAGCTGGTCGCGCCGACGCGGTTCGTCGTCGAGCCGCTACTCACACCCAGCCTGCCGCTAGCCGCCCGTGAAGAGGTCCTCGCCTTCCAGCGTCAGGCCGGCGCGTTGCAACGCGCCGTGATGGCCGCGAACCGAGTCTCTCGTGATGCGGCGGAACGCGTTGCCGAAATCAAGGACGTCATCGAGGTTTGGCCCGACGCTGACCCGCACCTCCGGCAGGAAGCACGGACGCTCGAGCTCAGGCTGCTCGATCTGCAGGAAGCGTTGGCCGGAGACCCAACCCTTCCACGCCGCAACGAGCCGGGGATGCCCGGCATCGTGAGTCGCGTCCAGCAGGTCGTCCGCGGAAGTTACTCCGGCACGTATGGGCCCACCACGACGCATCGGCGAAACTACGACGTCGCGGCATCGGAGTTCGGCGTGATCTATGACGATTTGAAACAGTTGATCGAAGTCGACCTGCCCGCTCTCGAGGACTCGCTCGAGGCGGCGGGAGCGCCCTACACATCGGGGCGCCGCTTGCCTGACTGGCGGAGGGACTGACGCCTAGCGGCCGTCACAGCGCAGGTCTTCAGCAGAAGAGGGGCATCCACCCGGGTGCCCCTCTCGCGTATCGGACTCGCCTGCAGCCTCTACGCAAACAAGGGCACCCGAGGGTGCCCTTGCCAAGCTATCAGCGCTTAACCCACGCAAGGAAACACGCGATCCGCGAACACTGATCTATTACTTCAACTACAGCCCCAACACGAATCCGGGTTTCGAGAGAGCGCGAGCGTCGGATACCCGTTTCCTCCTTTGCTCGCTTCTCACTAAGTTGGATGCAGTATCCCGGCCATTGGTTGCATCGTAGGGAGGTGGCTACGTGATCGGAAAGCAGCTGCCGATGCCACCGCACTTCACACCGGCGAGCGTCGGAGAGATCTGGCGGGTCCCGTACACACAGCGGGCCGAGGAAGCGGCGGCGTGGGCGCGTGAGCACACGATACGTCCAGCTTGTGAGGACAGGTTCAGTGTATGCCTGGTCATCGTCGACTGCCAGAACACGTTCTGCATCCCGGGATTCGAGCTGTTCGTCGGAGGAAGTTCGGGGCGGGGCGCCGTCGAGGACAACGTCCGCCTGTGCGAGTTCATCTACCGCAACCTGGGCACCATCACACAGATCGCGCCCACGATGGACACGCACAGCGCCATGCAGGTCTTTCATCCCGTCTTCTGGATCAACGAAGCGGGCGAGCACCCGGTGGGCGGCGCGACGATCATCACGCCGCAGGATGTGGAGACCGGCGCCTGGAAAGTGAACCCGGCGGTGGCGGCCACCGTGACCGACGGCGACTACGAATACCTTCGGCGGCACGTGCTCCACTACGTGCGGAGACTGACGCAAGGAGGGAAATACCCACTGCTCGTCTGGCCCTATCACGCGATGCTGGGCGGGATCGGACACGCCCTGGTATCCGCGGTGGAGGAGGCGCTTTTCTTCCACGGTATCGCCCGAGTCAGCCAGCCGCGCTTCGAGATCAAAGGGGACAATCCGCTGACCGAGCACTACTCGGTCCTCCACCCCGAGGTCATGGTAGGACCGAACGGTGAGGTCATCGCGGAGAAGAATGCGCCGTTTATCCGCAAACTGTTCGAGTTCGATTCGGTGATCATCGCCGGTCAGGCGAAGAGCCATTGTGTGGCGTGGACGATCCACGATCTGTTGACCGAGGTACGGGCGGAAGACCCCGCGTTGGTCGAGAAGGTCTACCTCCTCGAAGACTGCACCTCGCCGGTCGTCGTACCGGGCGTGGTCGACTTCACCGAGCAGGCGGACGCGGCTTTCGCGAGGTTCGCCGACGCCGGCATGCACGTCGTACGCTCGACCGAACCGCTCGAGTCTTGGCCGGGGTTCGGGAATAGAGGACCATAGTCGGTACAAGGAGAGGAACCATGAGAAGAAGCGCGGCCATCATCTTGTTCGCCACTGCGGGAACGTTCGCTGCGATCTCGAGCGGTTACGCTCAGCAGGTTCGCTTCATCGAGGGGGTCCAGAAGTACAGGGCCGGGGTCGGCCGTCCCATATTGGCGGCCGACGGCAACTCATTCTACGTGGGGACGCGAGCCTACGACCCGGACGGCGACTCGATGGTCATACGGGTCCTGCACCTCGGGTTCGAGGGTGAGGAGCGGGAGCCCGACATCGCGCGGCCGGCGCCTTACTTCTCACCGGACGGTAAGTATGATGCGTTCAAGAGTTCGGGAGCCGATGGGACATACGGTGTCAACGTCTACGATGTAGCCGCCGGGGAGTACCGCTTTCTTGCAGCGGTTTACGAGAGCAACGCCTTTCTGGGTCATCGAGCGAGCAAGAATATCGTCTGGTCACCGGACGGGTCGCAGATCGCTTACGTGTCGGCCGAGGGGGAGCAGGAGATCGACGAGACGGCGCCGCGGGTCATCGACCGTCTGCTGTTCAAGAGCCGTACGTATCTTTCCGACAACCGCCGCACTCACGTCTTCGTGGTTTCGGTTAACGGTGGCGAGCCCCGCCAGTTGACCTTCGGGACCTACGACGAGCACAGCATCGACTGGTCGCCGGACGGGCGAGAGATCGTGTTCATCAGCAATCGGGCTGCTGATCCCGACGACGTTCATAGGAACGACGTGTGGGCGGTCGATGTCGCCTCCGGTGCCGTACGGCAGATCACCGATACACCCGCTCCGGAGTTCGCTCCCAGATACTCGCCGGACGGCCAACGGATCGCCTACCTGGGCGGCATCCGGCCGATGAACACGCGCGACAGCCCGATGGAAGACGATCAGTTGTGGGTCGTTGCGGCGGAAGGCGGCATGCCGTCGAACCTGTCGGGGGCGCTGGACCGGCGCGTCAGGAGCTTCGAGTGGTCGCCCGACGGTCGCCACCTTTACTTCCGCGCCAACGACCGGGGCGCGACCCATCTCTTCCGCGTCCCGGCAACCGGTGGCGAGATCGAGCCGATCGTCACCGGCGAGGTCGAGTTGACCGCGTTTGTGGTGAGCCCGACCCAGGATCGCATCGTCTATGGCATGGTGAGCCACGAGCAACCGGCAGAGCTGTACGTTACGACGCTGGATGGCGCGTGGCACAGACAGATTACGCATCTGCAGCGGCCGTTTACTGAGTACGTCTCGCTAGCGGTGCCAGAAGAGTTCTGGTTCGAGAGCTTCGATGGAACGCGCGTTCAAGGATGGCTGACCAAGCCCAACCCGTTCGAGGAGGGCCGTAAGTATCCGCTCATCCTCACGGTCCACGGCGGCCCGCACAACGCCTACACGTATTCGATATCCTGGACGGCACAGTACATGGCCGAGGCGGGGTACGGGGTCCTCGAGATCAACCCCAGGGGAAGCATCGGATACGGCCAGGAGTTCGCCGACGGCACGCTCAACGACTGGGGTGGTGCCGACTATCGTGACTTGATGGCTGGGGTCGACTACATCGTTGAACACTACAACTGGGTGGACGGAGAGCGGCTAGCCGTCACCGGGTACAGCTACGGCGGCTACATGACTAACTGGATCATCACCCAGACCGACCGCTTTAGAGCGGCGGCGGCCGGGGGCAGCATCAGCAACCTGATCAGTTTCTATGGAACGTCGCTCTACCATCTGCTGATCGAGACCGAGTTTCCCGGTGAACTTTGGGAAAACTACGACCTGCTGTGGGACCGGTCGCCGCTGAAACACGTGGCGAACGTTAGCACGCCGACCCTGCTCTTTCACGGAGAGGATGACTACGACGTACCGGTGAGTCAGGCGGAAGAGTTCTTCGTTGCGCTGCGGAAGCTCGGGGTGGAGACAGAGCTCGTCAGGTATCCGGGCATGGGGCACGAATTCAACAGCTTCCGCAATGTGCAGGACGCGTTCGGTAGGCTAGTGGCGTGGTTCGACCAATATGTGAAGGACAGCGCCCGGTAGCCGGGGTGGTCAGTCACGCGCCCGCGCCCGGCGGTACTCGCTCTCCAGGGCCGCCAGCAGCTGTGTGCGACGGTCGTACAGCCGCTTCGGCACGCGCGGCTCGCGTTTGGCCAGCGCGTAAGCGGTGAGCAACGGGAGCCCAACGCTCACATCCAGGTAGCAGACGACCGTGTCGGGGAGCGCCTCCGGGTCGACCTTGCCCCAGCTCACCGCCTCGGAGGGCGTGGCCCCCGACAGGCCTCCCGAGTCGGGACGGGCGTCGGTGACCTGGATAAAGTAGTCGTGGCCGGCCTCTTCCAGGCCGAGCACTTCCTGCAGCTGCGGCTCGGTCTGCAGCATGAAGTTCTTGGGGCTGCCGCCGCCCATGATCACAACGGCGCTCTTGCCGCCCGACCGTTTGGCATCGAGCACGATGGCAGCCGTCTCGTTGACATCGACCGCAGAATCGATACGCAGCTTCCCGCCTGCCAGGGCGCGCTCCGCCACGTTCATCCCGATGCTCGAGTCGCCCGGCGACGAGCTATAGATCGGAACTCCTGCCGCATGGGCGGCGGCAAGCAACGATTTCCGGCGAAGCCCGAGCGCTCGCTCGCGCTCCAGAACATACTTGCCGCAGAGGTCATGGAACTCCGCCGTCCCCATCGTGCGCTGGAATTCCGCTCCATCGATCACTTGGCGAAAGAACGCGTCGGTCGACAGCAGGACTTCGTAGTCGAAGAAGACGTCGTAGATGCGAACGACACCTTCCTGGCGCAGCTCGACGTCGCTAACATTTGACCGGCCCTCACGCAGCTCAAGCCCGATGCCGAAGTGCGCGTCGTGGTACAGGACCGCGCCGGTCGACACGATCCAGTCGACAAACCCCGCCTCAACCAACGGGATTAGCGCCGACATCCCGAGGCCTGCCGGGGTGAGCGCACCGCTGAGGCTCAGGCCCACAGTGACATCGGGCTCGAGAATCTTCTCGACGAGCAGCCGAGCGGCCTCACGCAGGCGCCGAGCGTTGTAGGCGAGGAAAGCGCCGTCGATCAGCTCGGCGACCGTCTCGTCACCGGTGATCGGCGCCGGGTCGATGCGCGGACCGCGCAGGTACGGGCTGGAACTCCTCGGTTTCTCCGGCATAGTGGTTCCGGAACGAACCTAGGCGCGACCTGGCGGGCGCGGCAAGTGAAAGCGCGGCGCCAGGCTGCTACCCGGCGCGGGACGGCCCTGCCCCGTCGCCGTTCCTGGTGCGGTGCGCGTCGATGATGATCTGGGCCGCCTGCTCCGGCGAGTTCGCCGTGGTGATGATCTCCAGATCCTGCGGCGAGATCTTACCCTCCTCCAGCATGGAGTTCTTGAGCCACCGCATCAGCGAGGCGTGATAGCGATTGTTGTACATCACGAGTGGAAAGTTGTGAACCTTGCCCGTCTGGATCAGCGTCAGCGCCTCGAACAGCTCGTCCATCGTGCCATAACCGCCCGGGAAGATGACGAAGCCCTCGGAGTAGCGGACGAACATCGTCTTGCGGACGAAGAAGTAGCGGAACGTCAGGCTGAAGTCGACGTAACGGTTGATGTCCTGCTCGAAAGGCAACTCGATGTTCAATCCGATCGACAGACCGTTGCCGAGCTGAGCGCCCTTGTTCGCCGCCTCCATGATTCCGGGGCCCGCCCCAGTCATTATGGCGAAGCCAGCCTCGGCCAGCAGGCGACAAGTTTGCGTCGCGGCCCGGTAGTCCGGATCGTTGCGCGGAGTGCGCGCCGAGCCGAAGATCGACACCGCCGGGCCCACACGAGCCAGCGCATCGAACCCATCGACGAACTCCCCCATGATCCGGAACACCCGCCAGGGGTCCTTCAGCGTCGAGTCCGGAATCGGCTCGAGCACTTCCGCCAGTCGCTCCGGCGGACGATGGACCTCAGCCAGCTCGGACTCGGTTATCGTACGGCTGAATAACCGCTCGTCTTCCGTTAGCGGCCCCGCACGCCGGCGATCGGCATGGCTCACCTTTGCGACGTTCCTGGGCCGCCTCTTCTTCGCGACACCCTTCCTACGCTTCTGCATCGTTGTTAGGGCTCCGTCCTGGTCCTACCCTGATCTTCTCCACGTTTCCCACGGCTCTCCACCGCTGATTTGGCAGCGGTGGAGAGCGTCGTGGAAAACCACATAACCCGTTGCGATATAGTCACTTATGCTGGGGACAACTGGTGGGCACGCCCGCCGAAGTACTAGTTGCCACCCACAGCCGGCTGCGACTCCGGTGTCCCCTTCACAGCAGCCGGTGCAGGCCCGGCAGCAGGCTTGACGGTTCGTGAGCCGGCCTCTTCCATGTGGACCTGACCGTTGAACCGGGCACCCTCGTCAAGCTGGACGCGGCGACTGCGCAGCTCGCCCTGTATGTCGCACGTCGACTGCAGCTCGAGACGGCTGTCGGCGGCGATGTTGCCGGAGACCTTGCCGCTGATGACGGCGTCCTGGGTGACGATGTCCCCGATCACTTCCCCGCTACGTCCGACGACGACAGACTTGCCGGCGCGGATCGTCCCCTCGATGCGACCCTCGACGCGGATGGTGCCATCCGTCTCGCAGTCGCCGACGATTTTCATACCGGGCGCGATGAGGGAGATCGCCGCATCCCCGGATTCGCGTTCGATTTTTGCCATAGGCTTCTTCTGGTCCTCGATGGTTTTCTTGTCGCGTCCAAGCATAGTCTGAACTCAGGAACCTGGTAGTTGCTGAACGAGGGTGAACGGGTCGATCGGTCTCCCGTCCTGAAGAATCTCGAAGTGCAGGTGCGGGGCCGTGGAGCGTCCCGTGTTGCCCGAAAGAGCGATGACCTCGTTCTGTAGAACTGTGTCACCCGGCTCGACGAACAGCCGGGATGCATGCCCATACATCGATTCGTAGCCAGAGTTCCCGTGAGCGACCAGGACGTAGAGCCCGTATACCGAGTCGGCCCCGGCCTCGGCAACCACCCCCGCCCCGCTGGCGCGGATATAGGAGTGCTGGGCTACCGCGATGTCGATGCCCGGGTGCGCACCATCCTGCGCCTGCTCCAGGACTTGGGTGACGAAGCCAGCCGTGGCCAGCGGCCAGCTCGTGGGGATCTCTGGGGAGAGACCGGTACCGGGCGACCCTTCCGCCGCAGTCCCCGGCTCGTTGGTGGGTGGAATATCGAGAGCGGCATTGCCGGCGAGAATATCGCCTCCCAACATCAATCGAATCTTCTCGTATTCACCCTGCAGCTCATCGAGGGTGCGGGCGAGCTGGACGACCCTGGCGTTGTCAGCTTCCAACTCGGTGATCTGCCGCTCGAGCTCCGGAATCCGCGCCGTCTGGGCCGCGAAGTACCACCAACTGCCCAGCAGAGCGGCGCCGGCGACGCCGGCCGCCGCCGCGAGCGCCGCAGCGATGCGCAGTCCGCGGGGCGTGATCTTCACGCTCCGCGTGCGCTCCGTGTCACTCGGTACGAGGACGAGAGTGTAGCCGGCTTCGTTCTCCTTCATAGTCTCAAACCACAGAATACGACGACCCGTCGGTTTACACGATACCGCCGACGCCGACGATGACCTCGACGATGCGCTCGAAGTCGTCGGCGCTGCGGAAGGGAATCTCGATGCGGCCGCGATTAGTGCCGTCGAGCTTCACGCGCACCGAGGTGCCCAGCGCGCGGCCCAGGGCCTGCTCGGCCCTCGTGGCATAGGCTCTCGACCGCCCATCGACCTCCTTCCCTTTCGGCTTGGTCGCTTGGGAGCGGCTGCGACGCTCACGCACTCGCTCCTCCACCTCACGGACCGAGAGCCCCTCGGCCGCCGCCGCTCGCGCCAGCTCGATCACTCGCTTCTCGTCCTCCAGACCGAGCAGCGCCCGTGCATGACCGGCGGAGATCTTCCCCGTGCCCAGTAGCTCCCGCACCGATTCCGGCAGTCCCAGCAGGCGGATCGTGTTGGCGATGGTCGAGCGGTCGCGGCCCACCCGCTCGGCGACTTGCGCTTGGGTCAGCCCGAACTCCTCGACCAATCGCCGATAGGCGTGCGCCTCATCGAGGGGGCTCAAATCTTCGCGCTGCAGGTTCTCGATCAGGGCCAGCACCAGCATGGTCCGGTCGTCTACCTCGCGGACCACGACAGGGACATGCTCCCAACCCAGTTCCTTGACCGCCCGGAAGCGACGCCCACCGGCGACGACCTCCCAACCGCCGTCGGCGACGGGGCGGACCAGCACCGGCTGAAGAAGCCCGTTCTCGCGGATCGAGGCGACGAGCTCTTCCAACCCCTCTTCGTCTATCGCCTGTCGCGGCTGGAACGGATTGGGGCGCAGCTCGCCGACCGGTAGCTGCTGCGCCTCTCTGCCGCTGGGCGCCTCTTCGGTGAGATAGTCGCCGAGGAGGGCGCTCAGTCCCTTACCGAGTCGCTTCTGCTGTTTTCTGGCCACTGCCGTTCCTACCCATAAGTTCTTGTGCTAGATCGAGATAGCTAGATGCGCCGGTGGAGAGAACGTCGTACAGCACGATCGGCTTGCCAAAGCTGGGCGCCTCGGCCAGGCGAATATTCCGGGGAATCGAGGTCCGGAAGACTTTCGGCCCGAAGTACTCGCGCGCCTCCTCGGCGACCTGGCGGGAAAGATTCAAGCGATCGCTGAACATCGTCAAAAGCACGCCCTCGATTTGCAGAGCCGGGTTGAGACTACGCTGCACCAACCGCACGGTGTTGAGCAGCTGACTGAGCCCCTCCAGGGCGTAGTACTCGCACTGGATGGGGATCAGGACCGTATCGGCGGCGGCCAGCGTATTGACGGTGAGCAGGCCCAGGGACGGCGGCGAATCGATGATGACGTAGCGGTAGCGGTTCCGGATCGAGGCTATGGCCTCCCGTAATAAGCTTTCGCGACCGTCCCGCCCGGTCATCGCGACCTCGGCCCCCAGGAGGTCGCGGTGCGAGGGCAGAAGGTCCAGTTGGGCGAAGTGGACGCCGTGCACGACCGTCTCTTCAGCCGAGGCCCCCTCGAGGAGTACGTCATAGATGGAGGCGGAAAGCCGGTCGCGATCGACCCCGAGCCCGCTCGTGGCGTTCCCCTGGGGATCGGCGTCGACGATGAGCGTGGGCTTCTCGGCGACGGCGAGGCAAGCCCCGAGGTTGATGGCGGTGGTAGTCTTACCGACACCACCCTTCTGATTGGCGATGGCGATGACTTTCGACATGGTGTACCGGGCCCGGACGGAGCGAAGGCGGGGTGGGCTCAGTTCCGCAGCAATTATACCCGCGTCGCTGGAGGGAGGAAAGGGCTGATGTTCCACGTGAAACAGGGCGCGTGCCGCCGCACGACAGGTTGTGGAATCGAGGGAGCGCGAACCCAACCGATGGGGGTGTCACGTTTCACGTGAAACAGAATCGCGCCGCCTCCCCCACTCCCTCACTCCCTCACTCCCTCACTCCCCTTCTCCCCCACTCCCACTCTCCCTGCGCTTCGCTTCCGTGCCTCCATCATCAGATTCTGCAGATCGCTGGGCGCGACACCGGGGATCCGCGCCGCTTGGGCCAGCGTGAGCGGCCGGACCCGGTCGAGCTTTTGACGCGCCTCGATGGACAGGCTGGCCAGCTCCAGGTACGGCAGATCCGGCGGCAACCTGAACTCGGCCTGCCGCTGAAGGCGGTGCGCGCGCGATCGCTCCTTGGCCACATAGCCCAGGTACTTGATCTCCATCTCCACCGCGGCCAGAGCGTCGGGGTCCGGGAGGGCGTCCCCGGCCAGTTGTCTGCCCGGCCCGACGAGGTCGAGGATCCGCACCTCCGGCCGTTTCACCAGGTCCCTGAGGGAGGTGGGCTGCGGGATCGGGGAGGTGCCGCGGGCCTCCAAGTAGTCGTTCACGAGGTCGGGCTCCAGCAGCGTCTGGTTCGCCCACTCAGCCGCCGCCGCCTCGCCGTCGAGCTTCGCTTCCAGGGTGCGCTTCTGCTCGTCCTCCAGCAGGCCGATCGCGGCTGCCTTCGGTCCCAGCCGCCTGAGCGCGTTGTCCTGCCGCAGCAGGAGGCGGAACTCCGCCCGGGAGGTGAAGAGGCGGTAGGGCTCGTCAACGCCCTTGGTCACCAGATCATCGATGAGCACTCCGATGTACGCTTCATCCCTCTGGATGACCCAGGGCTCGCGGCCCTGGACGCTCGAGGCGGCGTTGATACCCACAGCGATGCCCTGTGCTGCTGCTTCCTCATAGCCGGTCGTCCCGTTGACCTGGCCGGCGAGGTAGAGGCCGGGTAGCGCTCTCACTTCGAGCGTCGGCTGGAGCTGGTGGGGCGGGAAGAAGTCGTACTCGATGGCGTAGCCGGGCTGGGTCATGCGTGCCTGCTCGAGCCCCGGCACGGCGGCCAGGAACTCCCGCTGCACATCCGGGGGCATCGAGGTCGAGAGGCCGTTCACGTAGAGCTCGGACGTCTCCAGCCCCTCGGGCTCGAGGAAAATCTGATGCCGCCGAGCGTCCGGGAACTTGACGATCTTGTCCTCGATGGACGGGCAGTAGCGGGGACCCCGGGCCGCGATGGCGCCACCGTAGAGTGCCGAGCGTTCCAAGTTGCGCCCGATGATCTCCTTCACCTCATCGGCCGCCCAGGTGATCCAGCAGGGCCGCTGCGGCAAGCGCTCCGCCCGCTCCCAAGACGAGAAGCGAAAAGCCTCCGGATCCCCGTCCTGGCGCTCGAGCTTCGAGTAGTCGACGGTGCGACCGTCAACGCGCGGTGGCGTTCCGGTCTTGAAGCGAACGACCTCGAGTCCCAGCGATTCGAGCTGCTCCGAGAGCTCCAGGGCCGGCGGATCCCCAGCGCGACCCGCCGCCTCGCGCACGCCCCCGCCAATATGGATGCCGCCCCGCAGGAAGGTACCCGCCGTCAGCACCACACGGCGGCCCCGGAAGGTCGAGCCATCTCGGCACGTCACCCCCGCTGCTCGCCCGCTATCCAGCAGCAGCGCCCGGACCGTGCCCTGAAACAGGTCGAGCCCTGGGGTGGCCTCGAGCAGGCTGCGCATGGCCCGGGGATAGAGCCAGCGGTCGCACTGGGCGCGGGGCGCCCAGACCGCAGGACCCTTGCTCCGATTGAGCATTCGGAACTGAATGGACGTTCGATCGGTAGCCCGCGCCATGAGTCCGCCCAGCGCGTCCACCTCCCGGACCACAGTGCCCTTGGCCACTCCGCCGATGGCGGGGTTGCAGCTGAGCTGGGCCACCCGGGCGAGGTAGCTGGTGACGAGCAAGGTGCGGGCACCGAGCCGGGCCGCCGCTGCAGCCGCTTCGCAGCCGGCGTGGCCGCCTCCCACCACGATCACGTCGTACTCTGAGCGCATGCTATGCCAAACGCTTATAATGACCCTCGGGCGCTGGGGCCCTGAGACGTTGCAAAGTATCATGCGCGAGGGCGGTGAAAAGCCCTGCGGGAACGAGACGGGTGAGCGAGGGTCGAGGGAGCGCTGACTTCGGCAAGGAGACGACTCGCGCGGTGAGCCGAATTCTAGACATCGTGCTGCTGCTGTGCCTCGGCACGCTGGCCTGCAGGGAAGAGACGCCCTTCCAGCCGCCGGACGTGCTACCAGCGAGCTACGAGACCGAGCATTTCATCTACCATGTGGCGGCCGGCGACACGGTAGACGCCGTCTGGCAGGAAGCCTACTACAGCTGGGTGATCGGGGAGCTAGGCTTGGAGCCAACCACCAAGCTCCACTACGTCAAGTACCGGGATCTGGCCCACATGGAAGGCCTGACCGGGCATGGATGTTGCGGCTTCGTCGACACGTCCTACCCGGGGGTGCTCCACACGATCTATCGCCGCGACAATCACGAGACCGTCCATGCCCTGGTGATCGGTCTCGTGGGGCACCCACCGGCCCTGTTCAACGAAGGGATCGCGGTTGCGCACCACGGGAACACGATCCCGCGAGACTTTCGACCCGAGGCGCCGCGCATCAGCGGGGCAACGGTTGACTACTGGTCTCGCCGGTACCTCGCCCACAATCGGATACCATCGCTGGTCTCCTTGTTGCCAAGCAGCGGCTTCTTCGCCAGGGACCCGGAGATCGTTTACCCCGTTGCCGGCTCGTTCGTGCGCTTCCTCATCGACCGAGCGGGGATCGGGGCGCTCAAGGAATTTGTCGCGGCGAGCGATCACTCCGACACGGCGAGCGCCACGCGGATGAAGTTCGAGGCGGTATACGGTCGCAGTCTCGATGCGTGGTGGGAGGACTGGCTCGGTTTCCTGGCCGCCCCGCCCTAGCCTACACTCCGATCTGCCATGTCAGCCGGCGACGACATCAGCAAAGCCTATAAGGTCCACGGCCGAGTGCAGGGCGTCGGATTCCGCTGGTGGGCCCAGCGTGAGGCGCGCCGGCTTGGACTGCGCGGCATCGTGCGCAACTGCTCCGACGGGACGGTCGAGATCGCGTTCGCCGGATCCTTCGATCGAGTGACCGAGATGGAGGTTCGGCTCCGGCAGGGACCGCCGGCGGCGCACATCGACGCATTGCAGCAGCTCGACCCACCCGAGTCGCTGCCCCCCGACTTCGAGATCGGCTTTTAGCGAGAGGGCAGGGGCTCAGCCGCCCGTCCAGCCCGGGCCGCGCACGACCCGTCCCGGCGTTGCTCCGGTATGCTCGCCGTCGGCCAGCACCTGGGCGCCGTTCACGAACACGTGCAGCACACCGGTGGAGTACCGGTGCGGCTCGCTGAAAGTCGCGTGATCGATGACGGTCTCCGGGTCGAACACGACGACGTCGGCGAAGTAGCCCGGCACGAGGGCGCCGCGCCGCTCGATTCTCAGGTTGGCGGCGGGGAAGGAGGTCAGCCGCCGGATCGCTTCCTCGGGCGGGATGATCTTTTCCTCGCGCACGTAGCGGCCCAAGAGCCGCGCGAAGGTGCCGTAGGCGCGGGGGTGGGGATTCGACTTCAAGAAGACCCCCTCCGGGGCGAGCGATCCGGCGTCGGAGCCGAAGCTGACCCAGGGCCGGGCGATCTTCTTTCTGACATTCTCCTCCGACATCGTGAAATAGACGCAACCCACATCGGCTCCGTTCTCGATCACCAGGTCCATGGCCGTCTCGATCGGCCCCGTGCCGCGCGCCTCCGCCACCTCCGCCAGCGTCTTGCCGGTGAGCGGCTTGAGCTCTTCCTTCTTGAAGCTGACCAACAGGACGCGGTCCGCTGAACCGGCGGACAGGTAGGTGTTGTCCCAATCGTCCTGCGGCGTGGTGATCTCCTGCTTCAGCCGTTCACGGATCTCCGGATCCTTGAGGCGCTCGATCCAAGCCTCGAGTCCGCCCTCCTGGACCCACGGGGGCATCATCGCGTCGAGCCCGGTGGAGCTGGCCGGGTAGGTATACATGTCGGCGGTGATGCGGAGACCTTCGGCGCGCGCCGCTTCGACCCGGGCGAAGACGGTGTCGATCTTGTGCCAGTTCGTCCGGCCTGACGTCTTCAAGTGATAGATCTCTGAGCGGACGCCAGCCGCGCGCGCGATCGTGAGAAATTCCTCGAGAGACTCGAGCACGTTGTTCGCTTCGCCTCGGATATGCGAGATGTAGAGGCCGTCGTACTCGGCGGCGATCTTAGCGAGCTCGATCAACTCTTCGGTGTCGGCGTAGAAGGCGGGCGTGTAGATGAGCGAGGTGCTGAGCCCCAGCGCGCCCTCCTCCATCGCCGCACGCACGAGCCCGCGCATCTCATCGAGCTCGGCCGCGTCGGGCGCGCGATCTTCATAGCCCAGCACGTTAATGCGGACCGTCGTCGCACCGACGAACGAGGCCACGTTCGTTGACACGCCACGCCGCTCCAGGAACTCGAGATAGTCGCCGAGGCTGGTCCACTCGATCTCATACTGGATATCGCCCTGCTGCTCGAGCCGTTCCTGCTTCATCCAATCGCTCCAGGGCCCCATCGACGTGCCCTCGCCCAATACCTCGAGGGTGACGCCCTGCCGGATGTCGCTCTGTGAGCGACCGTCATGAATGAGCGATTCGTTCGCCCAGCTGAGCATGTTGATGAACCCGGGCGCGATCGCGAGTCCCGAGGCATCGATTTCCACGCGGCCGCTCGCTTCGCCGAGCGTGCCGATCGCGGCGATCGTATCGCCGGCGATCGCGAGGTCGGCGACGAACGGGGTGCCGCCGCTGCCATCGTAGACGGTGCCGCCGCGGATGATGACGTCGTAGTCGGCCTGCGTAGCGCATGCCGCAATGAAGATGAGCAGCGCGGGCAACAAAGCCTCTAGCCTGAACACTTGTCCTCCTGGAGTTGGGCAAAGCGCGGATGGGATCCGGGCGAATATGGCGCCGTGCCGAACGGCGAGCAAGGAAGCGGCGGGCCGCTACTTGCCGATGCAGAAATCGGCGAACACGCGGGCGAGCAGATCCTCGGGTGCGATCACGCCGAGAAGCTCCTCGAGCGCTAGGGCCGCGGTTCTCAAATGCGTAGCGGCCACTTCAGGAGCCACGCCCGTCGCGCGTGCCTCGAGGAACGCCTCGACTTCCGATGCCGCCCGACGCAGCTCGCGCGCGTGCCGCTTGCGGGTGATGAGCGGCACTTCACCCTCGAGCCGCAGGCGGCCGGAGAATGCCAACTCGACGAGCCTGTCACGCAGCGCGCCGAGCCCCGCGCCGCTGACCACGGAGACCGCTACCTGCTGGACGTCCGGCTGCGGGCCATCGTCGGCCGCCGCGGCGGCGAGGTCAGCCTTGCTGCGCACGAGCAGGCAGGCGCCCTGCTTCAGCTCCGCCAGGAAGCTCAACTCCTCCTCGGCCAGGCGGCGGCCGGCCTCTGCACAAAGTAGCACGACATCGGCTCCGGCCAGGTAGCGGTGCGCCACCTCGATCCCGATACGCTCGACCGGCTCCGAGGGCTCGCGCAGCCCCGCGGTGTCGACGAGCCGGAACGGGTATCCACCCAGCGAGACGAGCGCTTCGACGGCATCGCGGGTCGTGCCTGGCTCTGCGGTAACGATCGCCCGCTCGAACCCGCAGAGCGCGTTGAAGAGGCTCGACTTCCCGACATTCGGTCGACCGGCGATAACGGCTACGGCACCGTCACGCAGCAACTCGCCCTCCGACGCTGTCTCCAGCAGCCGCGCGATCCGAGCGGCCGCATCGCGGGCGGCATCGTCGATCAGACCCGGCGCCACCGGTCCCGCATCCTCCTCGGGAAAGTCGATCTCGTAGACCAGCAGCGCTTCACAACGTACGATCGCTTCCCGCAGTTCCTCGATGCGTCGCGAGAGGCCACGATCGAGCTGCAGGATGGCGGCTCGATGCTGGGCCGGCGCGCGGCCGTCGACCAAGTCGAGGATCGCCTCCGCCTGCAGGAGGTCGAGCTTTCCGTTGAGGAAGGCGCGGCGCGTGAACTCGCCGGGCTCGGCCCGGCGTGCGCCGGCCGCGCAGACCGCATCGAGGACGAGCGGCGGAACGAGGGGCCCGCCGTGGCAACTCAGCTCCAGCATATCCTCGCCGGTGTAGCTATGCGGCGCTCGATAGAAGGTGGCCAGGACCCGGTCGATGGAGGCGCCGGTGCTGGGGTCAGCCAGCCAGCGCAGGGCGGGGCGTCGTTCGGGTAGCGGCTCGCCGAGCGTTCGGCCGATCAGGTCGCCGACACCCGGTCCGGAGACCCGGACGACCGCGATGGCTGCTCGGCCCGGCGCCGTCGAGATGGCCGCGATGGTGTCGCTCTGCATATCGGGGTGGCGATGGGACGCCGCCGCACCGGCTAGGTCTTCGCGCGTGCTGGCAGCGGTTTGTTGGCCGCCGCCCGTCGCTCTTTCGCCAGGTAGAGCTGCTGAGGCAGCGATGCCAGGTTCATCGTCGCGTAGTACAGGTTGAGTCCCGAAGCGAACTTCAGGAAGAGCACGGTCAGCATGATGGGCATCACCCACATCATCATCTTCATCTGTGGGTTCGTCTGCGGCATCGAGCGCTGGCTGATCCACTGCAGCAAGAAGATCGAGGCGCCCATCAGCACCGGGATGATGTAGAGCGGGTCAGCGCGCGACAGATCGGGCAGCCAGAGGAACGGCACGCCGCGGAACTCGATAGTATCTCGGAAGACGAAGAACAGGGCGATGAGGATAGGGAAGGGGAGCAGCATCGGCAGACATCCGCCCAGCGGGTTGATCTTGTGCTCCCGGTAAAGCTTCATCATCTCCTGCTGCAAGCGTTGCGGGTCGTTCTTGTGCTTCTCCTGAATCTCCTTCATCAGTGGCTGCACGCGCATCGTAGCCATCTGCGAGCGCATGCTCTTCTGATAGAGCGGGAACAGCACCACGCGGATCCCGATCCCGAACAGGATCAAGACCCAGCCGTAGCCGAGCCCCAGGACGTTGTGGAACCAGACCAGCAGGGCGGTGATCGCGCCGGCCAGCGGTCGCAGGATCGGCTGCAGCCACTTGTAGCCGTAGGGGAGCACCTGATCGAGGTCCCGGCCCGCAGCCGCCAGCTTACCCGGGTCCTGCGGACCCACGTACAATTGGTAGTGGAACCTCCCGTCCCGGCCCACGGGGAAGCTGGCGACGCCTTGCGCGCGATGAGGGTCTGGGAGTCCGCGGATGAGCAGGCCCCCGAACCGCCCCGCGCTGGCGTCGTCGACCTCGGCCTCTAGCGGAAGCGCGAGGGCGGTGGCGAAGTACTTGGTGCGCACCGCCACCCAGTCGAACGGCCCGTCCAGACTCAGCCGCTCCCCGGGATCGACGTCGCTGATCTTCTGCGACTGCACGCCCTCCGGTCCCTTGGCCGCGAAGGCCAGGTTGGATCGGTAGTCGGACTCCGGATCCCACTCGTTGCTGAGTAGTCCTGCTCCCAGCCCCATCGCCCACCAGCCGGTGGCCGGGACCCCGGAAACCTGCCCATCCAGGTGAACGGTGAAGCTGTCCGGGTGAAACGTGTAGACGAGCTCCAGACGGAACGGCGAGCGCGGGTGTTGGTAGCTGAGGGTGAGAGTCTCAGCCGGTCCTCCCGAAACGAGCCGCACTTCACGCGGCGCGATCTCGAACCGTGCTCCACGCAGGTCGAGCGTGTCGTCGCCGACGATCCACTGGTGGGAGAGAAAGTCCTCGGCCCCCGCAGGCACCATCTGCACCGGTTCGCCCTTCGTCTCGGGCGCAAGTGACTCGAACCCGAGCATCTGTGCGGAGACCAGGCGCCCGCCCCGCTCTGCGAAGCCGAAGCGATACATCGGGCCGCTCACCCAGGCCGTGTCCTCGCTCCAGTCCTCGGCACCGGGTGCCAGCTCGGGAACCTCTGTCACCTGAGCGGCCGCCGGCAACTCTGGCTCCGGCGCCGGGACGCTGACGCCGGCGGTCTCCGCCACCTCCTGCGTCGCCACAAGCGAATCAGCCTCGATCCCGCCGACCGGTGGACGGCGGGACGGAAACAACAGATTGACGACGAAGACCGTCGCCATCATGAGCAAGATGGCCAGGATGAGGCGCTTCTCGGTTTCCATGACTATGGCACCGGGTCGTAGCCACCCCGCCGGAACGGGTGGCATCTAAAGAGGCGACGCGCGGCCAGCCAGGTGCCCCTCAGGGCTCCGTGGCGTTGCAAGGCCTCGACGGCGTATTGAGAACAAGTCGGCGTATACCGACACGCCGGCGGCAACAGTGGTGAAATGGCCAGCTGATAGCCCCGGACCAAAACTACGAGGAGCTTTGCGAGCATAGCTGCTCCGCTATGACGCGGACTTCGTCGGTCAGCTGCTGGAACGTGGTCTCGTAGGCCTCGGGCCGGGCCCGGACCAGCACATCCAAGGCGACTCCCTGCTCGAGACATTTCGGCAGCCACTCGATCCGGATCGCCTCTCTCAAGCGACGCCTCAGTCGATTGCGCTGGACGATCCTGCGCCCGTACTTCGGGACGACGACAACGACACGCGGACGCAAAGCGGGGGAATCGGTGACGAACACGTCGAGGTGATCTGTCCGTCTCCGCTTCCCCCGGCGATAGAGCGCTCGAATCTCGGCTTTGCGCCGGATCCGCGCCGCCCGTGGGAACCGGTAGCGCCAGTCCGTTGCGCCCCCTACTTCTTCGGGACGGACGCGGCGAGTCGCTTGCGACCTTTGCGGCGGCGCCGGTTGATGGTTTCCCGGCCCGCCCGAGTCTTCATCCGGGCGCGAAAACCATGCTTGCGCAGACGCTTGCGGTTCCGAGGACGATATGTCGGTTTCATGGGGTCGCCCCCCCGATATCCCTGCCAACGAAGAACTTCTCACGGCTAAAAAAGAACCTCGAATATATCCGCTCGCTCGCCCGTGATCAAGCCACGGCACCGGCGATCACAGGCCCCCGAGGGCCCGCACCAGCGAGAGCACGCCCAGAGCTCCAGCCACCAATACGGCTGTCGCGCCCAGCAAGTTTGACGTCCGCCCGTTCGTACGCGCACCCAGAAGCTGACGGTCGTTCGCCAGATAGAGCAGCAGGCCCGCCACCAATGGTAACAGCAGGCCGTTGGCCGCCTGGGCGAAGAGGATCGCCGGGATCGGCCGCACCGCCAGCAGCGAGAAGACGATCCCGGCCAGCAGCACCGGCACCCATACCGCGCGGGCGCGCTTGGACCTCAGGTCGCTATCCCAGCCCAAGACGCCGCAGGTAGCGAAGGCAGCGGCCAGCGGGGCGGTTATCGCCGAGGATAGCCCTGCCGCCAGCAATCCACTGGCGAAGAAGGCGCCGGCCCAACGCCCGAGGGTCGGCTCCAGCGCCCGCGCCATGTCGGCGGCGCTCGTGACCCGGAACGCCGCTGGCAACGCGGCCGCCGTGATGAGTACGGCAATCGAGATCACACCGCCCAGGGAGACCGAGATCGCCAGGTCGGCGCGGGCGGTCGCCAAGTCGCCTTCGCCTTTCCAGCGTTGGCGAACGGCCGAGGCGTGGAGGAACAAGTTGTAGGGCACAACCGTCGTGCCTACCAGGCCGAGGGCCATGAGCACCGCTCGCTCGTCTTGTAACGCTCCCGGCAGCAGTCCGCCCAACAGCGCCGTCACGTCAGGTCGCGTCGCGACGGCCGTAGTCAAGAACACGACGCCCATCACGGCGACCATCCCGACCAGTGCCCGTTCCACCCAGCGATAGCGCCCCGACCACAGCAGCGCGAAGGCGAGAAGACCCAGGGCAGGGCCCCAGAAGCGACCGCTGCCGCCGAGCAGCTCTTGCAGCCCCAAGGAGCCGCCGAGCAGGTTGCCCGTCTCGTACGCCGCATTGCCGACCAGAATCGCACCAATCACCAGGGCGGCGGACACCAGCCGAGCGACACCGCCCGAGAACCGGTGCCGCATCGCCTCACCAAGCCCCATGCCGCCGACGAGGCCGAGTCGCGCCGCCATCTCCTGCAGGACCAGCGCCGCGAGCACGGAGAAGGCGAGCGCCCAGACGAGCGTGTAGCCGTAGGCGGCGCCGGCCACCGTGGCAGTGGTGACCGTACCCGGCCCGATGAAGGCGGCCGCGACCATCGCGCCGGGTCCGATCCGCAACTCACGAACTCGCATTCATCCTCACACAAGGTCCGCCGAGGCACTCGCGCAACTTGACTTCCATCTTGGCGCCGTCTAAGATGGCGCGCGGCTTACCTCACCAGCCGCCGATCACACACATTCTTTGACGTACGCTCCAACCACGCCAGTAGCCAGTCTCGATGGAACTAACCGCCGACGAAGCCTGGTCAAAAGTCCTGGAAGACGCCCGCGGCAAACTGCCCGAGCAGAGCTACCGGACTTGGCTCGCGCCGACTCAAGGAGTCGCGCTCTCGGGTGACCAGCTGGTCGTCGGCGCGCCCAGCGCCTTCGCCGTCGAATGGATCGAGACCAAGTACGGCGAGCTCCTGACGTCGCTGGCCAGAGCGCTTTTCGGCAAAGCCTTTACGCTCAGCTTCGAGTGCACCGCGCGCGATACGGATGCGGAACCCGTCTTCCGGCCAATGCCAGTCGTCGGGCTGGAGGAGCTACCGGCCGGCGCGGCTACCGACACGCAGCCGCGAGCGCCTGTCCGTCCGGTGCTCGGCACGCTCAACCCTCGCTACACGCTCGACTCGTTCGTCGTCGGCAGCAACAACGAGCTGGCAGCGGCAGCGTGTCAGGCTGTCGCCGAGGCACCGGGTCGGGCGTACAACCCGCTATTCATCTACGGTGGCGTGGGGCTCGGCAAGACGCATCTCATGCACGGTATCGGGAATGCGGTGCTGGCCAAGTTCCCGGGTAGCCGCGTTGCCTACGTGCCGACCGAGCAGTTCACCAACGAGCTCATCGCGGCCATCCAGGCTCGTCAGACCACCCAGTTCCACAACCGCTACCGTCGCATCGATGTCTTGCTTGTCGACGACGCTCACTTCCTGGCCGGGAAAGAGGGCACGCAGGAGGAATTCTTTCATACCTTCAACGCACTCCACGACGCGCAGCGCCAGATCGTGCTGGCGAGCGATCGGCCACCGAAGGAGATTCCCGAGCTGCAGGAGCGGCTGGTTTCACGCTTTGAGTGGGGCCTTGTCACCGACATCAAGGTACCCGATTTCGAGACGCGCGTGGCGATTCTCCAGTCGAAGGCCGAGCAGGACGGCCTCTCGATCCCGCAGGGCGTGCTGAGTTATATCGCGGAGCACTGCCGCTCCTCGGTCCGCGAGCTCGAAGGAGCCATAATCAAGCTCTTGGCGTACAGCTCGCTGACGCGCCGAGAAGTATCAGAGGAACTGGCGAAGCAGGTACTGAAGGGGGCGATGGGACCCGTGCGCCCGGTCACCGCAGACGAGATCGAGGCTGTTGTGGCCAAGGCCTTCGGCGTGACCAGGGCGGAGCTACAGTCCAAGAAGCGACAGCGCCGTGTCACAGACCCGCGCCAGGTCGCCATGTACCTGGAGAAGATTATCCTCGACCTGCCGTACACCCAGATCGGACGCCGCTTCGGTGGCCGTGACCACTCCACGGTGATCCACTCGATCCAGAAGGTAGAGGAACAGCTCGGCAAGGACCCGGAGTTCCGTGAGCGCGTCCACGCCCTGCGCGCCCAGCTGGGCTAGGACCGTGGCGCTCCCTGTGGAGGGAAGCGTGGATTGGCTGTGGAAAGCTGGGGACACACCCGGGCATCGCACCCAACGTTCCACACCCACCCCGGGCAACAGCCAACCATCCCCTGCCACCTCCACACCCCCTCCCACACGTGAGACCCCATATTGCTCGCCGCCCGCACCGCCACCCAGCCTGCACTTGCCCACGTATCCACATCCCTGCTACTACTACTTCTGGATTATTAAATTAGAAGCTTTAGAATCCTATCCTGTGGGGAACCGGGAAACCCCTCCAAACACCAGGTGAGCTGCAATGAAGGTTACGATCACACGAGAGAACTTCCAGAGAGGACTGTCGGCCGTAGCCGCCACGATTCCCACGCGTACTACCTTGCCCGTCCTCTCCAACATCATGGTGGAAGCCCTGGAGGAGAGGTTACAGGTGAGAGGCACCGACTTGGATATCTCAGTGAGTGTCCGGGTGCCGGCGGAGGTCGACCGACAGGGTGCGATCACGGTACCAGCAAAGAAGGTGGCCGACATCGCGCGGGAGCTCCCGAGTGAGCCGGTCCAGCTGGAGGCGGAGGGCGGGAGAGTGGTACTCGTGTGTGGGAAGGCGAAGTTCCGCCTGAACAGCCTGCCCAGCGACGAGTACCCGTCGTTCCCGGAGGTGCCGTTTGGAGAGGGCTGGAAGCTGCGCGGGCGCGAGCTGCAGACCCTGAGTGCGCACACGAGCTTTGCCGTCTCCGGTGAGGAGACGCGGCCGGTGCTGAACGGTGTACTTTGGCAGTTGCGCGGCGATGAGATGCGGATGGTGGCGACCAATGGGCATCGTCTGGCTACGATGGGTGTCAAGCTAGAGGGCACGGCCGGTGAGGGCGATCTCATTGTGCCTCCCAAGGCTCTGCAGCAGGTCGAGCGGCTCTTCGATGCTGAGGACGAGTTGCAGATCGCCCGCTCCGAGAGCCACCTCGGGTTTCGGACTGAGCGGGCTGAGGTTTACAGCCGCCTCATCGAGGGGCCCTATCCCAACTACGAGCAGGTTCTGCCAAAGGGTAACGACAAGGAATGTGTGGCGGACCGCGCCGAGCTGACGGCGGCGCTCAAGAGAGTGGCCATCGTGGCGTCCGATCAGACGCACCGCGTACGGCTGAGCTTTGCCCCGGAGAAGCTAGCCCTGGCAGTGCAAACACCGGACTTGGGTGAGGCCGAGGACGAGCTACCGATAGAGTATACTGGAGCCCCGATCGAGATTGGCTTCAATGCCCAGTACTTGCTGGAAGTACTGCGCTACATGGGCAGTGATGAGGTGAAGGTCAGCCTGAGCGCACCGGAGCGGCCGGCCACGTTCGAACCGGTTGGCGGTGACACCGACTATCTCTGCCTGGTGATGCCCCTGAGGCTCATGGAGTAAGAGCGGGCGACCTAGCCCTTCCCCTGGCTTCTTTTAAGAACCTTGCGGCTGATCACTGCGGCCCTGGCGGCGATCCATCTCACGACGATGGCGATCCCTTTGCCGGGCGAGCAGCTCCTCGTAGGCGACCCTCTGCTCTTCGGTGAGTAGCCCGCGGATCTCGGCGCGCATCTCTTCCTCCAGGGCATCGTAGCGCGGCCGCATCTCAGTCCAGAGTGCCGATACCTGCTCACGGTAGCGCTCGGCAGTAGCGCCTACCTGTGCCCGCTGCTCCTCGCTCAAGTCCAACTCGGCCGCTAGCCAGTCGAGGTAGCGCGTTCTGCGATCCCGATCACTGGAGCGGGCTCTCTGGCTCGAGGAGACCTTCCGCTCACCGGCCAGAAGCCGATCCGCAGCAGCGCCAGCCACTCCTCCCACGAGGAACACCACGAGCAAGAGGGCAAGCGCCCAGACCTTCGACTTCCCGTTCATGCGCTTCATCGCTGTTCGAAGTCATCGGGAACGCCAGCCCCGTTCCCGTTTCTCTCCGTTAACGCGGCAGCAACGACGGCATCGGCGTCCGGCTCCGCCAGCGCCACCAACATCTCGGGAATCGCGTCGCTGGCGCCCGCGCCTCTCAAGACCTCACTGAGCGCTACGGGCTGGGTCTCGTCCCGCCACTCGCGCCACGGTTGGAGCGTGCCGGCGAGGATCGCCAGTACGATGCTCGCGGCGACCAAGCCGGGACGGCCCCAGGCCGCGAGCACTTCCCAAGAAGAGGAAACGTGCCGGCGCCTGGCCAGTGGCAACTCCGCGCTGGCCAGGACCCGCTCGCGCGCGGACCGGCGCGCCGCCTCACCGCGTGTCGGTGCCCTCAAGAGGTCGAGTTCCTCGAGTCGTCGATCGTCGTCGGAGTGTGCCATGTTCGTACCCCTTCGATCAGGAGCGGGGCTGATACTCCTTGAGGAGGTCGCGCAACATGCGTCTCGCCCTCGATAGGTGGGACCGGCAGGTCCCTTCGGGGATCTCGAGCACGCGAGCGATCTCCGGGTGCGTGAACCCCTCCAAGTCGTGGAGGATCACAATCGTCTCCAGCTCAGCGGGCAGCGAGCTCAGCGCCCGGGCTAGCCGGGCACGGAGCTGGGCCCGCTCGGAATCGGCGGCGGGGCTGTCGAGCGCCGCCGCGGTCACGGGCACGTCGTCCGTGCGGCGCCGGCTTAGATACTTTCGCCGGTTGAGCGCGGCATTGACCACCACACGGTAGAACCAGGCGCCGAATCCGCTGCCCGGGGTCAGAGAGTCGATCCGTTCCAGGGCACGGATGAAGGCGTCGTGGACGAGGTCCTCAGCGTCCTCGACGTGCTGCAGGAACCCGTAGGCCACCGCGAATGCCTGCTCGGCATACCGCTCTACGAGGACAGCGAAAGCCTCGCGGTCGCCTGCGCGTACCCGCTGGACGAGCTCGAGCTCGTCCAGCGCCGGGCTCGCGCCCTCTGCGGGTGCGGCCATCGACCTCTCTTCCATTAACACCTGGTCCGGGCGGAGCGTTGGCGGCGCCGCTCGGCCGCCGGCAGGTTGCCACCCAAGAACATTCGTCTACCTTCAACAATATGGCGACGCAGCCTGCAGGCCACCCCCGGGCCCGTGAAGACGTGATGTTTCGGCAGGTGGACGACGAGTGGGTTGTGTTCGATCCTGCCGCGAACCAGCTCCACGTCCTGAACCTCTCTGCCGCCCTCGTCTGGAGTCATTGTACCGGGGATTTCAGCCCGCACGAGATCGCCCGCGCGCTCGAGGACGCGTACGGGCTCGAGGGTGAGCGGGCGCAGGCCGATGTGCGAGCCGCCATAGAGCGCTTTCGGGGGGCCGGGCTGCTCGAAGCGGGCGGTTGAGGCGATGGCCACGCTCGACTACCTCCACTTTCTGGCCGACGAGCCGCGCGTTCAGGCGTATCGTCGAGCCATTGAAGCGACGGTCTCGGCGGGCGATGTGGTCCTGGATCTCGGGACCGGCATCGGCACGTACGCGATGTTCGCGGCACGGGCCGGGGCGCGAGTCCTCGCCGTCGAGGCGGCGCCTGTGATCGATGTCGCCCGCGACCTGGCCGCGGACAATGGCCTGGCCGAGGCCATCACGTTCTTGCACGGCCGGGTCGAGCGGCTGCAAGCCCCCGCGCGTGCGAACGTCCTCGTGTTCGAGGATTTCTCACCGCAGCTCTTCTCTCCGGAGACAGCCGAGATACTGCTGGACGTTAGGCGACGCTGGTTGGAACCGGGAGCGCGCTCGATCCCGAGTGCGATCCGGGTGATGCTGGCGCCTGTCGTGTGCCCCGTGACTTATCGATCGGTCGCCGGCGATGGCCGGCCATTCGGACTCGACCTGGCGCGGTTCATCGGCTTGATCCTCAATGATCTCCATCGCGCCAGCTGGCCGCCTGAGGTCGTGCTGGCGGAACCCGCCGAGGTGGCCAGCGTCGATCCGCTGTCGGAGGGTGAGTTCGGTCTCGACGTCTGCGTCGACTGGCGGGCGTCGCGGGCCGGGGTCATGCACGGCCTGGGTCTATGGATGGACTTGCAGCTCGCGGAGGGAGTGGTCTTCTCGAACGCCCCTTCCGGTCGTTCCTCGGGCTGGGATCAGATCTTCTTGCCAATGGGCGAGCCGGTCACCGTGGCGGCCGGTGACGAGATCGAGGCACGGGTAGCGACGCTGGGCGCGGCGCCGCGCGATCCGGCGTGGTGGAGCTGGCGTGTGCGAGCTGGCGGCGAGTGGCAGGATATGAATACGTTTCGGGGTGTGCCGCTGTCGGCGAGCCGCCTGCGCTCGGCGCGGCTCGATCACCGGCCTCGGCTGACGGCGCGGGGAGAGATGCGGCGGGTCCTGCTGCAGCTGGTGGACGGGGGGCGCACGGTCCGTCAGATCGTCGAGGAATTGAGGGCCCGGTTCCCGGAGGAGCTCCGCAGCGACGCCGAAGGGTATCGGGCGGTGGCCTCGGAACTCGTATCCGAGGGTGAGGCGGGGCTGGAAGGCTCCGTGGAACGACCGGTGGAAGCGAGGTCGGGACCATGATGCGAGAGGACCCAACCCGACGGGAGTTCTTGCTGAAGGTGGCGCAGGGGGCGACCTACGTGGCCCCACTGATCGCGACCTTCGCTGTCGCGCCCGACCTCTTGGCGCAACCGGGCTCGCTGCCGGGGCACCATCACACCACCAAAGCACCGCCGGCACCGCAGGCGGAGCCGCCGGGCGCGCCACCCCCATCGGACAAGCACCCCCCGCCGAGCGAGAAGCAACAGTAGAGTTGGCCTGAGCGTGTCTGCTGCCTCCATTCTTCACTATCGCTTCCCCAGGGGCCGGCGCACGCTCCGCGCACGCGTTGCCGCGCCCGAGCTGTCGCCGCTGCTCGAGAGCTTCTACCGTGGGTACCGCTGCCACGACGTCGAAGCGGACGGCCCGTGCACGATCTCGCTGAACCGCGAGAACGGGTCATACCGGCTCGCCGGGCCCAGTGGCGACTGGCGGGCCGAGGACGTTGGTGAGGCGCTGCTCTACTACGAGTCGGAGCTCACTGGCGCGTTGCTGGAAGACGCCGGCGCCTTCGTGCACCTGCATGGCGCGGCGCTCAGCCACGGCTCCCGGTGCCTGCTTCTGGTGGGGCCGTCGGGGGCGGGAAAGTCGACATTGACCCTCGGGCTACACCTGGGCGGCATGAAGGCTCTGGCCGATGACGCGCTGCTGATCGAGCCGGGGAAAGGCCGTGTCTACCCATTCGAGCGCTCGATCCGGGTCCACCGGGCTGGGCTCGACGAGCTGGGCGTGGAGCCGGAGGCCGTCCCGGGAGCGCGCTACTGCGCTCCCTACCTGTGGTTGCCTCCGCAGGGCGCTGAGGCACCGGACAGCGGGCCGCAGCAGCCGGCGGCCATCACGTTCCTCGCGTCTTCAGAGCGCACGCGGCTCGTGAGGCTCGGTGCCACGGAGACTCTCAAAGAGCTTCTGATCGCGCGACTCAGCCGTTCGGCGGGACGCGACTTCGAGTGTCTGGCCCGGCTGGCCGGGAAGGTCCCCGGCTACCGGCTGGAGTATGGGAGACTCTCCGAGGCGCTGAGCGAGCTGCAGCGCTGGAGCGAGGTGTCGTCAGGCCTCTGAGTCCGCGCCGTAGACCTCCGACCAGAGGTCGCGGTCCTCCTGCACCCGAACGCAGTGGACCCGGACGCCGGGCGGGACCCGGGCGCTGAGTTTGTCGAGAAGGAAAGCGGCAAGATTCTCGGTGGTGGGCAGCGCGCCCCCTGCGCCGAACTCGTCGACGGCGGAGTTGATGTGCCGGTTGTGAAAGCGGGCCACGATCTCCTCGTCGAGCACGCGGTCGAGCTCGGGTAGGTCCATGACGGTTCCGGCCAGCGGGTCGATGGGCCCACTGACGGTCACCTCGCAGCGGTAGTTGTGCCCATGGCCTTCCGGCAAAGCGGCGTCGCCGAAGCGGCGCCGATTCTCTTCCTCGCTCCACTCCGGCCGGAAGTAGCGGTGCGAGGCGGCGAAATGGACCGCGCGTGTCAGGTAGCCTATCGCCATGCTCGGTTCGGGGTTGGTGAGTTGCCGCTGGCCTACCTAAGTTAGACGACGATGCACGAGAGAGCTACGCCACGTAAGGTACCCGAGGCCGCGCATTTCGTCGATTTGAGCGATTACGCGCGGCCCCTCGCCATCTGGATCGCGCGGCGGCTGCGCGATACTTCGGTGGTGGCAGCCGACGTGACGGTCGTCTGGGGAGTGATCGGTCTCGTCGGCGCCTTCTGCTATGCCGCGGGCGGCTACCGCTACGCGTTGTTGGGCGCGGCAGCACTTCAGCTGAAGAACATCCTCGATGCCACCGATGGCTCGCTCGCCCGGCTGCAGAACCGGCCGTCCCGGGTCGGGCGCTTCCTCGACTCCATTGGAGACGCCATCCTCGCCGCTCTGGTCTTCGCGGCGCTCGCCGTCGCCGTCGCGCGGACCCGCCCCGTCCTCTACGTGGCGCTGCTCGCGGCAACGGCCCTGCTGCTGAGCCTGCTGCAGGGCTCGGTCTACAACTACTACCAGGTACGCTACCGGCAGCGGCAGGGCGGCGACCGAACCAGCCTGGTCAAAGAGAAGCTTACGACATACGACGCGATCTATTACGAGGAGCGGCCTCTGGCGCTGGGACTGCTGCGCTTCTTGATCGGTGCGTACAACTGGATCTACGGCTGGCAAGACGTCGTGGTCCAGCGGATCGACCGCTGGGCGGTGGCGCCGCTGGTGGAGGGTGGGCGCGAGGATCGGGCGGACGAGCTGCGGGACAATCGGCGTCTGCTCACGGCGCTGAGCGCCCTCGGGCCCGGGTTACAGATCCTGGTCCTCGACCTATACACGATTGGCGGCTTTCGCCGGCTCGACCTGATGCTGGAACTTTTCCTCTGGACAGTAGCGGCGGGTGGCACGCTGTACGCGGCGGCCATCATACTTGGGCTGAGGCGGGCGGCGGTGCGCGAACGAACTCGCTATCTTAGGGCGCATGACCAGGCGACCTGATACGCTCAAAGCGATCTTCGAGCCGGAGTCCATCGCCGTCATCGGAGCGAGCCGGCGCCCCGACACGATCGGGTACGTGATCCTCGACAGCCTGTTGCGAGATGGGTACACGGGGGCGGTTTACCCGGTGAACCCGCACGCCGGAGTTGTGCACTCGATCAGAGCGTACCCGGCGATCGGTGAGGTGCCGGGGCCGGTCGATCTGGCGGTCATCGTCGTACCGAAGGAACACGTGCTGCAGGTGGCGGGCGAGTGCGGGGAGGCGGGGGTGAAGGGGCTGGTGGTCATCTCCGCGGGCTTCCGCGAGGTCGGTGGTGAGGGTGTGGATCGGGAGCGGAAGCTGCTCGCCGTGGCTCGCAAGTACCGTATGCGGATGGTCGGGCCCAACTGCATGGGCGTGCTCAATACCGATCCGGCGATCGCGATGAATGCCACCTTCGCGCCCACGGCACCGCCGATCGGTAACGTGGCCTTCCTGAGTCAGTCGGGCGCGATGGGGGTGACGATCCTCGACTACGCGCGCGAGTACGGGATCGGTGTCAGCAAGTTTCTCAGCCTCGGCAACAAGGCGGACATCTCGGGTAACGACGCGCTCGAGTATCTGAGGGATGACGAGCGCACGTCGGTCATCCTGATGTACCTGGAGAGCTTCGGGAACCCACGGCACTTTACGCGGATCGCCCGTGAGGTGACCCAGGTGAAGCCGGTGGTTGCGGTGAAGGCGGCGCGCACGCGGGCCGGTGCGCGGGCGGCGAGCAGCCACACCGGCGCAATGGTGGGCATGGACGTGGCGACCGATGCCCTCTTTGCACAGTGTGGCGTTATCCGGGTGGATACGGTCGAAGGCCTGTTCGACATGGGGATGGGCTTTGGGAACGCGCCGCTGCCGAAAGGGAATCGTGTGGCCGTCGTCACCAACGCGGGCGGCCCGGGCATCATCATCGCCGACGCGCTGGAGTCGCAGGGCCTCGAGGTCGCCGAGCTGGCGGAGGCGACGAAGGACGAGCTGCGCAGGAAGCTGCCGGAGGAGGCCACGGTCAACAATCCGGTGGACATGATCGCCAGCGCCGACGCGGACAGCTATCGGGCGGTGCTGGAGACGGTGCTCGAGGACCCGGGCGTCGACGCGGTGATCGCGTCGTTCGTACCGCCGCTGGGTGTCGAGGCCGAGGATGTCGCGCGGGCGATCACCGACACGGCGGCCGGGCGCCAGCAGCCGGCGATGGCCGTCCTCATGGGGCGCAAAGGACTCCGCGAGAGTCGGGCGCTACTCAACGCGGCCAGCGTGCCCGCCTTCATATTCCCCGAGTCGGCGGTAAGGGCGCTGACGGGTATGGACCGTTACCGGCGCTGGCTGGAGCGACCG
Organism: Gemmatimonadota bacterium; assembly: GCA_039586575.1. Taxonomy (GTDB): domain Bacteria; phylum Gemmatimonadota; class Gemmatimonadetes; order Palauibacterales; family KS3-K002. Next base: position 30,282 of record JBDHKD010000015.1, on the reverse strand, counting down.
GCGGGCGAGGTGCGCAACTTCGGCGACGTGGACAAGGGCCGCGTATTGCGGATCCTGGAGACTGCACAGGCCGCCGGTCGCACGCGCCTGAACGAGCACGAGGCGCTTTCGCTTCTGGAGGCCTACGGGATCCCGGTCGTCACGTCGCGCCCGGCGTCGACGGCCGAGGAAGCGGTGGCGGCGGCGGAGGCCGTTGGATTCCCCGTCGTGCTCAAGGTGATGGCGCCCAGCGTCTCGCACAAATCGGATGTGGGCGGAGTGATCGTGGGCTTGAGCTCGGGGCGCGAGGTAAGAGGGGCGTACTACGAGATGATGGATCGCCTTCGTCAGAGCGGTGTGGAGGACGGTGCGGTCGAGGGTGTCTTGGTCCAACGTATGGTGTCGGGCGGCCGTGAGACGATCATCGGGACCGCCTTCGACGCGAGCTTCGGGCCGCTGATCATGTTCGGACTGGGTGGCGTTTACGTCGAGGCGCTGGGCGATGTCATCTTCAGGGTTCACCCGGTTACGGACATCGATGCCGCGGAGATGGTCCGTCAGGTGAAGGGCTATCGGCTGCTGGAGGGGGTTCGCGGCGAGCCGGGCGTCGATATCGATGCGCTGCTGGAGGCGATCCAGAGGATCAGCCAGCTGGTCGGCGACTTCCCCCAGGTGGCGGAACTCGACATCAATCCCTTCGTCGCCTTCGAGCGGGGCGGCCGGCCGGTGGCGCTCGACGCACGGGTCATCCTCGGCCCCGAGTCCGAATCCGAGTTGCAGCCGCTGGGCGATGCCGGACAAGCCGCCGGGGAGGCGGCAGCCGGATGAGTCCGGGGCCCGGTGTCTGCCCGAGCTGTGGCGCTCCGCTGCTACCGGGCGACGACGTCTGTCCGTTCTGCGGTGAGGTCTTGGGCGCGCCGCGGCCGGGCGCCGGATCGCCACGTCCCGAGCCAGCACCCGCTCCCGGGATCGAACCGCCCGCGTGGGAGGACCGCAGACGCCTCGGCTTCTGGGTCTCACTCTGGGTCACCTGGCGTGATAGCGTATTCCGACCCGTCGAGTTCTTTCGCCGACTGCCCCCGCGAGGTGGCATAGGGTCCGCCCTAGGGTTCGCCGTTCTGTTTTCCGCCTTGGCGCTGCTCCTCAACATCTACTGGGGCTTGGTGGAAGGGGCCCTGACAGGCACCCAGGAGGGAGGAGCGCTGCTCTACGCGGCGGGTGGCCTCTTTATGGCCTTCCTCTGGCTGGCCTTCGCCCTGCCCCTCTACGTGGGGGTGCTGTTCGCCCTGGCCGGTATCCTGCACCTCTGCTTCATGATCGTCGGCGCCGGTCGCCAGGGCTTCGAAGCGACCTTCCGGGGCGTGGGCTATACCCACGGTCCCGCCGCCTTCGCGATCTTCCCGTTTTTTGGTCCGCTGCTCGGGATGATATGGGGCACCGTGATACTCTTCGTAGCGATGCGCGAGGTCCAGAGGACCACAAATGGGCGCGCCACGCTCGCCTTCCTGCTGCCCCTCGTCGCCTTCATGACCCTGTTCATCGTTCTGGCGGTTCTCGTCGCTCTCATCCTCGCCGGCAGCGATCTCGGCACCCTCGAATAAGACTCCGCGGAACACCCGGCCAGCCTTCGATGGCGCTGTGTAGGGGTGGTGGTCGTGCTAAGCGCAGAGACTGACGCTCGCCGCCTGCGCAGGAGACATATTGTCCTTATATCCAGACTCGAGGTAACATAAGCGCGTTCCCCAAAGGCCGAACCCTGGGGGAGGGTCGCGGTGAGCCCAAGGCTGGGCCGAGACCTTCACGTCAATCTTCCTGTCGCCCCTCTTGGAGTATCCAAGAAGGGAAAGGCCATAGTAAGGAGGGGGAAGATGACCCGGCGAGCTACAGTCGTATGTTTGGCTTCTTCCTTGGTTGGCCTCGTTATGGCCATCGATTTGGCAGGTCGCGGCGGTGAGGGCGGTGAGGTAGTTCCGCCTTGGGATGGAGATCTCCCCCGAGACGTCTCCCGACAAGTCCCTTGGGAGATCTCCGGACAAATCGTCCGTATAGAGTATGGCGGCCAAAGGGTCATCGTTGAGCAAGGGACGGGTGGTGAGGTTGAAGTTTTCATCCCATCGGGTACGCCCATCAATATCGAAGGAGATGGCTCCGTACCGATGGAACTCTTTTGTGCGGGGCGGCAAGTGCGCCTATTCGTCGAGCCCGATATCCCAGATCTCGATCCCGATGTCCCAGATCCCTTCACCGCCAGGTTCGTTCTTGTCGAGGCAGTGAAGCGCTCAGGAGAGGTGGTCGTGATCTATAACGGCGACCGCGCTCTCAACGTAGATGGCGCGCATGTGAACTTTCAGCCAGGTGCCACAATTCTCGATAGTAGAGGAACTGCCGACACCCTGGTTGAGTTTGAAGAGATCAAGGTCACGGATCAATTGGAGTACTTTGGCCTTGAGGACTGTGCCGGTGGCACCGGCTTTACGGCCTTCGTTATTCTGATAGTCGAGTAGAGGGCTCTTCAGGGATTGGAGCGCCCAAGGGGGGCGGCCCTTCCAAGGGCCGCCCCCCTTGGTTTTCCACACCCCAGCCGCGGTTGTGGAAAACGTCCGGGTCATATCGACACAGGGGCCGGGGCGGCACCTGGACCCCGAAAGTGCCTCTGACCATCTTTGTATCTCTCAGTCGGGAAACGATTTCTCTCGGGAGGCCTCAACCTATGGGTACGATCTGGAAGGGTCACATCAGCTTTGGGCTGGTCAACATCCCGGTGCGTGTGGAAAGCGCGACCCGCGACACGACCCCCAAGTTCCGCATGCTTCACGGGCGTGACAACTCGCCGGTCAAGACGGTACGGGTTCGCCAGAGCGATGAGGAGCCGGTGGAGTACAAGGAGCTCGTCAGGGGTTACGAGTACGATCCGGGCCACTACGTGATCCTGGATGACGAGGACTTCAGACAGGTGGCGCTGCAGACGACGCGCACCATCGACATCCTGGACTTCGTCGACGAGTCGGAGATCGACTCGCGGTACTTCGAGAAGCCGTACTACCTGGCGGTTCAGCGCGGTGGGGAAAAGGCGTACGCACTGCTCAGGCGGGCGATGCGGGAGACCGGCAAGGTCGCGGTAGCGAAGGTGGTGTTCCAACGCCGCGAGCACCTGGCCGCGGTCAAGGTGGTCGATGATGTGCTGGTCCTCGATCTCATGCGTTTCAGTGATGAGCTGATTCCGTTGACGACGATCGAGACGCCGAAGGAGGAGGCGCTCACCGACAAGGAAATCGATGTGGCCCTCCAGTTGATCCAGCAGCTGTCAACGAGCTTCGATCCGCAGGCCTACGGCGACGAGTACACGAAGAAACTGCACGAGCGTATCCAGGCCAAGATCGAGGGCCGGGAGATCGCCAAGATCGAGGCCGAGGCGCCCGTCGAGACACAGGTCGTCGACCTCGTCGCCAAGTTGAAGGAAAGTGTCGAGCGTGCCGGGCGGGAGCGGCAGGCGGGCTCGCAGGCACAGGCGGCGGAAGGCGGATAGAGGGTAGCCTTGGGGGCTCTGGAGCGATACCGAGAGAAGCGGGACTTCGCGCGCACACCGGAGCCGGCCGGTAGCGAGGGCGAGGGCCGATCGGGTAGAGCGGCGCGCCGTTTTGTGGTGCAGAAGCACGCGGCGCGCCGCACCCATTTCGACTTGCGCCTGGAGATCGACGGTACGCTCGTGAGCTGGGCGGTGCCGAAGGGGCCGAGTGCCGATCCGGAGACGAAGCGGTTGGCGGTGCATGTGGAGGATCACCCGCTCGATTACGGGGACTTCGAGGGTGCCATACCGCAGGGCGAGTACGGTGCCGGTGTGGTGATCGTCTGGGACCGGGGACGTTACGAGCCGGTCGGCGAGACCGAGGACTCTGACGAAGCACTGAGGCACGGGGTACGGCAGGGGAAGCTCGATGTCTTCCTTTACGGCGAGCGCATGCGTGGCCGCTGGGCGCTGGTGCGGATGAAGGGGCGCGAGAGCGAAGACAACTGGCTGCTGCTCAAGAAGCGAGATGTCTACGCCGAACCGGGCGATCCGGACGGCCTGGTCGAGCGCTACCTCGACTCGGTGGTCTCAGGCCGGAGTCTAGACGATCCGGCCTTGCGTGAGGCCGAGCCCGGGTCCGCTGGGTCACTGCCCCCTGTAGACACGCGCCCCATGTTGGCCCAGCGCGGCGAGCGGCTGCCCTCGGGCGAGGCCTGGTGCTTCGAATTGAAGATGGATGGGATCCGGGCGATCGGTTGGGCGGGACCGGGGGCAGTGGTTCAGCTCTACTCACGCAGCGGCAGCCGCCTGGAAGCCGCGTTTCCGGAGGTCGCCGAGGCGCTCGAGCTCGTGGCTCGCCGCACGGGCAGCGAGTTCGTGATCGACGGCGAGATCGTTGCGGCCACGGCGGCGGGAAGGGCCAGCTTCGAAGATCTCCAACCTCGCTTCAGCCTCCGAGAAGCGAGCGAGATCGAGCAGAGCGCCAGGGCCCGGCCGGCCGAGATGTTCGTCTTCGACCTGCTGTGGCTGGGCGGTGAGGACCTGAGAGACCGACCGCTCTCCGAGCGCAAGGAGAAGCTGCGAGCCCTCGTGAAACAGGCGGGGCACCGCCTCCACTACGTCAGGCACGATGTGGCCGAGGGCGATGCCACGCGGGAACGCGCTCGCTCCGAAGGGTGGGAGGGCGTCGTGGCCAAGCGGTTGAAGAGTCGCTATCGCTCGGGCGAGCGCAGCCAGGACTGGTTGAAGGTCAAAGACCTGGCTCGGCAGGAGTTCGTCGTCGGTGGCTGGACCGAGCCGCAGGGCGGGCGCCGCGGGTTCGGCGCCCTGCTCGTGGGATACTACGAAGGTGCCGGCGCTGACAGGCAGCTGCGCTACGCGGGCCGAGTCGGTAGCGGGTTCAGAGGCGTCGACTTGGAAGAGATCAAAGCGCGGCTCGACGCGCTGACCATAGAGGCTTGTCCGTTCTCCGAGGTCACCGACGACGTGAAGGGCGCCCACTGGGTGAGGCCCGAGCTGGTGGCCGAAGTGAAGTTCCTGGAGTGGACACGAGAGGGACGGCTTCGCCAGCCCGTCTTTCTCGGGCTGCGGTCCGATGTGGATCCACTGCGTGTCGTGCGTGAGGGAGCGGTTCAGGCGGCGGCCGCCGGCCCTCCGGTCGAGCCGACGCCGGCCATGGAGTCGCTCATCCAGGCCCTGGCGAGCCTGGAACGAGCCGGCCAGGACGGCGAACTCGACATCGAGGGTGAGCGCCTCAAAGTCTCCAACCTCGGCAAAGTCTTCTGGCCCGAGAGCGGCGCCACCAAGGGCGATCTGCTGCGCTACTACCTGTCCGTCGCCCCGGCGATCTTGCCCGTCCTCCGCGACCGGCCCCTCACCCTCGAGCGCTATCCGGATGGCATCACCGGCGAGATGTTCTACCAGCAGAAGATGCCAGGGCCCACACCTGAGGCGGTGCGAACCGTCACCCTGGAGGTCGACGGCGAACCGGCCGAGCGCCTGGTCGGCGGTGACCTCTACACCCTGCTCTACACCGCCCAGCTGGCCGCCATATCGCAACACGTCTGGCCGTCGCGTCTGGGTACACTGGATCATCTCGACTACACCATACTCGACCTCGACCCCGGCGCTCGTGTCCCCTTCTCCGCCGTCCGCGAGACCGCCCTGGCGACCAAGGAGCAGCTCGAACGGCTCGGCCTGCGCGGCTACCCGAAAACATCTGGCGCTAGCGGCATCCACATCGTGATCCCGCTCGTCGCGGGGACCAGCTATGAAACCGGCCGCCTGCTGGCCGAGCTAATCGCCCAGCTCGTCGCCGGCGTGCACCCGAACCTCGCCACGGTCCAGCGGGCGGTCTCAAAACGCGGCGCTCGCGTCTATGTCGACTTCCTGCAGAACCGCAGGGGCGCGACCGTGGCCTCTGCCTACTCGGTGCGGCCGCGACCCGGGGCCACCGTCTCCGCCCCGCTCAACTGGCATGAGCTGGCGGGGGACGTGCGACCCCTCGACTTCACCCTGCGTTCGATGCAGGATCGCCTGGCAGCGGTCGGCGATCTCTGGGTCGCCTGTCACACCGACTCGAACGATGTGCGGGAAATTCTCGAGCTCTTGTGAAAGAATTTGCCAGACAACGCAAATTTGTGGCGAAATCGCGCTACTTCGCAACGCGCATCTGACGTGTATTAAGCATTTGCGTGCATGAATCGTTGGAAAACTGAATTCAGAAGTTTGTGCAAAATCCGCGGCCGATGCTCGCCGACCCCATCTCTGTAACCTCTTGATTTTAATACAGATGGCGGGCCGACACCGAACACCTGTTCGATGCCGGTCGGGCTTGCGCGCGCTTGGCGCCGCTTGTATAATGGGCGCGCTTCGAAGTTAGTGCCGCTGCTCTACGGATCTTTTCCGGGGATTCTTCGCAGGGCAGCCCTATCCGATAAATCCGTAATTATTGCAGCCGCTACGCGGCGTGGTGTTCTTGCGTCCCGAACCTGAAGGACTTGACCGAATGTCCGAGTCACGTTCAGTCAACCTCGTTGTGAACTTGCCAGTCGAGCTGGCCGACGAGGTCGAGCGTGTTCAACAGAACGACCCCGAATTCATCGAGAGAGTGCTTGCTTATGGGTTAGTCCGGCGAGCTGTATTTGCTCGTCTGCAGGGCGTGGCCGCCCTGCACCGGCCGTCTGCGTCGCCCTTCGAACCCTCGGTCGAGGCTTCGCTCGAGCTGACGTAGACGGCCGGCCCTCCCCCCCCTGCCGAGGGCCCGTCGCGAAGCTTGTTCCCGCCACAAGCCTGCGATCCTTGACCGGCACACCACTGCGGTTTAGCATGGGGCCAGGTGGCCGTTGCCTAGTGTGCGACGTGGCTGCCCTTGTTGAGGAGGGGAGGCGGTATGGTGCGGCGAACGGGAAAGGGCGAGCCGCAAAAGCCCCGCAAGCCAGTTGCTGAGTCCGAGGACGTCCTCAGGGCCAAGTATCTGGACTACTGCTCCGCCCGGCTGTGTGATGTGTTCATGGAGCTGGAGGAGGAGCGGGTCTTCGAGCTCGCCAGAGCGGCTGAAGAGAAGGCGGGCGTATCCCAGGGCGCGCTGGGCTTCCAGGCGATTGCCGATCTGCTCGTTGAAAAACTCATGGGCGATTTGGCCCTACCCGATTTCCCCGTCTGGGCCGAAGCCTACATCGAGCACCCCGAAGACTACGATCCTTACCTACTGGGACTCTGGAAAACGATGGTGGAGGCACCGCTGCGTAGGTGAGCGGTAGCCGGGGCGTGGTGCTGGCGGGGCCAGTCCCTCCAATACACGTAACTATATAAACGACAAGGCTATGGACAGTGTGTCCACGGTCCGTGACGGCCGCGGCCGTCGCCGATTCCGCTCTGGCGTGCGCTGGCTGAGCGCCACCTGTCCGGCTGCCGCCGTCCTCTTTCAGGATCCGCTGAGCTGGGGTATCATTCAGCCCGTCAGCTTGGAGAAAGGGAGTCTGCTGTTCAAGGAGGAGTGGCACGTCGAGGCGGTCCGTGCCCAGGCATCGGTGTGGGTCGATGTTCGCCAAGGGAGAAGAGGATGACGTTCAGCGGTAGGAAGGGCAAGACGAACGGTAAGGAGGAGACCGTCCAGATCGGTGACTGGCGGGTGGAGCGTCGACTGGTCACGGCGCGTATAGAAGGCGGGGGGCCGCTGAATGTGGCGGAAGAATGCGGTGGCCACTGTTGCCTGCACGGGGTCTACGCTTCGTTGCCGGAACGCGACCGGATCCTCGAGCATGCGGACCGCATACGGGAGGTCATGGATGAAACGCAGCCCAGTGACACCGACCTCTGGTTCGAGGACGGGTTCGAGGAGGACCCTGACTATCCGGGCGGCCTTTGTGTGGGCACGGCGGTCTATGGAGACAAGTGCGCGTTTCTGAATGCCGATGGTCTGTGTGTGCTGCAGAAGCTGGAGGCGGAGCTCGAGCTGCCGCGGGGTGAGCGGCTGAAGCCGTTCTACTGTTACCTGTTCCCGCTGACGACGTGGTACAATTCGCTCGAGTTCGACGATCTGTGCGATGGGGTGCGGCCCTGTTGCACGCTGGCTTCGGACGGGACGCGGCCAGCGGTCGATGCCTGGGAGTTCGAATTCAGGCAGGTGCTCGGGGATAGGGGCTACGAGCAGCTGCGCCGTGTGGCGGATGAGCTCATGGCGGCAGAGGAAGCTGGCAAAGCGTCGGGCCGCTAGGCCGCCGCGATAACCTGCACGCCCACCTTCCTGGTTCTGGGGCCGTCGAACTCGGCCAGGAAGACGGACTGCCAGGTCCCGAGAACGATGTCGCCGTTCGCCACCAGCAGGGTTGCCCCGGGGCCGATGAGGCTCGTCTTCAGGTGGGAGTCGGAGTTTCCTTCGGTGTGCCGGTAGGCCGGCTCGCCTCGTGGTACGAGGTCGCCGAGCTTCCAGGCGATATCACGCGCCACATCCGGGTCGGCCCCTTCGTTCACAGTTAATCCGCAGGTCGTGTGGAACGACCAGAGATGAGCGACCCCGTCGCTGACCGCAAGCCGGCGCACCGCCTCGCGGACGGACGCGGTGATGTCGACGAGCTGTTCGCGCCGCGAAGTCCGAATCTCAAGTGTCTCCATGCTCGGCCTGCTTTGGATCGGGCCCCGTATCCGTCGCGGCCTCGGCCTCCTTGGTGGCCTCGGGTTCCGCGCTGGGGGTCTCGGTCATGACGAGCTCGGCGGGCCGCGGGATGATGCGCTTGAGCTCGGGGCCGGTATCCGCGTCGCGGCCGGCCTGTGCGATTTCCGACTTGACCTCGTTGAGTGCCTTCTGGAACTCTCTGAGGCTCTTGCCGATCGCTTGGGCGATGCCTGGTAGGCGATGCGGCCCGAAGAAGACCAGCGCGAGTGCCAGGATGACGAGAAATTCCGTCCAGCCGATGTTGCCGATTCCCATGGGACTCTGCTACTGCCAGGGTGCTATGATGCCAGGACAGAGTAAATATACGGCGTTGGGAAGCTTTTCTCGAACTTCAGCTCTCCGGCTCGTAGGCGCAGAACGGGTCCGACTCCATGAGGTCTCCGGTCATGCCGTAGGCGCGGGCCCGAGAGCCGCCGCACATCCAGCGGAACTCGCAGCGACCACATTTCCCTTTCAGCTGGTCCATGTCGCGTAGCGCTGCCAGCTGTGGCGAGTGCTGGTAGATGGATGAGAGCGGCTCATCCCGCACATTCCCCAGGAGCGGGTAGGGTAGGAACCCTGCGGGGTAGACCTCGCCTTTGTGGGATACGAAGATGACGCCGTTCCCATCCCGCACACCGAAGCCCATACGCATGGCCATCTTGCCGACCTGCTCGAGCGGCATCCCCTCATCAAGCTTCCGCTGCAGCCAATACCTGCGGTAGTGCGGGGCCTCGACAGTGCCCACGTGAAACGGTGCGTCGCCGGCGATCCCGTACACCCAGGCGCAGAGCTCCTCGATGTCGGTGGCCGAAGGGATCCCCAACTCTTGGCCGCGGCCGACCGGCACCAGCAGGAACAGACTCCAGCGTCGGACCGGCGGTGCGCAGTCCGCGCTCAACAGCCGATACATCTCGTCGAGGTGTGGCAGGGTCTGACTGGTCACCGTCGTGTTGATTTGGACCGGGATCCCGAACTCCCGTGCCCAGCTCAGGGCGTTCATCGAGTTGGCGAACGTCCCCTCGACACGACGGAAACTGTCGTGAACCTCGGCATTCGGGCCGTCCAGGCTGGTTCCCATGGCGGAGATGCCCAGCTCCTTGAATCTGCGGACGACATCATAGGTCAGGGTCGGCGTCGTGCTCGGCGTGATGCTGACTGGCAAACCTATCTCGCGTCCGTAGGCGATCAGGTCGAACAGATCGGGCCGCTTCATCGGGTCGCCGCCGGTCAGGATGATCATGCTACCGAGCTGCTTGATGTCCCGCATCATCGCCTGACCCTCCTCGGTCGTCAGCTCGAGCGGGTCGCGGTGCGGGATCGCCGATGCCCGGCAGTGGACACAATCGAGATCGCAGGCGATCGTCATCTCCCAGTAGACGTTGCGCGGCGCCTGCTTGAAGACATATCCGGGGTAGCGGGTCTTCTGGACGAGTTCTGCTTGTAAGCCCATTCTTCAGTAGTCGGGATCGTCAGTATACAGCCGGTCGTTGGAACCGGGCCAAAGACGACAAGATACTTACAATACAGGAAATTACCATGGACGACGTTCGGCTGCCCATGACCGTCGGCGAGTCAGCGGGCGGCGAGGCTCGACCGGTGGGTCGCTCGCAGCAGACGATGACCCACCTCGCAGCGCCACAGGATGGCAACTTGCGTGGCAGCGTGTTCGGTGGCGTCATCCTGGCGCTGGTGGACAAGATCGCCTACGTGTGCGCGACCCGTCATGCCGACTGTCCTACCGTGACCGCGTCCTTCGATCAGGTCGATTTCCGCTCGCCGATCGAAATCGGAGAGATCGTCACCTTGCAGGCCTCGGTGAACTATGTCGGCCGAACGTCGATGGAGGTCGGGGTGCGAGTCGTCGCCGAATCGGTGACGGGCGGCGCGCCGCGACATACGAACTCCTGTTATGTGACCATGGTCGCCGTCGACGAGGCAGGCAAACCGCAGGCTGTCCCGCAGCTGGTCCTGGAGGACGAGGTCCAGTACCGCCGGTATCGCGATGCGGTGGAGAGGAGGAAGGCTCGTTTGCGCCTGGCGCAGGAACGGCGCCGTCGGCGGGGAGGCTGACACGTCAGAGGCTAACCCAGCTCAGTTGTACTCGCCGCGTAGTGCCCTGACCGCGTCGGCGCCGTAGAACATCTCGATGTACTTCGCCTGGATGGGCGTGACCCTGCGGACGGCCCAGACCAGCTCGACGTGGTTCGGTTCCGCCGCCAGGCGGAGCGGCCGCATGTGGGCTTCCTGGGGCGTCCGGTTCCCCTTCTTGTGATTACAGCGGGTGCAGGCTGTGAGCACGTTGTCCCAGGTATTCTCACCACCTCGACACAGCGGCAACAAGTGGTCCCGGGTCAAGAACTCGCGGTGCCCGAGCGTGCGGCGGTGCCGCCCGCAGTATTGGCAGGTATAGCTGTCGCGGGCGAACAGGAAGGTGTTGGTCACGTGGCGGCGGAAGCGCCGCGGCACCTGGACGAACCGGATCAGGCGAATGACGACCGGGGCGGGGAAGGTGAGGCTCTCCGAGCGGAAGGCGCGCGACTCGTCGACCTCGAGGGCCTCCGCCTTGCGGTCGATGACCAGTCGTAGCGCCCGCCGGAGCGGTACGATCGTGAGCGGTTCGTAGGACGCGTTCAGCGTCAGGCATCCCATATCGTCGAATCACCTTCTGGGGCGCACTTGGGAGTCCGTGATTCTTTGGCGGGCAGGGCGCGTTTGTCAAGACTCGGCAGGGGCGTCCCCGGGCAGGGCCAAGCCCAGAGGGCACAGGGGTTTGGCGATGCCCGCCTGATGTTAGACACCAGGCACCGAAAAAGGTGCCTTGCGCCGGGCCTACCTGTCGCGCTTCTCGATTACGTCGGCGGGGTATTCGACGTGGAAGTAGTGGCTGGAATTCTCGTGGTGAAGGTGGATGTGGACCACCGTGTAGCCATCGGTCGTCTCACGGTTGAACCGGGTGACCACGACCCCGTCGCTGAGTTGGGCGTCGGGCAGCACGTCGATGTCGTCGGGATATTCCTGATGGTCGGCGAAGTAGGACTCGCACATCGTGGTGAGATTGCGCAGGTCCGCGAGAGCGGCGGCGTCGTAGGCCCGCTCGCGCGCCCTACCGAACTTGGGCAGCGCGATCACCGCCAGCAGGCCGATGATCAGGACAACGATGAGGAGCTCTATGAGGGTGAAGCCGCGTCGATTCCCTGCCATGTGCTCCTAGCCCTGCTGCAATCGTGCCGGCACCGTCGAAGGGGGGACGGCAGCGGGCAGCAACCCCGAACGACGGTGCGCAGAAGCGTACCGCTAAGTGTCCATCCGGTAACGGATTATCAAGGACGCGGGCGGGAGGCGGCGGGATGATGCGCCGCCGGCGCGTCAATGGGGATCCGTTCCTAATGTAGCGTGGGGGCGTATCAAAGCAAGTTCGTGGGGTCGCGGTCGATTTCCAGCCGCAGGTCACCGGCCGGCCGGTCGAAGCGGGCGGCGAAGTAGCTGAGCACGCGCCCCAGCGCCGCCGTGTCGGGTGACTTCAAGAGCAAGTGCCAGCGCCAGCGGCGCCGGATCCGGTCGATGGGGCAGGGCGCCGGGCCCAGCAGGTCGACGTCCGTGATGGCGCGTGCTGCGAGCAGGCCGTTCAGCCAATCCAGCGCCGCCTCCGCCGTTTCCTGAACGCGGGTCTCGTTTCCACCGGAGATGACCAGGTTGGCCAGCCGGGTATGAGGCGGGTATACAGGGCCGGCCCGCTCCGCCAGCTCGCGCTCGGCGAAGCCTACGTAGTCGTGTTGAATGGCATAGCTGACGGCGTAGTGGCCGGGCAGTGAGGTCTGGACGATGACGTCGCCGCCGGCCGGGCCGCGCCCCGCGCGTCCGGCCACCTGGGTCAGTAGCTGAAAGGTGCGTTCGCTGGCGCGGAAATCGGGGATGTTGAGTCCGACGTCGGCGTTGATTACGCCCACCAGGGTCACGTTGGGGAAATCGAGACCTTTGGCGATCATCTGCGTGCCCAGCAGGACGTCCACCTCACGACGCTCCACGCGCCCGAGGATCTCGTGGTGGGACCACTTGGCGCTCGTCGTATCGACGTCCATCCGCGCGATCCGAGCGGCGGCGAAGGTCTCACCCAGGATCCGCTCGACTTGCTCCGTCCCGACACCGCGGTGGCTGAGGTTCGTGGAGCCACATTCCGTGCAGGCCTCCGGGACGGCCTCCTGGTGGTTGCAGTGATGGCAGACCAAGCGCGGCGGCCGCCGGTGCTGGGTCAGCGACACGTTGCAGGCCGGGCAGTTGCGGACGGCGCCGCAGTCGCGGCACTGCGTGAAGTTGGTGTAACCGCGGCGGTTCAAGAGCAGGATGACCTGCTCGCCGCGGCGCAGCCGGTCGGCCAGCGCGTTCTCCAAGCTGGCCGAGAGCACGAGGGGGCCGGACACCGGTTTACCGTCCGTGCCGGCGCGCGACTTGCGCTCTTCCCGGAGATCGACGATTTGAACTTGGGGTAGGGGGCGCGCACCAATCCGCTCGGGCAGCTCGATCAGCTCCCACTTGCGGGCCTTGACGTTGGACCAGCTCTCCAGCGAGGGCGTCGCGGAGCCCAGCACGCAGAGGGCCCCGGCACGGTGGGCTCGCATCACGGCGACCTCGCGGGCGTGGTAGCGGGGAGCGGGATCAGCCTGCTTGTAGGAATCCTCCTGCTCTTCATCGATGATGATGGCACCCAGATCGCGGCAGGGGGCGAAGACGGCCGAGCGGGCGCCGATCACGATGCGCTTGACGCCGGTGCGCAGGGCGTGCCAGGCGGCGAAGCGCTCGCCGTCACTCAGCGCCGAGTGAAGAAGTGCTACGTCGTCCCCGAAGGCGGCGCGAAAGCGGCTCAGCGTCTGAGGTGTGAGCGATATCTCGGGGACGAGCAGGATCGCGCCACGCCCCCGCCGCTGCACGAGCTCTCGGAGCACCTCGATGTAGACCAGCGTCTTCCCGGAGCCCGTCACGCCTTTAAGGACGAACACGCCGGGCCGTTCGCCGCGAGCCGCTTCGCTGAGACGATGGATGGCCAGAGCTTGAGCGTCCGTCGGGATGTGGGTCGCCGTATCGATGGGCAGATTGGCGAACGGGTCCTCGGGCATCTGCTCGGCGTGTAGTTCCGCCACACCCTTGTCAACGAGACCTTGCACCACCGAGCGGCTGATTCCCAGCTGGTCGGCCACGTGGGCGACCTCGGCACGACCGCCGACCGTCTCGAGGTACTCGTATAGCGCGCGCTGACGCGCAGTACGACTGAAGATCCGATCACGCTCCTGCAGGCTGGCAAGCTCCCCGGTCAGCCCGATGACCTGGCGGGTGCGAAGCCGCTGCTGGACGGCGGGGCTCTCGCGTGCGATCTCGAGCAGGCCTTTGTCGGCCAGGGCGCGTGCCGTACGCGCCCAGGGCCCCGGCCCCAGCGCCTTACGGGCGCCGCTCAGCTTGGGCGGCCGCTTGCAGCCCTCGACGTAGTCGAGGAGCGCTCGCTCGCTCTGTGTGAGCGGCTCGGCGACCGTGCCCGGAGAGCGGGCGAGGCGTTCGGCAGACTCTGCGGTGAGCCGCGCGGGTAGCGCGGCGCGCAATGTCAGCCCGAAGGGGGCCACGTAGTAGCGAGCGACCCAGCGGCAGAGCTCCAGGAGCGCCCGGTCGAATACCGGCTCGCTGTCGGGGGCATCCGTGATCTCGCGGATTCCGGCGGGCAGCTCGCCCGGCTCGGCGACCAGCTCGTCAACCCACCCGGTGAGCTGGCTTCGCCCGAACGGGACGACGACGCGGCTGCCCGCTCCGATCTCGCCTGCCAGGCTCTGGGGGATCCGGTACAGGAACGACTGGTAAAGCGGTCGCGGGACCGTTACCCGTGCGTAGCGTGGCGCGGTCACGGCTTCATGCTCTCCTGGATGGCGGCGGCGGCGTCTTCGAGAACCAGGCCACCCTCGTCCACCATACTGGCGCCCGCTAGAGCGCCGAGGAAGCGGCCGATCGTGGTGGCTCGGTTCGCTCGCGCCCGCTCGACCTCTTCAGCCGCCGCACGCAGCTGGGGACAGTCGGACGCGGCGATCCAGCCGATCTCGCACGCCAGGTCCAGCAGTTCGGTGAGGCGCTGTGCCAGCGCCCGTGGATCGCCGAGCTCGGTGCGCTGGGGGCCGACGGTGAAACCGCCCAGTGCGTTGTCGAGGAAACGATCGTCCGATTCGCAACCCCGTGCCAGCCCGATCTGAGCTTGGACCCTGTAGGCGACGATGCCGGGACGTGTCTCGGCCTGGGCTTCGATCCAGAACCCGCTGCGGTCGGTCCCCGGCTGCACGTCGTCTTCCGCGGGCCCCAGTCCGTTGCTCCAGCGGACCCAGCGGTCACGACCGATCAGGTCGGTGCCCCAACCTTGGGGCGCGGCGGTGCGCGCCGTCCCCCGCGCCGCCTCGATCGCCAGCGCGCCGGCCGCCGCTTCGCTCGAGGCGGCGAGGCCCAGGCGATAGCCGTAACGCAACGGGTCCGTCGGGTTCCAGCGCACTGCGATCGACGCGCGCAATCCGTCACCGGGCGCTGACCTCCGGTCGCAGGCGGGCAGGTCGAGATCGAGACGTCGATCGTCGCCGGGCGCGTAGAGCCAAAGCCGCCCGGGCACCGTCGGGTCGGCCAGCGCGCCGACAGCCGATACGGGAGTGGCGTAGGGGAGGTGAAACCGAAAGTCGGTGATCGGCCGGCCGTCCCGCAGGTCGAACACGGCCCCGCTACCGGTGGCCACCGCATCATCGACCCATCCCGGCTCGAGTGGGCCGCGCTCCTGATCGACGAGCACGACGAGACGACCACCCATGACCAGCTGCGCCCGGGCGTAGTGGTGGTCATCCAGATCCAGGGCCGGCCCCATCTCTTCCGATACCACATCGATGACCTGGTAACGGGATACCCCGACGTCCGTCTGTACGAGCACTAGATCGCGCCAGGCATCGACCGCCGCGGCGTAGACGGGTCCGAGCCGGCGTTGAACATCGAAGCGAGCGACCACCTGGTCACGCCCCGTATCGACGAGCAGCAAGCTGCGGCCGGCTCCCGTGGTCCACATGTACGGTGCCCGGTGCTCCAGTCTGGCAGTCACACGCTGATCCGGCAGGAACTCGTTGGTGCTTCCGAGCCAGCTGAGCGAACCTCCCGCGTATATGTCCGTCACACCGCTCCGTCCCTGACGGAGCCACCGCACATAGATCTTCGAGCCATCGGGCGCCGCCTGGACGAATGCGCCCCGCGCTGGGCCCAACCCTTGAGGGGCAACGATCTCGCGAGCGCTGCGGAGCAGCAGGTCGATCTCGAACAGGCGGGCGAGGCCACGCGTATCGAGGGCGGTGATGTAGATGCGGTTGAGCTCGGGCAACTCGAGCAGCTGGCCGGTCAACATCGCCAGTCGTGCGCCGAGCTCGATCTGATCGAGGGGAGGCGGCGTAACCAACGCGTGCGGTGCGAAGCGCTCGATCCGTACCGCCTCGAATGAAGGCGCGGGAAACTGCGCCGGCTCGACCTGGTAGAACCTACCGATCGCCGAGCGGGACTGTGCGTTGGCTGGGGCGTGCGGGTTGAGCGTAGCGGCGAGCGCGAGGAGCGCCGAAGCGATGGGGAGTGGGCGTGCCGTCACCGCCGGGTGATGCCCAATCCGGGCTCCGCGGTCAAATGGATGCGGCCACGAGCGACGCTCATGCCGCTGAACGGATCCTCGGCCAGCAGGGCGGCCCCGTCCAGATCGGCATAGTCGACGAGCGGGGCCAGTTGGGCGGCGGCGGCAATACCGAGGGACGTCTCGACCATGCACCCCAGCATCACCGATAGGTTGTGAGCACGTGCCGTGTGGATCATGCGGAGCGCCTCAGCGATGCCCCCACACTTGGCCAGCTTGATGTTGATGCCGTCGACGGCGCCAGCGAGCCGCGGGATATCGGTGGAGCACACGCACGACTCATCGGCGATGATCGGCAGCGGGGAGCGCTCGCGGACGAAGCGAAGGCCGTCGATGTCGTGCGCGGCGACCGGCTGCTCCACGAACTCGATATCGAAGCGTTGGAGCTCGGCGATTCGCGCCACCGCCACCTTCGGGCTCCAGGCCGTGTTCGCATCGACGCGGAGTCGCACGGCGGGCGCCTCCTCTCTCACGATCGTCAGGATCTCTTGATCCTGATCGGTACCGACCTTGATCTTGAGGATCGGATACTCGGCCGCTTCGCGCAGCTTCTGGCGGATGACCTCCGGCTCGTCGATGCCGATGGTGAAGCTGGTCCATGGCGCGCGACTCGGGTCGAGCCCGAGAAGCGCGTGCACGGGCGTCTGCAGTCGCTTGCCCACGAGGTCGTAAAGCGCGGCGACGATCGCTGCGCGCGCCGCCGCGTTGCCACCGAGGTCATCTTGAATCGCCGACTCGATCTCCTGCACCGCGAAGGGGTCGCGTGCCGTCTCCAACGCCGGGCGGTAGACCTCGAGGGCCGCGCACACGGTCGCGGGCGTTTCGCCGTAGTACTGGACCGGGTCCGCTTCGCCCCAGCCGGTCACCCCATCATCGTCGGTCAGTCGAACCCACACGGCAAACTCGTCGCCGTGACCGCCCCGCGCGATAGCGAAGCGATACTTGGTGCGAAGGGGTATCACCTCGTATTCCAGCTTCATGTCACTCGCCTGGCTTCTCGCGGGGGAAGAAAGCGATCCTGACGAAATCGTAGGGAGGCCACGGGCCGGTGAGGTCGAACTGAAACTCGGGATGGTCGGCGTCCAGCTCGTCGGCGTACTCGACGAAACTGACCCAGTCGGCGCGACTGACCAGGAAAGCGGCGGAGAGCACGCGGCGGCCGGCCGCCGGGAGAGTGAAGGCCGCACGCGAGCGGCGGCGCAGCGCCGTATAGAAGCTGGCCGCCTGATCGGCAAGATCGCCCTCGCTGACGTCGGGTCGACGGCCGGAGGGCTGGATGTGGAGCCGCATCTCGAACGTGCCATCCAGGAACGACAGGGCCTCGTCGAGTGCAACGTGCTGGTCCTCTAGGAAGTCCAGCACCTGGTCGCGGCCGCGGAAGACGATGCCATAGGGTGCGGGCACGATGGTCGCGCGACGCATGGCCCGCTCGATGACGGCGCTGTGCGCCTGGATCAGGTCCCTGTTCCACTCGGGCAAGCGATAGGCGATGGGGCTGGCGACCGCGGCGATGCCGCGGTGCTCGATCAGTTCGACATCGGGCGCGCCGCGCAGCTTGGCGAGCGCGCGCTCGTGGCCGCGAGCGCGCACCACACCGTGCAGCAGCCAGCCAGGCGCCTCGTCGCTCTCGCCGACCGACGTTACAGGTTGCTCGAGCTCTTCCATGCTTCGCTCAGCAGCGGATAGATGTTGTCTTGCGGTTTGGGCGTTGTCACTTCCGGACCGTCGTGTCCGAGGTAGACGTTGATCTCGGAACGGACGCCGAGCTCTTCCTCGGCGATGTAGACGCCGGGCTCGATGGAGAAGGCGACACCCGGCAGCAGGGTTCGCACGTCGTGAGTCTCGACGCCATCGATGTTGGGCCCCAGGCCATGGATGTCGTTGTCGATCGAGTGCCCGGTGCGGTGGTTGAAGCGCTCAGCGAATCCCGCCTTCTCGATGACTCCACGACTGGCGGCATCCACATCGCAGCCGCGCAGCGGCGTGGCGGGGTCTGCGAAGTGATCGACGACATACTGGACGGCGGCCTCACGAGCGCCGTGCACGGCGCGCCACACCTCCTGGAGGCGCTTCGGGATCTTCGGCCCCATGAAGCCCATCCAGGTCTGATCGGCGAACACCGAGCCGGGCTCGCGTGCCCAGAGGTCGATGAGCAAGACGCGGTCTTCGACGACCGGCGCCGCGTCAGCGGGTGTCGGTTCGTAGTGACCGTCTGCCGCGTTAGCGCCGACGCCGACGATCGTGTCGCCTTCGACCAATCCCGCCTCGTCCATCAACTTCAGGATCGACTCCTTGATGCCCCACTCACTCAGCTTGGCGCCCGAGCGCACCGCATCGGCGGCCTGCTTGAACGCGCGCGCCGCTATGTTGGCGATCAGTCTCGAGGTCCGCCGGTGGCTTTCCAGCTCGCCCGCCGACCAGGTCGCGGCGAACAGCGTCGCCAGGTCACCCGACTCCTCCAGGTTGACGCCCGAACGCCTGATCAGGTCGAGAACGCCGGCGGGGATCCGGTCGAGGCCGGGTACCCTGTCGCCCTCGGAGTACTCGACGGCGATCCGCGACCCCGGGTTCAACAATTCCGCCAGCGTCTTCTCCAGCTCCTGCCACTTGAAATAGACACGCACGGCACCGGTCCAATCACTCCAGGGCGGGGTCTCGAGCGAGTGGGCGACGGCCACCGGCTTGCCCTCGACTGGAATGAGGACGAAGTAACGACGGCTCAGGGGCTGCTCGAGTCCCAGGACCCGACCGGCGACCGGGTTGTTACCGTGGAAGTCGTAGAGCAGCCAGCCGTCCAGTCCACGATCCCGGAGCGCCGCCTGCATGGCGCGAAGCCGGGTCGCGTCGATGTGCGCGCGTTGTGCTGTGTGAGCCATCGCAGGTCAGTCCCGTCGGTTCTGATGCTCTTCGGCGTCATCGGGCACGCCGTTCACCTTGGTGCCGGCGATGAGCGTCACGCCGATCGTGCGCTCCGAGCCCAGCAGACTGCGTATCTCGTACTCGCGGGCCAGCGCACCTTTCAATCCGCGCCAACCCCAGCGCGCCCAAGCGCGCCAGAGGATCGATAGCTTGTCCGCCAACGTGGAGAGCTCGGCCAGACGTGTGAATGTGCGGCCCCGAATGAGGAAGGGAAAGACCTGATCGGACCAATCTTCGACCTGCAAGTCGACCACATCGGCTTCCCGCAACGCCTGCTTCCACTCGACCAGCAGCAAGGGGGTAGCGCCCAGGTGCTGGATGAGGATGCGACGCTGCTCCTCATCGACGTGGCCCGTCCAGATGAGGCTGATGAGCACCACGTCGCCCGCCGGCCGGGTCACGCGACCGAGCTCGGCGACCGCCTTGAAGGGATCGGGGGAGCTGGCGAGGCCGAGCTCACCGATGACCAGGTCGAACACCCCATCCTTGTAGGGGAGGTCTTCAGCCGGTGCGCTTTGATAGTGAACCTTGGCGGCGACGCCTTCGTCTCGGGCGCGTTGCTCGGCCACCTCGATCGCGGCAGGGTCCGGATCGACCCCGGCCACGTCGGCCGGGTAGTGCTTGGCGAAGAAGTTGGCTACGGCGCCCCGTCCACATGGCACATCGACCAGCGATCGCGGCGCCTCGCTGTCCGCCAGGCCGGTGAGCTTGGCGATCTGGCGGTATAGGACCTGGTCGCCGGCCGAGAACCCGCGCGAACGGCTCAGCCGGAGCAGATCAATCATCGACGGCCCGCGCTCGGGGACCATCGTCGGGTAAGGGGGCGTGGCAGCGTCTCGATCTTCTCCTGGAGGCATGGGCGAAAAACTAGACGGGCCCCGAGAAGGGGTCAACTGAGGAAGCGAACCTACTCATCCGGGCAATGCGGTCCTGACGCGAAGACCCGCCCAACACCTTCCGCCGGGCCGCTCGTCGACCGCTGGAGCCCGCTTACCGTATGGTTTCTTGGGTCATGCCCGCTTCTCGACGCGCTTGCCCGTCCATTCGACTTCGCCGCGCGAGGTCTCGAACGTGCCTTTGGCGGTGTCGCCGTCGACGGTGCCGCGATAGACCACTGTGAAGCTCCGGTCACCCCTCGAGAAGACTACGCTGAAGGTTATCGTGTTGCCCTCCACCGCCCCGTCCTCGATCGGCACCGACCCTTGCTGGCCCTCCATCGTACCAGTGAGCGAGCTGCCGTCCTGCTCGAAGGTGACCGTGCGGGTCATCGTGCCGCGCGGGGTCTCCGAGCTGATCTCCCAGGTGCCCGATACATCCACCGGCTGCTGCCGCGCCTCCTGCTGACCCCAGGCCGGCGTGGCCGCCCACAGCGCGAGCAACGCGCCGCAGAGGAGTGAATGAGCTTTCTTCATTGAGATGCCCCTCCTCCGTTACTCGTAACGCAACGCCTCGATCGGGTCTAGGAGCGCCGCCCGGCGCGCCGGCCACATGCCGAAGAACAGTCCCACCGCGGCACTGAACACGACCGCGATGAACACCGCCCCAGGTGAAACGAAGGTGTTCCAGTTGGCGAGCTTCGACAGCGCCACCGCGCCACCCGTTCCGACGAGGATGCCGACCACACCGCCCATCAGGCAGAGCACCAGTGCCTCGATCAAAAACTGCAGCAGGATGTTGCGCCGCGTCGCGCCCAGCGCTTTGCGGACCCCGATCTCGCGCGTGCGCTCGGAGACCGAGACCAGCATGATGTTCATGATGCCAATGCCGCCGACCAGCAGGCTCACCGCGGCGATGGCGCCCAGTAGGAAGGTGAACGTCCGCGTGGTCTCCTCGAAGGTCTCGAGATACTCGGCGCGATCGCGAATCTGGAAGTCGTTGTCGCGGCCCGGCGCGATACCGTGTTCACGGCGCAAGATCCCTTCGATCTCGATCATCGCGACGGTCATCGAATCGGGATGGACGACCTGGACGGTGATCGAGTTGACCCGGTCGCTGCCGAAGATCCGGTACTGTGCCGTCTGCAGCGGGACGAGAATCTGTTCGTCGGGGTTCCACCAGCCGCTCGTCGAGCCCTTCTCTTTCAGCACGCCAACGATCTCGAAGGGGATGCCGCGGATCAGGATCTGCTGGCCGATCATCGCCGCCCCGTTCGAGCCCAGCATCTCGGGAACGGCGTGGCCGAGCACGGCATAACGCTTGCGCGCGATGCCGTCGCCCGCGGTGAACACCCGGCCCGCGTCGATGGCGTAGTTGTTGACACCCACGTACTCCGGGACGGTGCCCATGATGTTGACGTTGATGTTGCGGCTCCCGAACTCGACCTGCTGGCCGCGCCGCGACTCGGGGACCACGGCGGTCAAGACACGCGAACCCCTGCTGAGGGCCAGGGCGTCGTCGGTCGTCAGACTGACGCGCTCCGAGCTGGCCACCCCGCGGTGGAAAGACTGCCCGGCGTAGACCGAGAGCAGGTTCGTGCCGAGCGCCTGTATCTGGTCCTGCACCGCCTTCTGCGCGCCGGTTCCCAGGGCCACCATCGTAATCACCGCGCCGACGCCGATCACGATGCCCAGCATGGTCAGGAAAGAACGCAGCTTGTTCGCGCGGATCGCGCTGAGTGCCACCCGGATGATTTCGCTGAAGAGCATGTTGGCGCTCTCTCTTTACTCGAGTCTGAAACGAGGGTTCATCGCCGGCTCACGCCGGGTAGGCCGCCGGCCCGGCTCGCGACGCGCTCCTGAAACTCGCGCTGGCTGGCCAGCAGGCTGGCGCTGGGAAGCACGAACACCGTGTCGCCGTCGCTCAGGCCCGAAACGACCTCCGAGTAGTCCAGGTCGGTGAGACCGGTGCGGACGGGCACGGGTGTGGGCAGCCCGTCGCGCAGGACGAAAACGATGTACTCGCCACCGGTGAGGGCGACGTCGGTGCTACTGCGCCCGTCACCGCCCCGCCCGGGAGCGCCCGGGCCGCCGGGACCACCCTGGCCGCCACCCATCGCCTGCCGCAGCTGCTGCATCAGCGCCCGCTCTTCGGTGTTGAGCGATTGGAAGACGGCTCGCATGTCGCTCGCCCCGTCGAACTTGGCCTGCAAGGCGCGGACCGCGTCGGCGCTCACGCCCGCGGGAAGCTGGATCTCCTGTCCGCGCCAGGTGACGGTCTCGGCGCCGGAACTTTCCGACGCCCCACCGTCGGTCTCCGGCCGGCCCTCTGCGGCCCGCCGGGCCTCGGCGATCTGTTGCGCCACGGTCTCTGGATCGAGGCCGAGGACCTCGGCGGCGGAGGCGACGTCGCGGTCCGTCCGCAGCGCCACGTTGGGGACGGCCAACACGCCCGCTCGAGACCCCACATGCACCTCGACCTCCGAGTTCATGCCGGGCTTGAGCAAGTCGTTGGTGTTGGGGATCCGAACGAGCACCGGGAACATGGTGACGTTCTGCGTCACCGTGGCCTGGGGCTCGATCTTCAGCACCCGGCCGCTAAACGGACGGTTCTGGTAAGCGTCGACCGTGATGGTGACTTCCATGCCGGGCTGGATCTTGCCGATGTCGGTCTCATCGATCAGCGCGCGAACCTGCACCGTGTCGAGGTTCGCCATCTGCAAGAGAACCGTTCCGCCGCCGACCTCCCGGGTGGCCGAAGATATCACGCTGCCGACCTCGACGTTCTTCTGAATGATCACGCCCGAGATCGGCGCTTTCACCTCGGTGTCCTCGGCGGCGATGCGCGCGTCCTCCAGCGATCGTTGCGCACGCACCAGCTGGGCTCGGGCGCTCGCCACCGCCAGCCGCGAGTCCTCGTATTCCTGCTCGGTGATCGACTGCGTCCTATGCAGCTCCTCCGAGCGGCGCAACTTGGACTGAGCGTTCTCGAGCTGTGCCTCGGCGAGAACGAGGTCGGCCTGGGCCTGCCGCAGCGTGGCCTGCGGTACGCGCGGGTCGACCCGGACCAGCAGCTCGCCGGCGTTGACCACGTCGCCCGTCTCGGCTCGGGTCTCGAAGATCTCGCCGGAGGCCTTCGACTTGACCTCCACGGTGGTGATCGGCTCGACGACGCCGGCGGCGCTGGCGGAGACCACGATATCACGGGTCACGACCGGCTCCAGCCGATAGACCGGGGCCACGGCCTCCTCGCCGTTGCGGAGGAAGAGGAATCCAACCACCGCGAACGCCACGGCGACGACCGCGATCATTGCAATGCGCTTCATGGGTTTCTCTCAGTCATGACGAACGGGTTACAGCTCTCTTCCGATGAGAGCCTCAATTTCTGCCTTGGCTATCAGGTAGTCCAGGCGCGCCTGAATGATGTCGACTTCGGCCTGGTCCAGATTGACCTGCGAGACCAGCACATCCAGAATCGTGCCCGCCCCGATTCGGTACCGTTCCTGTTGCACGCGCAGATCCTCGTCGGACGCCGCTTGATTGGCGAGCGCGATCTCGAGTCGCGTCTGCGCCGCGGCCAGCGCGGCGAGCTGCTGGGTCAACTGCGCGTTCACTTGCCGGCGCATATCGTCGGCCTGGGCCCGAGCGTTGTCGCGGGTCACCGCACTGCGGGTCCGATTGACCTCGCGGGTGAACCCGTTGAACAAAGGCCAGGAAGCGCTGAGGCGCAGCGTCCAGCTGGGGTTCCAATCGAGGAACTCGCTGCCCGCCCAGGACCTGGAGTAGGAGGCGGTGACTCGCGGCAAGTACTGGCCGAAGGTCGCGGCGTGCTGGGCCTCCGCGGCGCGCGCCTGGGCGTCGGCCTGAAAGACGGCGGGCGAGGCGGCCACCGCCTCTTCGCGGATCGTCGTGGTATCGATCTCGACGATGCCGAGCAGGCGGTCATCGCGGAGCGCTCGCACGCTGCCCTCCACACCGATCAGGCGGGCCAGGTTCGCCTCGCCGACGGCCAGCTGGGTCCGGGCGTTCAGCTCCTGCAACCGGGCGTTGGCGACCTCGACGCTCGAACGCAAGGTATCGGATCGGGTCGCGGTACCGTTCGCCAGCTTCTCACGGGCGACCTTGAGCTGCTCCATCGCCCGCTCGATCCGGGTCTCGGAGACCCGGACCAGCTCCTCGGCGGCCAGGGCGCTGAAGAACGCCTGTTTCGTCTGGAGTATGGTCTGGAACCGCTGATTGACCAGCGACGCGTCGGCGGCCGTGGCATCGGCGTTGGCGGCGCGATTGTCGTAAAGCCGGCTCAGCCCATCGAACACCACCAGGGATGTGCTGATGCCCGCGGAGTACGAGGTCGACGACCCCACGACGGTGCGTTGGGTGGCCTGGTCGTAGCGGGTAGTGGAATTCCTACTGTAGCCGGAGCTCGCACTGAGATCCGGCAGCCAGCTACCCACGGCCTGGCGCCTCGCGGCCGCTGTCGTCGTCACCTGGCCACGGGCCTGCACCATGGCCGGTTGGACCTGGAGCGCCATGCGTACGGCCTCCTCCAGGGTGACCGATGGCGTTTGGCCGGCGGCGGGCTGCGCCAGTAGCGTTGCGGCCAGCGCCGCCAGGCCGCTGGCGCCGATCAAGATCTTGGCTCCCACGGTATCCTTCTCCGCGGCTAGTGGTCTCGAATAGGTACACGGCGACCCCTGCGGGGGAGCAGCCGTCTAGCGTGCTGCTCACCTCTATTACAGCTGACACGTGGCGGGCGTTGAGCGTTATCGGCGGGCCGGTCAGCCGACCGCGAGGCCGGCGAGGGCGCGCAGGTGTGCGAGGCTGCAGCTCGCCAGGAGGCTGTAGTCGTAACCGCCCTCGAGGGCCGATACCAGGCGGCCTTCACAGCGGGCGTCGGCGATCTCGGCGACCCGCTGCGTGAGCGTGTGGTAGTCCAGCGGGCGCAGCGTCAATCCGGCGAGCGGATCGCCGGCGGCGGCATCGAAGCCGGCGGAGATGAAGATGATGTCGGGGTCGAACTCGGAGAGCGCGGCCTCGATGCCGTTGGTCAGAGCCTCGACGTACTTGTCGGCGGGCAGGCCGGGGGGCACGGGAAGGTTGAGGGTCGCGCCTCGTCCGGTGCCGTGACCCCGGTGGGCGCTGCCTCCGGTGCCCGGGTAGTGGGGCCACTGGTGCATCGACAGGTAGTAGACGTCGGGATCCTCGTAGAAGATCGCCTCTGTGCCGTTACCGTGATGCACGTCCCAGTCGATGATCAGGACGCGCCGTAGGCCGGCCCGCTGTGCGTGGCGGGCGCCGATGGCCACGTTGTTGAACAGGCAGAAGCCCATCGCCCGGTCCTCGGTGGCGTGATGGCCCGGCGGCCGTGCCAGGCAGAAGGCATTGCGAGCACTGCCCTCGAGCAGGGCGTCGACGGCTGTGAGCACGGTGCCGGTGGCGGCCAGGGCCGCCTCCCACGATCCGGGCGACACGGCGGTGTCGGCGTCGAGGTGCACGATGCCGGCCAGCTCCGCGGCGCGCCGCACGGCCTGGCGCACGCGCTCCAGGTGCGCTGCAGGGTGTACGAGCAGCACGGCCTCCTCAGTGGCCAGCTCACTCTCCCGGCGTATTATGCGGTCCGCGAAGCCGGGCAGCTCTCCGTCGAGCGCGGCGTTGAGTGCGCGCAGCCTGCCGGCGTTCTCCGGGTGCCCGGGCCCCGTATCGTGGTTCTCGCAGGCCGCGTGATAGGCGACCAACGTGGGGGAGAGCGAGGTGCCTGACACGCTACTGCCCTCTACGGTTTGGGGTCGGCGTGTGGTGGGGATGTCCTTGCCGCTTCGGCTGGACCTTGTCCGCCGGTTTGCGGGTGGGTCCCCTCGACTTCCGCTGCTTGGAGGGCGGCAGCGGTTTGCGCCCGTAGCGTTTGGTCATGAAAGCTCCAGCGTCGGCATGCGGGCGCGCAGGTAGTTCTCGCAATCGCGGATCGGGTAGAGCAGCACGTGCCAGCGTGGGTCGGGCAGGGCGAGGGGCGCCGTCTCGGCGAGCAGCCAGCGGCTCACCTGGTCGGCGATCTCCAGGGTGTCAGGGCCAGCGCGACACTCTATGCGTGCCAGGGCCCAGTAGATGTCGTGGCCGCTCGCCGGCCTCAGCCGCAGGTACCAGCTGTAGACTTCGCCCACCTGCGGTCGCACCGGCTTGAAGACGGATGAGCGGTGAGCGCCACTCATCCCCAGCACGGTTTCCATCGCGTCGGTTGGCAGGTACTGGGTGCGGTGGCTCTTGACCAGGCCGGCGGCTCGCCCGGACTTGAGGAGGCCGGGATCGATGGCGAGCCGACCATCGACGAGCAGCCAGCCGCGGCCCGGTCGCTCGTCGGCCCAACGGCGGGCGAGGCGGCTCTCGATACGGGCGCGGTGCAGCTTGACGGCCGACCGTCCGATCTCGGCCAGGCGGATCGGGTGCAGGTCGCTTGCTTCGGCCTGGCTGTCGAGGAGCGTGGCTTCGGGGAGGCCCAGCGCGAGGAAGCGATCGGGTGACAGGAGGGCATGGGGGAAGGCGAGGACCTCCTGCTCGAAGACGTCCCAGGTCGTAAAGGAGCGGTCGCAGCGTTGGCGTATGGCCGCGGCCACGTAGGCGTGAACGATGGGCACGACACCGATGTATCCACAGATGCTCGTGTGCTCGATGCCATCGAGGAAGAACTCGAACTGCGACTCCTGGGGCGCACCCACCGCGCAGGTGGCGAAGCGGCCATCGCCCTCGACGATCTCGGCCTCGCCGAACGCCGTGGGTTCGGGCTGCGGCTCGAGGTGTGGCCCGCTACCGCGGACCGGGTGCCAGCCGGATCCGAGCTCGTCACTCACCTCCCGGAGGCGACGCCGAAGCGGGGCGCCCCGGCCCGGTTGATCCGAGCGTGATTCCCCTCTAGTTTCGCCAGTCATGGCGGACTCGCCAGGCATGGATCAATGAATAGGACTTCCTTCGCTCTTCTACAACGGGGCCGCGTGACCGGCAGGCTCGTGGCCGTGCTGGCGCTGGCCGGGCTGGCCGGCTGCGACAACGTCGAGTGGGGTGGCATCTCGGTCGAGCTGCGCGAGCCCGTGTATGAGGCTGCGGACACGGGCGGCAGTGGGCCCGACTCCGCTGTCGCTCAGCCCCTGTCGATGCCCAGCGGCCCGCTGCTCTTTCACGTGTGGCGAACCGATGAACCGGGCCGGGCGGTCATCGAGCCGGTGGCCGAGCTGGTGGCCGGGGAGCTCAGGACCGTGGGGCCGCTGCGGGCCGAGCGCGCCCCCGAGTATATCGACGAGTTCACCGCACGTTACTATGGTGCGGACCAGCCGTACGTATTGTTCCGTGGCTCGGCGCGGGTGGGGACCTTTTACGTCGGCGCACCGGCGGTCGGCGGATCCGGCCTCTGCCTGGCGCTGAGGGCGGAAGGGCAGATCGAGCTCAGACCGCGAGCCGACACGCTGAGCGAGTTCCTCGCCTGGTCGCCGGGGGTGCGGGCGGGCGAGGATAGCCTGACCGTACCGGTCTATCGCGCCGATATGCTGTCGCTGTCGCAGGTGCTGGCGCGGCTTGGCGTCCAGGAACGGGAGGTCGCAGGGGCCTGGCGCTTCAGAGCGCCGGCCGATCTACGGGCCGTGCGCGTGGGGACGGGGCCGCGCGGCTTCGCGGCGACGTTCATGGTCGGCGATTCCATGGGCTCGGGCTCGCCGGCCGACTCGGCGGGCGCGGCCTTTATCGTCGCCGACTACGACCCATCGCGCGGCTACTTCCCCCTCTACTTCGACGCGACCTGGTATGGGCCGGGTCAGAAGCGGGCGCTGCGCTGGCTCGATGCCGTCGATCTGCTGGCCGGTATGGACCTCGAATGGCTGCTCCGCGCTTACGGCGATGCGGCGGCCTGGTACGAGGTGCTGGGTCGGCGTGACACCGTCATGACAGTCCTCTGGTCCAGTCGGCAGCCACTGTGCGAGGCGGAGGACGCGACTGGCGATCGCTGAGCGAGCGCCGGCCGCGGGGGGCAAGCGAAGAGGGCTGGCCGCCTCAGGCGGCCAGCCCTCGATCGTTACGGTTTCGCGCGTTTGGCGTCGCCGAGGATCAGAAGCCTTGCTGCACCCTCAGCAACCACACGCTGGCCAGCTCCGGCGCGCCAATCATCTGTATGTGCTTGTTGTTGAAGATGTTGGTGCCGGTCAATGAGATCACCGTGGAACGTGAGATCGGGAGCGCGTAGCTCACGTTCAGGTCGAACAGCGTGTAGTCCTCCAGGCAGGTGGCGATTCCCTGGCCGCCGGCAAAGCTGCAGTTGTCGCGATTGCCTTCCACCGCGTCGGTGCTCACGTAGACACCGGTCTTCACCGGGAAGTTCTCGACGTAGCGGCCCCGCGCCTCGACCTTCAGCCCCCAGCGCGCGTTCTGGTAGGCGGCGCCCAGCGAACCCTTGTTCTTGGGCGAGTTGAGCGCCAGGTCAGCCGCCGCACCCAGCTCATCGGCCGTGAAGAAGTTCTCGCTCACGTAAGAGTAGCTACCCGTTAGGCTCAACCAATCGGTGGCGATGTAGGTGGCGCCGATATCGCCGCCCCACAGGTCGAACTTGGGGAAGTTCCGGTACGCGAGGATGATGGTCGTGGGGTCGAGCCCGCTCTGGATCGCCGCGTCCACTTCCTCGGGCGTGACGATGCCGACTGGCACGGAAGCCATGCCAGTGGTGATCTCCGTGATCTGCTCTGGAGTCAGCGGCAGGCTGAGCCGAACCGCTTCGGACGCGATATAGCCGCCCAAAGTCGTCGGATCAAAGAACACGTTTGGCGTCTCGACCAGCAGCGGCCCGATGAAGTCATCGACCTCCGAGTAGTAGACGTCGACGCCTACCAGCAGGCGGTCGCCGATCAGACCCTTCCAGCCACCCTCGATCGTAGACGTGATCATGGGGTCCGTCTGCGGGATAGGCCGGACGTCTTCTTCTTCCGTTAGATCGAACCCGAACGTGGTGGGGTTGAGCGTCCGCAGCAATGAACCCACCTGGGCGGCGGTCGGCGCGTTCATCAGTCCGAGGATAGCGCCGGCCTGAGGGTCAACCGAGCCAACGACCTGGACCGCGGCATCCCAGAACAGCGTGGCGTCCAATGGTAGTGAGGTGATTGGGCCGCCCAGCCCGGCGGGCGTGAACGGCGAGCGCATGCACAGCCCGGTGTCGCCGGTGGACGTCGTACAGTCGCGCCTGAAGGTGAAGCCATCGGACGGCGCACCACGCCCGCGGACCGGGTAG
Source organism: Gemmatimonadota bacterium (assembly GCA_039586575.1). GTDB lineage: Bacteria > Gemmatimonadota > Gemmatimonadetes > Palauibacterales > KS3-K002. The sequence continues at coordinate 915 of JBDHKD010000015.1, read as the reverse complement.
GGCAAGCCGCCGAGGTCGGGCGACGAGAGCTTGTCGAGGAACAGGTTGTTGGAGGACGGCTGGCTGAACGCGCGGTTGTAGGTTACCCGGAAGCTGTGCTCGGGCGTCGGCTTGAAGACCAGCGCGCCGCGCGGCGAGAAGAGCACCTGGTCGACCACGTCGTGGTAGTCGACCCGGCCCGCCAGCACCAGGTCGAACATCGGCGATAGCTGGGTCTCCGACTGTAGGTAGCCGCCGACCTCGAGGAGGTTGTCGTCGTCCTCGTTACGGCCGTTGATGATCCCTTCGGTGCGCGGGATCGTGCGTATTAGGTCGGCGCCGTAGGTAAAGCGCTGCCGCTCGCCGAGTTGGAGGCCGTGCTGGACCTGGCCGACCCAGAGCATCGAATTGTCCTTGACCAGCTCGTTGTCGCGCAGCGTGAAGCTCTTACCCGCGTCGCTGAAGTTGACGTAGGCCTGGGCGAACAGGCTGCCGCTGATGAATCGCGCCTGGAGGTATGAATAGGTCCAGTCGAGCGCCTGCGCGGCGCCGATCCCGGTCATCTCGATGCTGCTGACCATACGGGAGGCGCCGCCGTTCACGATGATCCAGTCGAGCGCCTGCGCGGCGCCGATCCCGGTCATCTCGATGCTGCTGACCATACGGGAGGCGCCGCCGTTCACGATGAGAGTGCTCCGGTCGTTGAGCCGGAAGTCGAACCTCAGATCGCCGCCGAAGCGTTCCTGGGTGTAGTCGCGATCGACGATCTCCTGCGGATCGACGTACTCGAAGTCGGTACCGTTGAAGTACTGCCCCGACAACTTGTAGCCGACGTTGTCGCTGATCAGGCCGGCATGGCGGAAGCTGAGCTGACCGAGAAACTCGGATCCGCCGATGTTGTTGCCGGCGCGATTCCCACCGACGAGGCTCACCGTC
>JBDHKD010000139.1:0-3745 GCA_039586575.1 Gemmatimonadota bacterium | reverse complement strand
CCAGCAACAGTATACATGCAGCGTTGTTGAAGACAGGGCAAGTCAGGGTGATACGTTGGGCGCTCATCGTCTCGAGCCACTGGGCGACGGCCAGGCGCCGCCGCTCTTCCAGCACCTCAGTTGCCGGGAAGAGCGAAGCCGTATGCCCGTCGGCGCCCATCCCCAGGTAGACCAGATCGAAGCGCGGGAACCCGGTTTCCGCCAGCCCGAAGTGGCGGCGCAGCTCTGCCTCGTAGTCGGCTGCGGCCTCTTGCGGGTCGCGATGCTCGCCATGGATCCGGTGAACGTTCGCTCGAGGTAGCTCGAGCTTCGAGAGTAGCGCCTCGTTCGCCACCCCGAAGTTGCTGTCGGGATGGTCCGGCGGCACGGTGCGTTCGTCGCCCCAGAAGAGATGAACGCCGTCCCAGGGGATGCGATCGCGGTAGGGCTCCGCAGCGAGCAACCTGAAGAGCCGCACGGGGGTGGACCCACCCGAGAGCACGACATTGAACAGTCGACCCGATTCGACGGCCTGCCGCGCCCCACCGACGAAGACGTCGGCGGCAGCCTCGGCCACCAAATCGGGGCTCTCGAAGATGCGAATCGCCACGTCAGCGCCCAGGCGCTGCTACGAACCGCTCGAAGGTCGCCACCTCATCGCTACTGCCGATCGCCAGCGGGGCGCGCTGGTGTAGCGACTCGGCCCGCAAATCGAGTACGCGCCCGCGTCCGGTGCTGGCTCGACCGCCGGCCGCCTCGACGACGAAGGCGAGGGGCGCGCACTCGTAGAGCAGGCGCAGCTTGCCGTCGGGATGTTCCTTATCGGCCGGGTAGAGATAGATCCCGCCCTCGAGCAGGCTACGATGCAGATCGGCGGCGAGTGCGCCGCTGTAGCGCAACGAGTATGGCCTACCACTCTCCCGGTCGGGCTCGATCACGTGGTCGGCATAGGCGCGGACGTTCGGATCCCAACCGTGGTAGCGACCGAGGTTGGCGCTGTAGTATGACCCGCGGTCCGGGCAGCGAACCTTCGCATGCGAGAGAAGGAACTCGCCGACATCGTCATCGAGTGTGAAGGCATCGACCGCGTCGCCCAGGGTATAAACGAGCACGGTGCTCGGCCCGTAGAGCACATACCCGGCAGCCACCAGCTCGGCATTCTCTCGCAGTTCGGCCTCGCAGTCGACACAGGCACCAAAAACTCCGCGGTGATAGAAGCTGAAGATCGTACCTACCGCCCCGTTGATGTCGGTGTTCGACGAGCCATCGAGCGGGTCGACACACAACAGATACTCGGCCTCATCGCTGCAGCTGATCGTGCGCAGCTCATCCATCTCTTCGGATACGATAGCGGCAACCAGGCCGGTGTCGGTGAACGCTCTGATCACGACCTCGTTCGAGTAGACGTCCAGCTTCTTCTGCGTCTCGCCGCTCGGGTTCTGCTCGCCGGCGAGCCCCAGCTTTCCGACCAGGGCGGCCCTGCGGATCTCGCGAGTCAGGATCTTCGCGGCATAACCCATCTCGAGGATCAGCGTGTGAAGCTCGCCGGCCCGGCCACCGACTTGCCGGCGCTGTTCCGCGAGTCTGCGGCTCAGACTGATCGCCCGATCTGACATGCCGTCGCCTGCCCTCGCTACGCCGCAGCTCCGAGGCCGGCCGCGTAGCGGGCGGCGCCCAGGAGCGCGGTGTTCTTGTTCGTGATCACGCGCACCGGTGTCGCCTCGAGCAGCGGTCGCATGCGACCCTTGTCGAGGAAGGCGTCGATGAACGGCGGCTCCCGCAGCGCATCGATGATCTTGGGCGCGATGCCACCGCCGACGAACACGCCGCCTGTGGCCAGCATCTTGAGAGCCAGGTTGCCGGCTTCGGCGCCGTACAGCTCGACGAAGAGCCCCAGGGTCTCGACGCAGATCTCACAGCGTCCGTCTTGCGCAGCCTTTGTGATCACCGGGGCGGGGTCCCCGCTCTCCCCGACCTCATCGTCCAGCCAGGCGGGCTTCGCGGCGTCGCGGTACTCGAGCAGGAACTCGAAGATGTTCACGAACCCGGGGCCGGACACGACACGCTCCCAGCTGACACGCTCGAAGCGCTGGTTGAGGAATTCGAGCAGGGCGACCTGCCTTGCGCCGGTCGGCCCGAAGGAGGTATGGCCACCCTCGGTGGCAAACGGGTGGTGTGCTTGACCATCCCAGTAGAGGCCCGCTTGACCGAGCCCGGTACCGGCGGCGATGAGCGCCGCGTTGCCGCTGGCGGTCTCGCTGCCCGGGTTGAGCACCTCGAAGTCCTGCGGCCCGAGCACGGCGATTCCGTAGGCCTGCGCTTTCAGGTCGTTGATCAATGCGAGGGCCTCGACCCGGGCAGCGGCGGCCAGCTTCGAGGTCTCGACCAGCCAGGGCAGGTTCGTGGTCTGGGCCCGGCCGTCCTTGACGGGACCCGGCACGCCGAAGCAGGCGCGCTGACACTCGATGCCGTGGCCCAGCATGAACGCAGCGACGATCTCCTCGAGCGAGCCGTACTCGCGGCTGGGGAATGTCTCGGCAGCCAGCGTCTCGTAGCGAGTCAGCTCGACGTCGTAGACGGCCAGCCTGGCGTTTGTGCCGCCAATGTCACCGGCGAGGATCTTCATCAGAGCTTTCTCCAGCGGCGACCGTCGCGTTGCAGGAGCCGCTCGGCCGCGTCGGGTCCCCAGGTCCCGGCTGCGTAGTTGGGGAACTCGCGGGGTGGCAGCGCGCTCCAAACATCGAGGATCGGGCTAACCACGCTCCAGGCGGCCTCGGCGTTATCGCCGCGTTGGAAGAGGTTGGCGTCGCCGTTCATGCAGTCGTAGAGCAGCGTCTCATAACCGGTCGCCGGTGTCGCGTCGAAGTAGTTAACGTTGCAGAAGTCCATGTCGACGCCGCCGATCCGCATCTGGGGACCCGGGACCTTAGCGCTGAAGGACAGCGAGATCCCCTCGTTCGGCTGGATCCTCAGAACCAGAGTGTTCGGCTGCAACTCATCGACCGGCGTCTTCGCGAACAGTACCAAGGGCACGCTCTTGAATTCGATAGCGATCTCGGTCACACGCTTCGGCAGGCTCTTTCCGGTGCGCAGGTAGAAGGGCACACCCGCCCAGCGCCAGTTGTCGATCATGAGCTTGAGCGCCACATAGGTCTCGGTCGAGGAGTCGGGAGCGACTCGCTCGGCGGAGCGATAGGCGATGACGCGCTCGCCGTCCGGCAGCTCACCCTCGCCGTACTGGCCGCGAACAGCCTCTTCCAAGACCTCGTCGGGCTCGATGGGATTCACGGCGCGGAAGATCTTGCCCTTCTCGTTTCGGACCGCGTCGGCATCGAAGGAGACCGGCGGTTCCATGGCGATGAGCGCCAGAAGCTGGAAGAGGTGATTGGGTATCATGTCGCGGAGCGCGCCGGCGCCGTCGTAGTAGCCGCCGCGCGTCCCGACATCGACCCGCTCAGCCACGGTGATCTGCACATGGTCGACGTAGCGGCGGTTCCAGAGCGGCTCGAAGATGGCGTTGGCGAAGCGGAAGACCAGGATGTTTTGGACCGTCTCCTTGCCCAGGTAGTGGTCGATGCGGTAGATCTGCGACTCGTCGAGGACCTCGAGTAGCTCGCGGTTGAGCGAGCGCGCCGAGGCGAGGTCGTGGCCGAACGGCTTCTCGACGACGACGCGCCGCCAGCGGCCGTTACCCTCGCGGGCGAGGCCAACCTCGTCCAAACGCCGCGGGATCTCGGAGAATAAGCTGGGCGGCGTCGATAGATAA
>JBDHKD010000062.1:0-15566 GCA_039586575.1 Gemmatimonadota bacterium | reverse complement strand
GGGCTCGAGATCGCTGACGATCACGTCGATCGTATCGTCGGGGGCGACGGTGCCGGCCGGCAGCGACTGGATCGCCGGCGCCGGCAGTGAGGTCAAGGAACCGATGAAGACGGGATCGAGACCGGCGACGCTGGCCCGCACCTGGTGGTCGCCGGCGCTGCCCAGGACGAGCCGCGTCGACGCCCGGCCGTCCTCATCCGTCACCGCGGACCCGCGGGTCGGCTCTCCGTTCCCCTGGGTCACGCTCCAGCTCACGGAGACGCCCTTCTCGCCGGCGCCCGTGTCGAGCCGGCGCACCGTCACGACCATTGGCTCGGGGAGCACGGTGCGCGCGATGCCGCTCTGGCCGCTGCCGGAGACGGCGACCAGCTCGTATTGGTCGGGGTCGAGCCCGGTGCTGCCGTCACCGTCGCCGCAGGCGGCCGCCAGAGCGAAGGCCGCGACCAGCGCGAGAGGCCTGATTATCCTTAAGGTCATCGTATTCCTCGTCATCGGAGCATTTCGAGTCGCGCTAAGATACATCGGGTGACCGTGATCCTGCAGGCGGCCGGACCCGCGAGGTGCAGTGCAATAATCGTCGGGGGGTCGGGAGAGGTCCTGAAATTACCGCCCTAATCTTAGATGCGCCACAGGCCTCATCTGTTAAACGCTCCCGGCGGGTGCCCGTTCCGCGGTGGTGCCAGCAGAGAGGGCCTCAGTTCCGGGGCACCTCCTGCTCGATGTCGGTGAGATCGACCACGGGGCTACCCAGCAGCTGGGAGCGGCCGGTCCGCACACGGCCGACGACCGTCACGTATTCCAGCGGCTCCAAGCTCTCGGCGATCGGCAAGAGCTCGTCGGGCACCGCCAGGTAGACGAACCCGGCGTCGCCCGCCGCACCACGGGCGTGGATGAACGGCTCGCCTTCCTCGAAGTCGGAGCGCGCCCGCTCCGCCCGACGTAGCGAGATGAACTGGACCCGCCAGCGGATCAGCGCACCACGGTAACGGCCCGGGTCGGCCCGCAACTGGGCGGGAGTGAGGTCGCCGGTGTCGGCGAGGTTGAGCGCCGAATCGAGGGCCGCCGGCTCGTAGATCCAGCCGTCGAGCCGGATGCGGATCCAATCGCCGGTCCGACCGAGAACCTGAGCCTGGGCGCCCGCCTCGAAACGCGCGATCGTATCGCCATCCGGCGTCGCGTGGATGGTCAGCGGAGCGGCGGCGGTGATCAGCGGCGGGTCCGACGGGGTGGCCTCCGGCCCGGCCGCCGGGCCGGCCGCCGGGGCCACGGCCGCGTCCAGCGACGCTCGCCACAGCCAACCACGGCGCCGGACCTGAATCCAGCTGCCGCTGCTGCTCACCTGATCCAGCAAGCAGCCTTCCAGCAGGCGGGCCAGGATCGTGCCGTTGGGGCGTGCCCGCAGGTTCTCACCGCCCGTCGCCGCAACGCTCAGGTCGAAGCCGTCGCGGCTGGTCGCGGTGATCGATGGCCCCCAGATCCAGCCGGCGAGCTCCACCTGGACCCAACCACCTTGCTCACTGACCAGCGTCAGCTCCGCCCCCTGGAACACGGTGGCCAGCGTGGTGCCGTTGGGATCGCGACGGAAGTTCTCCTCGGCGGCCCGGACCCGGGCGGTCGCCTGGGCGAGCAGCGAGGCAGGCTGTAGCGCATACAGCAGCAAGAGGACGGTGCAGCAGCGGACGAGGCGCGTCACCCCAGCTCTCATTCTCTCCCCCTCCCCGGCCCTCCAGGCCGCTAAGCTCCGCCTCCACGCCTAACGCTCTCGTCCCCGCTTGTCAATCGCTGACCGTTGCGCCGCGCTCCAGCCGGTGTAAACTGCCGTATGCGCAAGCTCGATCTCGGGCTGGCCCTGGCGCTCCTGCTCGCCATGCTCGGCGGTCCGAGCGGGGCGCTGGCCCAGCGGATATCGTCCCCCTACCGGTTCATCGAGGGCAAGCAGGACCTCGGCCTCTCGGTCAGCCACATCTTCAGCGACCCCGGTTCCGCCAGGCTGGGGCCGAAAGGCGGCCTGGCCTACGGGATCGAGTACACGCGTCGCGTGAGCCGGCCGCTCAGCCTCACGCCGCTCCTCGTCTATTTCCCCAGCGAGCGCGACGTGATCGACCCCTCGGTCGAGGAAGGTGAAGGCGAGAACGGCTCGCTCGTCGTGGGAACCACCGACATCGACCTCCTGTTGCTCGCCGGCCGCCTCAACTTCAACCTGACCGGCGCGCGGACCTGGCACAGACTATCCCCCTACCTGTTCGGCGGCCTCGGCCTGGTTTTCGATATCAGCTCCAGCCGCAGCTGCCTAGCGCAGCAGAACCACCCGGAATGCCAGATCGAGCCACGCGAGCGCCTCGACTTCGGCACCAGCTTCCTCATGCAGTTCGGCCTCGGCACCGTCTGGCTGCCCCGCCAGCACCTCGGCCTCCGCCTCGAGTTCCTCAACAGCATCTGGCGCCTCAAGACCCCCGTCGGCTTCTACGATCCAGGCGTCACCATCGATCCGGTCCCGCCCCCGACCGATTGGACCAACAACTGGCAGGTCGCTATCACGCTCGCCTACTGGTTCTGAGCCGTCCGCCGCCGCCCGGCCGCCGGCAGCCAACCGGGATGCCCCCGTGGCTTGAGCCCCCAACCTCCGGTTCTTGCGCAAACCCCCTCGGATATGTCAGATTATTCACGTCATTGCTGCCATTTTCACCAGCGATTGCTCAATGCTGCCGGGGGGGGATTTGAGTGCGCATTGATGGTGAGCCAGGGAGAAGGCAGCGAGATTCACCCTAGAAGTATCCCAGGGCACACTCAGTGGTGTGCCTGATGGGAGGCAGGCCGCGTGCCGGTGGCCGTGGCCTAGGGAGAGCAGTGAACTCGCAAGTGGTCAGGAGCGGTTCCTGGCCCGAACGGAACGTGCAAAGGGAGGAAGCACGATGTTCAAGCGTGTTACAGTTCTGGCAGCGCTAGTGATGTTCGCCTTCGCTAGCGCGGCGAACGCCCAGGAGCAAGGCACCATCGAGATCGGCTTCGACAACGCCTTCAGCCTTCACATGGTGCAGGATTTGAAGCTGAACGACACCGTCGTTGACTCGAGCCGCAGCGACTTCGACTTCATGGTGCCCGGGCTCTACTGGCGTTTCGGCTACTTCGCGAGCCCGCAGATCTCGATCGAGCCGGTGCTTGGATTCCTGCTAAGTAGCACTGGCAACGACGGTGGGACCGACTACCTGTTCAATTTCGGGGTGAACGTCCTCTACAACTTGCCGTCGGGTATGTACGCGGGCGTGAACGGCGTGCTGCTTTACCTCTCAGAGGATCCGGGTGGTGAGGCAAGCTCCATCACGGGGACGCAGTTTGGCTTCGGTGGTCAGGTCGGCTACCGGACGCGCTTCCTGGCCGACAACGTTCGTTTCCGTATCGGCCTGGTCTACAACTACTTGCTGGAGAGCGAGAACCTCGACGACCCGGAGAAGTTCAGCTTCGCCGCGGAGCATCGGTTCATGGTTCCGTTCGGCATTTCGATCATGGTGCCGTAAGCGCGATCGCGCTTGCGCCCAGAGCGGGCCGGCCTAGCCGGCCCGCTCTTTTTCTGGTGCCTGCGGCCGGCCTCTTCCATGACTCCCAGCGAGACGTCATCCTTAACCGCCGTGAATGGCTACCTGAACCGAAAGCTCGTCGTCGCCATCGGCTGGCTGGCGCTTCACGTGTACGCTTCGCCCGCTGCCGCTCAACAAGCGGACACGGTCGCCGCCGACAGTGTCCCGCTCTACCGGCTGGAGGGGATCAGCGTCAGCGTCTCGCGTGCCGTAGACGACGTACAGCGACTTCCCTACGCGATCGGCGTGCTGGGCGCCGCCGATATCCAGGGCCTGCAGGCGACGGCTTCGCTGGACGAGTCGTTGAGCCAGGTCCCCGGCGTTGTCGTGGACAACCGCTACAACTTCGCGCTGGGGAACCGCATCTCGATCCGCGGTTTCGGCGCGCGCTCGCAGTTCGGCGTCCGCGGCATGCGGATCATCCAGGACGGCATCCCGCTGACACTGCCCGACGGGCAATCGCAACTCAACAACCTGGACCTGGGTGCGGCGGGTCGCATCGAGGTGATCCGCGGCCCGGCGGCGGCGCTTTACGGCAACGCTTCCAACGGCGTGATCAGCGTGCAGACCGAGTCGGCGCCGCCGGTCCCGCTGCGACCGGAGTTCCGCGCGCTGGGCGGCAGCTACGGTAACGGGCGGGGTTACGGCAAGTACGATCTCACGCTAGGCGGGCAGGCGGGCCGCTTCGACTACCTGGGTCATCTGACCTACTTCGACAGCGACGGATTCCGCACGCACAGCGAGGCGCGCTACACGCTGCTCAACACGCGGCTGCGTTACGCGCCGGACCCGCGCTCGCAGCTCACCCTGGTGGTAAACTACGCCGATGCGCCGCTGGCGGAGAGCCCCAGCAGCCTCACCGATTCCATCGCCCGTGTGAAGCCGGACACGGCCCGCGCCATCGTGCTGCCGCCCGAGGAGTGCCCCTCGGCACCCGGCTTCGGCGGTTGTCAGGACCTGGGTGAAGAGACGCGGCAGGGACAAGCCGGATTGACGTACCGCCGGCTGCTGGCTGAGGCGCACGAGATCTCGCTCATGGGATACGGGCTCTTCCGCGAGCTGGATAACCGCATCCCCTTTCGGCTGATCGAGCTCGAGCGAGCGGGCGGCGGCCTACGGGCCGAGTACCGGCATGCACCGCCGGCCGGCCGCCTCACCCGACTCACCGCGGGCCTCGACCTTGATCACCAGAGCGACGATCGGGTCGAACAATACCGGGACCAGGAGACGCTGGGGCCGCTGACCCTCGACCAGGACGAGCGGGTCACTTCGCTGGGTCTCTTCGGGCACGCCGCCCTACTGCTCGCGTCCGACCTGGAGCTGACGGTCAGCGTCAGATACGACCGGGTCCGCTTCGCGGTGGACGACCGCCTGGTGACGGAGGGAGACCCGGACGACTCCGGCGGCCGGACCATGGACCAGTGGAGCCCGCTCGCCGGCCTGAGCCTCGCCCAGGCCCCGTGGCTGAACGTCTACGCCAACATCGGTCGATCTTTTCAAACGCCGACCACTACCGAGCTAACCGACACGCTGGGCGGCTTCAACCCGGCGCTCGAGCCCGAGCGCGCCACCAACTACGAGATCGGCGCCAAGGGGACCGCCGGCGGCCGGCTGAGTTACAGCCTGGCGCTCTTCTATTCGTATATCGAGGACCAGTTGATCGGCTCGGAGGCGGCGGGAACCGAGCGTGTGTTCTTCGAGAACGCCGGCTCGAGCATCCACCGAGGGATCGAGGCGGCCGTCGCGGCACTCGTGGCGCCGGGCCTCAGCGTGACCGCGGCCTACACGTACTCTAACTTCGAGTTGGACGAGTTCCGAACCGAGGCCGGCGACTTCAGCGGCAACCGGGTACCGGGAATACCGCCGCACAGGCTTCACGCACGTATCGGCTACGCACGCGGCCCGGGGCCCTCGGGCTCATTCAACCTGACCGCCGTCGATAGCTACTTCGTCGACAGCGCGAACGAGAGCCGCAACGACGGTTACGTCGTCGCCGATCTGCGACTCGGCTACAACGCTTTGCTACCCGGGTTCGAGATCGTCCCCTTCCTGGGGATCAACAACCTCTCCGACGTGCGCTACAACTCGTCGGTCGTGGTCAACGCCATCGCCGGCCGCTACTACGAGCCGGCGCCGGGCCGCAACGCTTACGCCGGCCTGATGCTGCGCACCCGGTAGACAGTAGGTCAGTGGGTCAGTAGTTCAGCGGTCGGGAAAGCCCGTGGTCGGTTGCCAGTCGCCGCGCACCGCCGTCCGACTTCTCTACTGACAAACTGACCTACTTCCCGCCCGCACCTGACACACCGGCCACAGAGCTTTTATTATATTCCCCGTCGTACACTGCAATCGCGTACCCGGGAGGCCTAGCGATGGAGAACAGCGAGCCGGCATCGGGCCAGCGTTCCTCGTTCGTCAAACGGTTCGTGGGCGCGGCCACCTTCAGCGTCCCGATCTACGAGGAAGTCGAACACGACCAGGGCGCCACCGGCCAGGCGGCCGGCGTGGTAGGGGTGGTCGCGCTGGCGGCGGCCCTGGGGGCCCTCGAAGTGGGCCCCGGCGGCCTGGCCGCCGGCGTCCTGGGCGCCTATATCGGCTGGGCGCTCTGGTCGGCCACCTGCTACGTGGTGGGCGTACAGCTGTTCGACGGTACCGCCGACTGGGGCGAGCTCTTGCGGACCATCGGCTTCGCCCAGGCGCCGGGCATCCTGCTCGTCCTCCGTCTGCTGCCGGGTGTCGGGACGTGGCTGTACCTGGCGGTACTCGTGTGGATGATCGGCACGGTCCTGGTGGCGATTCGCCAGGCGCTCGATTTCGGGACCGGACGCGCGCTGGCCACGGCGTTCGCCGGCTTCGTTCCTTACGTGCTGGCGCGGTCGTTGGTCGAGCTCTTGTTCGGCGTGAGCCCGCGGATACTACCCTAGCGCGGAGAATCACCCTCGGATGTACTACGTCCGCCAGGGAGACACTTACGTCCTGCGCTTCGAGGACGGCGAGCGCTTTCCGGACAAGTTCCTGGAGTTTCTGTCGGAGCGGGGCATCCGGGGCGGCAGCTTCACCGGGATCGGCGCGATGATGCGCACGACCATCGCATACTTCGACACCGAGACGAAGGAATACCTCGATCGTGAGCTCGACGAGCAGGTCGAGGTGCTGGCCGTCGTCGGCAACGTGGCGCTGCATGAGGGTGCGCCACTGGTCCACGCACACGTCACGCTCGGGCGACGCGACTACTCCGTGATCGGCGGCCATCTCCGCCAGGGGATCGTGCGCCCGACACTCGAGGTCACGTTGCAGCCCAGCGGTGCGCCGCTACAGCGGGTCGTCGATCCGCGATACGGCCTCCCGGGCCTTGACCTCGAGACAAACTACTAGGTGCTATGCGACTGGATTCCGAGACCATCGAGATCATCAAGTCGGCGAAGACGATCGCCGTCGTCGGTTGCTCGCCGAAACCCTACCGCGACAGCAATTCGGTGGCCGGCTACCTGATGGAGCAGGGCTACGCCGTCGTGCCGGTCAACCCGAAGCACGACATGATACTCGGCGTGCGTTGCTACGCCGATCTGTTGGCGGCCCGCGAAGCCGAAGGCCCCATCGATATCGTCGACATCTTCCGCGCTGCCGACCTGGTCACGCCGCACGTCGAAGAGGCGATAGAAATCGGCGCCCGGCTCATCTGGATGCAGCTGGGCGTGGTCAACGAGGAAGCCGCACTCAAGGCGCGCCAGGCCGGCATCACCGTGGTGATGAACCAGTGCCTGAGAACGCAGCACAAGGATCTCCGGCGCCAGCGATTGCTGTGAGTCACACACCGGCAGCTGATTCCCCCGTGCTCGCCGTCCTGCTGGCCGGCGGCCGCAACCGTCGTTACCACGGGCAGCTGAAGGCGCTGGAAACGGTAGGCGACCGGCTGATCGCCGAGCGGGCGACCGCAGCGCTGCGTGCTGCGGCCGACCGGGTCGTCCTGGTGGCCAACGACGCCCAGGCCTACGAGGCGCTCGGCCTGGAGACGCGACCCGACCTGCGGCCGGGACTCGGAGCGCTGGGCGGTATCCACACGGCCGTCTGCTGGGCGGCGGAGGCCGGCTGCCGCGGCGCCCTGGTGGCGGCGTGCGACATGCCGTTCCTGTCCGCCGGTCTGCTGCAGGAACTCGCCGCCGGCGCCGCGGGTGACGAGGTCGTCGCTCCAGAGAGCACGTCGCGACGCGGGCTGGAGCCGCTGTGCGCTTTCTACGGCGTCGGCTGCCGGACAGCGATCGAGTCGGCACTCGACCGCGGTGACCGCCAGGTGATCTCCTTCTTCCCCGATGTACGGCTCAGGAAGCTCCCGATGGCGGTCGTCCGACGCTTCGGCGACCCCGATCTCATCTTTCTCAACGTCAATACGCCCGCGGACCGGGCGCGGGCCGAACGAGCGGTGCGCAGCCAGGGCGGCGGCCGGTGACGAGCGGACGCGCGCCTCCGGCACGGCAACCGCGGGAGCCTGACTGGCTATCGGTGGACGCGGCGCGTGAGGCCATCTTGTCGTCCATCGACGAGCTGGAGCACGAGGCGGTGCGTTTGACCGACGCGCTGGGTCGCGTGCTGGCCGCCGATGTTGAATCGAGCGTCACGCATCCTGCCTGGGACAACAGCGCGATGGACGGCTTCGCCGTGCTATCGCGCGATGTAGCGCGGGCGAGCCGCGCGCGGCCCGTCGTCCTCAAGGTTATCGAGGAGGTGGCGGCCGGGGCGTTTCCCGCTCGTGCGGTGGGCCCCGGCGAGGCGATTCGAGTGATGACCGGCGCGCCGGTGCCCAGCGGCGCCGACGGCGTGACGCGGCTCGAGCACACTGAGCCGGGCCCCGAGCCCGGTACGATCAGCGTGATCGACGGCCGCGACGCCGGCCGTAACATCCGGCGTCGCGGCGAGGATCTGAAGGTCGGCGCACGGCCGCTGCGGGCGGGCACGCTTCTACGACCGGCGGAGATCGGCGTGCTGGCGATGCTCGGCCAACCGTCGGTGCCGGTGTATCGCCGGCCACGTGTGGCGATCTTATCGACCGGCAACGAACTAGCCGACTTCGACCAGCTGGCGGAGGTGCACGCCGGCCGCCGGATCATGAACTCGAACTCCTACGCGCTGGCCGCCCAAGTGCTGGAGGCGGGCGGCGAGCCGGTGCTGCTGGGCATCGCACGCGACGATCGTGACAGCCTGCGCGATCGCCTCGAGGCGGCGATCGGACACGACGCGCTCATCACGACCGCCGGGCTCGCCGTGGGCGACCACGATTACGTGAAGGAGGTGCTCGACGACCTCGGGCTCGAGTTCCTCTTCTACCGCGTGACCATGCGACCGGGCAGCCCATTCACCTTCGGGATACTCGGTGCGATGCCCGTCTTCGCGCTACCGGGCAACCCGGTGTCGGCTATGGTGACCTTCGAGGTGCTGGTGCGGCCGGCGCTGCGCAAGATGACCGGGCTCATCCACTACGACCGGCCCTGGCGGCGCGTGCGGCTCGCCGAGCCCGTCACAACGAAGGGAAGGCGGACCCACTTCTACCGGGCGACGTTGGAACGGGCGAAGGAAGGGGGCTGGCTGGCGCGGCTGACGGGCCCGCAAGGCTCGGGCATCCTGACATCGATGTCAGAGGCCGACGCGCTGATCAAAGTGCCGGCGAACAGCTCGCTACCCACCGGTAGCGAAGTCGAGGCGATCGTTCTGCGGGAGAAATGATGGTGGGAATGGAAATTCCATGAATAATTGATTAATAGAACAAGCGAGTTTTGAACTTCGAGCCGAGCGTCCCCCACCTCCGAGGCCATTCTCAACTCGAGTATTCTCACTGAATCCTAATTCCCACCACGCGCTTTCTTGATTTCCTCCGTGAGCCGCGGCAGGACATCGAACAAATCACCGACGATGCCGTAGTCGGCGATCTTGAAGATCGGCGCCTCGGCATCCTTGTTCACCGCCACGACGCATCCGGCGGTCTGCATGCCGGCCAGGTGCTGGATCGCGCCGCTGATGCCGACGGCGAAATAGAGCGGCGGCGCCACGGTCTTGCCCGTTTGGCCCACCTGCTCGCCGTGCGGGCGCCAGCCGGCGTCGACCACCGCGCGGCTGGCACCGAGGCCGGCACCAGGACCGAGCGCGTCGGCCAGTTGCTCGAGCAGCTTCCAGTTCTCGGGGCCGCCCAGCCCGCGACCGCCGGCGACGATGATCTCCGCCTCGGCCACGTCCGGCCGCTCCTTCTTCCCTTCCCCCGCCAACTGCACCCGGCAACGCGCCGCCCCGGCGGTGTCATCCAGCGCCAGCTCATCGATCGCCGCCTGACGGGGCGCCTCCGCCGCCTGGAAGGCGCGCGGCCGCACGCTGACGAGCGCCGGCTCGCTGGTGAAGCCGACGCGCATGAAGACCTTACCGGCGTAGGCCGGCCGCACGGCGACGACTCGTCCGCCCTCGACGCCGAGCTCGACCACATCGCTAGCCAGACCGGCCTTGAGTCGCGCGGCGACCCGCGGAGCCAGATCCTTGCCCTGGGCGCTGGCGGCGATCAGCAACGCCTTGGCACCGCTCTCCTGTGCCGCCATGCTCAATGCCGCCGCATACGCTTCGGGCGCATAGACCGCGAACGCGTCGCTGTAGCCGGCCAGCACCCGATCGGCACCGTAGCGCGCCAGCTTCTCCGTCTCCGCGGCGAGGGACGGCGGTCCCAGCAGGACCGCGACCAGCTCAACGCCGAGCGCGTCGGCCAGCCCGCGGCCGGCGGTCAGAGTTTCCAGCGCCGTCTGGCGCAGCACACCGTTTCTCTGTTCTGCAAATGCGAGAACACTCATCGTCAGATGACTTTCGCTTCTTCGCGGAGCCTGCGGACCAACTCGGGCACGGCGTCGGCACCTTCGCCGACGATCACGCCCGCCGCACGCACCGGTGGGTTCATGACCTCGATGATCTCCAGGCGCGACTCCGCGTCTCCCACGTCCACCTCTTCCAGTGGCTTCTTCTTCGCCTGCATGATGCCCTTGAGGCTCGGGTAACGCGGCTCGTTCAGGCCTTTCTGGGCGGCGATCACACCCGGCAGCTCGAACTCGACCACCTCGTGGCCGCCCTCGATCTCGCGCCGTGCTGTCACCTTGCCGCCCTCGACCTTCAGCTCGACGACGACGGTTGCACCGGGAACGCCCAGCAATTCCGCCACCATCGAAGGGACCTGCAGGTTGTCGTCGTCGATCGCCTGCTTGCCGAACAGCACGAGATCGTGGTCGCGGCCCGCGATCGCCGCGGCCAGCTTCTCCGCCGTGCCCAGCCCATCGACCGACGGCTTGCCCTTGAGCAGCACTCCCTGGTCGGCGCCCATCGCCAGCGCGGTCCGCAGCGTTTCCTT
This sequence comes from Gemmatimonadota bacterium, assembly GCA_039586575.1. Classification (GTDB taxonomy): domain Bacteria; phylum Gemmatimonadota; class Gemmatimonadetes; order Palauibacterales; family KS3-K002. The sequence continues at coordinate 4,625 of JBDHKD010000062.1, read as the reverse complement.
CGACTCCTCGCCGCCGAGCGTCATCACGGTGACGGTGCCGCCACCGGCCGCCTCTTTGAGCTTGAGCGCTTCCTCGAGCGCATACTCATCGTACGGATTGAGTACGAACTTCACTCCTTGCGTGTCGACCGACGTGCCGTCCTTCGCCTTCGCGATGCGGCTCTCCGAGTCGGGTACGCGTTTGATGCAGACTATGATGTTCATCGCTAGCCGATATACGGGGTGAGTTTCGGTTGGGTCTAGTTGCTCGTCGCCTCGAGACGCTCGATCTCCGCCGCGCTGAGCCCGCAATAGCGGTGCATCACCAGATCGATCAGCCGGTCCGTCAGGTCGACTTCCTTGGCGCGGATCGTCGCGCTGCCGTGCAGGCCGCCGGAACGGAGTCTCAACAGCCGGTCGGCCAGCCACTCGAGGAACGAAGCCACCACGTCGCGGTGCGCTCCTCCCTCGCCGCGCTCACTGGGATCGTGGGTAGTGACCAACGCATCGATAAGGGCGAGCGTGCCCGGGAAGACCAGTGAGACGACAGATCCCGAGTCCGTCGACTCCTCGCCGGTCTCCTCCTCCCAGGTCAGCTCGTTCTCGTACAGCTGTTGAGTCTCCTCGAGCAGGTGACGGTGTTGTTCCTCCGGCGTGCGCTCGGCCGCCGGGTGGGGCAAGAGCTGACGACCGAGCAACTCGGCCACCGCCCGCATCCGCATCTCGATCTCCGCTCGCGCACCTGTGTTCGTTTGTTTGCCCATGTTAGTCACGTGCATCGCAGAGGAAGAACAACACGACGGGCGACGTATTTCTAATATCGCCCGACGGCTCCGGAGGCAAGGCGGGGGTCGGAGGCGGGAGGACCACTCGCTCCGTGCTCGCGCCACCTACCGAGGGCGTCCGCAGGGCTCCGACGTGTGCTCGCGAACTGCGCGACGTGGTCCTCCCGCCTCCTCCCAAAGGACTGGGACAGGGGGGCCGGGGAGTCCACCTGCCCAGTTCCCTGGAGTGGACTTGGAGTCGAGGAGCGTGGTATCGGCAGGCGCTGTTTCCGGGCGACATGGAGCGAGGTCCAAGGTGGACCCTCGGACTAGCGGCCGGCGGCGGCGCAGCGTCGGAGATACTGGAGGTTGCGGCGGTCGGCGCGGAGCGGAGCGTCGCCTTTCGGCGTCTCGATGACCTTGGGCACCGAGCGGAATCGTTTGTCGCGCATGATGTTACGGAAGGGGACCGGACCGAGCCGGCCCTTGGCGATGGCCTCGTGCCGATCGACCCGCGAGCCCAGCGCCGTCTTGGAATCGTTCAGGTGGAAGAGCCGCACACGATCGAGCCCGACTACGCGGTCCAGCTCCCCCAGCACGCCATCGTAGTCAGCGGCGATGTCGTAGCCGGCGGCGAACAGGTGCGCGGTATCCAGGCAGACGCCGAGCCGCTGCTGGTGGCGGGGACCGATCCGCTCGAGCAGCTCCGCCAGCTCCTCGAAGCTCGACCCCAACGCCGTACCCTGTCCGGCCGTGCACTCGACCAGTACGCGGGTGGGGCCGTCGACGGCCGCCAGCGCGCGCCCGATCGCCTCGGCGTTGCGCCGTAGGCCGGCCGCGCGATCGCCGTCGGTGGCGTTCCCCGGGTGCGTGACGAGAAAATCGAGCTCCAGAGCGCGGCAGCGCTCCAGCTCGCGACAGAACGAGCGATAGGAACGGTCACGAAGGCCGGCGTCCGGGCTGGCGAGGTTGATCAGGTAGGAGTCGTGGGAGCCGGCGACCACGATCGCGTGCCGGGCCACGGCTTCCCGAAACGCGCGCGCCGTCTCCCCGTCGATGTAACGCTCCGCCCAGCGGTTGACTTGCTTGGTGAAGATCTGGATGACCGGGGCACCGATCTCGGCGCCGCGAGCCGGCGCGTTCTGCACGCCACCGGCGGTCGAGACGTGAGCGCCGAGCAGCAACGTCCGGCGCGCTGGTCTGCTGGCCCGTCCCAAGGCGGCGGCGCGCTGGCTGCGGTCAGCGCGGCGGCTGCTGTCGCGGGTCGGCACGCCTGCGCCGCATTTCTGCGACCCGCTGGGCCAGGCGCTCCTGCATGATCTGGAAGCGGAGGGACTGCCGCGGCGTGAGCACGTCGAGCAGGCGCGCCTGCTGCCACTCGAGAAGCTCCACCTCGCGCGCTTTGAGGGCGAGGCTCGCATCAGCCAGCCGCTGGAACTCGGCGGCGCTCGTCGCCGGATCGGACAGCGCGTCCGTGATCTCGCGCCGCAGCCGCACCTGGTTGCGCGATAGCTCGGCGCGCCGGTCCATCGTCTCTCGCAGAACACCTTCCAGGCCGCCGCGCTGCTCCTCCGTCAAGTTGAGCTCGAGCGTAGCGTGGTCGAGGAACATCTCGATCAACCGCTGCTGCGCCCCTTGGGGCGACGCGTCCGGGGCCGCCTCGCCTTGCTGGGCGGACACCGCCGACCCTCGAGCGACGGCAAGCATCAGCGCGAGCGCCGCGACACGAACAAAGCGACTCGATCTCATGTGCGTCCGACCTCCCTGGCCAATTGCTCGAGTTCTTCTTCGCTGAGGCCTGTGGCGTCGAATCCCGCCGGCATGAAGTCGGTCGGGCTGAGGCCCGCGGTCCAGGCCGCCAGATCGTCCTCGGGCAACTCCGCCAGCTCCCCGGCGAGGACCTCGATACCCGGCGCGTCCGAGCGGGCCGGGTCGACGAAGAGGTTCCAGAGGAAGACGGCCAGAGCGATCACGGCCAGCAGGGCGGCGATCGCGACGATCCGCGGTGGCGTCGCCAACCGTTTGCGGCGCCCCGTCTCCTCCACCACTCCTTTGACGAAATACTCCCAGCGGTCCGGATCCGGCACCGGCACGGGCGTCTGCTGCAGCAGACTCACGGCGTTGGCCCGGTGCCGGCACTCGGCGCAGACTTCCAAGTGAGCCCGGACTCGCTTGTCGTCCTCGGCCGGCAATCTGCCGGCCAAGAACTCCGGGAGCAGGTCGGCGATCAAGCCGCAGCCTTCGGCGCCGGTCATGTCAGGGCCTCCCTGAGCTTCTGAATCCCGTGGTGGTAGTTGACGCGGGCCGAGCCTTCGGAGCAGCCGATGATATCGCCGATCTCCTTGAAGCTGAGCCCCTCGAACACCCGCAAGGTCACCGCGCCGCGTTGTTTCTCGGGCAGATTGGCCAGCTCGGCCGCCGCCCTGGCAAAGGCCTCGGCCCGGGCGGCCCGGGCATCCGGCGGCGTCAACGAAGCGATGAACTCGGCGCCGGTGTCGATCCTGACCTCACCGCGCCGCTTGTGGCGGCGGGCGACGGAGCGGGCGGCGTTCAGTGTGATGGAGAAGAGCCAGGTCCGGAAGCGGCTGTCGCCGCGGTAGCCCTTCAAGCCCTTGAAGGCTCGCACGAAGACGTCCTGGGCGACGTCGAGCGCCTGGTCGGGGTCGGCCAGCCAGCGGGCGGCGAACCGGTACACGGCATCACGGTGCAGCCTCACGAGCTCACCGAACGCCGCTCGGTCGCCCTCGCGCGCTCGTTCGATCAGACCGGCCTCATCCATACCACGCGTAAGATGCAGAGAAGCGATGAAGTGTTAAACCGGCCGCCCGGGCCGCCGGGCGCTGACCGGGGGGACTCTTGCTCCTGGCACGGCCGACCCCAATATACCGGGTGGAGGGGCCAACGCGCTCGAAGCGCTGAAGGGAGGAACGCCATGGGTGGAGCGAGGAGATTAGCGGCGACCGCTGCGGCGGCCGCCTGTTTTTTTGCCAGCACCGGCGGCATCTACGGCCAGGTGGTCGCCGAGCCGGCGTTGCTGACCGCCGGGATACCGACCAGCGAGGTGTTTCTCCCCTACCTGGCCTTCCCGGATAACTCCTACGTGTTGGGCGGCATGATCCGCTTCCCGGTGAACGAAGACGTCGATATCGGCGGCCGCGCCGGGCTCTGGATTATCGACGACTCGAAAGACACTCCCTTCGCCGGCGCCGACGTGCGCTGGGGGTTGTTCTCGCGCCCGCTGTCACCGGGCGGCGGCCAGCTCGCCTTGAGCTTCGACGTCGGCCTCGGCGTCAGCGACCCGGGCGCCACCATCTGGAAGGTCCCGGTCGGCTTCATCGCCGGGATCGGGTTCATCCTGGCCGGCGGCGATTCGGAAATCTTCGTCCACCCGCGCTTCGATCTCGGGATCAGCTCGGGTGAAGACGACTTCGATCCCGCTCTACTCCTCGATGTCGGCGGCCTCTTCTCCATTACGCCGACCATGGGCGCCATGCTCGACTTCCGCTTCGGCGAAGGTGCGAGGGCGACCAGGTGGTCGTCGCACTGGGGTTGGCGTGGAGACTATGAATCGGTAGGTCAGTTAGTCAGTAGGTCAGTGAGCCAGTGAGGCGAAGCATGCGAAGCCCGTGCAGCGTGATCTCAGTCGCGATCGTTTATCCATCGGTCGCGTTCGTCCTATTGACGGCAACCCCGAGCCTGCAAGCACAAGAGGAGGCGGGACCGCCGACCTGGGCCGCTGATGCGACGGCGAGCCTCGAGCGCGAGCTTGTCGGCGAGTACGGCACGGGGCAGCGTGAGCGGCTGCGCCGAGGGATGGAACAGGTTGTCGCGTTCTGGCGCGCCGCAGATGGCGACCGGTCGGTTTTCGAATCGTTCGTCCGC
>JBDHKD010000138.1:0-3829 GCA_039586575.1 Gemmatimonadota bacterium | reverse complement strand
CGACTCGAACACGGGGAAGGCGCTGCTGCTCACCGACCTGCGGGGGGCGGTGGTCGAGAGTTACCGGGGTAGCCTGCTGCTGTTGATGGGCGCGGTCGCGTTCGTTCTTCTCATCGCCTGCGGCAACGTCGCCGGGCTGGTGCTCGCCCGCGGCTCGGCGCGGCGTGCCGAGCTCTCACTGCGCGCGGCGCTGGGCGCCTCGGGCCCGCGGCTGATGCGCCAGTTGCTGACCGAGAGCTTCGTGTTGGCCTTAAGCGGCGGAATCGCGGGCACGTTGTCGGCCGGCTGGCTCCAGGACTTGCTCGTCCGACCCGTGTCGCTGGGGCTACCCAACACGCTCAGCGCAGAGATATCGGGCACGGCCCTCGGCTTCGCGCTGGTGATCTCGCTGGCCACGGGACTGCTGTTCGGTGCTCTACCGGCCCTACGCCTGGCGCGACTTGACGTCGTGGAAGATCTCAAGTCCGGCGCCCGGACCACGGACGCCGGCGGCGCGCGCTTCCGTAGCGGGCTCGTCGTAGCTCAGGTCGCGATCACGATCACGCTGCTCATCGGCACCGGTCTGTTGGTTCGCAGTTTTGCACGCGTCACGGGCGTCGATCCCGGCTTCGAGTCGGCCAACCTGCTCACCGCCGAGCTGCGGTTGTCCGGCTCCGAGTACTCGGAGCTCGAGAGGCGGATCCAGTTCTTCACAGACTTGCGGGGGCGGCTGCAGGCGATCCCCGGAGTGCAGGGCGTGGCGATCGCCGACCGACTGCCGATCCGCGATTCCGGCAACTGGCTCATAACCTACGCGGCAGATAATCCGCCACTCGATCCGGCCGACGTACAGGGGGCGCCCTTCCGGGTCGTCATGCACGGGTTCCACGAGACGATGGGGATCCCTCTCCTCGCCGGGCGCGGGATCGACGCGACGGACGCGGCCGGCGCGCCGCTCGCGGCTGTGATCAGCCGCTCCTTGGCGGATCGCCTATTTCCGCAGGAGAGTCCGATCGGCCGGCGGATCGTTGTGGACTTCGGCGGACCGACCGAGTTCGAGGTCGTAGGGGTGGCGGAGGACGTGCATCTTTTTTCGCTGGCCGAGCAGCCGACAGAGGTCGTATACGCCTCCTACTATCAGATACCGTATAGCCTGATGCGCATCGCCGTGCGGACCGCTGGGGAGCCCCGCTTGATCGCGGGAGCGTTGCGCGAGGCCGTTTGGAGCTCGGACCGCGACATCGCGATCGCGCGGATCGTTACCATGGACGAGGCGTTGGCAGGCTCGGTGGACCGCTACCGAGTGATGGCCGTATTGCTCGCCGGCTTCGCCGGCATCGCAGTCCTCCTGGCGACCATCGGCCTCTACGGCGTCCTGGCCTACTACGTCACCCGACGCCACCACGAGATCGGTGTCCGGCTGGCCCTGGGCGCCGGCAAGGGCGCTATCGTCGAGCTCGTCGTCAAACGTGGCATCGCCCTGGTGGCCCTGGGGCTCGCCATCGGACTCGTGGCGGCCTTCGGACTGACTCGGCTGTTGGAAGGGATGCTGTTCAACACCGCGCCGACCGACGCGATGACGTTCGTGTCGGTGAGCGCGTTCTTTTCGCTGGTCGGCTTGCTGGCGTGCCTGATACCGGCCTGGCGTGCGCTGCGCGTCGATCCGGTGGTCGTGTTGCAGTCGGAATAGAGAAGCGAGCGCGGCCGACCGCCGCTGGAATCGAACCTGTAGACGACGAGGTACTGCGTGTTCTTCTCCGATCTTCGCTACGCCGTTCGGGGCCTGGCCCGAAGCCCCGGCCTTACCGCGATCGTCGTCCTCACGCTCGGCCTGGGTGTGGGTGCGAACACGGCGATCTTCAGCGTTGTGAGTGGCGTGCTCTTGGAGCCGCTGCCGTACGGTGAGCCCGACCGGCTCGTCACGGTATGGGAGAACAACCTCACTTACGTTAGCACGATGGGCCAGGTCTCGCCGCCGAATTACGCGGACTGGCTCGACCAGAGCCAGGCCTTCGAGGCGATGGCCGCAGCTCACTACTGGAGCGGGGCAATCAGTGGAGACGAAGGGGCGTCGCGCTTGCTCGGAGCGGTAGTGACGCACGAGATGTTCTCCGATGTACTCCGCGTGCCGCCTCATCTGGGTCGGCTGTTCACCATCGATGACGGCCGCGCCGACGCGGCGCCGACCGTCATCTTGGGCTACGAGCTCTGGATGCGAGAGTTCGGCGGAAACCGTGACCTGGTCGGCGCGACGGTCTCGATCAGTGGCAGGGGCTATGAGGTCGTGGGGGTGATGCAACCAAGATTTCGCCTCCCGGTCTACGCGGAGGCCGAAGTGTTCCGTCCGCTGACCTGGGATCTCCGTGCCGAGGACCGTAGCTCCCACTTCCTGCGTGTGATCGCGCGCCTCAAGCCGGCTGTGGCTCTGGAACAAGCGCGGGTCGAGATGGCGACGATCATGTCGCGCCTGGAGCAGGAGTATCCGGAGCACAACGCCGACGTGACGACCAACGTCGTACCGCTCAAGCGCTACGTCGTCGGCGACGTTAAACGAGCGCTGTACGTGCTGCTGGGCGCAGTCGGTTTCGTACTGCTAATCGCCTGCGCTAACGTGGCCAGCCTGCTTCTGGCGCGCGCTTCGGTGCGCGAGCGCGAGTTCGCGGTGCGCCAGGCCATCGGAGCTAAACCCGGTCGATTGGCCCGACAGCTCATCATAGAGAGCCTGGTGCTGGGGGTCGCGGGCGGCGCCGCGGGCCTCTTGCTCGCCTACTGGGGCGTCGAGTTGCTGCTCGCCTTGGGTCCCGGCGTCTTTCCGCGCACGAACCATGTGGCGATCGATGGGCGGGTCCTGGCGTTCACGCTCGCCGTCACGTTCGCTACCGGTCTGATCGTCGGCATCTTGCCCGCAGTCCGCAGTACACGGCCGCAACTGGTAGAGGCGATGAAGGCGGGCGGGGCCACGGGAGGCATAGCTCGCGAAGTGCTTCGAGCACGCCGCACCCTGGTGATCGTGCAGGTGGCCGTTGCGTTGATGCTCCTCGGTGGGGCCGGTCTCATGATCCGGAGCTTCGGCAAGCTCATCGCCGAGGATGTCGGGTTCGAGGCGGAAGGGTTGGCCACGGCGCGCATCAGCATCGGCGCCCGCTATCCCGATGGGGCCACCCGCGTAGCGTTCGTCGATGACCTGCTGGAGCGCGTGGGCCGGCACGTTGAAGTCCGCTCGGTCGCCGCCAGCTTGGCCGTCCCCTTCACTTCGTGGGAAGTCAACTCGAGCTTCGATATCGTCGGGCGGCCGCCGCCCGAGCCCAACCAGGAGCCCGACGCTCGCATCGTCGCCTCTACACCCGGGTACTTCAGCACGATGGAGATCCCGCTTATTCGGGGGCGCGACTTCGAGGTGGCCAACGGCCCGAACGCGCCCGGCGTCGCCATCATCAACGAGAGCGCCGCCCGCCGCTATTGGCCGGGCGAAGATCCGATTGGCCAGCGCATTCATCTGGGCGGCTGGGATCCGGAGGGGTTCGAGCGCGAGATCATCGGCATCGCGGGCGATGTCCGTTTCTACACCCTCGACCGCGAGCCCAGTCCCGAGCTTTACTTGCCTTATCGTCAGATGCCCACCTCGGTGGTGAGCATAGTCACTCGAGTGAGCGGTGACCCTTCACGGTCCGTGCGTCTCATGCGCGAGGAGATCCGGGCGCTCGATCGCGACGTACCCCTGCACACGGCGGCCACCATCGGTCAGCTGATCGGTAACAGTGCGGCCTCCGATCGATTCTATATGATCGTACTGGGAATCTTCGCGGCGGCGGCAACGGTACTGGCGGCGGTGGGAATCTACGGCACCCTG
>JBDHKD010000137.1:0-7381 GCA_039586575.1 Gemmatimonadota bacterium | reverse complement strand
GACCTCGGCGGCGGTTCGCTGCCGAACCGGCGACGGTCAGCGCGCCTGCGGCGAGCAGGGCGAGGAGGGCTCCGTTGTTGAGCTTCTGACTCACTTCTTCCTCCGCTTGTTCCAGCCCAGGAGGGCCAAGACCGCGACCACGGCGAGCGTGATGGGGCCCGCCTGGTCGGAGATGGGGGCGCGCCTCGGCGGCGCGGTGGGCGCGTTGAACGACCCGGCGCGGCGGATCGAAGGCCCGCCGCCCTTCCAGAGCTTGCACCACTGGGTGGAGAGGATCTCAGGGCCGGGCGCTTTGCGCTCACGCCACTTGGCGCAGATCCCCTTGACCGCGCCGCCGTGACACCCGACCTTCCGTTGGCCCCGGAAGACCCACTCGCCGGGGGCGCACTCAGACTCGTCGCGGGCGACCCGCGCGAGGTCGGCTTCGGCGGTGTTCCTCACCTGAAAGTGGATGCAGTTTCCGCACTTCTGACCCTTGGGCCTCATCTCACACTCCGTTGTCCGCGAGGAAGCCCAGGACGTAGGCTTTGACCTGATAGGAGGGGATCATACTTGAGCACGACCGCTTGTGGCAACGGATCGCACCCGCCAGAGCCCTCCCATAACGCTGACTCACGCCCACATCGAGGGTGAAGTCGTCCCCGCGCCTCGAGACCTGTGACCAGACGCCCGGCACGGGCTCGTAGCGGTCATCGAGCAGCTCCTCATGAGAGGCGATGCGGGCCTGGAAGACGTGGGGGTCGTCTGGGACGAGCCTGTAGCGCCCTACGACGTTCTGGTTGTCGCGGCGCACCCCGGCGAGCACCGCCGTCGCCAGCGGCGAGATCGAGACCTCGTCGGGGAAGAGCTGGAGGTCGCTCACGGGGACACCGATGCGGCGAGTTCTCGCCGCAGACGGGGGTGGCGCATCCCGAGCGCGCCGCCCGCCTTCAAGATCTTCACCCGCGACGCAGACCTGGTGCCGCGAGCGCCCTGAGTCCAGGCGTTCATCAGTGGCCCCTCAGCGAGCAGCGCGATGCGCTGGTAGCGCCCCCCGTAGGAGTCGAGCCACGCGCGGATCCGGTCGGCGGCGTCGCGTGCAGCTTGGCGACCCGTGAGGTCCAGATCAGGCTCCATCAGGCTCCCCCACGCGCCGAAGCGGGACTCGGGGAGCACGCCCCACCAGCCGGGCTCGAGGTCGCCCTCCGGGTGGTACGGCAGGACCACCGCGTAACGACGCGGGGGTGCCGTGAACACTGCGCGGTTATGGGATCCGCGACCAGCGGTGAGGCCGGAGGCCAACTTCAGCCCTCCTTCGGCGGTGTATACCTGGGGTTCTTCAGGACGTACTGTCGCACCCCGTCTGTGTCAACGCCTTCGTCTGCGAGGCCCAGGTTGACCTGGGCCCCGGCGCGGGCGGCGGGGCCGACGACGATGGGGTTACCGAAGACCTTGTCCTCCAGCATCTGGCAGACCAGCGAGACGCTAACGGGGATCTCAATGAAGTCACCCGCGAGGATCTCCGCGCTATCGACCCAGCAGAACGCGCCGACGGACGCCTGGATGCGCGCCGTGCCCTCGATCACCGGGTTCGTGCGGAGCCCGATGAAGTGCCGAGAGGACCAGCGGGGGTTGTAGGGGGCCTCTTGGATGCCGCTCACGCTGACGCCCGTGTTGATGCCTGTGTAGGAGTCAGGGGTCGGGAAGATGTTGTAGGTGTCCAGCGGCATCGAGTTGAGGTCGGGCAGGAAGAGGTCCTCTCCGTTGTAGACCGACATGGATCGAATGATCAGCGCGACGCCTCGGTTCTGGAGGCTGGTCTTCTTCGCGCCAGCGGCGGTCTTCACCATGTAGTTGTTCTGGAAGTGGGCGACGACGCCCAGCAGCCGGTACTTCCCGTAGTCGAAGAAGCGCGTCTGGATGCGCGAGTCTCGGAGGCGGAGGAACTGCTGCCCCGCACCCGTGTAGGTCCCCGTCATGAGGAGGATGGGGTCGTCGCCGGGCTCGTCAATGCCGTTCGCGCCGGAGTAGCTCTGCGCCGACACGGAAGGGTAGAACGTCACGCGGACCTGCTGGCCAGGCCCCGGCGGCGACTTCGCCACGGCCATGAGGCCGCCGATGCCGGTGATCGCCGCCTGCTCCGGGGAGACCGGGGGCTGCGCGTTCGTCGCGCGCTCCAGCAGCCCTGGAGTGGGGTCCTCCTCGACCCTCGGCGGCGGCGTGTCGTCCAGCTCCGGGGCGCGCCGGATGATCTGCGCCTGGGACCCCTTCGGCGTCGCCGCAGCCTGCGCCTCTCGGAGCTGCTGGACGCGGAGGATCTCCCGCTTCCGCTCCGCGAGGTCCTTGTCGTACCTGGCGATCAGCCCCTCAAGCTGGACGCGCCGGTCAGGCGGCGCGGACTCGTACTGCTTCGCCAGGTCGTTCCGCCGAAGCTCGATGGCGAGCCCGTCGAGGTGAGGGCCGGGCTCCACGACCCCCGCCGCAGCCACGCTGGCCTTGATCTTCGCGACCTCCAGCAGCTCCTGATACCGCAGCATCTGCCTGAGGTGACGCGCCCTCGACGCCTCGGTCTTGGCGCGCTCGTAGCGGGCCTTCGCCGCCTTGTAGCGCTGCTCGTAGACCGCGTTCCGCCGCTTCTCGTCCTGAAACCACGCGCGGACCTTCTCGCCAACCTGGTGCCTCTTGGCCCCAGACGCGACGAGACGCCCCGCCTTGACGAGCGCAGCGAGCGCAGCGACCGCGCCGAACTCGTCAGAGTTCGGGTAGCGGTTGGAGATGCCTCGTGACCCCGTCCGGGGTCGCCGGGCAGGGGCGATCACCCTGACGGGGCCCACGGCACCCTCCTCAGTAGCGGAAGCCGTCCACAGCGTCCATGATCGAGTCGCTCAGGAGCACGCCAGCCGCGAAGATCCCCAGGACGGTCGCAGCGGTCGCCACGGTGTGGTCCTTGGCGATCTGGCTCGCCGCGTCGGTGAACTTGCCCTCCTCCTGACCGTAGGCGAACCGCCGAGGGGGGCCAGCGGGCCGCCGAACGGGCGGCGGGCGACGGACGGGGCGGGGGGCAGGCATCGCGAACTGACGCCGACGCGCGTAGTTCGTCTGCGAGGCGGCCTGATGGACCTGAGCGGCCTGGCGGGCTCGCAGCGGCGGGACGCGGGCGGCGGTGCGGGCCGCGCCGCCCGTGCCGAGCATCTTGTTGACGGAAGCCATCACCTGCTCAGGTGACTGCGCCGCCGCGCGGGCCTGCGGCTTCATCTTCGACCAGAGCCGCTGCATCCGAGCGTAGGACCGCTGGGCGAGGCTGCGGTTCCGAGCGTGCTTCGACTCGTTGCCCTTGGCGCGGGCGACGCTCGCCCGCTGCCGGCGACGGATGTACCGGCTCGCGGCGACCGCGTAGCGGTTCTTCCGACCCAGCCGGTTGATCCAGGGCAGGGCGACGAGCCCGCCGAACTCGTCGTCCTCGTCGTCCTCACCATACTCATGGAGAGAGGAGCCGGAGAAGCCCTCAGGTCCGATCAGGTCGTCCTCGTCGGGGCCGAGGAGATCGTCGTCGTCGTCCAGGTCGAGGTCGAGGTCGTCGTCCAGGTCGAGGTCAAGGTCGTCGTATTCGTTCATGTGTTTCTCCACATAGAGGAGGGGTTTCAGCTTCTCCTCTCGGAGATGTCCCGCTTGCCCAGGAGGACATAAACGGGGACGCCTCGTTCCGAGAGTCTATCTAAAGTCTGGTTCGTTTGTCGAACGCCTGTTGATACAACACCGCGCGTTTTGGGGCCCACCTCTACGGTGACCGGGAGGCCACCGCGAAGCTCACGACCAGCGATGATGCCCATGATCACCGCAGAGGTCACAGCGAACCCGCCACCCAGGACGAGCGCACGCTCCGTCTCAGACAGGTTCGACCACCAGCTCACGCGGTAACCCTCGTGCCGACACAGGGGGCATCAGGCGGCTCCAGCTCCAGGTGCCTGTAGAGGTTCTTGGTCGCCGCTTCCAGGCTCCCGTCAGGCACGTCGTAGCCCGCACGCTTCGCGGCGCGAACGCCCTGGAGCGCTGCGGCGCGGATCATCAGGTCGTTCGTACACTCGATGGCGCGCTTCAGCCGGTCGCGGTCCTGCTTGGGCAGCTCGTAGCCGACGTTCGCCACCTGGGAAGACTTCCTTGAGGTCCAGATCCCGAAGCCCACGACAGCGCCGAGGGCGACGCCGCCGCCCAGCATCGCCATGCGCTCCTGCTTGCTGAGGTCCTTCCACGCCATGTCACGACCGTTGGGTGTAGAGGTAGACACCCAGGCCGCCCAGCGCGATAGCGCCAGCCGTGAGCGCGACGATCTGTCCGGTGCTCATCTGGCGGGACTGCTGGGCCTCGATGCGCGCGAGCTGGTCCGCGTAGCCGCCCTGCGAAGACGCCCTCGCGGAGAGAGCCTTGGCGCGCTGTTCAGCCGCCTCGGCGCGCTTCTCAAGCTGCGCGGCGCGGATCTTAGCGACCTCGGCCTTGCTCTTGAACTTCTGGATGAGCGCCGGGAGCTTCTCCGAGAAGAAGGTCTTGGTCTGCTCGATCTTGGTCGGCTCGGCGGCCTCCTGACCGTAGACGATCATGCTGGCGTCACCGAAGCTGTCGATGAAGTCCACGTCGTCCTGGGTGATGCCCATGAAGCCGATCAGCATCTCGTCGTTGCTCATCGGGACGTTCCGCGCCCCGCGACGACGGGCGATAGCCCGGCGGCGGGCCACAGCGTGACGGGGGGCGGGGCGGCGTCGGTAAGGGCCACCGAACAGATCGCCCTCGAGGGCGTCCAGTTCAGCGTCGAGGTCATCGAAGTCCCCGTAGGTATCACCATAGATGTCCATCATGTACTCCTGCACCTGCGCTGGGAGAGGGGGACCCTGCGGCGCAGGGGGATACCAGCGAGGATACGCCAACGCGACAGGTTGGCGGGCGTAGGGCGGCGGATAGCGGTAGTCGCTCATGCGGGGAGCACCAGCACCTGGCCCGGCTTGATCACGTCCGGGTCGGGGATTTTGTTCATCTTGGCGATCTTCTTGAAGAGCCAACCGTCACCCAGCTTGGTCGAAGCGATCAAGAAGAGGGTGTCGACGGGCTTCACCGTGTAGGTCAGCTGCGCGGGCGCGGCGGGCGCAGCCGGAGACTCCCCACGGCGGAGCGCGCGGCGGGCCTGGATCGGCACCTGGGCGCGGGTCTTGAGCGCCGTCGCGGTGGCGCGGCGGGCCTCCTGCCGCTCCCGTCGTGCGGCAGCAGCCTTCGACTTGACCTCCAGCTCGTCGCGCTTCATCTGACGCGCGGTGCGCCGGAAGGCGGCGTCGAGGCGAGCCTTGGTCGTCTTGGCGCGCTTCATCTGACGCGCGGTGCGCCGGAAGGCGGCGTCGAGGCGAGCCTTGGTCGTCTTGGCCTTGAGCCCCTTCGCTCGTTCAGAGACAAAGGCAGCCGCCTTCCGCGCCGGCTGCTTCTCAGCGACCGTGGTCTTCACCTTCTCGAAGAACCGGGCGTTCTCATCACCCATCACGCTGGGGTGGATGTTCAAGCTGCCCCGACGACGCTCGGCGCGACGCCGGAAGAACTGAACGTAGGGTTGGCGATTCGCGATGTGAGGGTGACGCGCCAGCGAACCAGCGAACGACGACAGCCACTCCTCCTGGGAAGAGTACGCCTTCGGTGAAACGGCGGGGGCCAGGTAGGTCTCCTCGTCGCTGTCGAGGTCGTCGTTCAGGTCGATGTCCTCGCCACCCTCCAGCGCCGCCTTGAGCTTGACGATCCGCGCGTCGATCTTGGCGATCCGCCGCTCGCGGAGCGGACCACGCTCACGCTCAGCGAGGCGAGCCCGACGACCCATGAGCCGCTCGATCCGCCGCTCGATCCGCTTGATCTTGCTCTCGGAGAGGCCGAAGACCTCCACCTCAGCGAACACCCCGAAGTCGTCCGCGTCGTCCAGCAGGTCGTCCAGACCCTCCAGATCGTCGTCGTCCAGGTCGAGGTCGGAGTCGTCGTCCAGCAGGCCCGACTTGACCTTGGCGATCCGCGCCTCCAACTTGGCGATCCGCTGCTCGCGGAACGGGCCCCGCTCGCGCTCTTGGAGCCGCGCGAGGCGACGCTGGAGCCGCGCGAGGCGTCGCTCCAGACGGCGAGACCTGCGCTCGCCGCCGAAGTCGTCCAAGAGGTCGTCGTCGTCGTCAGGGAGATCGTCGTCCGTCGCCGCGCGCAGCGAGGACGCCTCGGCGGCGCGCTTCGTGTCCGCGTCGTCCTTCGACTCCGCCACCTTGCCGCCCGTCTTCTTCAGCGCGGCGATCTTCTGGTCGATCTTCTCGATCCGACCCTCAAGCTGATCGACCCGCTTCTGGAGCACCAAGACCCGAGGGCCGCTCTTGTCCTGGTCCTCCAGGCCCTCGAGACGCTCCGTGAGCTTCTCCAGGCGCTGGATGAGGCGAGCCTTGCGGCGCTTCAGCCGCTCCATGCTCGCCCGGAAAATACGACCGAACTGCTCGTACACCGCGCCGCCGAAGACCCCAGGCATGTCGCCGCCCAGACACTCAGCGGCGACGCCGAAGGCGGCGATGTCGTCCAGCCCGACCTCATCAGGCTCGTCACCCTCGGTGCCGTTGCCGTCAGGGTCGATCCCGTAGTTGGTCGCGGACGAATACAGCTTGTTCGTGAGCTGGCTGTACGCCGACTCCGCCTGGGCGGCGGTGAGGTTCGACTCAAACGCCTTCCGCTTGAGCAGCCGCTGCTCCTCAGGGCTGTAGTAGCCGAAGGCGTGCATCCCACGGATGCAGCTCACACCCACAGCCTCGCTCTCCTCGGCCAAGCCGTCCTGCTCGGCGGCGACGCGACCGAAGACCGCAGAGAGGTCGTGCGCCCCCATCATGCTGGCGCGCCGGGCAGCGTGACGCAGGCGTCGGGCCCCTCCTCTGCGCCGGGGTTGGTCAGCGAGGAGGCGGCGAGGAGTTCCGCAGCCATCACGTCATGGATGCCGGCGATGTACTCGTTGGGGTGAAGCATATCTCAGGCTCCAGAGACAATAGGCGCGAAGCGGCGCGCCGCTGGTGGGCGCGCCGCTGATCTGGGGGCGCGGATCAGGACGCCTGGCGGGAAATCTGGGCAAGGATGCGCTGCTTGATGGCCTTAGTTCCCCCCGACTTCTTCAGCCCACGACGGTCGGCTTCGGCCTTCAACTGCTGGAAGCCCATGGCCTGGATCCGGGCGCGCTGCTGCTGGGAGGTCTGCCGCTGGGCGCGCTGCTGGGCGGTCTGCCGCCGGGGCCCATACATGGGCGCGCCATACTGCTGCATGATCGCCTGCACCTGGACGGTGCGCTTCGCGCCCTTCCCGCGCAGCTTCTTGCCGGCAGGGGTGTTCAGGAAGTTGAGCACCTTCTGCTTCTGGGCGATGC
>JBDHKD010000061.1:0-15654 GCA_039586575.1 Gemmatimonadota bacterium | reverse complement strand
GCAACGCCGCCCAGCGGCCCATGTCGACCCGGCCCATGTACACCTGCCGCGCCGCCACCCCACCGGCCGCCGCCAGTCCCAACAGCGCCACCGACAGGATGATCACCCCGATCAGGACCTCGATCAGTGACACACCCTCGGTGCCTCGCACCCGTTTGAATCTCGTCGTCCTCTTCATTCCGCGCCTTCACGGTGGCAAGGCACGTGCCTTCCGACACCCGACTCGCCAATCCGCTGCAATGTATAGCTTTAGGCATGAGGGCCGACGCACGGCCCTACAGGCGCCCGGCCCGGAATCGGTCATTGTGACCGGGTCGATCCGGCTTCGCCCGGTTCGCTGGCCGGCTTGCCGCCGGCCAAACGTCAGCCAGCCTGCATGTCGGCGGCGATCCGCTCGACCTCGCGCCAGACGCGCAGCAGGTTCTGACCCCAGAGCTTGCCGATCTGTTCCTCGGTGTAGCCGCGACGTACGAGCTCCAAGGTCACGTTGAACGTTTCGCTGGCATCGCGCCAACCCTCGAGGCCACCGCCGCCGTCGAAGTCGGAGCTGATACCGACGTGGTTGATCCCGATGAGGTTGACGGCGTAATCGATATGATCGACGAGATCGCCGACCGTCACCGGCCAGCGGTCCTCGATCTCACGGCGTCGCCTCCGGTACTCCTGCCGTACCTCGTCGCTGATCGTCCGCCAGGCCGCTCTGCCCGTCAAGCCGAGTTCCTGACGGAGCGCGTCGAGCGCCGCCTTCTTTTCGGGTGGGTCTTCGATGATGAAATCGCTTACCGCGACGATCTGGACCACGCCGCCGTTCTGCTTCAGGGCCAGCAGCTGTTCGTCGTCCAGGTTGCGCGGCACGTCGGCCAACGCCCGCACGCTCGAGTGCGAGGCGATGATCGGCGCCCGCGAGAGTCGCACGGCGTCGAGCATCGCGTCCCGCGACGCATGCGAGACGTCCACCATGATCCCTAGGCGGTTAATCTCCTCGATCACCCGCGCGCCGAATTCGCTCACCCCGCCGTGCTCCGCCTCTGCCTCGCCGATTGTTGTGTCCGGCTGCGACGAGTCGGCGATGTCGTTGTGTCCGTTATGCGTGAGGCTGATGTAGCGCGCGCCCAGCTCGTGGTACCGCGCCAGCAGGCTCAGGTCCCGCCCGATGGCGTAGCCGTTCTCGATCCCGATGCACGCCACTCGCTTGCCGCTGGCGTGGATACGCTCCACGTCTTCCGGCGAGTAGGCGAGCTCGATCCGATCCGGGTACAGTGAATCGGTCATCCGGCGGATGGCGTTGAACTTGTCCAGCGCCGCCTGCTTGGCCGCCTCGTAGTTCGCCGGCGTGCGCTCCGTCTGCTCTACGTAGACGACGAAGAACGCCGCGTCGAGCCCGCCCTCCACCATCTTGGGGATATCGACCTCTCGATTCCCGCGCACCCCAGGATCGACCTCCGCCGTGGCGAAATCGTCTGGGATGTCATCATGCGTGTCGATCGTTATCACACGCTCGTGGATCGCCCGGGCCCGCGCGACCAGATCTTCCGCGCCGGCCGCCGCGCCCTCCTCGCCCTGCGACCCTCCGCCACAGCCCGACAAGGTTGCCACCACAAAGAGCGCCACCCAATTCACCAACCTCATACCGCGCATGTTCTTCTCCCTCGCGAGCACCTCTGAACTCGAGTACTCAATTGCTCTATTATTCAATTGTTCACGGAATCCCGACTCAGCCGCCCACCGTCCACCGCCTACTCCTCGCTCTCCAGCAGCCTCTGGAAGCGCGACTCGTCGCGCAGCGGATCCCAGGTCGGGTCGGCCCGCAGCCACGGGGTAGATAGCGGAGACCCCACCGCCAGCAGCGACTCCAGCTGCTCGATCGCTGCACCGAGGTCACCGGCGCGCACGTAGATCTGGGCCAGGTTATCGGCGAAGGCGGCGCCGGCGAACGCGTCCTCGCTCAACGGCAGGAGCTCGGTGGCCCGCCTCCCTTCGCGCACCGACTCCTCGCTCCGACCCAGGCCGGCGTAAGCCAGCCCCAGCTCGGCATGCAGCCGCGCGTCGACCGGGCGTGCCGCGATCCGGGCGCTGGCCACCGCACGCGCCGAGTCGAACTCGGCCTCTGACTCGCCTGCGCGGCCGGCTCTCTCGAGCAGGATCGCACGGGCCAGGTGGTAGGCCGCCGTGTCGGTTCCAAACGACTCCGGGTACAGCCTGAACAGCGCCTCCTCGTAGTCGATCTCCCGCACGCCGGTCAGCAATCGGAAGTTGCCCCAGTAGATGTTGGCGTAGGCTTCGGCAAGCTTGCGCCGCGCCAGCTCGAATTCCGGGTCGAGCTCGACGGCCCGCTCCAACAACTCGACCGCCTGGTGGGCGCTCGTCTGGCTGCCGCCCTTCCGCAAGTACTCGTCACCCAGCAGGTAGTAGTTATAGGCCTCCAGGTTGGCGGTCGGTGTGGTCTTGAGTGCCAGGCGCTCCGGCTCCAGCAGCGTCAGGTCGAGCGCCTCGGCGACTCGCTGGGCGATCTCCGATTGCACATCGAACACGCTCTCCATCGGCTCTTCATAGATGTCGGCCCACAGATGCGTGCCGTCCTCGACCTTGATGAGCTGTGGCGTGACGCGGACGCGGTTCGGACCGTCGGGAACGTTCTCCCAGCGGACCGTTCCCTCTAAGATGTAGTCGATGCCCAGCTCGGCGCCGATCTGCGCCACCGTCTTTTCGGTGCCCCTGTAGCGAACAGCCGTGGTCCGCGCGATCACGCCCAAGCCCGGCAAGCTCGCCAGCCGCGCCGTGATCTCCTCGGTGATCCCGTCGGCGAAGTACTCGTCGATCGGCGCGCCCAGGTTCTCGAACGGCAGCACCAGTAGCTTTTTCACGAGTGCCCGGCCGCCCTCACCCGCTTCCGCCGCGTCCCCCCAGCCCGGTAACCGTGGCAGCACGTACCACGCCGTCACCACCGTCAGTAAGACGACCGCGACGACCGCCAGCAGGGCGATGGGCCGGCCCGGCTGCCGGTAGCGTCCCGCTTCCTCGGGCAGCGGCTCGGTCCGCACCACACCCTTGGACGTGATGTCGAACGCCCACGCCAACACCATGGCGACCGGGAAACCGAGCAGCGAGAAGACGACGACCGCGGTCAGTGCCCACGGCGGCAAGTTCAAAGCCTCGAAGGCGATCTCGGCGGCTTGCCAGATGACAAAGGCCACAGCGGCGTACACAACGGCGACGCGGAACACGCGCCGCCGCTGGAGCTCCGCCGCGAAGGCACGAAGCCGCGAGCGACTTTCACCCATGAGCCTGCCTGTCCCCCTGCCTGCCGTTCGCCCCAGCTGACTATCGCGAGCCAGGCAAGATGGACCCGCCCCGCGAGCGCTGCAAGGATGACGCTCCCCTCATCTTATTAGAAACCTGACTGTGGCTGACGGTTGGAAGGTACTACCGTCCTACTCCGCCTCGCCGAACGCCGTCGACAGCGGGCCCGTCTCGCTCCCCGCGTTCACCGCTGCTAGCCCCGCGCAGCTCGGTAGCTGCTGGCGCGCCGAGTCGAACTCGCACCTCACGTACTGGCTCGCCATCACGCCACGCCAGCTGCCGCCACCCACCGTCATCTCGATCGGGTCGCCCGCTGGCTCGTAGCTGACGCTGTCCAACTCGGCCAGGCTGCCGGCATAACGACCGTAAATCGACAGGAACCATCGCTGAGCCGATTTCAGCTCCATCAGGTCGTCGGTGAACCGGCGGCTGTCGGCGCCCACGCGGGCGGCCTCTGCCTGGAAGCGATCGTTGAACGGGTCCTCGAACAGCAGAAAGATCCAGCTGTCGCCACGCGGCTCGAAGTAGGCGGCCGATAGCCGTGCCGTCTCGTCCTCACCGTCGCGGACCTTGAACAGGACCTGCCGGCCATTGCGCGTCTTGTTGACCTTTTCGATCTCGACTTCGGTGTTGTCCGTGCAACCATAAGGCCAACCCTCACAGAACCGATCCCGGATCTGCACGGCCGCCTCTTCCTGCTCGAAGCTGTCGCAGCCCGCGAGCGCGATCAGCCCGCAGAGCACGACTAGCCCGGACTGGCGGAATCGAGGCATCGGATGCTCCTGCTATTGTTGTTTCCTTTGAATGAAGTCTCCGCCTATCGCCGCCGGTCGGGACGATCCAGCGTCAACCGAACCTCTGGTACCCGCTTGCGCACTGGCTTCTCGGCTGGCGCCGGCGGCGGCGATCCTTCACCCGCCGGCGGCTGACCGCGCAGGCTGCGCCGGATCATCTCCTCGCCGCGATCGATCGCTTGCTCGATCCGCTGCAGCTCGCGCTCGCCCCGCTCATAGATGTCTACCGTACCGCCTTCCCCTCGCTTCATCACCACCAGCTGGGCCGGGAACGTCACCAATCCGCTGCTGTTCTCCGCCACGTGCAGTACCGTCCAGTAGGCGCACAGCTCGCCAAGCGCGCTATCGGGCATGCCGGCGTCCCACAGCACCTTGCGCAGGAATGAAAGGAACGGCTCGGCTATCGCCCGCGCGCTCCCGATCGCCGCGCACGTCAGCTCGTCCGTTACCTCGGTGACCGAGCACTCCGGGTCGAGCAGGAAGAGCCGCAGCGAGTTGTGGAACGGGATGGCGAGCAGCGCCTGGCTGACCACGTAGTCGTTCGATGTGATTCCAAAGCCGGGTAGCCCCTGAAGCGTCCTGTGAATCGCAACGGTCCGCTGTACCGGCGCGGCGAGCGCGTCCCGCAGTCTGCCACGCAGCACATCCTCCGACCAGTCGCTATCGTCCGGCTCGGCCAGGCACCGCTCCAGCGACAAACCCATCTCCTGAACCAGCCCGTCGTGTGCCGTAACACCCAGCACCGCCTGGCCTGCCACGACCCGCAGTTTCCTGGCCCACTGGCGCGCCGGCGGCAGCCCGTCCTCCGAGGGCATGGTCCCCGGACCGCTAGCGGCGAGCACAACGCTGTCGGCGCACCGGATACCCACTATCAGCGACACAACCTACTCCCAGCAGAGTCTTCCCCCTGGCCAGCGGGGGCTAGATATTTGGCGGCCTTGTCAGGGGGAGTGCGTCCCAAATTACCAAATCGCCGGGCCGATTACAAGCGGCCCTTGCCCAAATCGCCCGTTGCCAACAATTTACGCAGTACCCCCGTAGGTCCCGCCGGAACCAGCTAAGCTCAGATGCGCGAGTCCGATAACCTCCAGACCCAGCTCGCTAAGGAAGAAGCGTCCCTAGCGGCCACACAGCAGCAGATCGAGGCCTACCAGCGCCAGATCGAGGCTCTGCACGCCCAGATCGCGGAGACCCACAGTCAGATCGCCGAGACGGAGCACCAGATCGAGGCGTTGCACAAGCACGCCGCCACGATCGACAAGCGGATCGCTCTCTTGCGCGAGTACATGACGATGATCGCTAACTCGCCAGCCACGCCGGCGCCGATCGGGAATCTTACCCGGCCGCCACCCGCCGAACCGCCGCCGCCGGCCGAGCCGGCCGCCGCGCTACCGGCGAGCGAGGGCGTCGATGATATCCTGCCATCGATCGAGGCGGAACCGGAGAACGAGCTTGGCAACCTCTCGTTCGTCGATACCATGCCCGGCGCAGCGGCGGACGACACCAACCCGCCGCGGACCGACCCGCTCGAGTTCGAGGAGATCGACGAGGAGACGCTGACCCACGAGCTGCTACCCCGCACTCAGACGTTCGAGGAGGAGCTGCTCCTGGTCCTGGCCTTCCACCGCAAAGCGATCCTCCCCAAGGACGTGGCCCGCATCTTCAAGCGGCTCGACTACGCGCCCAAGCAGAAGGCTACCGAGGAGTCGATCAAGGCGCAGGTCGAAGCGCATCACCATTTCTTCGAGCACGCCAAGGAAGGGCGGATCGCGCTCACCGCCGAGGGGCGCGAGGAGGCCCAGCGCCTCTTCGAGACGCTGCTCTAGTCCGCAGGCAGCACCGGCCATTCGGCCGCTTGTCGCTCCCCTCTGGCGACCCCGTCGCCCGCGCCGCAGATTGCCCCACGATAAGCTCTTGCCCGAGAACCCCCCTACAGGAGGAGCGTCATGGCGGATAGCGTCTATAAGGTCATCGAACTGGTCGGGACGAGCACCGACGGGTGGGAGGACGCGGCGAAGAACGCGGTGGCAAAGGCCGGTGAGAGTCTAAAGAACCTGCGGATCGCCGAGATCAGCAAGCTGGACATGACGGTCGAGGACGGCAAGAACTTTCGCTACCGTGCCCGCGTAGCCCTCTCCTTCAAGGTTCAGTAGGCGGCTTAACGAGGGGGGCGGCCGGGCAAGCCGCCCCTTTGTTTACCGACTGACATCGGCCGGCGCTCGATGATCTCAGATCGTCGACCGCTTGTAGCGTTCCAGCCACTGCAGACCCATATCGTCCGTTCGGACGGCGTAAACCGTGCTGCGTCCGAATCCGACGACGCTCCGGCCCGCCGGCAAGCTGACCTGTTTCTCGAGCTCCGCGTCGCCGCCGAACACATCGAAACGTAGCGCCTGGCCCGCTGGCACCGAGCGCTGCACCCATACTTCGCCTTCCGGGGTAACCCACACGCCGTTGGAGACGAAGGGCGGCTTCTGATCCGGCCACTCGAGGCTGTCGAGGTCCGGGCCGTCGCCGCGGTCGCCTCCCCGACTCATCGAGATGCGCCGCTCGTTGTTCTGGACGTTGATCCCGATGTTGATGCCATTACCCAGGCTCTCCGCCCACTCCTCCTTGTCTGCCCGTCGCACTCGCACCGGCTCGTACTGCAGCGGCGCGCCACGTACCACCCGCCCGTCCGGGTGGATCCACTCCACGTGGTAGTCCCCACAGCGCGCCACCACGACCCGCCCGTCCCAGCTCACCGCCCACGCATCCTCGGGGCTGAGCGGGATCGGCATGATGCTCACCGCTTGGTTACCGGCAGCGCCCGATACCGAGCGCCGCATCGCCGGGATCTTGACCCGGGTCACCGTGTCCATCGCGCCTGCCGCCCGATCCCAGCGCGCCACCGCTGCCGAGTCCGGAAGCTGAGGTCCCGGCCGCGGCATCGGCCGGAAGTAGATCGCGCCCCGCGAGTCCGTGCCCCGCGGCAACAGAAGCTGCAGGCTGCCGGTACCCGGCTCACCCTGCGCGATCGGCATCGTCTCACCGAAGCTCCCGTCCGGCCCCAGCTGGGTCAACCGGGCGTTGCCCAGGTCCACCAGCAAGGTCGCGCCCCCGGGCAGTGGGAAGAGCCCGTCCGGCTGCCGGTACTCCGCGGGTCCCTGCCCCACTCCACCCAGCGTGTCCGCCGTCCCCGCCACCATATCGGCGATGACCAGAACCTGGCCCAGCGGGTCGGCCACCATCACGCGACCGTCCGGTAGCTCTTGCAGACCCTGCACTAGGGCGAACGCCTCGGGGAATATCGCCTCCGGCTCGCTCAGGATCTCCTCCGTCACCTGCGCCGGCAGCGGCCGACCGCCCAGGGCCGCCAGCAGACCGACACACAGCAGCACGGAAGTGCGTTTCGTTCCACTCATAGTCACGGTTCCTCTCTGAACGTGGATCGGCGTCTTCGTTCGAATAGATGCGGGAGCCCACCAGATCGTCGCTAGAGCGGGAACGCTTCACGCTCCACGGCCAAAGCGATCGGGCCGGAAGGGGCCTGGGTCGATGTCGCTCATGCCGCTGACGGCGAGCTCGGCGACGATCGCGCCCGCCAGCGGCGCTACGAGTATCCCGTCGCGGCCGTAGCCGGTGGCGTAGAACAGGCCCGCTAGCTCGGGGTCGGGCCCGATGATCGGACGCGAATCGACGCTGATCGGGCGTAGGCCGGCCCAGTGCTCCTGTGGCTTGAGCCCGGCCAGCGCCGGCACCAGCCGTGTGACGGCCTCGTGAACCGCCTGCCGGCCGCTCTCGGTGATCGACCGGTCGAATCCCACGTCTTCCATAGTGCTACCGGCCAGGACCGTGCCGTCGGCCCGCGGGACCAGGTACTTGCCGGCGTGGCTTGCGACGGTGCGCTCGAGCCCCAGCGCCGCCGCCGCGAAGCGGAGGATCTGCCCACGCACCGGCCGCACGGGAAGCTGACGCGGCAGGCCACGGATCTTCCCACTCCAGGCGCCCGCCGCAATCACCACCCCGTCGGCCTCCAGCTGGCGCCCGTCGGCCACGGCCACACCAACCACTCGACCCTCGCTCTGCAGGATCTGCACGACCTCGTTTTCAGCGATAAGCCGGATGTCCGTGCGTGCCAGTGCATCGCCTAGCGTCTCCGCCAATCGCTGGCTGTCCAGCCGGCCTTCCTGCGGTAGCCAGAGATAGGAGAGCACATCCGTCGCCACACCCGGCTGTAGCTTCACTGCCACCTGCGGATCGACCAGCTCCACCTCGAGGCCCGCCTCCCGCTGCCACGCCGCCGTGCCGACTGCCCCCTCATGTTCTGCCTCCGTGAGATTGGCGACCAGCATCCCGCCCCAACGCACGTCCAGCGCTCGACCCGACAACTCCTCGACCCGGGCCGCGAACTCCGGGTAGCGCATCCGGCTCTCCAGGCAAAGCCGGAACTTCTCATCCGGGCCGCCCGATTCGTATTGCGCCGCCAGCATCCCCGCCGACGCGCCGGTAGCGTCCGAGCCCGGTCGGCTCGCCTCCACCAGCGTGACCGCGGCTCCGCGCTCCCACAGCGCCAACGCCACGCTGAACCCGGCGATGCCCGCTCCGATGACGACGAATTCCAGCATGATGCGAAATGTGACCGTTACCCTCGCGTTTGCAACACCTGCAGCCCATCTTTATTCGCCGATGCCTGACCTTCAAACATCTCGCCCCCGCGTGGCTCTCTTCGTCACGTGCATGGTCGACACCCTCTACCCCGGCGTCGGCCTGGCGGCTGCCTCGCTCCTCCGGCGCAGCGGCGCCGACGTCGTCTTTCCCGACGGCCAGACCTGTTGCGGTCAGCCCGCCCTCAACGCCGGCTACCGGAATGATGCCCGCCGCGTGGCCCGGCACTTCGTCGACATCTTCCATCCGCCCCTCGACGACGGCACGATCGACGCGATCGTCGCGCCCAGTGGTAGCTGTGTCGCCATGGTCAAGCACCAGTACCCGCGCCTGTTCGAAGACGACGATCCTTACCGCAGGCGCGCCATCGAGATCGGCGATGTCACCTACGAACTCACTCAATACCTCGCCGACTATCTCGGCTTCGCACCCGGCGACGCTCGCTACGCGGGCAAGATCACCTACCACCCCTGCTGCCACCTCTTGCGCGAGCTCGGCATCGACGCGCAGCCGCGCCAGCTCCTCGCCAAGATCCAAGACGCGGAGCTAGTCGAGCTGCCCGACGCGGAGGAGTGCTGCGGCTTCGGCGGCGTCTTTGCGATCAAGAACGCCGAGATCAGTACCGCGATGGGCCGGCGCAAGGCAAAGAATCTGGCGGCGAGCGGCGCCGACGTCGTCGCCCTGTGCGACGTCAGTTGCATGACGCACCTGAACGGCATCCGCGCGCGCGACGGCTACTCCTGCCGCGCCGTGCATGTCGCCGAGCTGCTCGCCGGCTCGCCCGAGTCGGAGCCCGCGGACCAGGAGCCCGCCGACGAGGAGTACCCCGATGCCGGTTGACGTCGCCGCTCCCTACGCCGTACGGGTCAGGCAGGCACTCGCCGACGACGCCCTGCGCGCCGCCCTCGACCGCGCCACCGAGCATCTGCGCGACCGGCGCGCCCAGGCTGTAGCCGCTGTCGACTTCCACCGCCTGCGCGACCAGACCAGGGCCGCCCGCTGTTACGCCATCGAGCACCTACCTGATCTGCTCGAGCAGCTGGAGGGCAACCTGATCGCCAACGGTTGCCAGGTCCACTGGGCGCGCGACGCGGCCGAGGCGGTGGGCACCGTCCTCGACATCGCAGGCGTGCACAGCGTCAGCGACGTCGTCAAGTCGAAGTCGATGGTCACGGAGGAGATCGGCCTCAACGACGCGCTCCAGCGGTCGGGCATCGATGTCGTCGAGACCGACCTGGGCGAGTTCATCGTCCAGCTGGCCGGCGAGCCGCCGAGCCATATCATCACGCCCGTCATCCATAAGCGCATCGAGGACATCAGCGCGCTGTTCGGCGAGAAGCTCGGGACACCTCCGACAACCGACCCCGCCGAACTGTGCGCCGCCGCGCGCCGCGAGCTGCGCAGTGAGTTCCTCGTCGCCGACATGGGTATCAGCGGCTGCAACTTCGCGATCGCCGAGACCGGCACCATCTGCGTCGTCACTAACGAAGGCAACGGCCGCATGGTGACCAGCCTGCCACCCGTGTATGTCGCCATCGTCGGGATCGAGAAGGTCGTTCGCAGAGTCGAGGACGCGGTCCTTTTGTGGCAGGCGGCGTCGCGCAGCGCCACTGGCCAGGATGTCTCCGTCTACTTCTCGCTGTGTAGCGGTCCCCGACGACGCGGCGACGCCGACGGTCCCGACGAGATGCACGTCATCCTGCTCGACAACGGCCGCTCGCGTATCCTCGAGCGCCGCTACGGCGATGCCGCACTCTGCATCCGCTGCGGTGCCTGCATCAACGTCTGCCCGGTCTACCGCGAGATCGGCGGTCACACCTACGGGCGCACACCGTACAGCGGCCCGATCGGTGCGGTCATCACCCCGCTGCTCGAATACGACCCACGGGCCGCCCGCGAGCTTCCCTTCGCCAGCTCGCTCTGCGGTGCCTGCCGCGACGTCTGTCCCGCAAAAATCGATCTGCCGCGCCTGCTGCTCGACTTGCGGAGCGACCTCGTCGAGCGGCGTGCCTCGCCGATCGGCGAGCGGGCGGCGGTTCGCGCTTACGCCAGCTTCGTGCGTCGGCCCGCTCTCTATCGAGCGCTGGCAAGTGCGGCGCGCCGCTTCGCTCGCTTCGCCCGCGCGCTGCCGCCGCTCAGAACCTGGGCCCGCACCCGCGAACTGCCCCGCTTCGCGCCGCAGCGGTTTGCCGACCTGTGGCGCGAACGCCGAGACGACGGTACGGGGAGCGACGAGGAATGATCTCCGACTCGCTGGAAGCCCGGGACGTCATCCTCGCGCGCCTGCGCCGCGCCCTGGCGGGCCCGCGCTCCGTGTTTCGCGAGCCGCCCGCGCCGGCGGCGAAGCCGGCGATCCCCAGCGCCGTCACCCGGGCCGACGGCGACCGGCGCTCGCTCGCCAAGATTTTCGGTGAAAAGCTCGAGGCGATCGACGGCAGCTACGAGATCGTCGAGGACGCGGCCGATGTGCGCCGACGCGTCCTCGAGCTCTTAAAGGAATGGCCGTCGCAGGACAGACAGACCGAGGAGGGCCCGGAGGCCCGCGCGGTACTGAGCTGGGCCCCGCGCGCGCTCCCCATTGAAGACCTGAGGCCGACCCTCGCCGATGCCGGTATCGCACTCGTCGTCCCCGAGGACCTGCACGACGAGCACACACGTGCCGGCGCGGCGCGCCTGACCGTCGGCCTGACCGGCGTCGATGCCGCATTCGCCAGCACCGGATCGATGGTCCTGGCGTCGAGCCGCGGCAGGAGCCGGGCGGCCAGCCTGCTCCCGCTCCGACACCTGGCCATCGTGCCGATGAGCCGCATCTACGAAAACTTCGAGGCGTGGCTCGCCGAGCTCAGGCAGGAAGAACGCCTCCATTCGCTGCTCAGAGTCAGCGGCCAGATCGTCTTCATCACGGGGCCGAGCAAGTCGGCCGACATCGAGTTGAACCTCACGCTCGGGGTGCACGGGCCGAGATTCGTTCACGCACTCATCTACGATGACGCCTGGTAGAGAGCCCGCATGAGCCCAAGCGTCCAGGCGCTCGTCGCCGTCGCGCCCATCCTGTTGGCCGGTGTCTTGCTCGTCGGCTTCCGCTTGGCGGCCAAGTACGCCATGCCCGCCGTCTACGTCGCCGCCGCCGCGCTCGCCTGGGCCGTCTGGCAGGTCGATGCCCGACACATCGTTGCGTCGACCATTCAAGGCCTGTTCATCACCCTCGATATCTTGTTGATCATCTTCGGCGCCATCCTGCTGCTCAAGACCCTCGAGCGCTCCGGTGGCGTCAGCGCTATTCGTCGGAGCTTCCACGGCATCAGCGACGACCGCCGCGTCCAGGTCGTGATCATCGCCTGGCTCTTCGGCTCGTTCATCGAAGGCGCCGCCGGTTTCGGCACGCCGGCCGCCGTCGCCGCTCCGCTTATGGTGGCGCTCGGCTTCCCCGCCGCCGCGGCGGTGATGATCGGTATGATGATTCAGAGCACCGCCGTCACCTTCGGCGCCGTCGGCACGCCGATCCTCATCGGTGTGACCGAAGGTCTGGCCAGCCCGGAGCTCGCCCATCAGTTGGAGGCCGCCGGCCTCTCGTTCGCCGAATACCGCCAGACCATCACCGCCTACGCCGCATTGTTGCACGGGATCACCGGCACGCTGATGCCCACGCTGATGGTCATGATGATGACCCGCTTCTTCGGTGCGAATCGCTCGTGGAGCGAAGGTCTCTCGATCCTGCCCTTCGCGCTCTTCGGCGGCCTGGCTTTCACGATACCCTACACGCTGACCGGCGTGCTTCTCGGACCCGAGTTCCCTTCGCTGCTCGGCGCCGCCATCGGCCTCATGGTCGTCACGTTCGCCGCGCGCCGCCGCTTCCTCGTCCCGCCTGACACCTGGGAGTTCGCCGCACGCGACGCGTGGCCGGCGGACTGGCTGGGACTCGCAACGCCACTCGAGGAGCCAGCCGGCACGAGGCGAATACCCATCGCCCTCGCCTGGGCGCCCTACGCCCTGCTCGCCCTGCTCCTCGTGCTCACCCGCCTGCCCCAGCTACCGCTCGGCGGCCTCCTCAGCACCGTGCGCGTCGCCTGGGTCGCTATTCTCGGCACCGAGATCAGCGGCGCCAGTACTCCTCTCTACCTGCCGGCGACAATGCTCATGCTCGCGGTCGTCGCTACCTGGTTCCTCCACCGCATGGATCGACGGCGGATCGTCGCCGCGCTCCGCGACTCGAGTCGCGTGTTGCTGGGCGCCGGGTTCGTGCTGCTCTTTACCGTCCCCATGGTGCGGATCTATATCAATTCGGGGCTCAACGACTTTGCGAGCGCCGCCGGTGGCCAGTTGCCCTCGATGCCCATCGCCATGGCCGCCTGGGTCGCCGACAACGTCGGGCGCGTCTGGCCCTTCTTCGCGCCGGCCGTCGGCGCGCTCGGCGCCTTCATCGCCGGCAGCAACACGGTCAGCAACTTGATGTTCAGCCTGTTCCAGCACGGCGTCGCCACCCAACTCGCCATCAGCGCCGCCCTCGTCGTGGCGCTACAGGCGGTGGGCGCCGCTGCGGGCAACATGATCGCCATCCACAACGTCGTGGCCGCCTCGGCGACCGTCGGCCTCTTGGGTCAGGAAGGTGCTACCCTGAGGAAGACGATTCTGCCCACGCTCTACTACCTGTTGGTCGTCGGCGTCCTCGGCCTCATCGCGATCCACGCGCTCAGGGTCCCCGACCCGCTAGCCGCCGGCCAGCTGGCTCGACTCTCCGCGACACTCGTACCATGGTGATCACCCTGTTTGAACTGCTGGCCATCATCATCGTCACCGCGGTGACCTTCGTCGGGACGAGCCTCGACAACCTGCTGTTGCTCATCGGGTTCCTCGGGGTTCGCGACTACCGCAAGCTGGACGTGCTGCTGGGCTACGCCGCAGCTCTCGCCCTGGTCGTCGCCGCCGTCTTCGGGCTCTCGGCCATCGCTCACCTGGCTCCGCAGCGCTACATCGCCTACCTGGGGCTGGTCCCTATCGCCCTCGGCCTGCTCCACCTCTACCGTTTGATCTCGCATTCGGTCGCGGCCCTTCACGTTCCGGAGCGAGAGCCCGTGCCCAGCGTCGCGCTATCGGTCGGACTCGTGATGCTGGCCAATAGCGGGGACACGCTCGCCGCTCTGGCCATCCTCTTCGCCGACTCGCGCACAGTCTTCCTGCTGCCGATGATCGCCACGCTTTTCGCGATGGTCGCCGTCTGGGGAGCCATCGCCGGCTGGCTGGTCTCACACCCGCGCCTGGCCGGAACAATTCGCATCATCGCCCGTTACGCTCTGCCGTTCCTGCTGATCGCCGTCGGCTGGTACGTGCTGAACAACACCGCGACGGACGTTGTCCCGGGAAGTTAGGAAGCTCAAATGAAGGTCATGATCCTGAAGCAGCTGTGCGACCTCCGGAAGCACGAGTCACCGCTCGAGCCGGCGACGCTGCCCGACCCGGCCCCGGGCGCGAGAGAGGTTCTCGTCAAGCTCGCGGCCTGCGGTGTTTGTCACACCGAGCTGGACGAGATCGAAGGTCGTACGCCTCCGCCACGGCTACCGGTCGTGCTCGGTCACCAGGCCGTCGGCACCGTCGAGCAGTTCGGCGTCGGCGCGGCACGTTTCAACAGGGGCGATCGCGTCGGGATCGCCTGGATCTACTCCGCCTGCGGTACCTGCAAGTTCTGCCGCGCCGGTGACGAGAACCTCTGCCCCGACTTCCAAGCGACGGGCCGTGACGTCAACGGCGGCTACGCTCAGTTCATGACCGTACCGGAGGCCTTTGCCCATCCCATTCCCGACCGGTTCAGCGATTCCCAGGCCGCACCGCTCCTCTGCGCCGGCGCCATCGGCTACCGCTCGCTGAGGTTGACGGGGATCGAAGACGGTCAGCGCCTGGGGCTCACCGGCTTCGGCGCCTCGGCACACATCGTCCTCAAGCTAGTCCGGCATCGCTGCCCGGGGACCGAGGTATTCGTTTTCGCCCGCAGCGAAACGGAGCGCCACTTCGCTCTCGATCTCGGCGCCGTCTGGGCCGGCGACACCGCCGACGAGCCGCCCGACAGGCTCGACGCCATCATCGACACAACCCCGGCGTGGAAGCCGATCGTCCAGGCGCTGAACTGTCTGGAGCCCGGCGGCCGCCTGGTCGTCAATGCGATCCGCAAGGAAGAGACCGACAAAGACTACTTGCTGAAGCTCGACTTCCCCGCCCATCTGTGGATGGAAAAGGAGGTCAAGAGCGTCGCCAACGTCACGCGCCGCGATGTCGCCGAGTTCCTCGAACTAGCCGCCGACATGCAGCTCCTCCCGGAAGTGCAGGAGTTTCCACTCCAAGACGCGAACCGGGCGCTGCTCGAGCTCAAGCGCGCCAAGATCCGCGGCGCCAAAGTCCTCAAGATCGACTGAGACTGCCTATGGACCCGATCCCGCTCACGCCCATCGACCACGTCTTCACCGGCGTCGGCTCCTACCCCATCGAGTTCGTCTTCGCCTATGACGGTACGATCGACGCCGATCGGCTCCGCGATAGCCTGCGCGATGTGGCACGTCTGCTCCCACCGATCAGCGCCAAGCTCGTGCGGACGGCCGAGCACGCCTACGCCCTGGAGCCACGCGACGACGGCATCCACTTCCAGGTTAGCGAATCGGCCGCCGGCTGCGGCGAACCCGAAGCGCGCTACGATTTCCTCGATCCGGTCGACTCCGTCGAAGGCGAACCGCTGACGCGGATCAAGCTCACCCAGACCCCCGACGGGTCAGTTCTCGGTGTCAGCATGTGCCACGCCGTGGGCGATGGCTTCAGCTACTTCTTCTTCCTCACCGCCTGGGCCGCGCTCTTCCACGGACAAGAGATCCCACAGACCTCCCACGCCAGGGACCTCCTGATGCCCGATCCGCCCGACGGCCCCACACCC
>JBDHKD010000060.1:0-15678 GCA_039586575.1 Gemmatimonadota bacterium | reverse complement strand
CCTCCGGCGTCGACCGTGGCCGGCCTCGCCGCCAAGATTCACCGCATCGATCGCTAGAACGTGATCGGCGTCGTGGGGTTGGTGTCTGCGAAGTGGATAATCCCGTCATAATGAACGGGAAGTGACGTCGGGTAGTAGTACTCCGCATCGTAGTCGGCGCAGTACGACGCTCCGATCAACCGCACGTTCAGCGGCCCCGCTAGCCACCGCGTCTCCGGCCGCGAATAGTCGACTCGGCGGAGATCCAGGTAGAACAAGGGGATGTCGGTCGCGTGCAACCAGAAAGAATAGGCGGTTTGCTCCGGGTTCGCCGCCTGGTGGGCGACGAACTCGAACGGATGACCCGGGCAGGCGTCCCAAGCCAAGAACGAACCGCCGTAGAACTCGGTGCCGATGATGTAGTAGTCGTCTCCGTACTGTTCCTTCAGCCGCGAGCCCAGCATCCGCCCCTGCGCACCCCCCTCATCCTCGAGGTATGTGTCCCCGACGTGGCCGTTGTGGGCCCAGATGACCACCTTGCCACCGTCGAGCAGGTTCTCGATAATCCAGTTCACCTGCCCGATGTTGAATCCCTCCCTTATGTCCATCTCCGATAGCCCGTGCTGGATGTTGTACCAAACCTGCCAGCTGGGTTCCAGGTTCTCGGCGATCTTGAGAATCAGCTCGTATTCCGCAGGACTGCTCTGGGCGACGTAGTCATCCGCGTGGGCGACCAAGAATTCGTACACGTAGCGGGCGTCTTCCACCGTGTAGTTATTCAGGCGCGTGGTGATCTCGGCGACAGCCGCTGGATCCACGACCTCCAGGTATCCGCCGATCAGATTGATCGACTCCGTCCAACTCAGAAACGCGCAGTCGTAACCGTAGTAATGCAGCAGCGGCTCCTCGGAGCCACGTTGCAGGTTGTACTCCCGCATCCACCCAATCAAATCCTGCATCTCCTGGACGCGCCAGTACCCCAGCTTCTGGTGCGCTTCGAGCGCCGTACCTTCTCCTTCGGTCACGTAGTCATGGATATAAAGTGAATTCGGGAACGGTGCTTCGTGGAGGATGGCGACAAATCCCATCTCCTCCACCAGGTATCTCGTTAGCTTCTGCCGGATCGTCCAGAACTCCGCGGTCCCGTGCGTCGCCTCTCCCATCCCGACGATCCGCGCATCGCCGATCGTCGCTTGCAGTACCGACAGGTTGGGCTCGCTCACGTCGGGATCGGCACTGTTGATGGGAACCGCCTGACTCTGCAGCCACACCACGCGGGACTCGGCGGTCCAATCGCCACTCGTCGTATCCTCGCACCCCAGGCAGACGGCCACGCCGATAACGAGCACCGCCCGACGGTACTTCCGGTCCGCTCTGTTCATGTCGCCCGGCCTTTCCGGAGAGATCGCGATTCGGCTCCGCCCGGGCGGACTCGACGCGCCCGGCCGCGGTCCACCCCTTTGACGAACGACGCCGCGGCGATCGTTGCCCCGCGGTCAGCCACTCAGAACCTTGACAGCCCAGCAACTCTCCACTAGCTTGTACTCTGAACTAGAGAGTACTCTTTGTAAGAGTAATTACTGCAACTCGAGATGACCCGATGACAGAGAACGACCTCAAGCAAGCGGAACGCGGCACCTTCCAGGCCGCCTTCGACCTCGGAATCTGGGACATCCTGATCGCCACCGTCGCGTCGATGTTCGCGATCGCGCCGCTGTTGAGCCGCCGGCTGGGCGACTTCTGGAGCTCGGCGGTCTTCCTCCCAGTCTTCGCCCTAGTCTACGTAGCGCTGCGGCTGATCAAGGCCCGCTTCATCACCCCGCGCATCGGCGTGGTGCGGCTCGGCTCGCATCGTCTGGCGCGGTTGCGCATGCTCACGGCCGTGCTCTTAATCGTGAACGTCGTGGCGTTCGTCCTAGGTACGTACTTCGCCATAACCTCGGAGCCAGGATCCATGTGGGCATTTCCCATCGTCTTCTCGATGATCCTCTTGGTGGGCTTTTCGCTGGCGGCGTACTTCTTGAACATCCCGCGGTTCTTCTTCTACGGGCTCCTGCTCGCCGGCGCACCTTTCGTCGGCGAGTGGCTGTGGCGCCGCGGTTATGCCCCGCACCACGGCTTTCCCGTCGTCTTTGGGATCGCCGCCATAGTGATCGCTGCGATCGGGCTGATCACCCTCGTCGCTCGAATCCGCAGCCTCGGCCGCTCGGCTGACGAGCCACTCACCGGTGTGGGTCGATGAGTGACGACCCTCAGGACCGTGGACCTGCTCCGCTCGACTGGATCGATCCGGTCGTCCACGCCCCGGCGCGGCTCAGCATTGTGACCCAGCTGTACGTCGTCGAGGCGATGGATGCCACGTTCCTGGTGAATCGGACGGGACTCACGTGGGGCAATCTCTCGACGCATCTGCGGAAGCTCGAGGAGGCCGGTTACGTGGCGGTCGAGAAGGAGTTCCGCGGAAAGAAGCCCTGCACGATGATCAGCCTCACGGACGCAGGCCGTGCCGCGTTTCGGAGTTACCGGACGAGGATGCGGGAAGCGTTGGGCGACCTTCCCGACTGACGGTTCCGACGCGGCGCCGAGGCTACTGCGGTGGAAAGCTCTGCACGATTCCACCCTGCCCGACCGTCGCTTCGATCTCGTCGAGCTCCGAGACCAGGAAGTCGGTGAAGTTCTCCACACCGGTTTCCGTAACCACGACGAGATCCTCGCAACGTATGTACAGCCGCTCCTCCGGCACACGCAGCTGCGGATCGACCGCGAAGACCTGACCGGGCTGTAGCGGCGCATCCGTGTAGCGGCCGACGTCGTGAACGGCCATCCCCACCGTGTGCGAGAAGACACCACCGCCGCGTTCGACCAGGTCGCGCGCGGCTGCTTCGTAGATCGGCTTCGAGAACGTCCACCGAGCGAACACCGGATCCATCGCCGCCTTCGCTTCTTCCATGATTTGAGAGGTCGTGACACCCGGTCGGATGCGCTGGACGATCGCATTCCGGTACTCGAGCACGAAGCCGAGCAATTCCCGCTGCCACGGCGTGAAGCTACCGTTCACCGGCCACATGCGGGTGATGTCGCTCACGTAGTAGTGGTAGTCGGGTGCGTAGTCCAACAGCACCAGATCGCCGTCCTGCAGCTCGCTCGTGTTACGGAAGTAGTGCGCGTTCCAGATGTTGTCGGTACCGGCGGCCGTGATGGATCGGTAGCCCTCGAGCCGCGCACCGTTCACCAGGAAGACGTAGCGGGCCGCAGCGTCGAGCTGGTACTCGTAGAGGCCCGCTCGCGTGCTCTTCATCGCCGCCAGGATGCCGAGCGCGGCAAGCTCGGAAGCGCGCCGGATCAGTGCGATCTCGCGCGGGCTCTTGATGCTGCGCAGCTCGTCGAGGATGGGGGAAAGGTCGGCGACCTGGGCGCGCGGGTAGCGGGCCCGGAGTAGAGAGGCGAAGTGCGCCTCGCGCGGTAGGCGGCCGTCCCAGTAATCGCCGGCTATCGCCGCGTTGGCGGCGTTCAGCTCACCGCGGCTCTGCGCGGTTCCTTCTGCGGGACTGAACGGCGTATAGATCGTTCGCGGAGCTCTTCCCGCCGGGCCGGCCAGCCAGTCACCACGCATGGCCTCGGTACTCCGCACGTCGTCGGCACCGGTGAGCCGAAGGACAAGGTCCGCATCGTCGGCCGACAGAACGCGGCCCTCCGAGCTCTCGAGCCGCCTGTTGCGTGGAGGAAGGTAGAGCGTGACTCGACGGTCGCGCCCGTCGAGCAAGATGTAGGAACCCGGTGTCTCGACTCCGCAGAGGTAGTAGAACTCGTTGGTCTGACGTGGATAGGTGAAGCCGCTGGTCAGCGCGACGCCCTGGACCAGCGCCACGGCGTTCTCCCCAATCCGCTCGAAGATTTGCGCCCAGCGCGCCCGGAACTCCTCCGGCGGAAAGTCGGACTGGTACCAGGGCGTACTCTGGGCTGGCGCGCGCGCCGGCAGCCAGAGCAACAGGATCAGGATGGGAAGCGAGAGACGGGAAACGGGTCGCATGGGTCCCTCCGCCATACGTTGCAGTGATGTGGAACGATCTGGCAGCCCGGCCGCTGCAAGCTACGCCGCGATCGGCAGGCGCCCCATCACTCGGCACGAACGAGCTTGATGACCAACCGGTAGTGGCCGACGAATGGGTCCTGCACGTCATCGCGGGAGCGGATGTCCAGCGTCGTCAACCAGAGGCTGTCGGCAGTCACCGTCCACTCGTAGACCGTCCGACCGCCGATGAACTCCGGCGTCTTGGCGGCGAACGGGTGCGTCGTCAAGATCGAGTCGCTCAGCTCGTAGGTGCCGGCGTTGACGATGATCGCGTCGTGTTGTTGGGCCTTCTCCGCCACCGTTGGATACCACAGACGAACATTGTCCGCTGGTAGCTGTGCGCCCAGCATGCGGACGATGCTGTAGTGCTCCCGCGTGAAGATATACAGGCTCGACAGCGGCTCCGTATCGACGCTCTCGCCGTCCGGCCCGGTCAAGTGCACCTCGCTGAGGCGCCAGGCGCCCTCCAGCGGCCCCGCCGCTGGCGGCCCGGCGGACTGGCAGCCCGTGCTGACGAACAGCGCGACGCATGAGAGAACAATCAGGCGTGACATTATAGTGGCACCTGGATGTGGGAGCCAATCGCCGATTCCGGTGATTGGACGCTCGAGAGCGGGGGGAAGGGTTGGACGGACGAGCCGAATCGCGCAGGCCGATCAACAGCACGGCCGTCCCAGTCCACCCGCCCCGGAGACCGATTGCTTCTTCCGGCAAGCGGCTCGCGCTTGCGTGACTACTCCTCCCGTATTCAGTCGTCCTCGGGCAGATCAGCGCAGCGCCATCCGATCAGCAGCCACGTCCCACCCTGTTTGATCCAGATGTCCGTGCAGCGGCCATAGACATCCTCGCGCTCACCTTCCCTGTCCTCGACGTGAAGCGCGTAGTAGTACATGGCCACAGCCGTATTGTCCTCGACGACGATGCCCACGGGATCGAACTGCTGCACCAAGATCGTCGAGTTCTCGACGGTGACGCGGCTCCACTCGCGAAAGACCTCCTTGCCCCGTGGCATGGGCCGCTGGTCGTCCCAGGCGAGGAGGTTGGTGTGCGTGTACTGGTCGATCCAACTGAGATCCTTATTCTTGATCGCCTCCCAGGACGCCAGCTCCAGCGCCCAGACCTCCTGCTGCTCGGCCGACCACGTCTGGGCGGAGAGCGGCGCCGCCGCCATCCCCGCCAGAACGACGAGCGCCATCACCGCGCTTAAGGCTCGCCCGGTCATGAGAACACCTCCTGTATAAGACGGAATCGAACAGACGGAGAAACGCAGGGGCTGGAATCGAGATTCCAGCCTGACGATACGAACGCTGCGGGTTGATTGGGCACGGCTAAGCACCTGCGTGCGGTCAACCACACACGACCGCCTCAGCCACCTCCCGACATCGACTATCATGTCACGTAGCGGCGGCGCGAGCAACAGAGAGCGACAGTGGCTCGAGAGGGAGCCCGCCGGGGCACGGTGGCCGGCCCGGCGCGCGACTCGGCAAGGCGGCAAGCTTCGGCAACCTGGCCGGACATGCGGCGTTGCACGGCGGCTTGATCTGGCTGCTGTTGCCGGTCTGGTCGCTGCCGCTGCTTCTGATCAGCCTGGGACTGGTCCTCGTCCACGGGACGCTGGACTTTTGGAAGGCCCGGCGACTTTGGCCGCACGGTCGGTTGTCGCCGCTGTCGCTCCTCAACCGGCTCAGCCAGCTCCCACTGGCAAGCGGCCTGTTTGAGCCCTGCGATACTGCGCGAGGGCGCGAACGAGGGAAATGGCCAGGAGGATGATCTCCACCGCTAGCCATGCGCCGAGGATGAGCTGGAGCACGAGCACGGGGGTCAAATCCAGATCGAACTGGAACTGCTGCTGCTGGAATTTCCACGCGCCATCCTCCCTGACCATCACCGCCGTGAAGCGCAGGGGTAGAACAAGCAGGCGGCTCAGATCGAACCGCACATAGCCCTTGGTGGCGACCCAGGCCACTTCGCCGGCGCTGGAGATCTGGGCCGCATCGATGATGAAACGTACATCGCCCCAGGAGCGCCAATCCGACCTGACCAGTCGTTCGGCTCCCCTGGCATCGCTGAGGACCTCGCGCGGCATGGTCCCGAGGACGAGCACGTTCTCGTCGGAGAAGAGGCTCGCCATGAACTCGCCGATCCGGCTGGTGTCGCGATCGGTGTAGCCGCGCTGGAAGAGGTGCAGTTGCGCGATGACCTCCGCTCGAACCTCATCCGGTGCGTTTCCGGGCGACCCAAACACGAAGTCCCCCGGAGCTGACACGCCGTAGTACGATTCTTCCGGATGCCGGAAGAGGCTGCCGGCGATCAGGAACAGTGTTAGGGCGATGACGGGCCGGTATGCTGCACGCAGAATCTTCATGGCCATGGGCACCGGGCCTGCTTTTGACTTGGCGGATGCGGCTGGGGCCTCTGTTTCAGGAGTACGATGAGCCGGGAAGCGGGGTTTCGGGAGCCTTACCGCTCGCACACAGGATTCGGACCCAGACCGCCCTGACCTGTCCCCGCAACCAAACTTGCCCAAAGCTCGTATTGTCAGATTGTCAGACTAGCGTTACAGAGACGGCCCCCGGGCGCAACACCGAGAGGAGAAGACACCGTGATTCGTCTTGCTTGGAGGAAAGGTTTCAGCCTCGCAGCCTGCGCCTTGCTCATCCCCGCCTGCGCCTCTCAAGCGCAGGAACCAGTCGATCCCCTGCTGAGCATCACGGAAGCCGAGCTCAGAGACCATATCCACTACCTCGCCTCCGACTTCCTCGAGGGGAGGGACACCGGCACCGAGGGCTACATGCTGGCCGCGCACTACGGCGCCATCTTCTTCGCTGCCGCGGGCCTCGAGCCAATGCTCACCGACACATCCGGCGCGCCCTCGTTCTTCCAGGAGATCACATTCGAGAGCGCCAAGCTGAGCGACGCGAGCTCTATGCGTGCTGCGGTGGGCGAAGAGTCAAAGAGCTATCGTCTCGGTGAGGAATTTCTCGCCTTGCAGATCTTCTCGGGCGGCGAGCTCGAGAGCGAGCAGACGCCGCTCTTTCTGGGATACGGCATTGAGGAGCCCGACCACGGCTGGAACGACTACGAAGGCATGGACGTGTCGGGGAAGACAGCGGTAATCGTGAGCGGTGCTCCCACGCGGAACGGCGAACCGGTACTGCCGGAAGAGCAGCACCGAGTGTACAGCAGTCTCTCGCGGAGCGCCAACGCACGAATTATATCGGCCCTCAACCACAGGCTATCGACGCTCATCGTGGTCGTCGACTCCGGGTCGACCTCGCTCTGGAACGAGGTGGCCACAATGATGGGTCGACCTTCCGTACGGCCGGTGCCGGCGGGCACGCAGGACGACGCTCAGAGATCAGCCCCCTGGATCATCCTGCTCAAGGCGCAGGAGGCGGTGGACCTTCTGTCGGGGACCGGTTACGACCCCATATCGGGCAGCGGACCTTGCACGCCGGGCCCGCTGGACGGTGTTCGGATAGCGGTGGACCTGAAGCAGGAAGTGGAGCCCGCCTTCGCCGCGCCCAACGTCGTCGCTCTCTTACCCGGAACCGACTCGATCCTGAAAGACGAGTACATCGTTGTGAGCGCCCATCTCGACCACCTGGGGATACGGAACGGCGAGATCTATAACGGCGCCGACGACAACGCCAGCGGCAGCGCGGCGCTGCTGGAAGCGGCGGAGGCCGCGGCCATGGCGCCGACGAAGCGCTCGATCATCTTCGTCTTGTTGACGGCGGAGGAGAAGGGGCTGCTCGGTTCCATGTACTTCGCCGACAGACCGCCCGTCCCAATCGAAGACATCGTCCTCAGCATCAACCTCGACATGGTGGGGAGGAACTCACCCGA
Organism: Gemmatimonadota bacterium; assembly: GCA_039586575.1. Taxonomy (GTDB): domain Bacteria; phylum Gemmatimonadota; class Gemmatimonadetes; order Palauibacterales; family KS3-K002. The sequence continues at coordinate 7,778 of JBDHKD010000060.1, read as the reverse complement.
CTGGCCCGAGTCACTGCTCGCCATGGGCTCGGAGAACCGGCGGCCCGAGCTGCTCGAGCTGATCAGGGATGTGAACTCGCGGGTAAGAGCCAACCTGGATTGGCGGCTCAACGAGGGGACCGACCCTTACGTCCACGTCCAGAGGAGCGATCAGCTGGCGTTCATACAGAAGGGCATCCCGGCCATCCTGATCACCCGGGGGTTCATGGGCCCGGACTACCACCGGGCGTCCGACGATCCCGAGACGATCAACTACCCGAAGGTGAGGCAGGCGGCCCGACTCGCCTTCGCGCTGGCCGTGGAGGCCGCGAACCGCGAAGTCCTCTTCGACGGACGATGAGCGGTCAATGCTCGTGGAGGAAATCTGATGTCTACATTCTATGAAAGAGGGTCCGTGGTTCTCTGCGGTCTGGCCCTCTTCGGCACACTCGGAGTCCTCGCGCTACGCCCATCAGCAACACAGACCACCCCAGAGCAAGAGTGGTTGAGAGGCCCGGAGAAGATAACCTTCCGATCTGAAGTCCTCGGTGAGGAGCGGACAATCCTCGTGCGGCTGCCAGAGGGATACGAGAAGACGGCTCGCAGGTATCCGGTCCTCTACGTGCTCGACGGTGAGTACTTCTTCCAACAGGCGGTTGCCGCGGTCCAGTTCCTCTCCGAATTGGGTTACGACAGGAGCCAACGTCGAATCCCCGAACTGATCGTCGTCGGAATCGTCAACGTCGATCGGGAAAGGGACTACACTCCGACCTACGCGCCTGAGCAGAGCGGCGGCCGGCTGAGCTTCCCGACCAGTGGCGGCGCGGGAGCGTTCCAAGAATTCCTCGAGCGGGAAGTGTTTTCCCTCGTCGAATCAAGGTATCGTGCTCATCCCGACCGCACCCTCTCGGGTTGGTCGCTGGGTGGACTCTTCACGGTCCACGCGTTTCTCGAAAGCCCCTCGCTTTTCTCACGCTACCTGGCCATCAGCCCAAGCCTATGGTGGGACGACTCGCTTCTGGTCAAGGATACCCGGGAACGGCTGAGGAGAGGCGGATCCCTCTCTCCAAAACCCCTGGTGATCACGCTCGGAACCCTCGAGGGCGGTGACATGGACGGTTCGGTCAGGAAACTTTTCGCCCCGCTTCTCATGAATCGGGCCCCCGCGAGCCTCGCCTTCACCTTTCGCGAGATCCCGGACGAGGGTCACGGCTACGTTCCATACAAGGCGTACTACGACGGCCTCTCGGCCACCTTCGCTGACTGGGTGGTCCCACCTGAGGTTCTGCAAGAGGGCTTAGAGGCGGTCGAGGAGTTCTTCGAGAACCGCGCCGATCGGTACGGGCACCCCGTCAACGTGCCACTGTCGGTGTATCGTCTACTGTCACTCACCCTGCCCGACATCGAGCAGGCGCTAGAGGCCGCCAACGTCGCGGTGAGAGAGTATCCGCATTCGTCCGCAGCCCATGTTGCCCTCGGGCGACTCCAGCAGATGGCCGGAGAAGGGGATGCAGCCCGAGCGAGCCTGTTGAAAGCACTCGAGCTGGAGCTCGAAAGACCGATTCCGCAATCGGAGAATCTCAGAGCCATCAGGGCTCGGCTTCGAGCGCTCGAGCGCGGGTGAGAAAGCCCTGCCGCCTCGGGGTGGCGGCAGGGCTCCATGAGGTCGATTCGATCCGGCCGCGACCTCACATCTGCGGCGCGGCGGCGGCTGGAGCTTCTCCCTCCTGGTACAGCCACGCCCCGGCGACCGTCGCGATGGGGACCTCGAAGAACTCCCAAATCAGCGTGATCACGACGAGGTTCGTGGGGAACATCCCGGAGATCACGGTACCGCCGAACCCCAGAAGCCAAAGTACGAACCAGACCGCCACGCCCGTCAATACGGCGGTCTTGGGGCCGGGCCCGAACCGGGGTCGGACGGCGGCGTAAAACCAAACCAGAGCGATCCCCAAGAGGAAGTTCCAGATAACGTACCCGATCATCGCTCCCGCACTTTCGGGCGCCGTCCGGTTCAGCGACTCCATGGCGGCTGTCCACTGGTCGCCGAGAATCGGCTCGTTGAGCACGAACTCGAGGACGGTCAGGACCACGCCGGCGAGCAGTCCACCCAGCACCACCCGCCCGAGATTGATCTTACCCATGAGTCCATCTCCTTGAGAGAGTTGGTGGCTTCAGGAACTGCTGTTTGTCTGGGGAATGGACACGCACGAATATGCCGCAGCCGTTGCTCCAGAGCAACGGTCTTCTTGTGACGGTGAGCGTCCGGCCCTGCAACGCCCGCGTGCTGCGCTACTTTGGACTCGCTTAGGTGCCGCTACTGGCGGTATAGATGATGGAATGCCCGGCCCGCCACTCCTCAGCCTCCAAGTTGTACAGCCGGTTCACCAGCGTACCGTCTTCCGCGAAGCGGAACGTCGCACGTATGGAATACGTGGACCCGTCGGGCCGGGTCTGCTCTCCCGATTGCACGAACGCTTCACCGTCAAACGCGATCTCTCCTCGACTCACGTAGCCATTGTTCGTGATCCCGAGGTACGAGATCACGTCGGCCTCGCGGTCGTAGTAGAGTATGCTCTCCGCCTCGAACCCCACTTCAGCAACGGTTCTGGTCTCTCTGATAGCCTGGCCGCTCAAGATCGGGGTCCAGGTTCGCAGAACCTGCGGACGCTCGGTTGCGTCTTGGAATTCCCCCACCCACGTACCGACGAACGGACGGAGGATCTCGAGTTCCGAACAGACATCCTGCGCCGCTGTCCCTAATGCGGACAAACTCCACGGCGCCAGCGCCAGCAACGCCCACCCGAGCGCAAATACACGTCTGTCATACCGGAGCAGATTCATGGGTCTCTTCCTACTGACTTTGTCTGACACTTCCTCCCGTGGGCGCCCTCACCGTCGCTGGCTCCGTTCTCTGTCGACCGCTCGCGTCACTCGCGCCTCAGCGCATCCGCGGGGTCTACTTTCGAAGCCCGGCGTGCCGGAACACAACTCGCCGCCAAGGGCGCGCTGGGATAACGCCGGCCGGCGTGACGAGTGAGTACCCTTGTTGGTCACCGGACGGGAAACAGATCGCGTTTCAGACCAGCCGGGACGGCAACTTCGAGATCTACGTCATGAATGCCGATGGCAGCGATCCGCGTCGTTTGACGAACAACGATGCGTTCGACGGCAGGCCCAACTGGGCCAAGGTGTCGGGCCGCCTGTGACTAGATCTCGACGCTCTCCCAGGGAATCGGCTCGTCCGAGTTGAAGATGCAGATCGAAATAAGCCACGAGCCGTCGGCCTGCTTCCTCCAGATATTCACGTACTTGCCAGCATAGGTTATCGCTTCCGTCGCACCCGCGGGAACGGCCGAAGCCACGTAAGTTGAACGCTCGTAGGCCAAGTCACCGCGACCTTCGATTTCCAGGCGCGTCACATCCAGATCGATCCCCGTGAAGCCAGCAAGATACTCCTCTGCGGCTGGTAACCCTTGAAACAACGGCATATCCGGCGGCATCAAGACCAGATCCTGGGTCGAGAACGCCAGCATGCCGGCATCATCGTCGGCCCCGTATGCCTCGGCCCACGCCTGGCTGGCACTCGTGATGGCCGCCACGTCCACCTCCGACAGCGGAGCGGCCTCCTGGGCAGGCGGCTGGCAGGCCGTGCCTGCCACGGCGAACGCCAGCGCCGCGAGGGTTACGGATCGCGCACTCATACTGACCTCCCGTATGTGGTGGGTTGGGCAGAAGGAAGGTAGGGACCGTTGAGGTCTCGGGCCAGAGCCACCTTGACACTCGCCGAGGTGCCCTCGATACTGCGACCAACCATCGGTCCTCCGGTGCCCCTTCCACGAACGCAGAGCGAGGCACTGAGATGACGACAGCGACCCGGCTCATCCGCTTCCCTGTAGCACGGTACGCTCTTCTCTCCTGCACTCTCATGTCGTTGCATGTTGCGCCCGCCGAGGCGCAGGATCCGATCAAGATCAACAGCGAGCGGCTGAGCGATCGTGTGTTGCTCACCTGGGCTTGCGACTACTTCCAGGGTACCAACATGGCGGTCGTCGTGACTCAGGACGGTCTGGTCATCATCGACACGGGACTCAGCCCCAGCACGGTCCGGCGCCAGCGTGACCTTGTCGAGCGCGAACTGGGCCGCAGCGACTTCCGCTATCTGATCAACACGCACATGCATAACGATCACGCGTTCGCCAACGAGATCTTCCCCGAAGCCACGGTAGTCGGCCATGGAAGCGCGGTGGTCGCGTTACAACGCGAAGTCGATCTGATACCCGAGCTTATCGAGCGGCTGCGCGGCGGGCGCGAGAGGTACGGCGAATGGGCGGCCGCGACCTCACCTGACAGCGCTGACGGGAAGCAGGCGCGCGAAGGTGTGGCGGCGTTCGACGTCGGAATCGCCGACCTGGAAGCGGGCATCGAAACTCGCTTTCCGACGGTGACGATCGGCGATCATCACACGCTAAGCCTGGGTGACGTGCGGCTGGAGTTCTTCGACTTCACCGGCTTCCACTCCGACTCCGACATCCTGATCCTGATACCCGAGGAGCGGATGCTGTTCACCGGGGACGTTTTCTGGGGCGGGAACCTGCCGCTGCTCCGCGAGATGACGGCGGGCGAGTTCCAGCGGCTGATGGACAACTGGAAGACGATCCTCGAGACCGCGCCCGATCTGGAGACCATCGTACCGGGTCACTCGGATGTGCCTTTGACCGTCGATGGTTTCCGCGAGATGTACGAGTACCTGTCGCGACTCTGGGCCGACGTGCAGGCCGCTCGGGAAGAGGGAACTCCGCTGGTGATGTTCCTGATGCGGAACATCTTCAAGGAGCGGTACCCCGCGGTGGCCGACTACACCTACATCCGCCGCGACTACAACTTGCACCAGCACAACATCTACATGCTGTGGCAGCTGGAGGATCGCTGAGACATAGCAGCGGGCTCGCGATATGTCCAAAGAGCAATAGTGCTGGTGTCGGTTGTTCCGTCGCCCGACGGCTGCTAGACTGGGTTTGAAAGATGTGGTCGGCAAAGGAGTGCCCACCGGCCGGCGTAGTCTTTACATCGGCAGCTTGTCGCCGGGGGAGACACGATGGGTGGCTTCGCTGAGATTCTCGCCGTAGTCATGGCCGGGCTGATTATATTGATCCCGGTTTCGGGCCTGACAGCACGCTTCTTGTTCAAGCCGCGGAGATCGCCTGTGGACATCGCTCAGATTCAACAGCAGTTGACGCTCCTAGCTGAGCAACAGGAAGAGTTAGCGGCGGAGTTACACAGGCTGAAGGAGGCACAGGAGTTTCAGGCTCGGCTCCTTGAGCGGCCGCAAGGCAACGAAACATTATAGAGCCACTCGCGACCCCAGGACCCCATTCAGGACGAAGCCCTCGCATTGGAGGAATCGGGGCCCCGGGGCGCGTTGACGGTACGAGCCCTGCCGGTTGGCCGAACACCCACGAGCCGAGGAGTAGGCCCTCTGCCTAGTGACGCGAGTCAGAGCGGTCCGGCGGGCAGCGACAATTCAAAGCAGACGTGGCTTCAAGGGGATGCCGCTGGACTACACCCATCCGACTAGTCGCCGGTCGGCGCAGTCTTCTCCGTCAGGAGGCTAACGCGGAACTCGGTCAGGCCCGGGCGTGATTCTACCGAAATGTCACCGTGATAGCGGCGAACGAGCCGGCGAGTCAAATCGAGCCCGAGGCCCGTGCCCTGGCCGGGCGGCTTGGTCGTGAAGAACGGGTCAAAGATCCGCGGCAATATGTCTGGCGGGATACCCGGTCCATTGTCGACCACGCGGACCAGGACCCTGTCCAGTTCGCGGTGTGCACTGATGTCGATGCGTCCGGACTCGGGAATTGCGTCGAGTGCGTTATCGATAAGGTTCATCCAGACTTGGTTGAGCTCACCGCCCGTCGCGCGCACGCGCGGGAGGCCTGGCTCGACGTCGAGCGTGATGAAGGCGCTCTTCGACGTCACCTTCACATCCAGCACCCTCATGGTGTCGCGTATTCCGGCCTCCACCTCCACGGACTCGGGTCCGGCCAGGCTGTCCATGTACGTGAACTTCTTGACGGCAGCCACCAGCTCATATATCCGGGTCGCCGCGTGTTCGATGTCGGCGGCGAGCGCGTGCGTCGTGCTCCGGGCGGCGAGCCAGCGAAGCGCCGCATCGAGCGTTTCGCCCGAAGTTGCGCCAGCCAAGGTATCGAGCGCGTCAATTGTGACGGCCGTGTCGGCGAGGGGCGGCGCGTGGGCGGGATCGAGCTGATGGCGCGCGAGCCAATCGGTGAGCTCGTCCTCACGGTCCGCCTGCTGGATTGGCGACCGCACACCAGCGTCGGGCCTCGTCAGGCAGAGCGGGCGGACCAGCTCAATCGCATCGAATAGCTCGTTGGTTGTTCCGCCGACGCTGAGCGCCCGCAGCGCGGCATCCAACTGGGAAAGCTCACCCAGCAGCAGATTAGCGCCGCGCTTCGTCGCGGAGGCCGGGTTGTTGAGTTCGTGCGCGAGACCCGCCGCCAGCTTCCCGAGTGACACCATCTTCTCATCCTGCAAGGCACTCGTGTTGAAGTTGCGCGCGCGGTCCAGCATGGTGTGAACGGTGTGTGCCGTGAACACCGGACAGCGGTGAATTAACTCCGGGAACTGTTTCTCGTGGAGCGCGAGGAACTCGGACTTCTCGGCACAGTAGTTGTCACCCGGCGGCGCCTTCATCCGCGAGTAGGGCAGCATCCCCGTGACTTCACCGGCGTGCCACTCGCTCACCAGCCTTGGTCCGGCACCCCGGTCAACTCGGATCTCGACGTGCCCGGAGACGATCAACCAAAGCTTCTCAATGCGCTTGCCCTTCGGGCCAATCACGTCGCCAGCCTCGCGGACCTCGAACGTGCCGTACGCCACGAGCCATTCCAACTCTTCGCGCGGAACCCCCTGCAAGCGCGGCAGGGCCGCCAAGCGGTCAACGAGATCGGTAGCGGACATGGTCCGCAAAGATAGTATGGGACACCCCGACCGGCGAGGCGGTCTTAAGCCGAAGGACCTTCAGAACTCGCCGTCCCCAGCCGTAAACTCCGGGAACGCGGGGAACACGCCCATGGCAATAAGAGCAGAAACGACGTCTTCATTCCGCCACATCTCTACCATCGTGCCATCGGCGAAACGGCTAATGCGGATTCCTGAAAGCGTCATTCCTCCTCCCAAGTCAGCCGAGTACAGATCCACAACCTTGGCCCCCTCGCCGATCAGCTGCTCAATCGTGATCTGAGTAGGGTTCTCAGGGTCAATATGTTCCTTCAGCCACTGTACGTAGCTCTCGTAGTCGGTGACGTCCGGGTAGATGCTGTGCCAGACGAACGTGGGGTCCACGAACTCGAGAGCGGCTGCTGCGTTTCCCTGATTCCATCCCTCTTCAACCTCCCGGACACAGAGAGCCTTGTTGGACTCAGGATCGCCAGGGTCGCCCGTTACCGCCGACGGTTCGCCCCACCGGAAATCACCGGGTTTAGTGCGACGAGCGGGGGACGGGGGGAAGACCTCCTCAGGTAGCGGCTCGAAATACCCGACCTGTTGCCCTACACCCAACAGGTCGTAGCTCCTGTGGACTTCCACGATCTTCCCCTGATCCAGTCGATAGAGGTTGATACCCTTCATCGTGACCTGGATCCCGGAAGCTGCGACGCCAAAAAGCTCACCCTGGTGTGTGCCGGTAACGGTGTAACGTGCCCCGACCTTGTCTCCTTCGGCGATCAGGTCGTGGACCTCGACGTGGTAGTCAGGGAAGGCAGCGCGCCACTTGC
>JBDHKD010000014.1:0-74007 GCA_039586575.1 Gemmatimonadota bacterium | reverse complement strand
AGGTGACCGCAGGTAGCGAGACCTATCCGCTCGAGCGACCTTTCTTCGTCCTGGCGACACAGAACCCGATCGAGCAGGAGAGCACCTACCCGCTACCCGAGGCGCAGCTCGACCGCTTCATGCTCGAGGCGCGGATCACCTACCCCTCACGAGTCGAGGAAGAGGAGGTAGCCGGTCGCACGACGACGGACCGGATGGACGAAGTAGGACCGGTGCTCTCGGCAGCCGACCTTCTCGAGTTCCAGGGGTTGGTCCGGCGCGTACCCGTGCCGCCGAGCTTGATCCGGCTGGCGGTCCGGCTGTGCCGTGCCAGCCGACCGGAGGCGGACGAGGCGCCCGAGTTCATTCGCCGCTGGGTCAACTGGGGAGTCGGCCCGCGGGGAACGCAGCACCTGGTGTTGGCGGCAAAAGCCCGCGCGGCGTTGGACGGGCGGGCGATGCCCAACTACGAGGACGTCCTAGCGGTGGCGCTACCGGTGCTGCGGCACCGGGTCGTGACGAACTTCGAGGCCGAGGCGGATGGCCAGACCGCCGAAGACATCCTGCGGCAGTTGTTGGATTTGAGTGAGGAGTGGACATAGGCGATGCCTACGACCGCAAACCCCGACGAGCCTCCCAGTAGCAAGCGCATCCAGACAAGGAACGAGGGCCGCGGACGGAGGAAGCTGCGATGATGCTCAGCGCCGTTCTCCTGGTCGCTTCCCTGCTCACGGTCGCGGTAGCCTCGGCCATCGAGGTGGTGCTTTTCGGCATCCTCTTGCCGCGCGTCAGCGAGCTGGAGGCGCAAAGCGCACGCGGCTCAGCGGCGCTCGCGGCGCTGCGCGCCCGGCCGGCCGGCTTGCTGGCGACCACACGGACGCTGCGTGCCACAGGCACGGCGTTGGCAGCGCTCGCCGCCTGGAGCGGCATCCGGCTCGTGCCGGGTGCCCCGCCGGCCGCAGGGATCCTGGCGGTCGCCGCAGCGATCGTCCTGGTGGTCCTGGCCGGATTCACGGGCAAGAGCCTGGCACAGCGGGCGGGAGAGCGGGTCAGCCTGCGGGTGGCCCGTCCCGTTCAGCTGCTTTTCCGGGCGCTGCTGCCGGTCACCTGGCCGGCCGAGCGGCTGATGCGGTTCTTGGCACCGGAGATCACCGAGATCGTGCCGGGGATCTCGGACCGGGAGATCCGCGACCTGGTGAGTCCGGGCAACGACGAGGCGGTGATCGAAGAGCACGAACGACGTCTAATCGAGCGGGCTTTCCTGCTGGACCAGACGACTGCCTACGATGTCATGACACCGAGGGTCGACATCTTCGCCTGGCCGGACACCAGACTGCTGGCTGACGTGGCGCCGGAGCTTCGGGCGGCGCGCTACAGCCGGGTGCCGCTGTACAGCGAGAGCATCGACAAGATCACCGGCGTGCTCTACATACGGGACGCTTACCAGGCGTTGATCTCCGGGCAACGCGATGTCGAGATAAGAGCACTGGCGCGGGAGCCCTTCTTCGTTCCCGGCTCGGTGACGCTCGACAAGTTGCTGCTCGACTTCCAGACGCGGCGGATCCACCTGGGAATCGTGATCGACGAGTACGGCGGGGTCGATGGTTTGATCGCGCTCGAGGACATTCTGGAGGAGCTGGTCGGCGAGATCGTCGACGAGAGCGACGTGGCGGAGGAGTCCATCGTACGGCTCAGCCGCAACGAGATCCTCGTCGATGGCAGCGCCGACCTGCGAGAGATCAACCACTTCTTCAACACGACCTTCCCGCTCTTGGAACACCGGTCGCTGAACGGCTACCTGCTGGATGTGCTCGGCCAGGTCCCGGAGCCCGGCGAGAAGATCAGTCGGGAAGGAGTGGTCATCGAGGTGACCGCGGCGACCGACACGCAGGTGCTGCGGGCGCGGATCAGTAGGGGACCCGGGGGGGGCCAGGGGAGTAATCCAGTAAGGGAGTAGTAGAGTAATTGAGTTAGGAATCGACACAGGCGAGCGCACCACTCGACCAGTGCTCCCGCACTCCCACCCAAGAGGCCTCAAAGTCCGAGGATGTTGACTGCGTACCAGCCCACCATGGCGTCGCCCCAGACATAGACGATGGCAGCACCGAGTGCGAGGAAGACCCCGAAGGGGACGAGCTTCCCGGTCTTCAGCCCGATCGGCCCGAAGATGACCGCACCGACCAGCGAACCCACGAATATGGTGAGCAGCGCGTAGAGCGGGCCGAGGAAGGCGCCGACCATCGCCATCATCTTGATGTCGCCACCCCCCAGAGCCGGCTTCTTGAACGCCCACTCGCCGACCACCGCCACGCCGTACATGAGGGCAAAGGAGAGAGCGGCTCCGATGAAGGACATGAGGGGCGACGGAGCGCCCGGCGCGAAGGAGAGGGCGAGCCCGACGACCAGGCCACCCAGACTGAACTCGTCGGGGATGATGTACTCACGAGCGTCGGTGGCCGCGATACCCAACAGCAACGTTCCGAAGATCGCCGCCGACAGCGCGGTCCAGGTCAGCCCGAAGTGAAAATACGAACCGACCCAGATCAAACCGCTGGCCGTCTCGACCACCGGGTACAACGCCGAGATCTTCGCGCCGCAGGTGCGGCAGCGCCCGCGCAGCGCCAGCCAGGCGAGCACGGGAATATTCTCGTACCAGCTGATCTGGCGCCCGCAAGCGACACAGCGCGACCGCGGGCGAAAGATCGACTGACCCTTCGGTAGCCGTACGATACAGACGTTCAGGAACGATCCCAGCGACAGCCCGATGATCGCCGCGTAAGCGACTGTCAGTGGCTCAGGCATTCAACGCCCTCGCGTTTTAGTGGACATCCACTCACCGGTCGCGAATCAGGCGGCGGGGGGGCCGGCGATGAGCCGGTCGAGCAGGAGGGCGCCAGCGATCGCCACGTTGAGCGAATCCATTCCCCCCGGCAGCGGCACCGCCAGCCGCCGGTCACAACCCTGCAGCACCTCGTTCGACAGGCCGGCGGGCTCGTTTCCCAGGACCAGAGCGAACCGGGAGAAGGGTGGCTCGGAGCGCCCCACCGGTTCACCGCCCGGGTCGGCGCCAAAGATGGCAAAGTCGCGCTCGCGCAGCCAGGCCACGACGTCGGGCCACGGCTCCTGGGAGATCGGCAGCCGGAACAGCGAGCCCGCCGAGGCGCGCGCCGCCTTCGGGTTGAAGGGATCCACCGTGCCGGGAAGGGCGATCACCCACGCGACACCCAGAGCCTGCGCCGCGCGCAGCAGGGTGCCCAGGTTGCCGGGATCGGACACCCGATCGAAGACGAGCAAGACGGCATCGTCCGGCGGCTGATAGTCCGCCAGGTAACGTAATGGGCGGCGCGCGACGGCCAACACGCCCTGTGGCGTCTCCGTGTCGGCGAGCTGCTTGAACTCCGACTCGGAAACCTCCGCACGCGGCCAATCGCCAGCTTCGAGCGCCTCCAGCAGCCCGCGGCCGCGTGGAGTTTCCGCCAAACTCGGCGCGTTGACCACGAGCTCGACATCCCAGCGGCAGGCGAGCAGTTCCTCGACGAGGCGAACGCCTTCGACCAGGAAGGCGAGTTCTTCGTCGCGGTGCCGGCGTGATTTCAGCTTGCGTAGTCGCTTGGCCTGGTTGCGCGTTATCATGGGATGAGGATATGAAAAGCGCGGCAATTGCGAAACGGAGGAACCATGGCCACTCGGCAGGTCGCACTGACCGTCGCCGGCAGCGATAGCGGTGGCGGGGCCGGAATCCAAGCCGACCTCAAGACGTTTCACGCGTTCGGCGTATTCGGGACTTCCGCCATAACCGCGATCACGGCGCAGAACACGTTGGGTGTCCGCGCGATCCAGAAGATCGACCCCGAGGTCGTCGCCGACCAGATCCACGCCGTGGCGGAGGACCTGAAGCCGGCCGCGGTCAAGACCGGCATGCTGGCCGACGCACGTATAATAGAGGCCGTGGCAGAGGCTCTCGAAGCGACGGGCCTGAGACGGCTGGTCCTCGACCCGGTGATGGTGGCCAAGAGCGGCGACCCGCTGCTGCAAGAAGACGCGATCGGCGCACTGGCGGCACGGCTGCTGCCGCTGGCCGAAGTGGTCACGCCGAACCTGCCGGAGGCGGCGATTCTGGCGGGCCGCCCGGTGGAAACCGTGGACGACATGCGAACCGCTGCCGAGATACTGGCGGCGAGGGGCGCGAAGTCGATCCTCCTCAAAGGTGGCCATCTGGCCGGCGATCTGCTGGTCGATCTCTACTTCGACGGTCGCGACTGGTACGAGTGGAGGGGTAAGCGCCTGGATACGCGGCACACGCACGGCACCGGCTGCACGTTGTCGGCGGCGATCTGCGCCGGGCTCGCACTGGGAAGGCCACCGGCCGACGCGGTCCAAGCGGCTCGGGAGTTCACTCAGCGCGCGATCGCGGCCGCCCCGGGCCTCGGTGCGGGGCACGGGCCGCTCAATCACTGGGTCGCTGTCGGGAGCTAGAATATCGCCGTCGGTGCTCGCACCTTGGGAATCACCACCAGTAGTGCTCGCGGCGAATCTCCCGCCGGTCTAGCCGGATGCCCTTGCGCTTGGCACCGACCAGCTGCGGCCGCTCGAACAACTTGACCAGGATCAGCCCGGCGACGAAGCCACCCACATGCGCCCAGACCGCTACGCCGCCACCGCGCTGGCCGCGCTCGGCGATTCCCATCAGGACCTGAATCACGATCCAGTAGCCGAGCACCACGTAGGCCCGCATGGGAAGGATCCAGAGCGGCGGGAAGAAGACGTGCACACGGACTTGGGGATAGAGCAGGATGTACGCCCCCAGAATGCCGCTAATCGCTCCCGAGGCGCCCACTGTGGGAACGCCCGAGTCGGGGTTCAGCCCGACGTGCGCAGCCGCCGCGGCCAGACCACACAGCACATAGAACACCAAGAAGCGAATGTGCCCCATCGAGTCCTCGATGTTATTCCCGAAGACCCACAGGAACATCATGTTGGCCACCAGGTGCAGCCAGCTGCCGTGCATGAACATCGAGGTGAAGGTCGTGGCCCAGGTGAGACCGCCCAGCTCGCAGCCATACGGCCCGACGATCGCCCGCCCCGTCAGCTCGACCGGGATGAGTCCGTAGGCGCAAGCCGAAGACCGCAGGTTGGCTCCCATCCCCTGAACGAGGACCCAGACCGCCACGTTGGCGATGATCAGGCCAACGGTGAAAAACGGGGTCAACTCGGTAGGATTGTCGTCCTTGTAGGGGAACATAGCGCCGGCAACGTAGGCCCCGGCGCCAGGGCCGTCAACCAAGACGGAGGCGGCGCCGAGTCCTGCCGCTTTGGCATGGCCGGGCCCCAGCACGCCAGATTGTCGGTAATTCTGAGCCGTTATTGCCCCGGCGGCTGGCACGGTGGTTGCACATCCGAGCCCCAGTCAATGGACTCGCGCCGACCCGCGGCCGCGTCCAGCCGGACCGGGCTGCCGTGGGTGGCGTCTCTTGCAACACCAACGATCGAGAGCAGACATGGCCAAGAGTGGCGGTAAAGTCATCGGAATCGACCTAGGCACGACGAACTCCGTCGTGGCGGTGATGGAGGGCGGCGACCCGGTGGTGATCCCGAATCAGGAGGGTTCGCGCACCACGCCGTCGGTGGTAGGCTTCACTAAGGATGACGAGCGGCTGGTGGGCCAGGTGGCGAAGCGCCAGGCGATTACGAACCCGGTGCGGACCGTGTATTCGATCAAGCGGTTCATGGGTTGCACGTGCGATGAGCTGAAGACCGAGATCAATCGCTACCCGTACCAAGTGGAGTGCGACTCGAAGAACCGCCCCTTCGTCGTAATCGACGGGACGAAGTACTCGCCGCCGGAGATCTCGGCGATGGTGTTGCAGAAGCTCAAGCAGACGGCGGAGGACTATCTGGGCCAGCCGGTGACGAAGGCGGTGGTGACGACACCGGCCTACTTCAACGACTCGCAGCGCCAGGCGACGAAGGACGCCGGAAAGATCGCGGGGCTCGAGGTCCTGCGGATACTGAACGAGCCGACGGCGGCGGCGTTGGCCTACGGCCTCGAGAAGAAGAAGGATGAGACGATCGCGGTGTTCGACCTGGGCGGTGGCACATACGACATCACGATCCTGGAGCTCGGCGAGGGCGTGTTCGAGGTCAAGTCGACGAACGGTGATACGCACCTGGGAGGCGATGATTTCGACGAGCGGATCATCAACTGGCTGGTTGACGAATTCAAGAAGGACCAGGGGATCGACCTGTCGAAGGACCCGATGGCGTTGCAGCGGCTGAAGGAGGCGGCGGAGAAGGCGAAGTGCGAGCTTTCGACGACCATGGAGACCGACATCAACCTGCCGTTCGTGACGGCGGATCAGTCGGGTCCCAAGCACCTGAACATGAAGCTGACGCGCGCCAAGCTCGAGCAGTTGGTCGACGATCTGATCCAGAAGACGATCCCGCCGATGCAGAAGGCGCTGGACGACGCGAAGCTCAAGCCCGAGAACATCGATGAGGTGATTCTCGTAGGCGGCTCGACGCGGATTCCCAAGGTCCAGGCGATCGTCCGCGAGTTCTTCGGCAAGGACCCGCACAAGGGAGTCAACCCGGACGAGGTGGTGGGAGTCGGCGCGGCGATCCAGGCGGGCGTGCTGGCCGGCGAGGTCAGCGAAGTGCTGCTACTCGACGTCGAGCCGCTGTCGCTGGGCATCGAGACGTTGGGCGGCGTGATGACCGTGCTGATCCCACGGAACACGACGATCCCGACGAAGAAGGCGGAGGTTTTTTCCACGGCCGAGGACAACCAGACGACCGTGGACATCCACGTCTTGCAGGGCGAACGTCCGATGGCGATCCAGAACAAGACGATCGGGCGCTTCCAGCTGACTGGCATCCCGCCAGCGCCGCGCGGTATGCCGCAGATCGAGGTCACCTTCGACATCGACGCCAATGGCATCCTGCACGTCGCGGCGAAGGACCGAGCCACGGGCAAAGAGCAGTCGATCCGCATCGAAGCGACATCCGGGCTGAGCGACACCGAGATCGAACGGATGGTCAAGGATGCGGACGAGCACGCCAAGGAGGACGAGACCCAGCGCGAGCTCATCGAGCTACGCAACAAGCTCGACACGCTGATCTACCGCGTGGAGAAGGACAGCGCCGAATGGGTGGATAAGCTGGATGAGGCGACGAAGCAGCGTCTCGATGAGGCGCTGGAGGGTGCCAAGAAGGCGCTCAAGGAGAGCCAGGAGCAGCCGGGCCTCAATCGGGCACACGACGAGCTCATGCAGGCCTTTTCGGCGGCCGGTCAGAAGCTGTACGAGTCGCAAGCGGCTGCCGCCGGCGCCGAAGCGACCGGCACGGCCGAGGGTGCGGGCGAAGGGGCTACGGCGGAGGGTGAGCCGGAGGTTGTCGAGGCGGACTACGAGATCGTCGACGAGGACAAGGAGAAGTAGGCGCCGCGACGGTTTGCCCGCCGTGTGCATCCAGACTAGGGAGGCCCCGGACGCGGGGCCTCGCTCCGTATATATTCCCAGGGACCCCGGAACCGGGGCGGCCGGTTTCGCGTAGTATCTATCGGACCCAAGGCCAGCATTACCCGTGTCAGGAAGGTTGTGGCAATGAGCGATCCCGTCCGCAGCAAGCTGAGATTCGTCCTCTATACATCCTTGAGCCTGGCCGTCGCCCTCGGGCTGGCCGCCGGCCTGCAACGTGCCAAGGGGGGAGAGGCGGTCACCCCGGCCGCGGCGAGTGCCGCGATCGTGCCGAGCAGCGAGCCGACCATGCCCCGGGCGGCGGAGCTCGAGCCGGCAACCCGGACCGTCGACAGCCCCCAGGAAGCGGGCTCGACACCCGCCGCACTACAACACCTGGCGGAGGTGAGCCAGGCGTTCGTGGCTATCGCCCACACGGTGACGCCGGCGGTGGTGTCGGTCGACACCCGCGGGAGTCCGCGGCAGATGCGGCTGCCGCAGCGTTTCGAGGAACTGTTCGGGCCGACGCACCCGGAACTGGACACGCCGTTCGACGTGCCGCTGGGCCGTGGCTCCGGCTTCATCGTCTCGGAGGACGGCCACGTGCTGACGAACAACCACGTGGTGGCGAACGCCGAGCGGATCGAGGTGGAACTGCCCGACGGCCGCAGCTTCCCGGCTCAGCTCCTCGGTCGCGACCCCACCACCGACATCGCAGTGCTCAAGATCGACGGTCGTGACCTGCCCGTCGCCAAGCTCGGCAACTCGGAGGCCACGCAGGTCGGCGAGTGGGTGCTGGCCATCGGCAACCCGGGCAGCGAGGTGGGCTCGGCGCTCCCCTTCACCGTGACCGCCGGCATCGTCAGCGCCACCGGGCGCACGCTGGGAATCATCCGCAACACGGCGGGCACCGGGTACGCCATCGAAGACCTGATCCAGACCGACGCGGTCATTAACCCGGGTAACTCCGGAGGCCCGCTGGTCAACTACCGCGGCGAGGTTATCGGCGTCAACACCGCTATCCAAAGCACCACCGGGTTCTACCAGGGCTACGGGTTCGCCATCCCGATCAGCCTGGCGAACGACGTGCTCGAGGACATCCTGGAGCACGGCCGGGTCCGACGCGCCGCCCTCAAGGTCAACGTGGACGACGTCACCACGGCGGACGCCCGAGCCTTCAATCTGCCCGAGCCGCGCGGCGTCATCGTACAGGACTTCCCCGAGCCTGACGGCCCGGCCGAGCGAGCCGGGATCGAGCGCGGTGATGTCATCGTTGCACTCGGGGATCAGCGAGTCGAGCGCGTCGGCCAGCTCCAGCGTTTGATCGCGTCCTTCGAACCTGGCGATCGGATCACGGTCACGGTCATCCGCTACGGCGAAGAGCTGACCTTCAGTGTGCGCTTGGCCGAGGCTGAGCTGCCCGAGGTCGAGCCGGCCCGCGCCGAGGTCGCCGCCGGGCCCAGCGATGCCCTCATCGGCGTTCGGGTGGCCGAGTTGACCCCCGCCCTCGCCGCTCGTCACGGCTACGATCCCAACGCCAATCTCGAGGGCGTCCTGGTCACCCAGCTGGCCGCCTACGGCCCCGCCGCCGAGGCAGGCCTCCCCCTCTACTCCTTGATCCTGAGGGCCAACGGACAGCCGATCACCAGCGAGGCCGACTTCGACCGGGCGCTGGCCAGCGTGGAGCGGGGCGACGTCGTTAGCCTGCAAACCGTGACACCCGCTGGGACCGACGGCGATCTCGTCCACCGAATCGTCAACATCGAGATCCCGGAGGACTAGTCCACACCCAAAGCGTGGCGGGCCACCGACAGGCCCGCCACGACCCGCTTTTTCTTGATATTTCCGGCCGTTCAAGTAATGTAAGGAACGGCCCGACCGCTTCTTGCGAAAGTGGCGGAATTGGTAGACGCGCCAGCCTTAGGAGCTGGTGGCCCATCGGCCGTGGGGGTTCGAGTCCCCCCTTTCGCACTCGCGTGAAGCCACGGACAGGGCAGGATTAGTGTCCCAAACTACAACCAACCTGCAGATCTCCGTCGAAGAAACGGCCGCCTGGAGCCGTAAGCTGGTCATCACCGTGCCGGCGAGCCGGGTGCAGTCGGAGCGCGCCAGGGTCGCGCGGCAGCTGGCGAAGAAGGTGCGCATCCCGGGCTTCCGTAAAGGGAAAGTGCCGGCGGCGCACCTGGAGGCACGGTTCGGGCCGGAGATCGACCGGCAGACGCGGCAGCAGGTGATCGACTCGGCGTTCCACGAGGCGGTCCAGACGAAGGAGCTGGAGCCGATCAGCGAGCCGCGGGTGGCGAACGTGAGCTACGATCGCGAGGCGGAGCTGACGTTCGAGGTGGCGTTCGACATCCGGCCGGAGGTCAAGCTGAACCGGATCGGCGGGTTCAGGCTCAAGCGGCCGGAAGTGTCGGTGAGTGAAGATGAGATCGAGGCGCAGCTCAAAATGCTCCGGCAGCAGCAGGCGCTGTGGCGGCCGGTGGAACGGAAGCCGGCGGCGGGAGACAGCGTGGAGGTGACGGTCACGCCGCTGGAGGGCGAGGGGTCGGAGAGCCGGCCTTACCGGTTCGTGTTGGGTCAAGGTCAGGCGATTCCGGACGTGGAAGCGGCGATCATGACGCTGGACCCGGGGGGAGCGGCCGAGTTCACGGTAACGTTTCCGGACGATTTCGACGATGAGGAACAGCGGGGCCAGAACCGGAACCTGCGGATCGAGCTGAACCAGGTTCTGGAACAGGACCTGCCACCGTTGGATGACGAGCTGGCCAGGTCGGTGGGTGACTTTGCCGATCTGGCGGCGCTGCGGGATGCGGTTTCGAAGGATATTCTGCAGCACAAAGAGCACGAGGTCGATCTGCAGCTGGACCAGCAACTCATCGAGCAGATCATCGAGGCCAACCCGTTCGAGGTGCCCGACTCGATGATCGAGCGCTACGTAGGCGCCCTGGTCGGCCCGCCGCCGGCGGATGCGGACCCGGAGCTGGTGGAGCGGGCCCGCGAGCAGGCACGTCCGGCGGCCGAGTGGGGTATAAGACGCACGCTGATCATCCAGCGGATCGCCGAGGAACACGGCCTGGAGGCGACGAAACAGGAGGTGCAGGACCGGCTGCAGGCGCTGGCGAAGCGGGTGGGCAAGCAGGCCGGTGAGGTCCGCGCGCGGATGGCGAAATCCGGCGAGCTGCGCGACCTCGAGCGACATTTGACGGAAGAGAAGGTATTCAGTTACCTGAAGGAGCAGTCGGAGATCACGACCGGCGGTTGAACTCCGCCGGTTCCCTCACCCAGGACAGCGAAGACGAAGCCATGCCGCTATACGCACCATACGTGATCGAGCGTTCCAGTCGCGGGGAGAAGGTATACGACATCTTCTCGCGCCTGCTGATGGACCGGATCGTCTTTCTCGGTTCGCCCGTCACCGACGAAGTAGCCAACATCATCATCGCTCAGCTGCTCTTCCTGCAGGCGGAGAACGCGGAAAAAGACGTCTATCTGTACATCAACTCCCCCGGTGGCGGAGTCTACGCCGGGTTGGCCATCTACGACACGATACAGTTCATGACCGCGCCGGTGTCGACGATCTGCATGGGCATGGCGGCGTCGATGGGCGCGCTGTTGCTCGCCGCCGGCGCGAAAGGCAAGCGCTCGGCGCTGCCGAACTCCCGTATCATGATACACCAGCCGTCGGGCGGCTCGCAGGGCTCGGCCTCGGACATCGAGATCCAGGCCAAGGAGATCCTTTACGCCCGCGAGCGAATCAACGAGATCCTGGCACGGCACACCGGCCAGTCGATCGAACAGGTTGCCGAGGACGCGGATCGCGATCGCTTCATGTCGCCGGCGGAGGCCAAGGAGTACGGCCTGATCGACGAGATCATTACCAGCAAGACCGACGTCGTCGGGAGTGACGGGAAAGAATAGTCGGGGGAGGGTTGCATGACGACGCCCAGCGACAAACACCTGCGCTGCTCTTTCTGCGGCAAGTCCAAGGAAAGCGTCAAGAAGTTCATCTCCGGACCCAACGTCTACATCTGCAACGAATGCATCTCTCTCTGTAACGAGATCCTCGCCGAGGAAGAGGAGCGCGTGGCGGCTGAGAGCCTCACGCACGTGCCAAAGCCGACCGAAATCAAGAGTGTACTCGACCAGTACGTCATCGGCCAGGAGCGGGCGAAGAAATCGCTGTCGGTCGCCGTCTACAACCACTACAAGAGAATCAACAACCAAGGCCTGGTCGAAGACGTCGAGATCGAGAAGTCCAACATCTTGCTGCTGGGGCCCACCGGCGTCGGGAAAACGCTGCTGGCGCGAACGCTGGCACGTATGCTCGACGTCCCCTTCACCATCGCCGATGCGACGACCCTGACGGAAGCGGGCTACGTCGGCGAGGATGTGGAGAACATCTTGGTGCAGCTGCTGCAAGCCGGCGACTACAACATCGCGGAGACGGAACGCGGGATCGTCTACATCGACGAGCTTGACAAGATCGCCCGTAAGTCGGAGAACCCGTCGATCACCAGAGACGTGTCCGGTGAGGGTGTGCAGCAGGCCTTGCTGAAGATTCTGGAAGGGACGGTGGCGAACGTGCCGCCACAGGGGGGTCGAAAACACCCGCAGCAGGAATACATCCAGATCGATACGCGGAACATCCTGTTCATCTGCGGGGGCGCGTTCGCCGGGCTGGAGGATATCATCGAGTCGAGGATCGGCACGCGGCAGATCGGGTTCGGCAGCCAAGAGACCCTGAAGCGCGCCGGCATCGACAGGGAGGCGAAAGAGTACAACTCGTTCCACTACGTGGAGCCGGAGGATCTCATCCGTTACGGTCTGATACCTGAGATCGTCGGTCGTCTGCCGGTGGCGGTCGCCCTGGACGACCTTGATGAGGAGGCCCTGGTCGACATCCTGGAGAAGCCCAAGAACGCGTTGGTGAAACAGTATCAGAAGATGGTGGGGCTCGAGGAAATCCGGCTGAAGTTCGAGCCCGATGCCTTGCGAGCCATCGCATGTAAAGCTATCGAACGTGGGACCGGCGCCCGCGGCCTGCGAGCGATAATCGAGGAAATGATGTTGGACCTGATGTTCGAGCTCCCGACGCGGAACGATGTGAGGGAGGTCGTGATCACCAAGGAGTGCGTCGACGGCGACGCCTCGCCGATACTGATCCTCGAACCGGAAGCCCAGCGCAAAGAGGCCTAATGATCCGATATCACGCTCGCATCACAGGCGTCCTCGCCGCTGCGATCCTGATCGGCGCTTGCTCGGCGGGACCATCGGCGGACGAGGGTATGGCCCCCGTAGCCGGTGGGACGGTTGAATCGCAGCCGCTGCCGCCTCCAGGTTATGGGACGCTGAGGCAGGACGACTTCACCGTCGCGATCCAGTCGGGTGACACACAGCTCAAGGTCACGCCGCTGGACGAAAGCGTCATCCGCCTGGCGGCGCCGGACACGTATCAGCGGTTGCACGGTATGGTCGCCATGCGCGGCGACCGGGTAATGGAGGCGGCGGAAGCGGCCGGTCTGCGTGGTGAGCCGAGCGTATTCCTCGTCTCTTTCTTTACGCGAGCGCGACAGGCGGCATACGAGCCGTCGGTCGTGCAGGTGATAAGTAAGGGGATCTTATACCGGCCGGTGGGTATCATACCGCTGACCCCGGAATGGGGCCGCCAGCAGGTCAAACAGGAGGACACCCAATCGGCTCTCTATGTGTTCGACCCGGCTGTCGACCTTGATGTTTCGTTCGAAGTGGAGTACGCAGGCGTGCGTTCGTTTGCCTGGACGGCCATCATCCGCACCCTGCAGTCGGAACGGGCGCGTGTGATGAGCCGGGTCGAGGGTTCCGGCAGCTACTAGGCTTCGATTTCGTACTCCTTGAGCTTGCGGTAGAGCGTTCTCTCACCGATTCCCAGCTTCTCTGAGGCGCGGCGGCGGTTGCCGCCCACCGATTTCAGTGTGGCGATGATCGCCGCCTTCTCCAACTCCTCCATCGTCATCCCGGTGTGGAACGGGATAACCGCTTCCTCGGACACGGCGGTCGGCTCGTCGGCTGCGACAGCCACCTCGACCACTTGCTCGAGCTCATCCGCCGGGGCGACGGGGCGCCGATCGACGACGGCGGCCTCCCGGGCACCTGTCAACTCTGGGTGCCTACGTCTGTAGAGCTCAAACTCCCGTCGCAAGTCCTCGACATCGAACTTGAGGTCGACAAGCGTTCGGAAGATGAACTCCATCTGGGGTAGTCGCGCGGGGCTCTTGCTGTCCGTGACCTGGGGCAGCTGGGGCCCCGTGACGATGGGAGTCGGGAGCCCGTGACGGGCACCGCCGCGCACCTCTGGCGGGATGTCGGCCGGCCGGATGATCGAGCCGGGCGCGAGGACGACCATCGACTCGACCAGGTTCCTCAGTTCGCGAACGTTACCGGGCCAGTCATAAGCGACGAGGATGTTCATAGCCTCGGGCGCGATCCCTCTGAACTCTCGCTGATGCTCACGGCTCAGCTCGTGTATGAAGGCGTGGACCAGAAGCGGGATATCGTCGCGCCGCTCGCGCAGCGGCGGGATGTGGATGTGCAGAACATCGAGCCTGTAGTAGAGGTCGCGTCTGAACTCGCGCAACTCTACCGCCTGGCGCAAGTTGCGATTCGTGGCCGCGATGACCCTGACATCGACCTTGAGTGATTCACTGCCACCGACACGCATGAACTCCCGCTGCTCGAGGACGCGAAGCAGGCGCGTCTGCGGACCCGGCGGCATCTCGGCGATCTCATCGAGGAACATCGTGCCACCGTTCGCCAGTTCGAACATTCCCTTGCGTAGGGAGTTGGCGCCGGTGAATGCGCCCTTCTCGTGCCCGAACAGCTCGGATTCGAGCAGCGTTTCCGGAAGTGCCGCGATGTTGACGGCGATGAACGGCTTGCCGCGGCGCGGCGAGAGGCGGTGCAGCCCCCGAGCGACGAGTTCTTTGCCCGTCCCGCTCTCACCGGTGATCAGCACGGTAGAACCGACAGGTGCGATCTGAGCGACACGCTCGATCACCTCGTGGATCGCGGCCGTCTTGCCAACGATGCCCAATTCGGCTTGCAGCGCCTTGCGGTCGATAAGCCGCCGCACGACGAGTGCGACCTCGTCAGGGTCGAGCGGGTCTCGGAAGAATTCGTCGACCCCGACGTGCGACCTCACACCGGCGGGCACCGCCTCCTGCTCGCCGAGCAAGCCGACGATCGGCACCTGTGGCGCCGCCTCATAGACGGCGGCCGTCAGCTGCTCGACCTCCGACTCGTGGACGCCACCGGAGACGATCAAGGCGAAGCGCTCGTCCTCGCCGGCAGCCAGCGCGCTGCGGGCGTCCTGCACGCCGGCTACCAGTTGGATCTGGTCATCCGGCTCGAACGCTTTCTGCAGCGGAGCTGCTCGCTCGAGAGCCGCGGTGGTTACGAGTATCTTGGCCATCTCAGTCGTGTTCCGTCTTTCCACCCAGCAGCTCTACAGCGTGCGGCAAGACCGCCTCGAGCGCCGCGATCCCCTGACGCACGGCCGCCTCGCTGCCGGGCAGGTTGACTATCAAGGATCGGCGGCGGATGCCGGCAAGTCCTCTGCTCAGCATCGCGAGCGGGGTATTCTGTATCCCCGCGGCGCGCAGCGCCTCGGCGATGCCCGGCGCCGCCCGCTCGATGACCGCCGAGGTCGCCTCCGGCGTTACATCACGGGGTCCGAAACCGGTGCCACCAGTCGTGATGATCACGTCGGCGACACCGCTGTCGGCCCAGCGCGACAGGGCAGCGGCGACGGCAGCGGTCTCGTCTGGAACGGACCGCCGCTCCACAACCGACCAGCCGCGCCGTTCGATCCAGTCGCCGATCAGCGGGCCCGAGGTGTCCTGCCGCTCGCCGGCGGCGACCCCGTCGCTTACGGTGAGAACCACAAACCGGATCACCGCTTGACGGAGCCCTCCTTGTAGAACGGCATCTTGACGACTTCGGCCGCGTTTGGCGTCTCTCTGATCATGACCTCGAGCTCGGTGCCCGGCTCCGCCAGTTCGCTGGGCAGGTAGCAGGTCCCGATCCCCTGCCCCACCGTCGGCCCGACCGTTCCGCTGCGGACGGAGCCCACGAGCTCGCCCTGGCAGCGGACCGGGTAACTGGGACGCGGAAACCCCCGCTTCTTCAGAACGAACCCGCTGAGCTTGCGCGGCACGCCTTGTTCCTTCTGAGCGACGAGCGCGTCGCGGCCGACGAAATCGCCTTTGTCGAGCTTGACGGTCCAGCCGAGCCGCGCCTCGAGCGGTGTCGTCCCGTCGTCGATGTCGTTGCCGTAAAGGGCGAGCCCGGCCTCGAGCCGGAGCGTGTCTCGCGCGCCAAGACCGACCGGCAACACCCGCTCCCCACCCTGCTCGAGAATCGCCTTCCACAGTTTCGCCGCCGCGCCCGGCCGACAGTAGAGCTCGAAGCCATCCTCGCCGGTATAGCCCGTCCGGCTGACAACGTTCGGCTCGCCGGCGACCTCGGCCTCGGAGAACCGGTAGTAGCCGATGGCAGTTAGGTCGCAGTCGACGAGGTTTGACAGAACCTCCTCGCTGGCAGGCCCCTGCAGTGCCAGCAGCGCGATGTCTTCGCTCTCGTTCACCAGTTCTACAGCCTTGCTCCCGTAAGCGTCACGGCACCGCTGGACCCAGGCCCAGTCCTTCTCGATGTTCGCCGCGTTGACCACGAGGCGGAAGCGGTCTGGGAACTTGTAGACCAGTAGGTCGTCGACGATCCCACCCTCCTCGTTGCACATCACGCTGTACGTTGCCTGCCACCGGTCGCGCTTCGAGATATCGTTGGAAACGAGATAGTTGACGAACCCCTCGGCGTCTTTACCCGTCACCTCGAACTCGCCCATATGGGAGACGTCGAACAGGCCCGCGCCCTCGCGCACCGCCTGGTGCTCCGCCGATACACCCGCCGGATATTGCACGGGCATCTCAAAACCGGCAAACGGGATTATCTTGCCGCCCAGCTTCACGTGCTCTTCGTACAGCGGTGTTCTCTTGAGGTCGCCAGCCATAGGTCCCTCTGCCGTTGCGGGATAGTAGGCGCAGTTTTTCGGAAGCCTGCTGACTGCCAATTTAGCAGGATTGCGGAGGGGAACAACGGTGAGCCACTCGGCACTGACTACAATATGTATCGGCGCAGGTCTTCGTCCTTCACGACGCGGGCGAGGCGCTCGTGCACGAGCTGGCCATCGACGAGGATCTTGGCGTCGCCCTGCTCGGGAAGGTCGAACATGACGTCTTCCAGCAGAGTGGTCAGCACGGTATGCAGGCGGCGGGCGCCGATGTTTTCCAGGCGCAGGTTGACGTCGGCAGCGATGCGGGCGATTTCCGCGACGCCGCTATCGACGAACTCGAGCCTGGCGCCTTCGGTTTCGACGAGGGCGCGATACTGGGTGAGCAGGGCGTTCTTGGGCTCGGTAAGGATCCTGACGAAGTCGTTTTCGGTCAGCGACGAGAGCTCGACGCGGATCGGGAAGCGGCCCTGGAGCTCGGGGATCAAGTCCGAGGGCTTTGCCGCGTGGAAGGCGCCGGCGGCGATGAAGAGGATGTGGTCAGTGCGGACCATTCCGTACTTCGTCTGCACGTTGGACCCTTCGACGACGGGAAGCAGATCACGTTGTACGCCGCCGCGTGAGACATCCGGGCCGCCTGCCGGTCCTCTCTCGGCGGCGATCTTGTCGAGCTCGTCGAGGAAGATGATGCCCATCTGCTCGACGCGGTCGAGCGCTTCATTGACGACATCGTCCATGTCGACGAGCTTGTCGAGCTCGTCGGCGAGCAGGACGCGCCGCGCCTCGGCGACTGTGGTCGAACGCTTCTTGCTCCGCTTCGGCAACATCTCCTGGAGCATCTCGGAGACGTTGTAGTCCATCCCTTCCATTCCCGGGAACTCGATCACTGGGAAAGACGATTGGGTGACCTCGATCTCGATCTCCTTGTCTTCCAGCTTTCCGCCGCGCAGCAGGCCGCGGAGCTTCTCACGGGTCCGGCGGCGGCGTTCCTTGAGTTGTTCCTGGTCTTCCTCGACCTCGGGGCTGGGCCGCTGATCGACGGCTTCACCTCGCGTGGATACGACGAAGGACGGGGGAGCTGGCGGTCTGTCCTCGCTGACCGGTAACAGCAGATCGAGCAGGCGGTCCTCGACCCGTTCTTCGGCGAGATCCTGAACCTCATCCTCGCGTTCGGTGCGCACCATGTTGACCGAGATATCGACCAGGTCTCGTACCATCGATTCGACATCGCGGCCGACGTAACCGACCTCGGTGAACTTGGAGGCTTCGACTTTGATGAACGGTGCGCCGGCGAGGCGAGCCAGGCGCCGCGCGATCTCGGTTTTGCCGACGCCGGTGGGACCGATCATGATGATGTTGTTAGGCATGATCTCGTCCCTGAGGTCCTCTTTGACCTGCTGACGGCGCCAGCGGTTCCTGAGCGCGATGGCCACGGCCTTTTTCGCCGCATCCTGCCCGACCACATACTTGTCCAGCTCGGCAACGATCTGGCGCGGTGTCAGTTCGTCTTGTGAGAGAAGCCGGCCCTCCCTCCGGTCGCTAGCGGCTTGGCCGTCCGATTGAGAAGAAAGCTGTTCGTTCATCAGGTCGCGGACTCGATTTCGAGAAGGGTGATCTGGGTGTTCGAGTAAATGCAGATATCACCGGCGATCTCCAAACTGCGGCGCACGATCTGCGAGGCATCGAGGTCGGAATGCTTGCGGAGCGCTCGTGCCGCCGCGAGCGCCATCGGGCCACCGCTGCCGATGGACAATATGTCATCGTCGGGCTCGATCACCTCGCCGCTGCCGGACAGCAGGAACGAGTGTCGGGCATCGACCACGGCGAGCAGCGCTTCGAGGCGACGCAGGACGCGGTCACTGCGCCAGTCCTTGGCAAGCTCGACGGCGGCGCGCGGCAGGTTGGCGGGGAAACGGTCGAGCTTCTCCTCGAATTTCTCGAACAGGTTCAGTGCGTCGGCGACCGATCCGGCAAAGCCTGCCAATACTGCACCGTCCTTGAGCGCCCTCACCTTGTTCGCAGTCGCTTTGACCACGGTGTCACCGACGGTGACCTGTCCATCACCACCCAACGCGACGCGTCCGTCGCGCCGGACGGCAACGATCGTTGTGCCATGCATTCTCGAGTCACTCATGAGCCTGCTGCTCTTTCTCTATCGGCTTCTAGGGTGCGCCACCCGGTAGACCTCTCTCAGCCGTTCCCGGGAGGTGTGTGCATACATCTGAGTCGTCGAGAGCGACGCGTGGCCGAGCAACTCCTTAATCGCCATCAGGTCGGCACCCTCGTCGAGCAGATGGGTAGCGAAGGAATGCCGAACCGAGTGCGTGCTGAGCCCGCTTTCCTCGGCCACGAGCGAGATGAACCGCGTCACGATCCGCTGAATCTGACGCCTCGACAACCGAACCCCTCGCTCGGAGACGAAGAGCGGGTCAGCGGGCGCCGGCGGCCCGAACTGACGAGCGCGCTCACGACCGTAAACCTGCAGTGCGCTGAGGGCATGCCGGCCGACGGGGACGATCCGTTCCTTGCGGCCCTTGCCGCGGACCTTGACGCGGCTCGCCTCGAGGTCGAGATCGAGCATGCTCAGGCCGTGCGCCTCGGAGAGACGCAGGCCGGCGGAGTATAGGATCTCAAGCAGCGCCCGGTCCCTCGCGCCCCGCCAACCTGGCCCATCCGAGCCCCGGGCGGCAAGCGCGAACAGCTGCGACATCTCCCTCTGCGTCAAGTAGCCGGGCAGCACCCGGCCCTGCCGCGGCGCCCGTACGTGGCGAGCGGGGTTGGCGGTGACGACCCCTTCTCGCTGCAAGAACCGGAAGAAGCTGCGAACCGCCGACAGCTTGCGGGCGATCGAGCGCTTCTTGAGTGCTGACGCGGTCAAGTGACTGAGATAGGCCCGGATGGCGAGCCGGTCGATGTCGATCCAGACCCAGTCGTGCGAGCCGTAGTAGCCGTCGAGGAAGGTGGTGAAGCCGGCGATGTCGCGCCGGTACGCCTGAACGGTGTGCTCGGAAAGCTGACGTTCGTCCTGGAGATGTTTCAAGTAGTCCCGGGTTTCCTGGCGCGGCATCTGTCCTCGCGATGGCGTCAGCGCCGCGACCCGGAGCCGGCAGGCATGGCGCCGGCCTTCCACATCCGCAGGTCTCGGAGCGCGCGCGCGGAGAGTTCCTCACGTCGCTCGCGGCGGCGGCGGACAGCTTCAGGAAGCGGGTCGAGCAGGCCGAAGTTAGCGTTCATCGGTTGGAAGTTACTCGGATCGGCCTCGCGGAGGTAGCGAAGCAGGCCGCCCAGCATGCTGGTCGGGGGTGGGATCGCCGGATCGAGGCCGTGCTGCAAGCGGTCGATGTTGAGACCGGCGAGCAGGCCCATCGCCACTGACTCCATATAGCCCTCTACACCGGTAAGTTGACCGGCGAAGATGAGAGCGGGCTCGTCGGGGGGAGAGCCGTGCGCGGTCAAGAGACGGGGGAAGTTGATGTAGCAGTTCCGGTGGATCTGGCCATAGCGGAGGATCTCGGCGTTCCTCAGCGCCGGGATGAGCGCGATGGCGCGACGCTGCTCCGGGTACCGGAGCCGCGTCTGAAAGCCGACGAGCCCCCACATGCGAGCCGGACGGTCCTCCTGCCGCAGTTGGACGACCGCATACGGTCGCTTGCCGGTGCGCGGGTCGGTCAAGCCGACGGGCTTGAGCGGTCCGAAGCGGAGCGCGTCTTTCCCCCTGGCCGCCAAGACCTCGATGGGCAGGCAACCCTCGAAGAAGGGGACATCCTCCCAATCGTGCGTGCGGTAGATGGCGCCGGTGACCAGCGCTTCATGGAAAGCCTCGTAAGTCTCTCGATCCAGCGGGCAATTGATGTAGGCCTCATCCTGCCCCTTCCCGTAACGTGAAGCACGGAAGCTCGCGCCGCCGTCGATGGAGTCCGCCGCGACGATGGGGGCAATGGCATCAAAGAAATACAGGCCACCGCCCCCCAAACGCCGTCGCATCGCCTCGAACAGCGCGTCGGAAGTCAGCGGGCCGGTGGCGATGATCGCCGGCGCGTCGGGAAGCTCATGCAGCTCTTCGCGGCACACCCGGATGTTAGGCTGCGCTTCGATGGCTGCGCTGACAGCGCTGGAGAAGAGGTCACGATCGACGGCAAGCGCCGCGCCCGCAGGGACTCTGACCCGGTCAGCGATCTCGAGCAGTAGCGAGCCGAGCTCGCGTAACTCGGCCTTGAGCAGACCGTGGGCGTTGGTCAGCTCCTGCGACTTGAATGAGTTGCTGCAGACAAGCTCGGCGAGCTTGGCCGTCTGATGGGCAGGCGTCGTGACCCGCGGCCGCATCTCGTAGAGGGCGACGCGGTGGCCGCGCTGCGCCAGCTGAAAGGCGGCCTCCGTTCCTGCTAGGCCGCCACCCACGACAAAGATCTCAGACACTGAATGCGGGCCCTGTGCCGGCGTTCAGCCCGAACTCGCGCTTGGCGCTTCCGACAGCGATTCGTGACCGCAGGCCGTGCAACGCAGGAAGTCGCCCTTCTGCTTGGAGGTCTTCTGGAACGCGACTTTCGCGCCGCACTGTGGGCAATCGAAGCCGACCGGGGTATCCCAGCTCGACCAATCGCAATCGGGATATCGCGTGCAACCATAAAAGATCCGGCCGCGCCGCGTGCGCCGCTTGACCACTTCGCCTTCGGCGCAGGTGGGACACTTCAGCCCCAGACTGATGGCCTGTGTATGCTTGCACTCCGGGTACGCGGTGCAGGCGAGGAACTCGCCGTAGCGACCGGTCTTGACGGCCATCGGGCTGCCACATTTCGGACACTTCGCGTTGGCGGCGACCTCGTTTTGCTTGCCGTCGACGGCACGAGTGAAGCGGCAGTCGGGGTAGTTCGAACAAGCAACGAAAGGACCGAAGCGTCCGCTCTTCACCAGCAGTTCGCCGCCGCACTGCGGGCACTTCTCGCCCCCCAGATCGACGTCGGGCAGACGATCGATCGGTTTAGTGTTCTTGCATTCCGGGTAGGAGGAGCAGCCGAGGAAGCGGCCGTAGCGGTTCCACTTGACGACCATCGGCGCGCCGCAGAGGTCGCAGACCGCACCCTCCGCCTGCACGATCTCCTTGATGATCTCTTCGCTCCTGGCCTTACCCTCCTCGAGTCGCTGACTGAAGCCGGCATAGAACTGATCGAGTACCTCGTGCCACTCGAGCTCCCCCCCTTCGATACGGTCGAGGCTGGCCTCCAGGTTGCTGGTGAAATCGACATCGAAAGTACTCGGGAAGACGCGAATGAGAACCTGGACTACGGTCTCACCGAGCGGTGTCGGTACGAAGCGTCGGTTATCCAACTCGACGTAGGTTCGATCGACCAGCGTAGAGAGGATCGAAGCGTAGGTCGAGGGCCGGCCGATGCCCAACTTCTCCAACTCCTTGACCAGGCTCGCCTCGCTGAAGCGCGGCGGAGGCTCCGTGAAGTGCTGGTTCTTGCTCAGCTCGACGAGCCGGATGACCTCGCCTTCGACCAGGGCGGGCAGCGCCTCGAGCTCGTCGAGGTGACGACCCTCCTCCTTTTCGTGGACCTCTTTATACAGTCGCGTAAATCCGTCGAACTTGAGGATCGACCCGGTGACCCGGAACAGGTAGGCGCGACCATCCGAGCCTTGCAGATCGAAGTCGACAGTCGTCGTGTCGTAGACGGCCGGAGACATCTGCGACGCGACGAAGCGGAGCCAAATCAAGGTGTACAGCTTGTGCTGGTCGGGGTCGAGATCGCCCTTGAGGGAATCCGGGGTGCGATAAACCGACGTGGGACGGATCGCCTCGTGCGCCTCCTGCGCTCCCTTTTGCTGTCTGCCGCTGTAGAGCCGCGCCGATTTGGGCAGGTAGTTCGAGCCGAAGGTCTTGTCGATGAAGCCGCGAGCCGCGTTGGCGGCGGACGCCGCGACGCGGGTCGAATCCGTACGCATGTAGGTGATCAAACCGATGGCTTGGCCACCCGCCTCGACGCCTTCGTAGAGTTGCTGGGCCACCCGCATCGTACGCTTCGCCGAGAAGCGAAGTCGCTTGGCAGCTTCCTGCTGGATCGTGGAGGTGGTAAAGGGAGCCGACGGGTTCTTACGGCGTTCCTTGCGACGGACCTTGCTGATCTCGAACGGGACTTGCCTGACGGCATCGAGCACCACCGCAGCCGCCGTCTCGTCGGGCAGGTCGGGCTTTACCCCGTCGATATGGTGCAGCTTGGCGGTGAAGCGCTGGTCGTCTTTCTCCAGCAGCGCTTCAACGGACCAGTACTCCCGAGGCTCGAAGCCACTGATAGCCTCCTCTCGCTCCCAGATCAGCCGCAGGGCGACCGTCTGAACGCGACCGGCGGAGAGGCCGGGGCGGATCGGCTTCCAGAGGAAGGGGCTGGCCTTGTAACCCACCAAGCGGTCCAGAATGCGCCGGGCTTGCTGAGCGTCAACTTTGCGGAAGTCGATCTCACCCGGGCTCTCGAGTCCCTGCGCGACGCCCTCGGGAGTGATCTCCTCGAACAGCACGCGCCTGAAGCGCTTTCCGTCTTTGGACCGGTAGCCGAGCTGCTCGGCGACGTGATAGGCGATCGCTTCCCCTTCCCTGTCCGGGTCGGTGCCCAGCAACACCAGGTCAGCGTTCTTCGCCGCCTGTTTGAGCTCCTTTATGACCTTTCCCTTACCGCGAATCGTGACGTAGTGTGGCTCGAAGCGGTTCTCGATATCGACGCCCAGGTCCCGCTTCGGCAAGTCGCGGATGTGACCTACCGAAGCCTTGACGACGTAGCTCTCGTCAAGGTAGCGGCCGAGGGTACGCGCCTTGGCGGGTGACTCCACGATCAGGAGCTTGCCAGCGTTGCCGCTCGCCGTCCCTTTCCTGGCTCGCTGCTTCGTCCGTTTGGTCGTCTTCTTCTCGGTCATATCGCTCGTTCAGCCCGTCCACCCTTACCCCGCTGCCGACCCCGAAGGTTCCCGGCCATCCAGCGCAGAAGATGGCTAACAGGAATCAACCGCTTGTCAACAGTCGTCCCCTCACGGCCGGCCGACCTGACGGCGGAAGCGCTCCCGGCCCCGGCCGCAAAGGGAAAGCCGCCCGACCGCACCAAGGCTGGTCGGGCGGCTTGGTTGTCTGCATCGGGCGGTCGCCGGCGCGCGACGGCCCTCGATCAGAACGGGATGATGTCGCTGTCCTTGACCGAAATCACCACCACACCGTTCGCGGTAACGCCATACGCCTTCAAGAGCACTTCGGGAGGATCGAGCGGCAAGCGCCGACTGACGCGCAGCGGCCCGACGATCGGGTCGCGGATGATCAGCTGCCCGCGCCGGAAAGTGAAGTGCCAAGCGTCGACGATCTCGATCCGCGCGTCGCCCGAGCCCAAGAAGGTCAGGCGTTCGTCGGGCACGGCGGTGCTGGCGATGTCGTTGTCCGGGTGAAGTGCCGCGCCGACCCCCGTCGGGCTGATCGACTCGTTGATACCCAGCAACCTGAGGACGTTGGGACCACCGGGCTGATCGGGACCGAAGAAGTAGGCCTTGCTGCCGCGGGCCACACCCAGACTGCCGTCGTTGTTGAGTCCCAGCCCGAAGACGCGTTCCTCGGCGTTGCCAGTCAAGTCGCTGACCATCAGGGCGTTGGTGACGCTCTGCGTGGCCGACTGGTACATGATGATGCGGCCGGCGCGGCTTGGCGTGTCACCCTCACCAAACGCGATGAACTCGCGGTCACCGCTGGCGGCCACGAAGGTCGTGTCGGTGAGACCGATGCTTTCGATAAAGAGGTCGGTGTAGATCTCGGTATCCCAACCCGAGCCGGCGACCATCGCCGCGACTTTCCAGGCGGCATCGCCCAGGGAGTCTGCAGCGATAATGCAGGAGCGGGCCGCCGGACTGGGGTCACCGCGCGTATGGTCACAAACGGCGAAATTCCGGCCACCATTCAGGCCGAACACCGAGTCGGCATTGATGACCTGGATCTGGGCGTTGGGCGGCGGAACGCGGTCCGCGTAGTTGATGAAGAAGCGGATCTCCCGCTGTACCGGATCGTACTCGCGTATCGTTCCCGGTTCCTCGTCCGGTAACGCCGGCACCGTCGAGAACAGGATCAGGCCGTTCGCCGCCTGGGATAGGAACTGCGGCCGGTCCGAGTAGTCGAAAAAGGTGACTGGAAAGATCCGGCGGCCGATGGCGTCGAAGGCTTCATCGACCCTGAAGACCTTGAGGTCTTGGGTCTGGAAGCGATCGACCTCCAAGCCGGGATTGGGGGCGACCGGGTCGCGGAGTCCCAGGTCGACCACGGAGATGTTGGTACCGCCGGAGTTGCTGACGAGGAGCAGATCCTGCGTGAGATCGGTCGACAGACCCCAGGGGCTGGACCCAACGGGGATACCGTCGAGGAAGACCTCGTTACGCAGCGAGAAGGGTCGGACGATACCGAAGTTGAAGTCGGAGAGCAGTAACAGCTCGCGCAGGGTATCGACGACCGCGTCGGCGATCAGCGCGCCCTGCGGGAAGCCGACGGTACGGCCGGAGACGATGAGCCGCTCGACGAACCCACCCTGGATGCCAGCCGCGTGGATCGGGTCACCGCTGGTGCACGGTAGGCTGGCCTGCGAGCCTTCCGGATCCACCGTCGCACCGCAATTCGGTACGGAGGCGGCGTCGAAGGCCCACGCCGTCACCTCGAAGAAGAGCGTGTCGGGGACATCGATCTCGGTGAAGATGGCCGGTGGTAGGTCCTGCGGCATCAGCGCGAACTGTATGGGCACGGTGCCGCTGATCGCCGGATTCATGACACTGTCAACGAAGAGGGTATCAATGAATACGCCTGTCGTCTTGTCGTTGCGGACGACCACCGTCACGCCCACGCGCGTTATGGCGGTCTCTTGATCGAGAGCGACGACGTTAAAGAGCAGCGAGTCGTCGACCTCCATTCGCAGCGGCTCGTCGGTCCTTCTCTCCACGCCGCCGGTGACCAGCATGCTGACGATTGGCGGGTTAGTATCGTCGGGGACCTCCGTCGCCACGATCACCTCAATCTGGGCAAAAGCGCTGATCGTGTTGAGGTTGATAGCCTCAGCAGTAATGGTCAGCGTGCCCAAGGCCCCCTGGGGTATAAAAAAATCCAACAGCGTATCGACGCTGGTGCGGAACTCAGCGAAGCGGATCGTGTCGGCCGCTGGCACGGTGGGCGGCGAAATGCCGGTGAGCGTGACGTTGAGCTGGGCGAGTCCGGTGAGGTCGCTCGCCCGCACACCGACCCGGATCAGCGTGTTGTCACGCACGGTCTGGTTCGGGAGCGGCGAGAAGATCGACACCGTCGGACCGCCGAGTCCGCCGCCGGGACCACCGCCGACGATGACCGTCGCCGCATCGGTTGCCTCGTTGTCCTGGGAATCGACCGCGATGGCTCGGATCTCGACCGCCGTCGGATTGGAGAAGCCGGTGAAGAAGGTGGTCTCGACGGTCGTCTGCACCACGCGACCCGTGAAGCGAGTCGTGTCGACGGCGATCAGCCGGCCGAGGACGAGCGTGTCACCCTGCGGCGTGATCACCGTCTCGAACTGGTCGGTGCGGCGCAGTTCGGTAACCACGAGCGACAGGCCGATGTAGTCCTCCGCCTCGATAGTGGCGCGCAGCGTGTCACCGGACACACTGGCGCCGGTCACCGAGACTGTTGGCGGTACTTCATCCACCAGCGGTCCGTAAACGGCGTCATCTTCCTCACACGCCGTCAATCCCAGCAGGGCCACGGCCGTCGTCGCCGTCAACAACCGTGCCCATCCCCGTACGCTTCGCATAAGACTACTCCCTCAGGTTTTTTTAGAGCGTCTCACGGCGCCGGTCCGCCGCGGCGATCGGCGCCGTGATCGTTCTAGCGTGCTGCCACTGCTTCGTCCACGATGTGTGGAGTCACAAGGATCAACAGGTCCCGCTTGGCATCATCGGACCTGGTGGTCCGGAAGAGTGGCCCGACAAGGGGGAGGTCCATCAGAATCGGAACACCGCTTTCAGTCCTGGTGACCTCGGTGATGGTGAGACCGCCGATCACGCCGGTCTCCCCGTCATTCAAGATCAAGCGCGTCGTACCCTCCTGAGTCTGGAAAGTGAAACCGATGTCACCGGGCGCCAGCTGAACACCCGACCGCTCGGCGTGCAGGTCCATGACGATCTTGCGATCGAAGGTGATGTGCGGTGTGACCTGCAGCTTGATGCCGGTCTCCTGGTAGTCGACGGTCGCCTGCGGGAACTGACCCTGAGCGCCTTGACCCTGTTGAGCGCCAGCGGCGCCGTAGTCGGCGACGCGGACAGGGGTGCGCTCGCCGACCAGGATCTCAGCCGGCTGATTGTCCATCGCCTGAATCGTCGGGGCGGCGACGATGTCGGAGAGATCCAGCCGTTCCAGGACGTCGATGAAGTTGAACAGCCTGAAATCACCGATAGCGACGGAGGTGAGCAGTGAGAGCGCCGGGGTAACGATCTGGTCGCGCGCGTTGGCGAGCGCGGCGATCGATGACCCGGCAAACGAGACCTCGGTCGTGTTGACGAGCGGCCTGACGACCGTCTCGGGGACACCGTCGAAGTCCGTGTCGACGATCTCCCAATCCCGCGGGTCGAGCGTGGGCCCGGGGATTCGCTCGTTCAGCTGGTTGCCCTGTGTGTCCTTGAAGTCCCACATGACGCCCAGCTCTTCGATCTCGCTGCGGTCGACGAAGATGATCTTTGCGGAGATGACGACCTGCGGCGTACGGACGTCGAGGTCGTTCACCATCTGGCGAGCGATGTCTAGGTTCTCCGGCAAGTCGGTGACGATGATCGAGTTGGTCGCCGCATTGGCGATCGCCTGCCCGCGCTCGGAGAGCGCCGGCTGCAGAGCCGCGGCCACCTCGGTGACCGGTGCGTAGTTGATCTTGAAGATCTGGGTCTCGAGCTGGATCAACTGCTGGCGCTCCTGCAGGTTCTCCAGCCGGTCGACGCGGATGATACCGGTCGCCGTCTCGACCGCCGTCAAGCCGTGAGCCTCGAGGATCGCTTTGAGCGCCAGATCCCACGGCTGGTTGCGAATATTGGCCGTGACCGAACCCTCGACGCCGGCGCCCGGCACGAACGACTTGCCCGTGAAGTCTGCGAAGTTGTTGAGGACGTCACGGATGTCGGTGTTCTCGAACGTCACGGTGATCCGGGGCATCTGGCTCACCGGGGTGGCGCGCTGCGCGAAGGGCGACGGCTCCTGTTGCTGCGGCAGCGGATCTCGTGGCGGCGCCGCTGTGCTTCGCGTCTCGGCGGCCGCCGCAGGCGGAGCAGCCGCCGCGCCCGGTGCGCTGGCCCACGAGTCGAAGGCCGAACCGGAGAGGTTCGGGAACGAGACCCTGATCTCGCCGCCCTGGCGAGTCAGGGTGTAACTCGTAGGCTCGGTGAGCTCCACGACGATGCGGACCACATCGTCACGGAACTGACTGGTCCGGACGCGGATAACACCGCCCCGGTTGATGTTCTCAAAGTTGTCTCTCGGCAGAGCGTGCCGAGCGCCTTTGAGATCGACGATAAGTCGCGGCGGATCGGTGAGCAGGAAATCGGAATAGTTGACCTCGCCACTCATCCGCACAACGACCTCGGTGAAGCCGGCTGCCGCGGGCTCGACCCGAAGCTCGGTGACGCTCGCTGGGTCGTCGGCTCCTGCCATGGCCAAGAAGAATAACAGCGCATGGAGCATCATTCTTGCTCCTCCTCCTCTCCTCGTCTAATGCGCAGCGTCTCGCTTCGGGTGACACCGAATTCGGTGACCTGGAAGACGACTGCGTCCGGTCGGATCTCGACCACGCGTGCGTTGCCGATGGAGTCGCCGCGGCGCACGCGATATCGTTTTTCGCTAGCGCGGTCAATCACGGTGGCGACACTGCCGGCAGAACCTCCGAAGATGATGCCCATGAGATCGAGGTCACCGAACAGTGGGCCGCTATCGACGTCAGGCCCGATGAGGCTGACGAACGGGTTACGGCGGGCGTCCGACGGATAGACGAACACTTCGCGCCGATAGATCGCATCCTGCTCGGAGGACTGGCGAGAGCTGGCCGTGTCCTGCGGCGCCAATGAGGCGGGCGCCGGGCCGGCCGCAATGCCGGTGAGCGCGGCTACGAGAATCAGGACGGAATAAGCCACGTTAGGACGCTCCTTGGCCTTGCTGTCCCGTTGGCAGAGCACCCAACACGAATGTCTCTACCCGCAGGGTCACTTCCAACGGGGCCTCCATGTCACGCGTCGCCCGGCTGCGCGGTGCCAGCGAGACGTTCACGTTGCCAGGCTTGATGATCCGGGGTAAGGACGCGACGCGGGCCAGGTACCTGCCGATATCGTGATACTCACCGAGGAGTGTGAGTTCCCAAGTCCGCTTGGTGTAGAACTCGCCGGGCTCGTCGGCCTGAGGGCGGAACCGGGTCATCTCGATACCGGTCAGTCGTGCCTCAGTGGAGATTGCATCGAGCAGTTCCGGGACTTCCTGGGATTCCGGAATGAACTCCTCGAAGATCCTGAGTTGGCGCTCTTGGAGTTCCATACGCGAGTTCAAGTCATCGCGCCGGGCGGCCAGAGCCCGGGAGCGCCGATTCTGGCTTTCGAGTGTCTCGAGATTCGCGCGCGATGAGTTGATCTCGGTCTGGCGCGGGTCGAGCGCGTATATCTTCGCGACGTACCACGCGGCACCGACCATCATGATGATCAAGATCAGCGCGTTTCGTCGTTGTTTGGGTTCGGCTGGTAACAGAGCCACGGCACTACTCCCCTGCCAGGATGATCGGCTCGGTGATGATCGCCGTGGAATCGGGGATCTGATAGCGAGCCAGGAGAACAAAGTTGTGTACGAGCCTTTGCCCCTGCTGTATCTGCTCCTGCGATACGAGCCGTACGTCGCGGATGAAGGGCGAATCCTCGAGGTCACGCATAAAGCGGGTGAGCGCCTGGGTTTGCCCGGTCATCCCATCGAGGCGGAACTCGACATCGGCGCCCCCACCGGCGCTCTGACTGAGAGCGGTTAGCCAGGTGTAGTCGGGCAAGGAGGCGCTCACTTCGTCCATGATGTGAGGCCAGACGAAACGGCCGGCATCGATCTCGCGAATAATCTGCGACTTTCTCTCCAAGGTGTCGCGCCGCGCTTCCAGGCTGTCCGCCGCGGCGATGGCCTCGGCGTAGCGGATCGAGTCCTGACGCTGCACCTGGAGCTCGTCTTCGATTCGGCCGAGCGTCACTCCCTGAGTGAAGAACGTGAAACCGACGTGGAGAGCTGCGATGACACCGATGACAGCCACAGCGATGACCCAAGGGTCACCCTGAACCATGTCACGCAGTCCCTCGAACTTCGGGAGTGAGACCTTCCGTCCGCCCTTCGGTCGTACTACTCCCCGCTTACCGCCGGGGAGAAGGTTCATCTCAATCAGGGCCAGCATCGCAGAGTCCGTTCGAACAAGAGTTCACGTCGTTGGTTCCCGCTAGCCAGCGCGTCGCAGAGCGAGGCCGACCGGGAGCACAAGCATCGGAGCCATGTCGGCGATCGAGATCAAGTCGAAGGCACCCGGATCGACGTCGACGCGCTGGACCGGGTTGGCAATCTCGGCCGGCACCTGCAGGCGGTCGGCGAGGGCTTCCGCCATGCGGAGCACGCGGGCGCCGCCGCCGCAGACGTAGATCCTCGAGAGACCGGTGTGGCTCGAACTCGCCTGCAAGAACGCGGCGGCCCGCTCGACACCGAGTGCTACTTCCTCGGCCCGGTGGCCGATGAAATCCTCGAGCTCGGGGTCGCTGGTGCGACCCTCCAGAACGTCTTCGGCCTGATCGGCGGTGAGCCCGCGCTCGCGCTGCAAACTCTCGCGGAGCCTGCGGGTGCCGAACGCCAGGTCCCGGGTGAGTACCGGCACGCCGTCCTCGAGCAGGTTCACGTTGGTGGTCTCGTGACCGATGTTCACGAATCCGACGACGCCGGTCATGGCTTCCGGGTAGTTCAGCTCGAAGGCGTTATGGAGCGCGAAGGCATCGATATCGATGATCTCGGGCTCGAGGCCGGCGTCGAGTAGCAAGGCGACCTTGTTCTCGACCAGCTCACGTTTGGCAGCCACGAGCAGCACCGACATCTGCAGACCCTCGTCCATGGGGTCGAGGATCTGGAAATCGAGCTCGACGCTCTCCATGTCGAAGGGCACGTGCTGCTCGGCTTCCCAACGGATCACCTCGCGTGCATCGGATTCCTTCATCCGATCCATCTGGATCCGCTTGATGATGACGTCGCGGCCACCCACCGCCGTCACCACCTTCTTGTCCTTGACTCCCGCCGTCTCGAATAGCGAGCGAATCGTACTGGCCACCAGCGTCGGGTCCATCACCTCGCCCTCTACGATCGCGTCGGCGACCAGCGGCGTGGCTGCGGCTTTGACGATCCGCGGGCGACCCTTGCCATGCTGCATGACGACCAGCTTGATGTAGCCGCTACCGATGTCGAGTCCTACGGTCCGCTTGCTGCGGCCCATTCCAAGTAGAGCCATGAGTACCTAAGAGGCTAGATTCTTAAGATGAAAGCTCCCTCGACCTCATGCGACGGTGAAAGAGAAGGACCTAAGCTGTAGTGGGACCTAGGGGTAGGGCTCTGTATGATAGTCCCCCAAGGTCACTTTGTCAACTACAGCTGGGGGGGTAGGACAGGGTCGCCCGAATCGGGCCTATCACAATATCTCTAACCAGGCAAATTGCGCAAGGGGGTGCAGCAAAACGAGTTTCGGGCCTCGGAGGAGCCCGGGAACGAGAGTTTCCGACTCGTGGGCACACAGCAGCAGCGCCACCCGCCGCCGGCCGCCCCAAGCGCCCCCGGCTCGTCCCTCCGACAGGATGAGCAGGTAGGCGGCACCCGGCTGCGCCCCGCGGTCGAGCCGCGTCAAGCGGACCGAGTAGCGATCGCCCGAGCTCAGGCCTGCTTCGGCGAGCCGGCGGCTCGAGCCCGGCTCGACCTTCAGGGCGAGGCCCGGGTCCCAGTCGTGCAGGGCGGCGGCGAGGCCCGCCTCGGCGGCGTAGAAGGCAGCGGTTCTCTGCCGACCGCCCACGCCGGCACGGAACTGCTGCGCCGCCACGAAATAGCCGGCGCTGACGAGCGCCTCCATCACGCCGATGGCGACGACCACCACCAAGAGAGCGAACCCACCTCTGCCAGCCATTAAGACGCTCACCACCTCACTCGGCCGATCTCTCGCGCCGACCGCAATAGCGAGCGAAGGTCGAGCCTTCGGGCCAGCACGCGTTGCGCAGGGAGACGTGGATGGAGAGTGAGTCGTGAAGGAAGGCCGGTCCAGCAGGTCCCGGCAGGGGCTCTGGGGTTCGGGCC
Organism: Gemmatimonadota bacterium; assembly: GCA_039586575.1. Lineage (GTDB taxonomy): Bacteria > Gemmatimonadota > Gemmatimonadetes > Palauibacterales > KS3-K002. The sequence continues at coordinate 42,185 of JBDHKD010000014.1, read as the reverse complement.
CTAACCGTGATCCGCACCTGGGCGACCGCTCGCGGCTCGCTCGTCTCTCGCGCGAACCTGTCGAAGAACTGCAAACGCAAGCCGCCTTCCGCTGGGCTCGCGAAGGGGCCGACGACCGGTTGAACTCGCTCGCCGCGTGGCCGTTGCCCGAGCCACCAACCGTCGTCGCCCGCCCGATAGAGCCGATAGACGTACGGCCGGAAGCCACGTACCGGCGACCCGACGACGGCGCCCGTAAGCGGCCAACCGTCCGGCAACTCGAGATCGGGGGGCTCGCCATCGCGGCAGCGGCGGGAGCCAGACCTCCCGGCCGTCCCCGCTTCTGCAGCGACCCAATCATCGTCCTGTTCGGTGTCGTAGCTGTTTTCCAAAAAGATCAGCGCGCTATCGGTCGGTGAACTGGCCAGGGTACCGGCGAGCAGACGGATGCCAACGTATCCGTCGGCGACCGAGCAGACGAAGCCGAGGCCCCGATACGAGCGCAGAGCCACGCTGTCGCCAGCGATCGCGTAGAGGTCACCACCCCCGGGACTTGCCGAACGGAGCTCGGTGGCCAGCACTTCCAGAGCAATACGCGCCGAGCTCCGAGCCTCGGCCAGTTGCAGCTCGACCGTGTAGAATCGCCGTTGTCCACTCAACAGCGAGAAGGCCGCGATGGTCACCGCCGAGACGAGCAGCAGGACGAGAGTAAGTTCCGCGACCGAGTAGCCGGCCTGATCGCCATGGCTCATCGCACGAACGCGACTACTGTGTCGCGGACCTCGATCCCGGCTAGCCGGCCGCTGACCACAAGCGAGAGCTCTCTCAGCTCGCCGTCTCCGAGCGTCCAACTCACCAGCACCGGGCCATCGGCTGACGTGCCCGACGCGAGATCATCGTTCTCCCGGGCTAGCAAGCGTTCGAGAGCGGACTGAGCCGCGATCGCGATCCGGGTGTCCAGGTAAGAGACCATCATCGAGTCGGCGACGACACGGGCGGTGGCGGCAAGCCCGAGCGCACTGATAGCGAGGACGGTCAGCGCCACGACGAGCTCGACCAGTGAGAACCCCCACTCCCTCCTTCTGGAGCGACCGCCGCTCATCGAGGCAGCACCCTTCCCAGCCGGGATATGGTGACTGTGTCGGTGATACCACCGCGCCGAAACACCAAGGTGGCGTTAGGCAAGTCGCAGTCGCCGCGCGCGGTGGCCAGTCCGCGGGGATCGAAGCAGAACGTGCGCGGCGATCCCTCGATGGTCACACCGGCGAATTGCCGGCCGACCCGCACGACGGGATGCAGCGTGTCGCGGACGGCGATGCCCGAGAGCGAGCCGGTGTCGGCGGTGACCCAGAAGCGGTCCGTCTCGGGGTCGAGGTGTAGCCGGGAAAGGCCTCCGTACTGGGCGGCCGCGAGTCGGGCCAGCGAGTGGGCGGCGGTGAAGGCCCGTCGCGCCGCGACGACCTGCATCCTGGCCCGTGCCCTGGCCAGCCGGGGCACGGCGATCACCATGAGGAGGCCGACGACGAGGACAACAACAACGAGCTCAGCCAGCGAGGCACCGCTTTTCTGCAGAGACCGCATGCCCGCAGGCTAGCGGTTCCCGATCAACAAAAGATCAACGCCGGCGGAGTCGCTAGCCGAGTCCGTAGTCGCGGATCTTGTAGAGCAGTGCCCGATAGCTCAGGTCGAGAAGCTCCGCCGCCTTGGTGCGATTGCCGTCGGTGATCTGAAGGGCGCGACCGATCAGCCGCCGTTCCAGCTCGGCGGTCTGCTTCTTGATGGAGAGCTCGTCAGCCGGAAGCGACTCGAGCGGCCCCTCGACCGACGTTTCGGGGTGGCGGATGAAGTCCGGGAGGTCCTGAGGTCGGATGGTGGGACATTCGGCGAGGACCATGGCGCGCTCGACGACGTTTTCCAGCTGGCGCACGTTCCCGTACCACGGGTGGACGAGCAGGAGTTTCATGGCCGCCGGCTCGAAGCCGCTGACGTCGACGCCGAGCTGTTTCGAGAATTTCTCGGTGAAGTGGCGGCTGAGTGGTGGGATGTCCTCCGTCCGTTGGCGCAACGGCGGCAGGTGAATGCGGACTACGTTGATCCGGTAGTAAAGGTCGGACCGAAAACCTCCCTCCCTGACCTCTTGCTCGAGGTCACGAGCGGTGGCGGTGATGATTCGCACGTCCACCTTGCGGGCCGAGCTGTCGCCGACGCGACGGATCTCGCCCTCCTGGAGGGCCCGCAGCAGCTTGACCTGCAGTTGCGAAGGCAGCTCGCCGATCTCGTCCAGGAACAGCGTCCCACCGTCGGCCTCCTCGAACAGGCCGGCACGATCGACGTGCGCCCCGGTGAAGGCGCCCTTCACGTGACCGAACAGCTCGGACTCGAGCAGGTTCTCCGGGATCGCACCGCAGTTGATGGGCACGAAAGGGCGATTCGCCCGCGGGCTCGCTCCGTGGATGAGTCGCGCGATCAGCTCCTTGCCGGTGCCACTCTCGCCGGTGATGAGGACGGTCGACGGGTGTTGCGCGACCTTGGTCCCCAGCTCCACGGCTTCCCGCATCCCGGCGCTCTTGGCGACGATTTCCGGATATCGCTGGTCCGCTTTGACCCGCTGCCGCAGGCGCGTCACCTCGCGCCTGAGCTTCTCGCGCTCCTCCGCCTTGCGCAGGGTGAGGACGACCTCGTCGGTCGCGAACGGCTTGGGCAGGTAGTCGTAGGCGCCCTTCTTCATCGCCTCGACGGCGAGCTCGGTGCTGCCGTAAGCGGTGATGGTAATGACCAGCGCCTGTCCGTTCTGCTTGCGGTATTGCTCGAGGAACTCGAGCCCGTCCATTCGCGGCATGCGGATATCGCAGAGGATGAGGTCGGGCTCTTCCTTGAGGGCGCGATCCAACCCCTCTTTACCGTCGGAGGCGCTGATGACCTGATAACCCTCGTCCTCGAGGATCATCGAGAGGGTGCGACGCACGCCCGCCTCGTCGTCTATGACCAGTACTTTCACTTAAACTTCCTCGGTCTGCTCGGTTTGCTCAGTCTGCTCGGTCTGTGCTTCCTCGTCGACCTCGGCATCGCTCACGACCCCCGCGCTGGGCAACACGATGGAAAAGCAGGCGCCGCCTTCCTCGGAACTCTCGACGCTGATCGTGCCACCCATACCCTCGATGAGCCGGGCGGAGACCGCGAGTCCCAGCCCGGTGCCCTGCCCGGTCTCCTTGGTACTGAAGAACGGATCGAAGACCCTGTCAATGATCTCGGGCGGGATGCCGGGCCCATTATCGGTGACGGAGATCCGTACGATCTTCGTACCGGAGGAGAAAGGTGGGGGCGTCAGGCCCTCACGGCGAGCCTGTAGCCGCCTGAGGTGCGAGTAGTCGATGCCCGGCGGATCGTCGCGGCGCCTGGCCGGCGGCCCACTGGCCTCGAAGGGCATCGTCTCGGTGATGACCTCGATGCGGCTCGAGCCGGCGCCATCGCAGGCCTGGGCGGCGTTGAGCAGCAGATTGACCATGATCTGCTCAAGCTGGTGCGGGTCGGCATGGACGGTGGTGACGTCCTGGCTGAGCTCGAGGTCGAGGGTGATCCCCTTGAAGTGGCCCTGGGCCTCGACCAACTCGAGAGCGCCGTTCACGACATCGTTGACCTCGATGGGACGCGGCGCAGGCTGGCGGGGGCGCGCATAATCGAGCAGCCCTTTGACGATCCGGTCGATGCGCCGGGCCTCGCGGCGCATGTCGTCGACGATCTCCTTACCGATGGTCGGCCGTCGCTCAGCGATCTCGAGGTACCCGAGGACCGCACCCAGCGGGTTGCCGATCTCGTGGGCGATGCCCGCCGCCAGCTGGCCGGCGGAGGCGAGCTTCTCAGCGCGCACCAGCTCATCGCGAGCCTCGGTCAGCGCCCGGTTCACCTCGTTCAGCGATTGGATGTTGTCCGACAGCCGCCGCTGATTCTGGATCAGCTTCTCCGCCATCTCATTGACGCTGGCGGCCAGTCGCTCGAGCTCCCGGGCCCCCTGGACGCGGATCCGGCGCGAGAAGTCCTCACGGGCGATCGCCTCAGCGCCGTCTACGATCGCCCGCACGGGCTTCAGGACCATGAAGCGCATCAGGAAGTCGCCGAGCAACAAGAAGACGCCGACATCGATGGCCACCAGGACGGCGAGGAAGATGACGATGCTACGGATGGACCCGCCGACCGGCAGCCATAGGAGCACGCCGACCGCGGCGAGGCCCAACGAGGCGACCAGCAGCAGAGCCAAAGCCACAATCAGCTCGCGACGCAGTGAGGCAGCCCGCTTCACCGAAATCCCAGCGCTCGTCCTAGAGTGTCCTGTTTGGGAAAAAGTCCTGCCGGCTGTACCGGCCCCGGGCGGGGGGACTACAAACCTACAAAAGAATAGCGCGGAGGTCACCCTCCGCGCTACCCCTCGCTGATTTCAGGTCAGCTGATCAGGTGCAGTCCACCACACCTTCGACGGTGGCGGGGGCCGATGAGTAGGTGCTCGCCCCGTAGTAGAGCGCGCAAGTCGTACCCGGCACGCCCGCGTGCGTGGCCGTCGCCCGCCAACCATCGGCGGCCGCCGCCGGAATGGCGATCGTCACGTCGTTGGTCGTGTTGAACTCGAGATTCCCGATGGTGGTCGTGTACTCGAGCTCATCGGCGAAGTAGGCCTCCTGAGCCGCAGCCATGTTACGCAAGTCCGACTTCATGGCCGAGACGTAGGCCTTCTCCTTGGTGTTGGCGAACTTCGGGATCGCGATCGCCGCCAGAATACCAATGATCACGACCACGATCAGAAGCTCGATCAGCGTGAAACCCTTTGAACTCCGCAGCATCTGTTCCTCCTTGTTTTCCCGCGCGGGTCAAGAACTCCCTATACCTCCACCTGGTCTTGGGCAAGGTTGGGGCCAGAATCGGGCCTGATCTCCTAAATGGCCTTGCCGGTTGATGTTAGCGGTGCAGCACCCACCACGCGACTACCGCGAAATCGGCCGCCGACACCGCATTTTGCAAGAAGATTGGCGCCTCGCAAAAGTCCGCTCGCCCCCCGTCCCAGCCGCATCTCTTTGTCACGATTCACCTTGGGACGCCCCAGGCCTGCTGGAGCGAATCGGCCACCTCGAACTGCGCGGCTTCCGCCTGGCGGGCCCAATCGAGCGCCGCGAGCGCGGCCGCGGTATCACCGGCAGCCGCATGCAGCTCGGCGAGCTGCAGCCGTTCGTGCCACGGAGCATCGTCGCCGTAGACCACGATGACGGCTTCCTGGGCGCGAGCCGCCTCGGGAAACTTGCCCAGACCGGTGTAGGCGTCGGCCTCGAGGCCGTAGAGGATTCGATCGGGCCCGATCGTGTCGTAAGCACGGTGGATGGCCTCGAGGGCGCTCTCCCACTTCTCCGCCTGCACCCGGTAGGAGGCGAGGAGCCGGTGGTACTCTCTTTCCTCGGGCCGGTAGGTGAGCGCCCGCTCGAGCATCGCGTCGGCCGCATCGAGCTCGCCCTCCTGGCTGAGCGTATGGCCGTAAGCGACGAGGATCGTGGGGTGATGCGGCCAAATCTCCAGAGCCGTATCAAACCATTTCTTCGACTCTTCCCAATCCCCCATACGGTAGGCCTGAGTGGCCACGCCGAAGAGCAGCCGCACCGATTCCGGGTGGTGACGTTGCAGGTCGCGGAAGACGGAGAAGGTGCTGTTCCAGACGGGGTTGCGACGGACGGTGACGACCGAGAAGCCAACGATCCAGAGGGCGACCGCGAGAGCGGCTAGCCTCCGCCGCTCGGGCCGGGCACGCGTGAGCAGCAGCGCCGTGACGATAGAGACAGCGACCGACGGCAGGTAGAAAGCACGTTCCGCCAACACGATCTCGCTAGTGATGACCAGGTTCGAGACGGGCAGCAGGGTGACAGCCGCCCAGAGCACGGCCATGGTGAGCTCTGGCGCCCGGCGGACCACGGCGATGGCGGTAGCCAGAATACCGAGCACGACGGCAAACCCGGCGAGCCCGAGCGGCGTGAGGTGGCTGGCGGGGAGTGTGACCGCTGGATCGTAGTCGGCGGAGAGTTGGAACGGCAACAGCAGAAGCTCGAGGTAACGGGGCCAGATCCGCGACATGGTGAACAGGCGGGTCGTGAAGCTGCTGTCGACCTCGAAGACCGGGCCGGGCACACTCTTCACGGCCGACCCCAGCACGGCCCAGCGGAGCGCGAAAACCGCGACGAGCACGAGGACGAGGACTACGAGGAGGGGCACCCGGGTCCTGGCGTACTCGGCCCCCGGTCGAGGCCCCGTCCCGCGCGGCGACTTGAGGTCGGTGGCCAAGAGAAGGGCCGGCAGGACGACGCCGGTCTCCTTGGACAAGCAGGCCAGCGCGTAGAACATCGCGATCAGTGCGACGGCGCGCGCGGTCAGCCCTTCCCCGCGGACGGCGCGCACGTAAACCAAGCAGGCCGCCAAGCTGAACAGCGCCATGAAGATCTCGCCCCGCCCAACGACGTTGGCGACAGCCTCCGTGTGAACCGGATGGATGGCGAACACCAAGCCGCCGGCCAGAGCCGCCCACCACGGGAAGAAGCGGAGCAACAGAGCCACGACGAGGGCGGAAACCAGGGCGTGGAGCAAGACGTTGGCCAGGTGGAAGCCGAAGGGGTGCCCGTTCCAAACCGCCCAATCGACGGCGAAGCTCAAGAGAGTCAGCGGGCGATAAAGGCCGGCGTGGAAGGTGATGGGCCAGTACTTGGCGGTGATGATCTCCCAGAGCCTCCCGATGTCGTGCAGCAGCTGCCGGTCACGGACGATCCACAGGTCGTCGAAGGCGAACCCGTTGGTCAGCGAGTTCGCATAGACGAGCAGCGCGGCTACGGCCGCACACGAGATAGCCACCGTCCGGGGTCGTTTCGCCAGAAGATCCTTGACCAGCACGCTCACGTTCATCGACCCTCGCCCTCCAGTGCGCCCCGGTTCACCTCGAACACCAGGCCCCCTGCTTCGCCCATCCAGATCAACCGCAAACTCCCGGGGAACATCCCCATGATGCCATCGATGACCTCGAGCGCCCGTGTCTGCCGATTCACCGTCACGTAGTCGACGCGCATTTCGCGCCACAACCTCGCAACCGTCGGGAAATACCTCGGGGTCTCACCGTACCAGCTATGGAGAGACTCGTAGAAGTTAGGGACCGCCTGCCTGCCCGAGTGGAGAGCCATCAGCGGATCGAGCTCGTGCGCGATCACCGCATCGGGATCCGTGTTGTGCCTCACCCAGTCGACCAACTCGGCGTTGGCGGCAGACGCTTGGAGTTCCGCCGGATCCCAAACGCGCCGGGCAACGGAGCGAATCTCTTTGTAAGTGAAGAACGCCGCATAGGCAGCCACAAGCGCCAGCATACCGTACCGGAGGAGGCGCCCGTAGCGCGCCAGCGAGCCCTCTCCGTACAGCCGGGCTACAGACCGCCGCTCGACCCATACCAGCGCCACGGCGGCGAGCGCCAGCAGGAACGGGAAAAGTAAGAAGACAAAGCGGAACGGTGGAAACGACCAGGCGCAGACGATCCCCAGGTAGAGCCAGGGATAGATCGCGGTGGCTGGCGCTTTTCGTAACGCGATGCGCGAGCCGAGCACCGCCAGCACGAGAAGCGCGCCGCCGGCCAGCATCTGAAGGACGACCGGAGTGCCCGGCGCCAGCTTGACGCCCAGCGTCTGCAGGATCGCACCGAAGTTGATGCGAGCGATGTCGAGCCCGCGCGCCAGCGAGCCGGCCGACCCGGCGAGATACAGCTGCAGGTAGGAGCCGTAACGGTGGACCAGCACGTCGGGGATCTCGTGCGCCCTGAGTATCGTGAAGAGCTGCCAGGGGCCGACCAGCAGCGCGGCCGCTAGAGCCGTGAGCCCGGCGGCGCGACGACCCGAGCGCAGCCAAACGGAAACGATCACCGCCGGCAGCAGGGCCAGCCCGACCATCCGTGTCAGTACGACGGACCCCGCCAGGACTCCAAGCAGCGCCTGCCGGCGGTTCGTTGAAGCGCGGCTCGTACCATCAGCCAATCCGAGCGTGATAAAGAGCAGCACAAGATAAGTCGGCTCCGACAGGAGACCGGCCGCAACCAGCATCATCGAACCCGACACGAAGCCCAATATCCCCAAGACCACCGCCAGCGGCAGCGCCACGAGCCCCAGCTCGGCCAGCAAGAACGTGAAGAGGCCGGCGGCGATGCCGATGTAGATGCCGTTGGCGACCTTCATGGCTCCCAGCGCTCCGTCCTGGGTGTTCGCCAGGTGCCAGAAGGGGACCAGAGTCAGCGGGTAGATGGGAGGATACTTCACGCCGGGCAGGTCACCCGGCAGGTAGGTGAGCCGATACCCGTCACCTTCCGTCAGCGCATGCGACAGGTGCACGTAGATCGCATCGTCGTAATTGACGCCGACCAGCGCATCGTTCTGCGCCCAGACGCCCACCGCGGCAACCAGGACGCCGACGCCCGCCGCGAACGCCAGCCGACGCCTTCGATCCACAGGGGGGGTGGCACTCACGGCGAACCTCGCTTATCGCTCTCAGCCGCCGGCGCTTCCCACTGCCGCGGATCGAGCCGCCGAAGCTGTGGCCTGGTCCCGCGCTCGCGGGATTGCGGTGCGTACAGGAACGAGTCCCAACCCGGATAACTCGCCAGCAGCTCACGGTTACGCTGCGGTTCCAGCATCCGGGAGTAGATGACACCGTGACGCAGCCCGGGGTCGTTGCGCCAGACGAGCGGGCCGTAGTGGGTGAAGCCACTCGCGTCAGCACGGACCTCGGCGGCACAGCGACGATCGAGGGCGACGGTGGTATCGACGCGCACGCTCGCATCGGGAAGCAAGCCGCGTACGACGGGCAGGCCCAAGCCCCGCCAGACCGCTAGTTGCACGCGCAACGTATCTCGCACCACCGCCGAGTCTACACCGGCGGCGGCCGCGCTGTCGGCCCGGTCCAGAGCGCCCTGCAGCCGGCAGCCATCCACCACGCGATAGGTCCGCTCCACCTCGGGGGCGCTGATCCCCCAACCCCACAGCCGGGCGACGAGTCGGTTCCCCCAACCCGTCTTCACGAAAACGATGCCCTGCCGGATGCCGGCATCTCTCGCCAGGACCTCTGGGTGGAACTTGAGCTCCGGCTCGAGCCCCGACAGGTAGCCGGTGCGCGCCGGCAGTTCCATGGCGAGGGCGCTGGCCAGGCCCGCCGCCAGCATCAGCCGCAGCGCCGGCCGCCAGCGTCCGAGCCGCGCATCGAGCGAGCAGATGCCGGCCGCCGTCAACAGCACGGCCGGCACCAGCGATGGATAGAGGAACCGCGGTCCCAGATAGCCGTCCCGATGCCAGTAGAAGAAGTACGCCAGCGGCACTGCCAACAACAAGGCGGCGACCGGTGGCCAAAACCGATTCAACCGCCGATCGCTGCCCGCCAGCGCCAGAGCCAAGGCGAGGACGATGACGGAGGGGAAAGGCCAGGCGAAGAGCCCAACGTTCAGGCGTCGAAAATCGAGCGCCGTCAGGGCGAGCGATTTCAAGGGCGTAAACGGCTGACCCCACGGGTCGGTGTGGAACCCCAGGCCGTGTCCCGGACCCCAGAGCAGCGAATAGCCGAAGCGCAGCGGGTTACCGGTCGTGAGTCCGTTGTAGGCCAGCAGCGGAACGAGCCCCAGCAGACAGACGGCGCCGGCGACGGCCGCCGGCCGCCAACCGCGGCGCAGGAGGAGCCAGACGCCCAAAACCAGCGCCCAAGCCGCCGCGTCGAGCGGTCGGATCGTTGCCGCGGCGCTCAGCGCCAGGCCCAAGGCGGCCGACCATCTCAGTTGCCGCTCGCCCTCGGTCGCACGCAAAGCGGCGTAGAGCGCCAGCGTCAGAAAGAATAGCGTGGTCACGTGATTCATGAAGCTCGCGCTCATGAAGAGCGCGAACGGTGATATCACCAGGAGCACCAATGCCAGCCGTGCCTCTGCCGGGCCGAGCATCTGGCGCCCGACCGCGAAGACGAGGACAGCAGTGGCGGCGGCGAAAACGGGGTTAATGAGCCAGGGAGCGCCGAGGCCCAGACCCACTGCCAGGAGTGCCGGGTGCCCCGGCGGGTACTGCGAGAACCAGCGGCCAGCGCTGACTAGCAGGTGGGTCGCGCCGAAGAACTCGAAGCGCTCGGGCGCCGGCGCCGTGAGGCCACCGCTCAGAAAGATGCGGCCCTGGAACAGCTGCGCGATCGAGTCGACGTGATGCGGATTCCCGGCGAACAGATAGCGCGAGAGCACGAGGGCCGCGATCAGGAACAGCAGGCCCGCACCCCAAGCGACTGTCCTGTCCGTGACCCGCGCGACCCTGGCCAGCGCCTTCTCGAAGATCCCATCCACTCGCTTCCCCCAGAGCGCGACGACCAGTAGGGCGACGACGGTTCCGATGGTCAGCCAGAGCAGCCAGCGCTCCAGCTCGCGCGCCTGGAGCGCGGCCTCGGCGGCGCTGGTCCCTGCGAACCGGCTGTCGACGGACAGCAGGCACAGACCGGCGAGCAGCAGAGCGATCGCCAGTGCCGCCACCTGCCGTGCCCGTGCCGCCAGCCTACTCGCCATCCGGCAACCCCGTTTGGCCGTCGGCCGCTCGCACGTGTCCGGTGGGAAAACCGGCCAGCGGTTCCGTCGGCACCAGCGTCGCCGCCGGGTGGCGGTGCCCCGGGTCGCCCGGCGCGGTCACCCGACTTCGGTAAGCCGTCATCACCTCCGGGTCGATGACCACGACCACGTACGGCGCCTCGAGTGCCAGCGGCGAATAGCCGGCCTTCGCGAGCAACAAGTATCGGACCCCGCTGAGCGCCGCGTAGTGGATCGTCGCGTCCAGCTCGGCGACCGGTAGCACTCGCCACTCCCGCCACGCAAAGTAGCCGAGACGCGGGTGCCAGCTCATCAGCGGCTCACTCTCCGGCACGGCTGCCGCCAGCCGCTCGGCCGCCAGGCGATCCTCGAGACCGGCTTGCCGCAGCCCGCTCGCCTCCCTACCCAACGCCCGCTGTCCCGCCAACGCCAGACCGGCCAGCACCAACAGCAACGCCAGAATCCGGTCGGCGGCCGGGTAGCGCTCGAGCGGCTTCACGTCCGACACGGCGATGACACCGCGGGCGGCCCACAGCGCCAGCGCCGGCACCAAGTAGAGAAAGAAGCGAGGCAACACGAACACCTGCCACGCTGTCAGCAGACTGGCGAGCAGCCCGGCCATCACGAAGGGCGGGAAGCGCAGGGTAAGCTCGACCTTCGGCCGGATGAGCCCGGCGAGCGCGAAGAACGCGAACAACGGCAGCCCGAGCACCCAGAGCGACTCGAGGTAGTCACGAGTCCGCCTGAGCAGGCCGCTCAGCCAGGTGCCCTGCGGTTGCCACTGCGACGCGAGGACAGCGCGGTACTCGGCGATGCGGCCCGCCACCGGCGTGGAGCGATCCACTCCCCAGTACGGGTTCACGAGATGCGAGTGTCCCTCGTTCAGCGCCCACCACGAGCGCAGATACGGCCCCATGCGCCCGTCGTCTCGAACCAGCTCCTGATAGAGATCGGCGGTCACCCTCGTCGGTCCCAGCTTGCCGCTCGCCATCCAGGATCTACTGAGCTGGTGCATGTGCCACACGTACGGGCCGGCGGTGACACAGAAGCCGAGGGCGGCGAGCGCGAACGCTAGCGTCAGCTGCCGCCCCTTTTCCGAACGGTAAGGCGGTAGGACCCGCACGAGCGCATACAGGCCACCCACCACCAGTGCCTCGGGCCGCGCCAAATAGGCCAGGCCCAGCGAGAGCCCGGCCAGCAAAGAGAGCACATGGCGCCTCGCCCGTCGATCTCGGAGCCCCGCCTCGCCGAGGGCAAAGGCGGCGAACGTCGCCAGCAGGAAGACCGGCTCGCTGCCCGCGTACATGTGCCGCCACATGGGGCCGAGTTTCGGCGCCACGTCAATCAGCGCCGGCCAGCCGACCAGCAGCAGACCACCGATCAGCGCGACGCGCGCGCCCGCATAGATGCGCAGGAGGTACCAGACGGGCAGGACCAGCAGCGCGCCGCTAGCGATGGCCAGCAGACGCTGCGCCGCCAGCAGCTCGAGCCCGCTCAGCGCCGTGACCGCCGCCGTGCCCAGCGGGATCAGAGGTCCGAGCGCGATGTGGGGAAACCCGTTGAGCGCGATGCCGTGACCTTCGAGGACGTTGCGCGCGATCAGGAGATAGAGCGCCTCGTCCCAGTCCAGGTAATCGCCGCGCAGCGCGAAGAGGAACGCGCGGACGACGAGCGCGGCGAGCACCAAGACGAGCAGCGGGCGCAGGCGTGCCCTCACTCGACCCTCCCCCACAGCGGTCGCCCGCGCCAAGCGCTACGGCTCCGACTCGAAGCGGGCCAGCTTCCGGTAGAGCGTGGAGGGGTCGATCCCCAAGATCTCTGCCGCCCGGGTCTTGTTACCACCTTCCGCCTGCAGCACCCACTCGATGTAGGCCCGCTCGATAACCTCGAGCGTCGGATTAGCAGCCTGCTTGGCGCTGATCAACGGGGTCGGTTCCCTCTCTATGACGTGTTTCGGCAAGGCATCCCTGCTAATCACCTCACCCTGCACCATCGCCACGGCACGTTCCAGCGCATTCTCCAGCTCGCGCACGTTGCCCGGCCAGTCGTACTCGATCAAGGCCTGCAGGGTCTCCTCCGACAGCCGCTTCGGCTCGGTCTCCCGACTGTGAGCCAGGCGCTCCAGAAAGCCCTCGGCCAGGAGCGGGATATCGTCGCGTCGCTCGCGGAGCGGCGGCATGTGAATGGCGATGACGTTGAGCCGGTAGAACAGGTCGCTGCGGAAGTTGCCCAGGCGGATAGCTTCCTCCAAGTCGGCGTTGGTGGCGGCGACGATCCGCACGTCCACCTTCACGGGCTCAGTCGCACCGACCGGAATCACCTCATGCTGCTGCAGGACGTGGAGTAGCCGGATCTGGGTGGCCGGGACCATCTCACCGACCTCATCGAGGAACAGCGTCCCACCGCCCGCCGCCAAGAAAAGCCCTTGCTTGTCTTTGACGGCACCGGTGAAGCTTCCCCTGACATGGCCGAACAACTCCGACTCCAGCAGGCTCTCGGGCAGCGCGCCGCAGTTGATGCTGAGAAAAGAGTTCTCCGAGCGATTCGACAGCTGGTGGATGTAGCGGGCGAGGACCTCCTTTCCCGTGCCACTCTCTCCCTGGACGAGAACCGTCGAGTCGGTAGACGCCACGGTCTCCGCGACCTGCAGCGCCTCGAGAAAGTTGCGGCACTTGCCGATCGGCCGAGCGGCCGCCTGCCTACGAATCGCGCTCTTCAGGGTGCGATTCTCCGATTTCACTTCCCCGAAATCGACCGCCTTCTGGAGGATGGCTAGCAACTCATCGTTGGTGAACGGCTTCTGGATGTAGTAGAACGCCCCCTGGTTCACCGCCTGGATGGCCGACTGCAATGAGGCCTGTGCGGTCATCAAAACGACCGGTACGTCCGGGAGGTTAGAGCGCGCCTCGGCGAGCACATCGATCCCACTCACCTTCGGCATTCGGATGTCAGTCAGTACGACGCTCGGGCTATCGGAGAGCCTCTCGAGCGCCTCGCTGCCTGATAGGGCGGTGATCACGTCGTAGCCCTCGCGCTTCAGCAAGACCGTGAGGGTCTCAACGATGCTCTCTTCGTCGTCGACGATCAGAATTCGTGGTCTAGTCTTCGTCACGACCATCTCTCCCATGTACCTTCTCTGGGGCGGGGGTCTTCCCAGGTAAGTAAACGGTGAACTGGGTGCCGGCTTTCGGACTCGAGGTGACCTGGACGTAGCCGTTGTGCTCGCGGATCGCCCGGTGGACGATCGCCAGCCCCAGTCCGCTACCACCACGTCGTTTGGTGAAGAACGGATCGAACACTCGCTTGAGGTCGGCCTCCTGAATACCGGGACCATCGTCGCTCACCCTCAGAACGACCGGGTTCGACAGCTCCAGGTCCTGAGGCGCTGACCGGCGATCCCCATTGCGGACGTCGAGCTCGATGGTCGTCCGGCGACCGCGCGGAGCGATCTGCACCGCGTTCAGCACGAGATTCGTCACGACGCGATGCATGAGATCCTCGTCCCCCTCGAAGAGGACGGGCACTTCTTCCAGGTCGACTCGAATCTCGATCTCATCACGCAAGGCCGGATGCTGCTGAACGACCTGCAGCGCCTGCCTCACGACCTCTCTCAGATCGAGCGGCTTCATCCTCTCGACATGGACGCGCGCGAAGTCGATGAAATCGCTCAACAGGCGCGATAGTCGGTCAGACTCCTTGAGGATGAGCTGAGAGAGCAACTGATCGTCGTCGTCCGCGCCATCGCTGAGCCGTAGCTGCTGAACGGAGCTGCTGATCGAGGCCAGCGGGTTCTTGATCTCGTGCGCCAGCGAGGCGGAGAGCTCAGCGACGGCCTCCAGCCGCTCGGTCCGCTGCCTCAGTTCTTCCATCCGCTTGCGGTCGGAGATGTCCCGCATGATCGCGGTAACGGACGGCGGCCCCTCACGCCGCTCGAGGATCGCCGTACTGATCCCGACGGGGATTCTCTCCCCACCGCGCACGACCTCGATCTCGCCGCTGGCCACCGGAATTCGATAGGCCTGCGTCCGCTCAAGCGCCCGCTGCAGGCCTGCCGATCGTCGGCCCAGCTCGTCGATTACCGAGCGATCGACCCAGTCGGCCGCCGTAATCGCGAGCAATTCTTCGGCAGCAGGGTTCGCGTAGGCCAGACGGCCACCGCCATCGACGGTGAGGATGGCAGTAGGTATGTTGCCCAGGAGATCACCGGTGTCGAGGCGCAGCTGTTGGAGCGCGTCCTCGATGGACGAGAGCTCCGCCCCCGTCTCGCGCAGCTTGGTACTGATGAGCCCGACCACGAGGGCGAGCGAAACGAAGACCCCCAGTTGCAGCGCCACCACCGTGTCGACGGCAGTCCCCTGCCCCCACACGACGTCTACGATGTAGGCAATGCAGGCCATCGACGTCACCAGCAGGCCACCGCGCAGCGGCAGCAGCAACGTGTAGGCGCTGATCAGCAGGATATAGAGCGGCGCCAAGACACTCTCGCGTCCGCCGGTGAGGTCCACCACCACCGTGACCAGAACGACGTCCAGCATCGCCTGTACGTATATGAAGCTGGCCCCGATCGCTCGACGCCGGAGGTGCGTGAACCAGTAGGAGAGCGGTGTGTGAATCAGCGTGACCACGAGGGCCAGCGTGGCGGTCAGCGTCTGGGTCGGCGAAGCCTCCGCCCAAGCGAACACGGCCGCGGCGAACAGCCCACCCGCCAACCCGAACCGCGCCAGGTACACCCAGCGCAGAATCTCCAGTGCCCGGATCGGTGAGGCCGGGACCGAATCGCGTTGCGGCTCGACGACCGGTGGCGTCAGCGATCCCTCAACGGAGACAGCGCGCTCCTCTCCTCCGCCCTGCGAAGGCGAGGCGGGTGTCCCAGGCGCTGCGCTGAAGGGTGAGGATTCCATCGCCGTCCGGCCTCCGATCGGCACGCCAGTGAATACAACCGTGGGGGAGGAGTTCAAATGGTGAAGTCGGGCGGGGATCAACGCCACATCGAGCGAATTCAAGCATAATCGGCAGTCTTGCAAAATGCAAGACCGCAGGAGTCGAGCAGCGGCGGAGGGGCCGCGGTCTCCGAGACGATTGACGGAACACGGACGATCAAGCTATGTAGTACCTGAGACCCGTCCGCCCTCCCAACAGCGCGTCCGCTCCACATCATCGAAAGCCAGCGAGAAGAGTGAGTTCCGTGGAACCGCCTACACGCACCGGACTGACGGCTGGTGATCTTCCGGCCTGGTTAACCGGCCGAATGCGCGGCCCGGCCGGCGAGGCCGTCATCGTGGCGGCCGGCCTGGTGCTCGCCTATCTGGTCGTTCGCATGTCGTCCATCGTTGCGATAGGGGCGTTCAGCGACGACGCGATCTACCTCTCCGTAGGCAAGGCGCTGGCGTCACATGAGGGTTACCGGTCGATCTACGCCGCCGGAGCGCCCGTACACATGAAGTATCCGCCGGGCCTCCCGGCGCTGTACGCCGTGCTCTGGCGTTTGGGCGGCACGCTGGGCACGGTGGAGCTGCTGGCCGTCAACCTGGCGCTTCTCGTGAACGGCGCCGCGGCAGCGCTGATCTGGTGGATCGGCCGGGCGCGGCTACGGCTGAGCCCGCCACTCGTCCTCCTGTTCGCCGTGGGGCCGTTCCTGCTGGAGAGCTCGATCCAGTACCTGAACCTAGCGATCAGCGAGCCGTACTTCATACTCGGCTGGGCGGCGGCGCTGGTGCTGGGTTACCGGGTGGAGGACGCGGCGGCCGGCTGGAGACAGGTCGGCCTGGCGGCCGGGCTGGGCGCCCTGGTGGCTGGCACGACTCTGATGCGGTCGCAGGCGATCACGCTATTCATCGCTTTCGCGGTGGCGTTGGCGATCCAGCGCATCAGTTGGCGAGCGATCGGCGCCTACGTCGCGTCGGCGCTGCTTCCCTTAGTCGTTTGGGGACTGGCGCACCGGGGCCTGGTAGCTCGAGGGCCGCTGTCCACCCAACCGGATGAGGCGGCCTATCTGGAGTGGATACCCTGGGACAGTCCGGCGGCCCTGCTCGGTTTCGTGGGTTCGGCCGTCAGCGCGAACTGGGGGATCTACTGGAAGATCGGGCCCCTGAACTTGAGCCCATCCTGGGTGCTGGGCGCGGTCCTGGCCACCGTCCTCCTGCTGCTCGGGCTGGGCGGAGGCGTCATCCTGCTACGCAAGCACCCGGCGCTGACGCTCAGCGTGGCAGCCAACGCCGCCCTGGTACTGTCATGGCCGTTCGCGCAGGATCGCTTCCTGGTGCCGATCCTTCCCTTCGCGGGTCTGTTGGTGGCGACGGCAGCGGATCGCCTGGCGAAGCGCTGGCCTGTCGTCTCCAGCCGTCCAACCCTCGCGGCGCTGGCCGTGGCCGTGGCGATCATCGGACTGCGCCAGACATCGATTCGCCGCTACGCGTACAGCGGCGAAGATCCGGTCGCAGCGACGGGCATCACGTATCCGTCGTATTACCTGGCGCTCAACACTCGATATCTGGCGTTGCTGTCGGGCTGGACGCTCCAGAACACGAGCCCCGGGGACCGGATCCTGGTCGAGCTTCCCGCCGGCCTATATCTGCACACCGGGCGGCGGGGGGTGGTCTCGGTACCGGCCGAGAGCCAGGCCGCGCCCTCGGTCTTCGAGGTGCCGGGCAAGTTCATCGCGCAGCGCATCGCGGAGGACAGCGTCACGGTCATCGGCCTCGGTAGTCTCGCGACTTCGGTCGCCGCCGAGGTCGCCACGGTTCAGCGGCGTTGTCCCGAGGCGCTGCAGTTCATCGGGAGCGCCACCGAGAGCGGGATGCCCGCATTCTTCAGCGTTGTCCACGACGACGCCTGCCTACAGACGTTCAGCGATTCGATCCTGAAAGGCGAGCATGCCGAAGCCGACAATCGCTAAGCCGGCACTTTTCCTGCTGGCCGGGTTCATTGCGGGCGGCGGACTGACGGCCGCCCACGTGTACGTGGCCCGCCAGGGCCTCGACTACAGCGGCCCGCTTCTGCTCTTCGACCACCTGTTCGTGCTCGCCACTGTGCTCCTGCTCGTGGCGATCTGCACAGCCGTCGGCCGACTTCTCCTGCGCCGATTCGTGGCGGAACTCGGGCCACTCGACGGCCTTCTCTTCGCCGCCGCGCTGGGGGCAGGCGCGGTCGCGTTGGCCATCCTGATCCTGGGATTCTTGGGTGGAATCCACCCGGTTGCGGTCGTCCTGCTGCCGCTCCTACTAGGGCTGGTGGCGCAGCGCGAGATGCGAGAGCTGCCCCGGCTCTGCTCCCAGGCGGCCCGCTATCTCAGGCAGGAGGCCGGCGACCGCGTGATCTGGATCTTCGGGCTGGCCGTATTCGGGGCTGCGGTGTCCTTCATGTTGTTGTACGCACTCGGGCCGCCGGTGGATTGGGACTCGCTCATGTACCACGTGCGTGTCCCAGCTCAATTCCTCGAGCGTGGTCGGATCTACTTCCCGGCCGACAACGTCCACGTTGCGTACGTCGGCGTGCTGCACATGCTCTACCTACCGCTACTGGCACTATCCAGCCCTGCCGGCCCGGCTACGCTCGGTGTGGTCCTGGCAGCGCTCCTCGGACTCGCCGTCTTCGCTTTCGCTGCGCGCTTTCTAGGATCCAAGACAGCGAGCCTCAGCCTGGCGTTGGTGTGGGGCACGACGACGATTCTGTTGGTCGCCATGAGCCCGCGGGTCGACGTATCGCTCACGCTGTACCTGTTCCTGGCCCATTACGCGCTGCTGATAGCGCTCACCCAGCCGGAAAGGCACGACCTCTTCTACCTGGCAGCGATCCTCCTGGGCCTCGCCGTCGGCGTCAAGTTCTCGGCCCTGCCTTACGTCGCGGCGCTCGGCCCACTCGTTGTCTGGGTCACCTTCCGCCGCACGCGCAGCGCAGCCGGGTCGCTAGGTCCGTTGATCGTCTTCGGCGTCTACTTCCTGGCGGCGGTCGTGCCGTGGCTGGCAAAGAACTGGCTTTTGCTGGGTGCTCCGCTCTACCCGTACTTCAGCGAACGGCTGCTGGAGCCTTGGATGAGCCCGCTGTTCGGAGGGATGACATGGCCGGCCAACGTCGATCCCCGGGTCATCGATTTCATCTGGGACCTGCGAGCGCCGTTCAACCTGTCCGACGCCTTCTTCGCGCCCGGTCGGCTGACCATCGAGGCCGAAGGCTCGTATTACTACCTGAATCCCGCGCTTCTGCTACTGCCGCTTTGGCTGCTGTTCGTCAGGAACAAGACGCTCAGCTGGCTCGTGGCGCCGCTGGCGATCTTCCTGTTGATCATTCTCGTGATCCTGCCCAGTCCCAACCTCCGCTACCTGATCCCGGCCGCGGTCCCTCTCACCATCGTCGCGGCCCACATGATGGTCACACTGAGCGAGCGCTTCCTCTCAAGCGAGACCGCCCGTGTGTTGCTGGTGGCGCTCACCAGCCTGGCCCTCGTGCCATCGGCGATCATGGCCCGTGACTGGCTCACGCAGATTCGGGCGGCCGACCATTTCGTGGGAACCGCTTCGGCCGAAGACTACATGCGGAACTGGCTCGGACCCGGGTACCTGCAGTTGGTGAGAATGGCAAACGGCGAACTCGCAGCAGACAGCCGCATCCTCATGTTGTTCGACGCCCGCGGTTACTACTTCGAGCCAGAGGTCTTGCAGGACAATCTGAGCACGAACTGGCCGCTGGTCGCCTCCGTGCTCGACGAACACGACTGCCTCGAATCGCTGGGCGTGACTCACGTCCTGCTCGGGCTGGGCTCGCTGCGCTACTACGTAACGGGCGGGTCCGCTGGAGCGCTTTTCAGCGATTCGCCGGGCGCTGCCTGGAACCGGTCTTCCAGGACTTCGCCCTGGTGCTGTTCCGTGTTCGACAGCAGGAAGAGAGAACGGAAGGCAGCGCTCAGCCGGAAGGCGACTAGCTCTTCTGTGGCAGCCCCAGGACGCCGACGAAGAAGCTGGAGAAGATGACCTGCAGCCCGAGCACCAGCGCTGTCGCCGATGGTGCCACGATACGGAGCGACACCGTCGGATCAAGCGCCCCGAAGGAATAGCGGCCCCAGAAACCGACGGCGTACCCGGACGCGGCCAGCCCTCCGATCACCAACGCCAGCCCGACGACGATACCCACCTCGAGAGAGAAGAAGCCGGTCAGCCAGCGCAGGCGCGGGTCGTCCGGTAAGAGCTTCGCATTGATGGCAAAGATCTTGGCGAACACGGCGAACGCCACCGCCTGAAAGCCGAGGATGATCGCGGCACCGCTGTACACCAGCGTGTTCACGTCCAGACCGATCGG
This sequence comes from Gemmatimonadota bacterium, assembly GCA_039586575.1. Taxonomy (GTDB): domain Bacteria; phylum Gemmatimonadota; class Gemmatimonadetes; order Palauibacterales; family KS3-K002. The sequence continues at coordinate 22,321 of JBDHKD010000014.1, read as the reverse complement.
GCCGAGGCGGCGCGGGCCGGGCAGCAGCCACAGCATCGAGGCCAAGCCGAGCGCCATGAGGATCAGCCCCGGATAGAGGAACAGCCAGCGCGGGCTGAACAGCAGCAGGAAACGCAAGTGCCGCCACCCGTCACGCCAGGTGCGGAGGTGCGGCGGCGTGCTGCGCCCGTCCGGCGAAAGCGTCGTGGGAACCTCGGCGATGCGGATTCTCTGCAAGGTGGCCTTCACCACCATCTCGCTCGCAAACTCCATCCCCGTCGTGGTCAACTCGAGTCGCTGGATCGCTTCCTTGCGGAAACCACGCAACCCGCAATGGAAGTCGTTGACCGGGCTGCCGAAGAAGAGACGGCCGACCCAACTCAGGACGGGGTTGCCGAGGTACTTGTGGAGGAACGGCATGGCGTTCGGTTTGATCCCGCCGCGGAAGCGGTTGCCCATCACCAACTCATAGCCCTCTCGCAGCTTCTCGACGTAGGGGTCGAGAGCCGTGAAGTCATAGCTGTCGTCCGCGTCGCCCATGATGACATAACGGCCACGTGCCGCATCGATCCCCGCCATCAGCGCCGCACCGTAACCACGCTCGGGCGCGTAGACGACCCGACCGCCCAGTCGTCTCACTATGTCCGGCGAACCGTCCGTGCTGCCGTTGTCGGCGACCAACACCTCGCCGTCGATCCCCCGACTCTCGATATAGCCCCTGGCCTTCTCGACACAGATGCCGATCGTCTCCGCCTCGTTCAGGCAGGGCATCACGACCGTCAGCTCACAGGCGGTAGATTGCGGCTGGGGTGAATCGGCTACCCGCTCGGGCATGGGACGTGCTCCTTCGCAGGGGCGGGGGAAGGGGGATACTAGAACAAGAGAATACCGAAATAAGGGAGTACAAGAATAAGAGAGCAATCGAACTCAGAAGCGCCACCCGCCGCCTTCGATTGCTCTCCCTGTTCCGCCGTTCTACCGGGCTACTGACCCACCGACCTACCGTGCTACTGTCCGACGACGTTGATCATGTCGAAGATCGGCAGGTACATCGACACGATCATACCGCCGACCACGACACCGAGGAAGACGATCAGCATCGGCTCCATGGCAGCGAGCAGCGCCTCGACCGCGGTATCGACCTCGTCGTCGTAGAAGTCGGCGATCTTGTCCAACATCTCGTCGATCGTACCGGTCTGCTCGCCGACGTTGATCATCTGCGTGACCATCGGCGGGAAGACGCCCGACTCCTTGAGCGGCTCGGCGATAGTCTCACCGCCGGCGATCGAGGAGCGGCTCCTCATCACGGCATCATGAATGACGCGGTTACCGGCGGTACGCGCGGTGATCTCGAGGCCGTCGAGGATCGAGACGCCGGACGAGAGCAGCGTGCCGAGCGTACGCGTGAAGCGTGCGACCGCCGTCTTGCGGAGCAGATCGCCGAGAATCGGGATCCTCAGCATGAGCCGGTCCAGCGCCAGCCGACCGGCGGAAGTCTTGTAGTAGGCGCGGATGGTGTAGATACCCGCTGCTACGGCTGCGATCATGATCCACCAGTAGGCCTGAAGCATGTCGGACAGCCAGATAACTAGGCGCGTCGGCGCAGGCAGCGTCAGGTTGACGCTGGCAAACATGTTCTGGAAGGTGGGAATCACGAAGACCAGCAGCACGGTCACCGCGACCGCCGCCACGGCCATGATGACGGCCGGGTAGACCATCGCGCCTTTGACTTTGCGTGCCAGTGCCTCGTTCTTTTCCAGGAACACGGAAAGGCGTAGCAGCACCGTGTCGAGGATACCGCCTGCCTCACCAGCAGCTACCATGTTGACGTAGAGGTCGCTGAAGACCTTGGGGTGATTGCGGAGAGCATCGGCGAGCGTGGCGCCCGATTCGACGTCAGCCTGCACCTCCTTGATCGACTGCGCCAAGAACTTGTTCTCGGTCTGCTGGCCGAGAATCTCAAGGCACTGCACCAGCGGCAGACCAGAATTGACCATCGTCGCGAACTGTCGTGTGTAGTGAACGATCTCCTTCATCTTCACACGACGACCGATGACGAAGCTGATCTCCTTCGGCTTTTCGCGGACCGTCACGGGAATCAGCCGCTGCCGGCGCAGATAGCCAATGACGGCCTCGCGGTTCGGCAGATCGACGTTCCCGGTCTGAATGTCTCCGGTTACCGTCTTAGCGCTGTAAATGAAAACTGGCATCTCTCAATCCCCAATGGTCGTTGCATCGTGCGACCGGCAGTCGCCGCCCGCATCTATTCTATGCTGGAACCGGCTCACCCGCCATTCGCAACAGTTCGTTCGGATCGGAGGAACGCTTCAGGCACTCTTCCAGCTTGACTTCACTGTTGAGGTAGAGCTGGTATAGCGCGTCGTTCAGCGTCTGCATCCCGTGCTTCTTACCGGCCTGCATGAGACCGTAAATCTGCTGGACCTTGGCCTCGCGGATCACCGAGCGGATGGCCGGTGTGGCGACCAGCACCTCGCAGGCGGCGCAGCGGCCGCGCCCGCGCGACTTGGGCAGCAGCGTCTGGGTGATGACCCCCTCGAGAACGAAGGAGAGCTGCGCGCGGACCTGCGACTGTTGGTGGGACGGGAAGACGTCGATGATACGGTTAATGCTCTCCGCCGCCGAGTTGGTATGCAGGGTGGCTAGGGCCAAGTGACCGGTTTCGGCGGCGGTCAGCGTCATCGCTATCGTTTCCAGATCGCGCATCTCACCGACCAGCAGGACGTCGGGGTCCTGCCGCAAAGCGTACTTGAGCGCGTTGGCGAAGCTCTGGGTGTCGCTGCCGACCTCGCGCTGGTTGATCATGCAGTTCTGATGCCGATGGATGAACTCGATCGGCTCCTCGATCGTGATGATGTGGCCCTTGCGGGTCTTGTTGATGTGATCGACCATCGCGGCCAGCGTCGTCGACTTGCCCGACCCGGTGGGCCCGGTCACCAGGACCAGCCCGCGCGGTCGCTCGGACAGCTTTCTCAATATGGGCGGCAAGCCCAACTGCTCGAAGCTCATGATGGTGAACGGGATCAGACGAATCGCCAAGGCGACACAGCCGCGCTGCCGATAGGCGTTGCCACGGAAGCGCGCCAGGTTCTGGATCCCGAACGAGAAGTCGAGCTCGTCCTCCTGCTCGAAGCGTTTCTTCTGACTCTCGGTGAGGATGGAGTAGGTCAGTTGTAAGGTGTCCTTGGGCGTCAGCACATGATCGACGTTGGCGTTCGTGAGGTCACCGTCGACACGGAGCTTCGGCCGGTCACCGGCGGTCAGGTGGAGGTCTGAAGCTCCCCTTTCGATCATCTCTTCGAGCAGTGCGCGTACGCTAAGATTGTTCATCGGCTATTGCCCGTAGTTCGCGCCTCCGGCGAGGCAAGCTGGCTAATTGGTTGCTAGAGCCGTTTTTCGGCAGTGGCCGCACACAAGGGGCCCATTAGTACTCACGGCAGGGGAAGTGGTTCCCGGACTGTGGACCGGACTGATCGGGCCGACGCCGCGCGGCTAGGCCGCAGTCTCCTTCAGCACTTCTTCCAGCGTCGTGATACCCTTCTGTATCTTTATCAACCCGTCGTCGCGCAAGGTCAGCATGCCTTCTGCGACCGCCTGGTCCTTCATCACGTCGGCGGCGTCACCGTGCATGATCATGCGGCGGATCTTCGCCGTGACCATCATGACCTCGTAGAGGCCCTGGCGACCCCGGTACCCGGTGCCGTCGCAGTGATCGCATCCCTGACCCTTGTAGAACGTCAGCTGCTGCAGCTTGTCAGGGGGTATCTCCGCCGCCTCGATCATGTCTGCATCGTAAGTGGTCTCGGCCCTGCAAGACGAGCAGATCCGGCGAACGAGCCGCTGCGCGGTCACCAGATTGACGGCCGAGGCGACGTTGAAGGGCTCGACGCCGATATCGATGAGACGGGTGATCGTCGATGCCGCGTCGTTCGTGTGCAGGGTGGACAGAACGAGGTGACCGGTGAGTGCCGCCTTGATAGCGATGCTGGCGGTTTCCATGTCACGGATCTCACCGACCAGGATGATGTTCGGGTCCTGACGCAGGAAGGCACGCAGGGCGGCGGCGAACGTGAGACCGATCTCGGGCCGCACCTGGGTCTGGTTGATGCCGCGAAGGTTGTACTCGACCGGATCCTCCGCGGTCATGATGTTCACTTCCTCGGTGTTGATCTTCGTGAGTGCCGAGTAAAGAGTCGTCGTCTTACCCGACCCGGTCGGCCCCGTGACCAGGACCATACCGTACGGGTTGTGGATCGCGTGCATGAAGTCCTTCTCGGACTTCGCCTCCATGCCGAATTTCTCGAGGTCGAGCTGGAGATTCGACTTGTCCAGGATACGGAGCACGATCTTCTCACCGAACAGGCCGGGCAGCGTCGAGACACGGAAGTCGATCACGCGCTTGCCCATGCGCATCTTGATGCGGCCGTCCTGCGGCACGCGGCGCTCGGCGATATTCAGGTCGGCGAGGATCTTCACACGGCTGGTGAGTGCGGCCTTCATCTTGGTGGGCGGCCGCATGATCTCGCGCAGCGCACCGTCGACGCGGAAGCGGACGCGGATCTCTTTCTCGTAGGGCTCGATGTGGATATCGCTGGCGCCCTTCTGCACGGCGCTGGTCAGGATCCCGTTGATCAGCTTGACGACGGGCGCCTCCTCGACCTGCGCCTGTAGGGCCGTGACCGATACCTCGTCCTCGGTCGCGTGCTCGTCAACGACCTCGATGTCCTCCTCGTCGAACTCCTTCAGCAGGTCCTGGAGGTTGTCCTCGCCCGTCTCGTAGTACTTCTCGACCGCCTTGCGCAGCGAGTACTCTCCGGCCACGACCGGCTCGATCTCGTAACCCGTGGAGAAGCGCAGCTCGTCGACCGCCTCCAGGTTCGTCGGGTTCGCCATCGCCACGGTGAGCGTGCGGCCCACGCGCCGCAGTGGCAGCACGAGGTGTCGGACCGCGATCTCCGGCTTCACCAGCTTGATGACGCGATTGTCGATCGAGTCGATCCGCGACAGATCGACCGCCTTGACTCGGTATTTTCGGGCCAGAACGCGCGTCAGATCAGTCTCCGACACCATGCCCATGGCTACGAGCGTGTAGCCCAGGCGGTGGCCGTTGGAGCGCTGCTCCTGGAGCGCGCTTCGTAACTGGTCCTCGGTGATCAAGCCCTCGCGGACGAGAAGGTCACCGATTAGATCGCTTGCCTTAGTTCGGGTCGCCATTACGATCGGGTTTAGTACTTCGCAGACTATGTCCCGGTGGCGGGGGGAGAGTACAGCAAGTTTTAAAGCTGCTGCAAGTTACAGGACGTGTCAAGATCCGACGCCGACCAGAGCCCGAATACGCTCCAACGTCGCCGGCCCGACCCCCGGTACTTCCAGCAGGTCCTCGAGGGTTTGGAAGGAGCCATGCTCACCGCGCCAGCGCACGATGGCGCTGGCACGGGCGGGACCGATCCCCGGCAGAGCCTGCAACTCCTCAACCGACGCGCGGTTCAGGTCGAGTCTTGCCGCCCCGGGCCTCTGGCGGCGGCGACCTGCCGCCCTCAGCGCCTGCGCCGCCCCGCCGTGCCGCCGCTTGCGGCAAGGTGGTGTACGGCGCCAAGCGCCCTACTCTACTACTCCCGAGACCCGGCACCCGTTCCAAGTCGCTCAAACTCCAATATGGCCCCCGCCTCTGACGGTCGGCGACGATGGCCCGGGCCAAGGCCGGACCCACCCCGGGTAGCCGATCCAGCTCGACCTCGCCAGCCGTGTTGGGATCGACCCGCTCGCCGGGCGCCAGCGGCCGCTGGCGGCGTTCCTCCTCGGCCCGGATCGATTCCGCCACCGCCAGAGCCGCTTCCAGCTCCGTTACCGGCTCCAGCCCACCGGCGGCCACGTCGATCGCCGGCGGCGCCAGCAGCAGGCGACCGAGGGTGGCCAGCAAGACGAGAAGCGAGCTGGCCAGGAGCGCCCTGGTTTCGCCTTCGGTAAGTCTCACCGGCAGCAGTATCCACGCTGCGGCTCAACGGATCGTCAACCGAGCAGGGGGAGCAGCGGAAAGGTTGGGCCTAGCGGCCGCGATAGATGAGCCGAGTCATCACCGAGCCGACGACACCGAGGCTGGAGGCCGAGACTTTGTCGGGCGTGTCCTCAGGCGTATGCCAATACGCGTACGGGAAACTGATGATGTTGATCGTCGGTATGCCCGCCACGTTTAGCGGGATGTGATCATCGCGGATCGACGTGCGGACGGAGCGGTGGAAGACGTTGCCGAAGCCCATGTTATGGGCGATGTTCCAGACGCGATCCACGACCTCGGGTGCGTAGTTGTTCGAGTACCCCTCGACGTAGAGATCGAGGTCCCGGTCACCCACCATGTCGAGCAGTACGCCGAATTCCGGCTGAAACCCCTCCGGCAAATTGGCGGCGAAGTAGCGTGAGCCGAGAAACACGTCAAGGTCAACGGAGAAGTCACCGTAGTCTTCGCCGTCCACCAACAACAGATCGACACCGCGCGGCGGCGGCTCTCGGTTCAGCATAGAGGCCAGCTCCAGCAGTATGGCGGTACCGGACGCGCCGTCGTTGGCGCCAGGAACCGGCCGGTCTCGGTCGGCAGGATCCGGAGCCTCGTCGGAATACGGCCGGGTATCCCAGTGGGCGAGCAGCAGAACCGTCGGTGCCTGCTGGGGGCGGAAACGCGCCAGGAAGTTCACCAGCGGCAGCGTGTCTCCAGCGACGGTGACATGCACGAAGCGCTCTACGATCAGGGTGTCAGCCCGCGCCTCGAGGTAGCCCTCCACCCAGTCGGCCATCGCCCGATGGCCTTCGCTTCCCGGAACCCGGGGGCCGAAGTCGACCTGGCGCTGGACCAGCTCGTGGGCCGACCTACCGTCGAAGCGCGGATGGGCGGGTACCGTATCCGCGTTCGTGCGGTTGGGCTCGCCTTCGGCACCGCCGCAAGCGATAGCCGCCAGCGCCGCCGCGGCCAGCAGAGCCGCTTTCGGCCAGTGGTCTGGTTGGCTGATCAACGGATCTCTCCTGTCTCGAAGAGGAATTGTCCGAACAGAGATATTTCGAGCTGTGTGGATCCGGGACGTTGGCCCAACTGGCTCTGGGTATCACGCCAGAACGCCTGAAGCCCGATGACAAAGGGCTGTATGTCGGTGTTCACCGTCAGCCCCAAGTCCTGAATCACCAGGTCGGTGAACGTCTCGCACGACGGCCCCCCGGGGTCCGGTGGCAGACCCACGAACGCGCCCCCGAGGCGGCGGCAGAGATCCTGGCCGTTGTAAGAGTAACGCAGCGACAAGCGGAGCGGATTACGGAACCGACCCGACTGGCTCAACGCCCCCAATTGACCGGTCAGCTGGACGGTATGGCCCGTCTGATCTCCGAAGGTTACGCCGGTGGCATCGAAGCGTTCCTCGTCGGTGAGGGTGAGGTTGTAGCTGATTGACCACCCGGTGGTCAGGCCAATATCGAAATTGAGCGGTATCTGCGTGACCTCGCTGCCACGATCCTGGTTCGCACCGAGGATGGAGTTGCTGCTCTCGCGGACCGTGTAGCCGGTGCGGAATCCCAGATTGCCGACCCAACCACGGAGGAAACCGGGAACAGGCAACCGGCTCCAGCGCAGGCCGATATTGGGCCACGTGATACGCCGGTTCCGCGACTGGGTGCGCGTGGACCAGACGAACAGATCGTTACTCGAGTAGTCGACGTTCAGGCCAGCGCCGAACGGCAGGCGGAACCCGCTGCTGAGCGTCAGCGTCTCGGTATCGTTCACGCGGCTTGCCGAGTCGCCTCGTTGGACCAGGAAGTCGTCGAACCCGCCGAATCCCAGCTGATAACCGAGACCGGGGTTAGCCTCCTGGCGACGGAAGGTCGAGCCGAGGGTCGTCAGCCAGGTGACCGAGAAAACGTCGATACGATCCAGAAAGTCGAGGAAGGCGCCCAGGGCGCCGGTACGGTCCTGGCCGAACAGTGAGCGGAACAGACCCGGCGTGTTGAAGCCCAGCGAGAGGCGTAGACTGCGCGCGCTGCTGAAGTCGCTGGTTAGGACCGTGTCGGCCTCCTGCGAATCGATGAACGAGGCACCGCTGCTGAAACCGAACCGGGTGTCGAAGCTGAACTGAGGGGTCAGCCAGGCCGCGATATTCGGGCGATAGGTCCAGTTCATATCGAGGTCACGTGCCACCACCCATCCGAGGTCGGCGCCAAAGAGGCTGGTGCGCTCGGCGTCGATCAGATCGCGGGCCTTCTCACCCTGCACGAGCTGGTTGGTGGGCACGAGGTCGCGTCCCTGGCTGATGAAGATGCGCCCGGTGAGTGCGGTGATCGGCTCGAAGTTGAGAGTGGCATTGGTCTGCAAACGTTCCTCGAGCCTGACGATCGGTACCACGGTTGAATCGCCGGGAAGCTCGACGATCTCCTGGTAGCGGCGCGTCTCCGCCTCGATATCTACGTAGGTGGTGCCCAGCTGAAACGCGGTGGGTGTGAGTCGCAGCCGTGAGTTGCGCACCGATGTGGGAAGAAAGAAGAAGATGTCACCCACCGGTCCGGGAAAGAACGGGATCGATATGTCACCAACGTTGTCCCGAAAACTGTAGCCGGCGGTCAATCCCGAAGACTCCGTATCGGACCGCGACGTGCGGGTCGTACTCTTGTCGTAGCTGAACCGCAGGGCCGAGTTGTCGACCAGCCATCCGATCACAGGGGTCCTGGCGCTGGGCAACGTGTTGAGGACCGCATCGACGCGCAGGTTGCGGGACTCCGGGCTGCGCAGGCCGGCCAACTGGGGAGCGGCAATGTCGGTACGTGGCAGCAGCTGCGGCTCCGTTTCCGCGTTCACGTAGGAGACGTTGATCGGCATGCTCAGTGCCCACGAATCGGGCAACATGTCCCCGAACTCGAGCCGCCCGCCGATCCGGTATTCGCGGGCCGAGCGAAAGCTCGGATCCTGCGCCAGCTGCCTGAAGTAAGGGTTCTCGCTCGAATACGAGAAGTTCAGCCCCAGGACGTCGGCGGCGCGGATGTCCATATCGACGCGCCCGACGATGCCGGTATCGTCCACCGGCCCATCGAGCCGAATGTCGTCCACCCACAGCTCGCCGGAAATTCCGGGGTCGGGCCCGGCGTTGTGAGCGCCCAGCGAGATCTGCCGAACGGCCGCCAGGTTGGGCGCGCGCGAGCGCTGCCCGATCACAATCGCGTACGTGCTGTCGCCGTCCGGGAAGACGTCGACGTCCCAGACCTTCAGCACGCTGTCCCCCGGAAGCCCACCTTGCCTCAGCATGATATCCTCGGCCCGGGCCCGCAGCGCGATGAAGCGGTTGAAGTCGATCCGGATCTCCGGCAACCAAGCCTGCCGCAGCTCGGAGCCCTCGGCACCCGGGGGGACGGCGCCGAGCTCGGTCTGGAAAAGGTAGAAGTTGCCCACGTCTTCACCCAGCTTGACGAAGAAGCGAAGCGGCGCCGTCCCGTCGGTGCCCCAGGCACCTTCGATGCCCAAGGCCCAGACTCTGAACTCACGGTAGGCTAAAAAGTTGCGCGGAGTCTGCGCGTACTGCAGATAGGTCTCCGCCCGCTGCTCGCCCGCCAGGTCGGTGAAGCGAATGCTGAGGGACTGCTCGTTGATCGTGGTGCCGCCGAACCCGAACTGGTCGCCCTGGTTCGCCACCTGATCGGTGACACCGGGGGGCGGCACGTAGCGGGCGTCGAGCGTGCTGATCGGGCCGACCTCGACGGGGGTCTCGGCGACGGCGATGCTCGTGGTGTCGGTCAGGCCCTCGACGACGCCGCTGCTGCCGCGCTTCAGCCAACGGGAGCCGAGAAAGCGCATACGAGCGAGGATGAGCGTGTTATCCGAGTTCGACACCGCGCTCAGGCGCAGATGCCGCACGTTCTGGAAATCGGCGTCGCCGACCTGTTCCTTGTGGTCCGGCCGTCGCAGCGGGATGCGATAGAGACGGAAGCGCGCCCCCCCGATGTCGTTAGCTTCACGCACGAAGTACGGGCCGGTCGGATCGCCGATCTGCAGGGTGTAGCGGAAGAAGCGCTCGTCGCCGTCGAGCACGCTGTTCTGGTTCAGGTCCTCGGAGTCCTCGAGCCCGTTGTTGCGAGTGCAGTTGGCGGCGACATCGCCGAGCGGATAGATACGAACACCGATCTGGGCCTCGCAGCCAGTGCCCCACAATCCAGTGTCGACGTCTCTGCTCCAGATCTGAGGCGGAATGACCTCCCGATTGAACTCGCCAATCCCTGACGGCAGGCCCAGCGAATCGATAGCGAAAGCGTCCTCACTCACGGTTCCCAAGTCGATGATCAGATCGGTCGAGTCGACCCGCTGATCATCGACCGCGATGTAGAACTCGAGGAACTCGATGGTCGTGAAGTTGATACCGGTGCTCGAGATCACGTTGGTGACCGACGCCCACGCGGGTCCCGGCGCCGGGTCGGGGTTCGGAGACAGACGCCGGTTCTCGGGCATCCTGAGCGTCAGGGTGAGGACGGGCTCAAGCCGGGTCTGGCCCTGAACGCGGAGTGCTTCATCGATCTGCGAGGGTAGGAGGCCGGCGAAGGCCTGCACGCCCTCCGGCGTCTGGAAGGCGTACTGATCCTGCCAGACGAGCTCCGCCGCGTTGGTCTCATCGAAGAACGGCGGCGCCACGAGCTCGGCGCCGGCGTTGGACGAGGGCGCCGCGCCCAGCCGCCAGGCCCGCGAAAAGGCCGAGACGCTGAACCCGGGGCCGCCCTCGAAGTCCTCGACGTAGGTCACGCCCTGGGTGTTCGTGTTGGGTACCGAGAGCGCGATTTCGCCGTCAACCGAGATCGCCGAGGGCGCATCGCTATCGATGCCGGGCAACGCGTTGGCGAGACCGGTGAGCCAATCCGGACGAAAGTTGAGCCGAGTCGATACACCGCCCAGGCGGACGGAGCCCGGCTCCAGACCCAGCTCCGGCCGCGTCTGCAGCGTCTTTTCCGACTGCGATAGGCCGATGAAGTTGATCGCTCCAACGCGTCCGAGTTGGTAGCGGGCCTGGAAACCGAAGACGGAGGTGGGTGCGATCTGGAACAGCGGCTTCTGCTCGAAGGAGACCCGGACCCTGGCGGTGGGGTTCTCCTGGAACCAGCGTTCGGGCTCACGCAACTCGATCTGTCCGACGTCGTAGTCGATGATATAATCTTCGCCGCGCAGCAGCTCGCGATTATCGATGGTCACCCGCTCGCTGCCCTCCCGCACACCTCCGAAGCCGAGCGAGATGGTGGACAGGAAGCCCTCGGAGCTCTGCTGGTACGAGATGGTCAGCAGGTAAAGGTTGGAGCCACGCCGGACCTGGTCGTTGGGCTCGTTGTAGATCGAGGAGTTCTTGTCGCCCGGATCGAGGGGGAACGACTCGCCGTTGAGCGGATCGCTGATGTCGCGCAGCGGCGGCGGCTCCAGGAACGGTTCGAGGGTCCCCGGCACGATGTACGTTCCACTGGGCCCGGTCGTGCCGTCCGTCCCCGTCTCCGCGACATCGAGTAGCCGGGACTCATCGAGCTTGTTGTCCGTGGGGTCGTCGTCGAGGCCGAATATCTTGAGGAACTCGAGCTGAGTCCCGCTCGCGGTCGAGCGGAACGTGTTGCCCACCTCCGGGTCGCCCTGCGAGATGATGAGCTGGACGCTGGAGAGAACCACGCCCGAGCTCACCGAGATTCGATAGACGTGGTGCATCTCGCGTGCCCATGTCGCGGTCCCCGGCCGGTGGTTCACACCCTTGATCAGTTCGAGGGTCGGAGGCGGGTTGTTCTCCGGGTCGACGTTGTGCGCATCGGAGGCCGCCTCGGCGTCGAAGGTGCCGATCTCCTCGCCGTCGGCATTGATGTAGGTGACCCCCAGGCCTTCCTCCGCTGTCAGGGTCGCGCGCAATTGCAGCCACAGTCCGCTCTGGTGGAGGACATAGTCCTCGCCCTCGACGAGCGGGCGGAACAACCCGGTCAGCGTATCGGCAACGACCGTATCCGCACCTTCCAGCGTCTGCAGCGTGTCGGTCGCCACGGCGATGGCCGTGATGAAGCCTTCGGGGATCTGCGCGCCGATATCGACACCGAGCACCTCGTAGCGATAGACCTTGACGACCGAAGCCGGCTGCACGTCGGTCGGCGCATCCGAGGCCACGAGCCGCTGGATGTCGACGTGGGGGTAGCTCGGCAGGCGGCCCGGGTCGAACAGGAACAGGAAGCGGCCCCGCTCGTAATCGGCGTCGTCAAGCACGGTGGTGACGCTTTGCTCGAAGCCCTGACCGGTACCGCCGACCTGCAACTCGCGGCTGCCCAGGTTACCCTTCTGCTGCGCCCACACGGCCTGGAAGTCGACGGGCCCCATCTGGCCGCTGGCGCGGAAGCCGAAATTCCCGGCCGGGATCCCCTGAGTCAGATAGCGACTCTGTGGAAGCGGGAAGCTGACGTCTCCGACCTCGACCCGCTGGACGATCTCATCCTGGAGCCCTTGGTAGAAGACGTTGATGTTGTTGGCCGCATCGAACTCGCGGCGGTTGTCATAGTCGACGCTCACGTGGACCCGCTCGGAGATCGTACCGCCGATCAGGGCTCCGAACTGTATGTCCGGCTTGAGGGTGGGGACGAGGCTGGGGTCACAGTCGACCTGCAGGGTCACGTCACACGGTCTGAACCGGTTCCAACCACCACCCAGCTCGACCCGTCCGTCCACCGAGAATCCCAGGTCGGCGTAGCGGCCCAGCACATCATCGAGGCCCGTGGCCCCGGCCGCTTCCCCCGCCGGCGCGGTGCTGGGCCGGGCACGGCCCGCGGCCGTACTGTCTTCGGCGGCTTCGCCAGGGCCGAGCACCTCCCGCAGTTCCGGGTCGACGGCCCGTTCGGCGTAGGTCGGCTGCAGCTCGCGGGCCGGCTCGGGCCCGGCGACCGGTCGCTGGCCGAGCCAGAGGCTCTGGCGCCAACCCCGCGAGCGCTCGCTCAGCGTCTCCGCCCACGCGGCGCCCCAATTGCTCAGTCTGAGTCGCAACTCCGGCCGCTGGCGTGCGGGGTCCGGGAGCCGATCGGCCAGGTCGGTGGGGAAGGGCAGCGGGACTTGCTTGAGTCCGATCGCCAGAGCCGCGGGGCGGGCCGGCGGTGGCAGCGTGTCCTGCGCGGACCGGTACACCTGCGGGGCGAGGTCCCGCGCCCCGGCTTGCCCCGGGGCCCAGCCCAGAGGCAGAATGACGGCAGCACCGCCAAGCAAAGCGAGCTTCAGGTGCACCTTTGGGTCAAAACGGTGTACTGTCCTGGGACGGATATCGCTGGGCTCTCGACAGGCTATGAAGATACTGAGGCGCTACATACTTCGCGAGCACATCGGGCCCTTCGTGGCCGCGCTGGGCGTGCTGACCGGCTTGATGCTGCTCAACCAGCTCGCCAAGCGGTTCGGGGATCTGGTGGGCAAAGGGCTGCCGTGGTATGTGATCGGCGAAGTCTTCGGCCTCTCCGTGCCCTTCATCGTCGCCATGACGATGCCGATGGCCGTGCTGGTGGCCGTCCTGTATACGTTCGGTCGCCTGAGCAGTGACAACGAGATCACCGCCATCAAGGCCGGAGGGGTCGGGCTCCTGCGCTTCGTCTTCCCCGTGCTCGTCGCAGCGAGCGTCGTCGCCGCCGGCATGGTGTGGTTCAACGACCGGCTGCTCCCCGAGTCGAACCACAAGCTTCGCACGTTGCTCACCGACATCGGACGCAAGCAACCGACCTTCGAGTTGCGCGAGCGCGTGATCAACGAGGTGGTAGACAGCAAGCTCTTCCTGCAGGCGGCGAGGATCGATCGCCTGCGCAGTGTGCTGTGGGACCTGGTGATCTTCGACGTCGGCCGCCCTTCAACCGTACGGACGATTTACGCCGACTCCGGCCACATGGCATTCAACGAGACCCAGACCGATCTCTACCTCACCCTGTTCGACGGCTCGATGCACGAACTGGAGACGGGGCGCTCGGAGATGGAACAACGCACCTACTACGACAAGCAGGTGATCCGGGTACTGGGCGTCACGAACGAACTGGAACGCGGGCGCAGCGCCGACTGGCGTGGTGACCGTGAGATGAACATCGAGATGATGCGAGAGGAGGTCGCACGGCGGAGGGCCCGGCTGAACGAACTGACGGACACCACAAGCGCGATGATCGCGGCCGCCACACCGATCCGCGTTCGTGCCCAGTACCGGGGCCGTGAAACGATACCGCTCGGTTCGGAAGCCGACACGCAATCCGTTTCAGGCAGCGATCTCGAGGCGAATATGGCGATGGCGGACCGGATACCGGCGCGCCCCGCCGTCATACGGACCCGAGCGGATGAGAGCCCGGCGAGCGAACCCGAGGATCCTGGCTTGGCCGCCCGCGAACAGATCAAGGCGCGTTTCAGGGCATCGCGTGCGAACGCCTATCCGCCGGAGGGTGACGCCGTTGCCTTCGCGGCGCTGATGCACAATGACCTGCAACGCTTGGCGAATCGACGCGACCTGCAGCGTCGAGAGCTGAACCGGTACTCCGTCGAGATTCAGAAGAAATATGCGATACCTATCGCTGCCATCGTCTTCGTCCTGATCGGTGCGCCCATCGGAGTCCGTTTCCCACGCGGCGGCATCGGCATGGTCATCGGGGTCAGCCTGACCGTCTTCTGCGTCTACTACGTCTTCTTGATCGGTGGAGAGGAGCTCGCCGACCGCAGCTTCCTGTCACCGTTCTGGGCGATGTGGGCACCCAACGTCCTGTTCACCGCGGTCGGCTGCGCGACACTCGCCTGGGTGTCCCGCGGCGGCACCCGGCGGATCGGGCCACTGGTCTCGCTGTTGCGTCGCCTGTCGCGCACCCAGAGGCGCGCTGGGCGGGACGAGCCGGATGTGAGAAAGGTAGCGGCATGAGGACGCTCGATCGCTATGTCGCTGGCCTTTACCTGAAGGTGTGGTTCATCTGCGTGTTCGGAGCGCCCCTGATGTTCATGATCATCAAGCTCACCGATGATCTCGACACGTACCTGGCCAGGGGCCTGACGGCGCAGCAGATACTGCTCGCCTATCTCTACGACTTCCCGTACCAGATGGGGCTCTCCTTCCCGGTCGCCAGCCTGTTCGGTGCGGTGTTTACGGTCGCGCTGATGAGCCGCAACTTCGAGATCACCGCCGCGAAGGCGAGCGGCGTCAGCTTCTACCGGATCATCGCTCCGATCGTCCTGCTCGCCGCGCTGCTCAGCGTGGTGGGCCTCGGGCTGGGCGAATTGGTGCCGGTGACCAACCGGCTGCGAGCGGAGACCCTGGGCGAGCGGGGCCGATCGACCCGCACGGTCCGCACCACGTTCGTATACGGTGCCGACGGTGGACGCGCGTACACGATACGGCGGCTGATCTCGACCACGGGAATCATCAGCGACATCGTAATCGACCGGGAGGGGACCGGCCTCGAGTATCCGACCTATCGTATCTACGCGCCCGACGCCCGCTGGGACGAAGGACGCTGGCAGCTGGTCAACGGCTATCTGCACATCTTCCCCGCCAAGGATCGAGCGGTGACGTTCGCGTTCGACACGTTGTACCAGCGCGATTTCTCAGAGACGCCCCAGGATTTGCTGGCCGAACCCAAGGACCCCGAGGAGATGAACTACCAGGAGCTCGGCCAGTTCATCGATTCGATCAAACGGTCCGGCGGTGACGCCCGCAAGCTGATCGTCGATCGCGCCTTGAAGATCGCCTTTCCAATCGCCTGCCTGATAGTCGTTCTCTTCGGCTCGGCGCTGGGGATGAGCACCGGCAGGCGCGGGCCGGCCATGGGCATCGGCATCGCCCTGGCGACGGTGCTGCTCTACCTGATCAGCGTCCGTATCGCCCAGGGGATGGGCGCCGGCGGTGTCCTGCCACCCACCTTGGCGGCATGGATACCGAACACGCTGTTCTTGGGAGTGGGGATCGTGCTACTGGCGCGGACCAAGACGTAGGCTCGAGCGCTCGCTAGCCCCCGATCTCGAGGGTCTCTTCCAGCAGTGACACGCCACCCGCCCGCTCGTCGGCTCTAACCAGGAGATCGTTCGCCTCCTCGCCGTCGTCCGGATGGCTGGCCACACCCACCAGCAGCCGCTCGCTGCCCGCGTCCCCATCGAGCTCGCGGGCCGAGAGGTAGGACGAGAGGACGCGCTGCGCGGCGACCTGGGTACCCTCGGGCCCCGTGTCGGGCAGCAGCATAGCGATGGCACGGTTCTCGAAGATGCCCAGCACGTCGAGCAGTCGGCAGCACTCACGTCCCTGCTTGGCCACCTCGCGCACCAACCGATCATCCGGCGGGTCCAGCTTGAAGAGCGCCAGTGAAAGCGGGACCTTGCGGCGTCTGGCCCGCTCCAGCTCACACTCCAACAGCAGAGTGAAGCCGACCCTGTTGTAACAGCCGGTCACGTCGCTCTTCAGCCGCTGGATTTCCATCGGGTCATCCTGACTCAGGAAGTCCAGCTCGCTCTTCCTCCGCACCTGCAGTGGACCCTCACTGACGGCGACCGCCTGCGTCAGCGACTCGAGGTAGTAAAGCTCAACCGCGCGTCGCGCCGAAGCGGAGAGTTGCTCAGCCAGCTCCCGGGCTGCGTCCTTCCCTTGTCCTGGCTCGAAGCTCTCCATGCGTAGCAGGGCCAATCGCAAGCCGAGGGCGAGGTCCCTCACCGTATTCGCCGCGATGCCGCGAAGATCCTGCGCCGCCGCCTTCTCCACTTTCATGATGCAGGGCTCCTTGTAGAGGCCGGCATTAGCTGGCCCGCCGGGTCAACTCGGTAGGTGCCACCCACTTCACGCCACACCAGGAGCAATAGAACGCCGCGTCGCTGTCGAGCGACTTGGCCCACCCATCTTGCGATGACTGCGATCCCAAACTCAGGACCGTTCCGCATCGCACGCACGCCAACTGCTCGCCACGATACAGCAATGCCTTCAAGCTCTCAACCTCTTCCGGCGTGTACGGATCCATCGTCACCACGACCTCGTGCGACTGCGGCTCCCTCGTGCAGCGAAAGGTCAGCCGCGCGCCCGTTCCCCCTGGCCACTCGATCTCCCGCGAACCCGTCAGCAGCATCCCGGCGCAGCCGCGGTGCGGGCACTCGACGACGATCGACCCGGCGAGTAACTCGTGCCGCACGGCGTCGGCGTGGCTACGCCGCCCGGCCGTACTGGACGATGGACTGAGCCGCGCCTCGCGCCCCGGATCATCCTCCCGGCACGCCCAGCGCCGCCTCAGCCAAACCACGTTGTTACGGCTCCACATGCTTCCCATCGCCCTGTACTCCTCGCGTCGCAGTTGAGCGAACGCTCCCGGTCGGGTCGGCACAGGGCACGAACTCTGCCAGCGACTCCGGTGGAGCGGCGCCGGCTCTAATCACACTCGCCATAATAAGTTAGGCATTTCTGTATCCTTCACAACATCCGATAGGGTCGGACAGAACGGCCGGCGCCCACCCCTTTTGGCCGGTAACTTTGACCGAGCGCGCGAAGCGTCGAAGTCGTTGGACCGGAGACGCTTGGCGCGGCCGGACCGGCAGTTTCGGGTCAAGAGGTTTGCTGCCGCCGCGCGTGTTGCTCCGCCTGCCAGTGGTTGGCGAGCTCATCGAACTCGGCGACCAGGGCCCGCCGGCGGTTGACTAACTGATCGCGCAGCTCTTTCTGGCGAATCGCGCGCCAGAAGATGCGAGCGTCCTCGCGCAGCCGGCTCCAGCGGTCGCGCCAGCGGAGCGCCACGAGACCGGTGATGGGGAGGGCGACGGCGGCGAGGACGAGCGGGATGAGGCCGCCACCCAACCAGGCGACGGCGAGCCAGAGCGCATACATGAGGGGGAAGGCGAGCAACGCGGTAGCCAGCTTCATCGAAGCGACTGCCTCGTAGGCGGGTCGGTAGACGGTCAGCGTGACGCGGGGGGACGTGAAGGGGAGATACCAGGCGACGGTGCCGATGGCCGCGACGGGGAGGCCGACGAGCAAGATGAAGACCTGTGTCAGCGTGTAACGCAGAACGCCGAGCGGGGCGAAGCGCGGCGGCAGCTCGCCCTCAGCGACGCCGAGCGAGCGCAGCAGCTGTTGGTAAGCACGCACCGAAAAGGTGAGCTGGTCGTAACGATCAGGATCGCTCATGTGCAGCCAGGCGACGGCCTGCGCGAACTGCTGCAGCCGAGGGAGGCGTGGCGCCAGCGGCTCGCGGCTGCGCGGCTTCGCGAGCTGCTTCTCGGCTGCGTAGAGAGCCTCGGCGACGACCAGCAGGCTGCGGTCCTCATCGCTCGGGAGGTTGAGAGTGACAAGCTCGAGCGCGTCCCGCATGGCGCCGGTCAGGGACTCGACGGCACTCCACTCGTCTCGCTGCCGCAGCTCTTGCCAGCCGGCCACCTCGAACGGCCGGCCGACCGCGGCGGCAACGCGCCCGCGGAAGGCGTGCTTGCGGTGGTAGGTGAGCCCGACCGGAACGACCCGCAGGCCGAGACTCCAGCCCGCCGCCTCCTCCGCCTCGAAGGCGAGGCGGGCCGCACCGGTCTTCATCCTGGCGATGCGCGCCCCTGAGTGACTCAGTCCCTCCGGAAAGATGAGCACCGCTTCGTGGCGCAGCAGCGCCGCGACGGCCGACTTGAAGGTCTCATCGTTCTTCCAAGTCTCACCGGGGAAGTCCTGAGGCCGGTAGATCGGCAGGGCAGCCAGTCCCTTGAGCAAGTGCCCGAGCAGCGGCTGCCCGAAGAGCGGTGCCCGGGCGAGCGGCCGCACGCGCCGACCGGCGATCTTCAGCACAACCAGTCCGTCCATCAGGCTGTTGGGATGATTGGCGATGACCAGCACCGGCCCGTCCGGAATGCTCCGGCCCAGCTGCCCGACCTCATAGAAGCGATCGAGCGCCCACATCGTCGCCTTCAGGACGAGACGTGAGAACCGACTAATCACAGTTGTCCCGTGACCTCAGAAGACGCGGTAGCCCAGGAAGCGGCGCTCGCCGCCGCGCACGTCGAGCGTACCAACGGGAATCTCCTCTCCCCCGTCGATCAGGATGCGAACCTCGTGGCGGCCCGCTGGCACCCTGAGGCGAGCCATCCAGATGCGGTCGGGCAGGCCCAGCCAGGCCCGCGTGTCGGCACGCTCGGTCGCCACGTTCACCACGTTGGCCAAGAAGCCGACCACCTCGCCGGCCGCCTCCCCGCCCTCCTCTTCCGCCTCTTCCTTCAACGCTGCCGCCAGCGCGTACTTCACCATCGCCCGAGCGATCGTCTTCGCGAAAGTGCCCAGCAGGTGATCCTCGAACACTTGCCGCTGCAACGCGCTGATGCCCAGGATCGGCTGTGCCACCGCGGTGTTGCCTCCCGCAACCGCCGCCAAACTGTGGAAGGCAGGGTCGCCCTCGCCGTAGACCGGGAACGACATCGGCAGCACATAGGAGATCTCTCTCTCGCCCACGTAGCTCTCGGTGACGCCTAAGTAGTCCCCCCGCCGGTACTCCCAGGCCAGTGCCTGGGCGAGATCGAGCTGCAAGTCGCGATCATCTCCGCGCGCGACCTTGGATCGCTCCCTCGTGATCGGGATGTAGGCGTCCAGCTCGAGGATCGGAGCGACCAGGCCGTCCTCGACCAGCACGACGATCTCGCCCCAATCGGCACGGCCCCCGGTGAACGATGCCCCGGCGTCGTCGGGCCCGCTCGGCCACTGTGCTTCGTCGCCGTAGCGGCTGCGATAGACGTCGATGTGATCGGCGAAGCCCAGCGAATGGGCGAGCCGCATGAGATCACCGAGCAGCTGGCCCGGTGGCGCTATACCCTGCCGGTAGTAGCCGGCCTCGGCGAGCCGCAGCGAGATATAGGCGTCGTTGGGGTCGTCCGACTCCAGACCGAGCCCGCACAGGTAGTCGAAGAACGGCGGGGCGCGGTAGACGGCGTCACCTTGCTCACGGCTGAACTGAAGCTTGGTGGCGAGCTTGCGCCACTCGACCCACGCCGCCTCCGGCTCGTCGAGCTCCAGGTAGTTCAGCGCCCGGTAGTAGTTGACCAAGAAATTCTCGATACCGCGCGGCTCGAACCTAAGAATCAGGTCGGAGGTGACGAGCGAGACGACGGCTCGCGTGATGCTCTTGGTGTACAGGTCATCGACGCGCTGTTCCGCGAACTCGAAACGCGAGTTGCTAAGCTCGGGATCGCCGGCGTAGTGGAGAAGCAGGCCGTCTTCCAGCGCGAACAAGAGGTCATCCGTCCCGCGGCCGGCGTCGGCGAGGATGGCACGGGCCTCCTCCAGATCGTTCCGCAGCAGGGCCGCGCGCACATCGTGCATGGTGCCGGCGTGGCCCGCACAGCCCGCCAGCCATAGAGGGCCCGCGACAACAAGGGCCGCCTTGCAACGCATGGCTACAGGCCAACGCTGCCGCGGGAGATCTCCTTCTTGATCTTCGTCTGACCGATCCAGACGCGCTCGTTGCTCTCGATGTTCGTCAAGAAGAGGTCGACCTGGTAGAACTTCACCTCGCGACCGCCCTCCCTATCCACGATCACGTCGATGGCGCCGTTCAGCATGTAGTCGGCACCGGTCTCCTCGCGCAGTTGCTTACGTGTCTCCTCACTCGCCCAGTCCTGCTGCTCCTGCCGTTCCCCCCGCAGCTCTTCACGCTCGAGCGGGTTGGCGACGACGCGGACCTGCCCGGAGTTCACGTACGCTCGCTCCAGGTCGCGGATGAACGTGCCGGTGGCTATGTGCTCCATGCTGCGGTTGCGCACAATACCCACGATGACGACAGGCTTGGCCTCGGAATCCATCACGTGCTGCTGGATCCAAGGGTGGGTGAGACAGTCGTTGATCATGTCCTCAGCGACCAGCCGCGAGTCGGTGTCATTCCAGAACCCACTCAAGTCGGTGGTCGTTTCCGGATCGATCCGTCGTACCTTCTTACCGCAGGCAGACGCCACAGCGACAGCGAGGGCGAGAAACCCGGCCAGCCGAGCGACCCTCAAAGCGTTGTCCAGCATCGAGACCTCCAGGCCTTACGGTAACCACACCAGACGAAGTAATGAAAAGCTACCGAGCCGGTGGCGGGTGGCAAGTGTCAGAGGAATTGACGTGGGCGGGATTATGGGAACGGTCAGGCCGTGGCGGCGCTGACCTCGTCCTGCCAATAGGCACGGAGCGCGTGCTCCAGTACGCGTGCGCACATCTTCGCCATGCAACGAGAAGCCCATGCCGCCAGATCCGGCGGCAGGCGCCCGTCGAACAGCACCGTCTCCATGGCCTCACGCACTCGATCGATGTCCGCGACGAGCCGCCGCGGCGTCTGCTCAGCGCGCCGCGCCGCCCGACCCGCTTCCTTGGCAGCGTTCACCACCACACCCCAGCACTGCCGGGCCCGGCCGAATTGCAGCTGCTCTAGCGCCACACCCGTCTCGATCGCTGCCTTAACCGCGTCGCTCTCCGCGAAGCCGGGGAACTCTAGCCTGCGAGCCCAGAGATAGGTCGCGGGCGACCCCTCCCGATCGAGTTCGATCTCCAGATTGACTGAAATGGCTCCAACCTCGGCCGCTACGGGCCAGGACTGAGGGGCAGAGGTGTGCCTGCGCCCACCGGGCGTTGCAGGTTCGGTGCCACCAACCGGACGCGAAATGCCTTGCTTTTACTTGGCTTTATCCACCATCCCGCGGGGCGGCCTCGGTCAGTGTGACCGAATGTAAGCGTCCGCAACGTCAACCTGGCGCACGGTGGCCCGCCACTCGCGGGCAGGCTATATTGATTCTTCCCTGAACAAGTCGCATAAGAAGAATCGCTAGGGCCCTTCGTTCCGCCAAACATGAAGGGAGAGGCTCAATGGACGACGGTTTTCGCGGTCCGCTGATCGTGCTGGAAGTGTTGGCCCTTGCGGTCATCCTGGCATTCGTCGACGACACGCGCGTGCGCGTCGCCCTGGGTCTCCTCATCGCCCTACTCCTGGCACGCGGCGCCCTGACGGCCGGCAGAGAGCCGACAGGTGCCGGCGCACCGATCACCTCTTCCGCCACTGGGTGAACGTGCTGTTGAAGAAGATCCGCGAGTTTCACACGGTGTGTCAGGGCGTGAGCAGCGGCGGTGTGAACCTGGCGGTCGGCCAGCTACGGATCCACGAGATCGAGAAAGAGATCAACGAGCTGATGAGCCAGGTGACGGAGAGCGCCAAGCCCTCCCAGATGCGGCGCGGTTGGCGGTCGAAGAAGCCGGTCCCTCCTCCGCCGAAGGAGAAAACGGATACCTACGGCGAGGCGCCGGGGGAGAAGAAGTAGGTCAGTAGGTCAGTAGGTCAGTAGGTCAGTGGGCGGCAGACGGAAGATAGGGAGCAGTGCTATTCCGTCGCCGCCTTTTCT
>JBDHKD010000059.1:0-15857 GCA_039586575.1 Gemmatimonadota bacterium | reverse complement strand
AGCTGCTGCTGCTCTCGGGCGCCAAGGAGGATAGGCTCCTGCAGCGGGTCATGCGCCACCCCACGGTTCTTCCCTTGCACCGCTACAAGGACCTGGAAGACCTCGCGGCCTCCGTCAGCGATTCGCTGGTCGGCCAGCTCGAGGCGGCGGCGCGGGAGCTACAAGGCCGCTCGAGCTGAGTGGGGGGCGGCGGAGCCGGAATCCCGCCGGTCTCTATTCTCGTAGGGAGAAATGCGAAGTATATTGATGAGAGGGGCGCGTCATAACGACGCCGAGGGATCTGACGTGAACACATCGCATCCGGCCTCCTGCTGCAGCCCCGGCCGTCTGGCGGGGCTCTTGCTTTTATCCGGCCTTGCTATCTGGACGGGTGGCTGCGAGTCCAGCACCGGAGAAGCGGGCGGGCCGCTCGAGCTGAGCGGCGAGCTCACGGTAGGGGATGAGCTGCGGACCTATGAGGCCTACATCCCGGCCTCCGAGGCAGCGGGCGATAGCTTTCCACTGCTCGTGCTGTTGCACGGGGCCCGCTCGAACGGTGCGGGGATTCGGGCCTATACCCGGATGAATGACTGGGCGGGCGAGTTGGGATTCGCCGTCGCCTATCCCGATGCACTCCTCGAGGTATGGGCCGAGGACTGCGGGTGCGTCGAACCCGACCTGCTCGGAGTCAACGACACCGGCTTCGTGCGGGCGCTGGTCGACACGCTGGCCCGGAGCTTTCCGATCGATCGGGGTCGGGTCTTTGCAGCGGGTTTCTCGCAAGGCGGCTTCTTCGCCTTCCGACTCGCCTGCCAGATGTCCGACGTGTTCAGCGCGGTGGGAAGTGTGGCCGGTGCGATGGGCGTGCCTGTCGCGGAGCGTTGCGCGCCGGATCAACCGGTCAGCATGATTCTGTTTCACGGTGCAGGCGATTCGACCTTCCCCTGGGACGGCGGTGGGTCGGGCGACTTCGCGTTTCTCGGTGTGGAGGCGGCGGCAGCGCTCTGGGCCAGCTTCGACGACTGCCCAGCGGACCCCGTCGTCACAGCCGTGCCGGACACCGCCGATGACGGTCGCTCGGCCAGCGAAGCGCTCCGTTCCCCCTGCAGAGACGGGACAGAGGTGGTCTTTTACCGTGTCGAGAACGGCGCGCACGGCTGGCATCTGACATTCGACCTCCCGACGGCGTCCGCGGTCGCCGAGTTCTTCTTGCGACAGCCGCGCCGAGACCTATAGTTCGCATGCCTCGCGCAGACCCCCGACCGAGCCGCGGGCATCCGGGTCAGTGAAGTCCGGCAAACGCATCTCCGTCCAGCTTCCGCCGCTCGTCGTCATCTTCAACCGACGGGCACTGGCAGCGCGCGCCCTCGGTCGGAGCGGCCTGGCCGGAGCGCTCCGCGAGCGCGACGTCGCGCACGAGATCGTGGACACGGACACGCCCGAGCAAGCGCGTGCGGTGGCGCGGGAGGCGGCTGCCGCTGGCAAAGCGGTGCTGGCCGCCGGTGGCGATGGCACCGCCCGTGACGTTGCCGACGGCATGCTCGCCGCCGGGATGCCGGACTCGGTCATGGGGATCGTGCCGCTGGGGACGGGCAACGATCTGGCGTGCGCGCTGGGACGTGTCGGCCGGGGAATCGAGCCGGCGCTCGACGCGGTGGCCGAGTTCCACGTGCGTCCGATCGACGTCGGTCAGGTGAACGAGGGCGAGTATTTCTTGAACGTGCTCGGGGTGGGATTCGATGCCGAGGTGGCACGGCGCCGTAGTGGCCAGCGGTTCCGCGCTCCCAGCTACTTCCCAGGCATCGTTCGTAGCTACCTGTCATATCGGCCCCGCGCGTACCGCGTGACCTGGCCCGACCGCACGCTGGAGGGTCGGGCTATGATGGTGACGGCGATGAACGGAACGAATGAGGGAGGTGGTTTCCGGCTCGCGCCCGGTGCGCGACTTGAGGACGGGCTGCTCGATGTCTACTGGATCGATCCGGTCAGCCCCGTACAGTTCGCCCGCTACATCTGGGCGGTGCGTTGGGGAACACACGACCAGCTTCCGATGGTACATAAAGAGCGTACGGCTGCCATGACCGTAGAGTCGGAGGCGCCGCTCCAGTACCACCTCGATGGTGAGTATCGCGAACTGGGGCCGGGCGAGCCGCTCCAGGTAAAGGTCCATCGCCAGCGACTGCGGATGATCGTATGACCCGTTGCACCGTCGCCCTCTCGTTGCTGCTCGCCTCCGCCTTGCCGCGCGCTGCACTAGCCCAACAGCAAGAGGCGGCCCCCGCCGAGCGCCCCGACTCGCTGTTCCCCCAGCCGCCGCTCTCCCCCGGTGGCGCGTTTATCCGCTCGCTCGTCATCCCCGGCTGGGCACAGGCAGAGCTGGGCGCCACGTCACGCGGCGCCTTCTACTTCTTCGCCGAGGCGTTTAGCCTCTTCATGGTAGCGCGCTCGCAGATCAGGTTGGCGCAGGCGGAGCGCACCGAACCTGAAGGTAGCCTCGTAATCTCCTCGCGACGGCAGCAGAAAGAGGACTGGATCGCTCTGGCCGTGTTCTGGGCGTTGTTCGCCGGCGCTGACGGGTGGATCTCCGTGCAGCTCTACGGATTCGATGAGCGGACGGGCATCGGCCCGGAGGAGGTCGCGCTGGAGTTCGGCTGGAAGATTCCGCTGGGACCTTAGGGAGGAACTCAGGTTTCCTCGGGGGCCCACTCGAGCTGCTCGATCTTGCTCTCCGTCAGAACCGTATACGTTCGATGTGTGATCCAATCGCCCGAGTTCACGTAGAATCCGTGCGACCCTACCTTCTTCAACTGCGGGATGTGGCAGTGCCCGAAGACGACCAGATCGAGATCTTCACGCGTCTGCAGCAGTTCTACCGCATAGGCTTCCAGCACATGTGATCGTTCTCGGGCTTTGGCGAAACCGCGCTCGCTGCGGTTCGAAGTCTGCGAGATGCCGCCGGCGATCCGGCAGGCGACATCCGGGTGTATCCAGCGCATGGCGCCGCACATGAGCCGACTCCGCAGGATGCGCTTGAGTATCTTGTAGCCCAGGTCGCCCGGCCCGATCCCGTCACCGTGTGCGACCAGCGCCCGCCTCCCGGCGAGCTCCATCTCGATCGGGCCCCTCGCCAGTTCGACGCCGACGTAGTCCTCCAGGAACGGCCCACCCCAGGCGTCGTGGTTGCCTCCGATTAGCAGGAGCCGGACGCCCGATTCCCGCAGGTCGCTCAAGGCACGGAGCGTGTTGAAGTGCACGCTGGGGAAGACGGTCCGGTACTCACACCAGAAGTCGAACAGGTCACCGTTGATGAGCAAAGTGTCCGCCTTGCCCTGCCAGGCACGCGTAAAGCGCAAGAAATCCTGCTGCACCGTGCCGGGCGCGGCGCCCAGATGGAGATCGGAGACAATCAACGTGGGCTTCGACATCGGTTGGGGATTATAGGAGGCCAGGGCTGGGACACAACCGCCCGCGGTTTTTGACCCCGGGAGTGCCAGGCTTTATCGTAATCCTTGGCTGGCTAGAGTCGCAATCGCGGGTGTCGGTTTGCAGGAAGGAGGCGACGCGCTGGAGAGTACGATAGAATTCAGAGTTCGCTACGCCGAGACCGACCAGATGGGCGTTGTGCACCACGCGAGCTACTTGATCTGGTGCGAGATGGGCCGCACCGAGCTGATGAGACAACTGGGCACACCATACGCGGAGCTGGAGCGGCAAGGCGTGTTCCTGGTCGTCTCCGGGGCCCGCATCCGTTTTCGCAACTCGGCCCGCTACGACGATCCCGTGCGGGTCCGGACCCGTGTGAGCCGTGTGCGCAGCCGCAGCGTCACTTTTCACTATGTCGTCGAGCGAGCTGAGGTTGATACGCTGCTGGCGGAGGCGGAGACGGACCTGGTCTGTGTCGATCCCGGCGGCGCGCCCCGCAAACTGCCGCGCTCGATCGAGGCAATCCTCGCGGCGGCGGTCGCGCCGGCGGTGGAGGAGGGAACAATCGACGTGCAGGAGTGTGTCTGATAGAGTAGTCGCTATGTCATCCTCCTCGTTCCCGGATTCCGTGGCCTGGCAGCGGCCCCGGGCATGGGGCCTGCCGATCGCGTTCCTCGCCGTGGCATGCCTGTCGGGTGTGTGGACGGCGCGGCCGCTCGCGGCGCAGTACGTACCGTTCGGCAAGAACAAGGTCCAGTACACTGATTTCCGCTGGCAGGTGCTCTCGGGGCCACGGATCGACGTCTACTACTATCCGGAGGAGGAGTCGCTCGCCCAGCTGGCGTTGAGCTACGCCGAGGAGAGCTACGACTCGCTCACCGCGCTATTCCGGCACCGGCCCTTCCGTCGCGTTCCACTGTTCATCTACTCCACCCACCAGCACTTCGAGCAGACCAACGTCACGGCTTCTTTCCTGCCGGAAGGCGTCGCCGGTTTTACCGAGTTCTTGAAGCGCCGCATAGCGCTGCCCTTCAATGGGAGCTACAGCGACTTCCGGCACACGATTCGCCACGAATTGGTCCACTTCTTTCAGCTGTCGAAGCGCAGCCGTGTCTTATCCGAGTACCCGGGCTGGCGCGGCCCCGCTCTCCCGCTCTGGTGGACCGAGGGTCTTGCCGAACGCTGGAGCTCGCCGCAGGACTCGGACGACGAGATGTTCATCCGCGACCTGGTGTTGACCGGCAGACTGCCGACGCTCCCGTCGCTAACCTACGAGTACAGCTTCACCGCCTATCCGCTGGGCGGCCAGATCCACCAGTATCTGGGTGAGCACTATGGCTACGGGCGGGTCGCCGATCTGTACGAGAGCCTGTGGGAGCACGGCAGTTTTCAGCAGGCTTTCGCCGAAGTCTACGGGATCACGTTGGAGGAGTTGGACCAGCAGTGGCGCTTCGACCTGGAGCGTACCTACTTCCCGATGTATGCCGATCGCTCGCCGATCAGCGTCGAGAGTCGTGCGCTGCTGAGGGAGAAGCTCCCCAACTTCAAACCGGCGATCTACGAGCGCCTGGATGGCACCTACGAGGTCTTCTTCATGTCGCCGCGCACCGGCTACACGGCGATCTACCGGATGCCGCTGTTCGGCGGCGACCGGACGGCTCAGCCGGTTCTGCAGGGGGACAAGTCAGAGGAGTTCGAGTCGCTGCATTTCTTCAGCTCGCGACTCGATATCTCATCTACGGGGATGCTGGTTTTCGTGTCGAAGTATCTGGAGAAGGACGCGATCCAGATTTATGACCTCAGGAAAGGGCGAGTCGTCGGTCGTTACCAGTTCGCGGATCTCGTGGCGTTGAGCTCGCCCTCCTGGTCGCCCGACGGTCGGAAGGTCGTCTTCGTGGCGCTGAGCGTCAGCGGACTTTCGGACCTCTACATTCTCGACTTCGAGACCCAGGAGCACTATCCGATCACCGAGGACCATTACCTGGAGAGCGACCCGGACTGGGCGCCGGACGGAGGTAGTATCGTGTTCGCCTCCGACCGGACCGAGTCTGGCCACCTGGGTCATTCGAACCTCTACGTTATCGATGCGGAGAGCCGAGCGGCCCGGAAGCTGACGCACGGGCCGTGGCGAGACATCGATCCGCGTTGGTCACCGGACGGGAATCATGTCGTCTTCACCTCTGACCGCAGCAGCGTCCACGACCTTTACCTCGTCGATCGGCAGGGTCGCGGCGGCCGCATCACCAACTACACCGGTGACGCGTTCGACGCGGAGTGGCTGCCGGACGGCAGCGGTCTGGTGTTCAGTGGTTACGAGCGCCGCACGTTCAATCTGTTCTTCAAGGCGCTGAAGGTTTCTCCCGCGGGCGAGCTGGAGGAGGAGCTGGTCGACGCGTTCGATCCGCCACCGCCCGATTTAGCTGAGGATTGGGCGTGGGAGGAGGTCGACCGACCGGTCGTCGCCGAGGCGACACGGCGGCCCTATCGAACGAAGTTCGGCCTCGATTTCGCCGCCGGGCAGGCGGCGTTCGCGCCGGGATTCGGCTCGGCCCAGAGCGTTCAGTTCTTGGCCACCGACATGCTCGGCAACCACATGCTGTACCTCGCCGTGGTGGCGCGGAATTTCAGCGGGTTGGAGGATATATTCGACTCGTTTGCCGGGCAGGTGATGTACCTCAACCTATCGCGGCGCGTGAACTGGGGCCTCGGTTTCTTCCGTTGGAACGGCCGCTTCGTCGACCAGGCCTTCCGCGATGTCTATCAGGAAGAGACGGTCGGCGGCTTCTTCCTGGCCAGTTATCCGTTCTCGAAGTTCAGGCGGCTCGAGTTGCAGACGACGCTCGAGTATTCTGATCGCGTGGATGTGGGCGACGTTCTCTTCATCGACCCCATCAGTCCAACTCTCGAGGAACCGGTCGTCCGCACCCGCACCGGTTGGATCGTCACCAATCACCTCTCGTACGTCAAGGACAACACGCTTTGGCTGCCCACCGGCCCAATCGACGGGGTACGCTGGAACCTCAGTGCCGGCGTCGCCACCGACCTTACCGCGGCCCGGGCCGAGAACTACCAGCTGCTGGTCGACTTCCGCCGCTATTTCAGAACCTCGCTGCTCACCGCCTATTCCGTCCGCCTGTTCGGCTACTTCAGCGATGGCGCGATCCCCGAGCGCATCGCGATCGGCGGGCCCTACACGCTTCGCCTCTACCCGTTCCTCGGGTTCGTCGGCAGTCGGGTCTGGATGCTGAACCAGGAGTGGCGATTCCCGATCCTGCACGGCGTGGCCTTCGCCTTCCCGTTCGGCACGCTGAGGTTCCCCGGCATCCAGGGCGGGGTATTCCTCGACCTGTCCCAGATCTGGCTGGAGAGCCGCGATCCCGAGGTGCTCTGGGGTAGCTACGGGATCGGTTTCCGCATGCCCATCCTCTATCCGCTCGTGATGCGCCTCGATGTCGGTAAACGGTTCAAGAGCGGCAGGGCCTTGACCTTCCCGTGGCCCGACTTCAAGGACACCGAAGTCGACTTCTTCTTCGGTTTCAACTTCTGATCAAAGTGCCCGGGTTCGCTTGGTTGCTTGACGGTCAACCGGACGGCCGGTATCTTCGCCACCATTTGAGAGCCATAATCGTCCTGGCAACCCTGGCCGCGGCCTTCGCCGCGTGCACACCGCAACTGCCGGAGCCCGTGCCCGTCGCGGATGCCGGCGGGCTGGCGCAGCGGCTCCTGGAAACCGGCACGCCGGACCAGCCCAAGCTCATCGAGTTTCAGTGGCGCTACCGCGGTCGCGAGGGGCGCTTCTCCGGTGACGGGGCGGTACGGATCAACCCGCCGGATAGCGTGCGTCTCGACTTACTTGGTCCCGGCTGGCAAGGCGTGCAGAGCGCGGTACTGTTGGGTGATAACGTCAGCTATATCGGCGAGCAGCGCATCCGCTTGCCGCCCCCGACGTTCATGTGGACGATGCTGGGCGCCTTAAGGCCGCCGCTGGGGGTCGAGCCGCAGGGCGCGCGCCGCGGCGCGCGGCTCGAACTGGCCTACAGGTTGTCGAGCCAGGAGACCGTGCTCTTCCGTTTCGACGAGCTGGAGCGTCTGATCGAGGCCGAGCTGAAGATTGGGGATGATGTCGTTCAGGAGATCCGGCTCGAGCACGGCGAGGCGAGCGACGTCGCGGGCTATCATTGGCCGCGCGAGGCGCGATACCGCGACCATAGGGATTTTCATGAAGTACATATCGAGGTTGTGGAGATCCGAGAGCATGAACCTTTCGAAGCACGCATCTTCAGTGTGGCGCCTCGCTAGCCTGGCGCCCCTGATGCTCGCCGGTTGCGGCGTTTACACATTCACCGGTGGTGGCGGCTTGCCGGGTCACGTCGAAACCATGGCGATCCTGCCGTTCGACAACCGGACGACTCAATTCACGTTGACCCAGGAGCTGTCGCAGGCGCTGCTCGACAACCTACCGGGAAGGCTCGGCGTGGCGCCGGCCGACGAGACGACCGCGGACGCGATCGTCCGAGGTACGATCACTCGCTACGACGACCGCGCGGTGAACTACCAGCCGGATCCCGACGGGCCGGTGATCTTTCAGCGGCGCGTCGAAGTCACGGTCTCGGTCGAGATCTACGACGCGCGGGAAGAACAGGTGCTGTGGTCCAACCGAACCCTGTCGGCGGTCGGCGAGTACGAGCCCGATAAGGGGCAGACGGAGACGAATGGCCGGGACCTGGCGATCGAGAACCTCATTCAGTTGATCATCGACGGTGCCCAGTCTCAGTGGTGAACCGGTGAGAGCTGGACGCTCGCTTCAGTTGCGCGTGCGGCGCCGCCGGCTGCTGCTCTGGGCTGTCGCCGGTCTCTTCCTCGTCGGCATCACGGGTCATCGAGCGCCGGTTCAGGGCGATGCGCCGGCGGTCGTGGCCTCGGCACAGGTCGAGGTCGAATCGCCGGGGCACCCACAGGAAGCCGAGGGCGCCGATCACGGCGAGACCGGTACCCACACGACCGCTCGCTTCCTGCTGATCGTCGTCGCGATTCTGTTGGTCGGCAAGTTTAGCGGCGAGATCGCTGAGCGGGTCGGGCAACCGGCGGTGCTAGGCGAGCTGTTGGGCGGTGTCATACTGGGCGGCAGCGTGCTCGGTATCGTGCCGACGGCGGCCGGCGAGCCGATGGCCGAGTCGGTCCATCTACTGGCCGAGATCGGGGTGGTGATCCTGCTGTTCGAGGTCGGCCTGGAGACCGACCTCAGGGAGATGTTCCGTGTCGGCCCGGCGGCCGCGGTCGTGGCGTTCGTCGGCGTGACCGCGCCCTTCCTGCTGGGTGCCGGCTACTGGTATTTCACCAATCCGCCGCTCGGCGCCCACCCCGAGGGTGTCAGCCTGGCCAAAGTCGCGGTCTTCGTCGGCGCGACGCTCACCGCGACTTCCGTCGGTATCACCGCGCGCGTCTTGAGCGACCTCGATCAGATGCGGACACGCGAGGCACGAACCATCATCGGCGCCGCCGTGATCGACGACGTCCTGGGTCTCGTGATGCTCGCGCTGGTCGTCGGGCTCGCCGCCGGTTCCAGCGTGACACTCGGCGCGGTCACCTGGACTCTGGTCAAGGCAGTTGGTTTCCTGGTCGTCGCCGTGATCATCGGGAACTACGTCGGCCCGCACCTGTTCAACTTCGTCGATCGCCTGCGCGTGCGCGGCGTGCTCCTGGTCTCCGCTTTCTGCTTCGCCTTACTGCTCGCCGCGCTGGCCGACCTCTCCGACTCCGCCATGATCATCGGCAGCTTCGCCGCCGGCATCATCCTCTCGTCGACCAACCAGTTCGACCTGGTAGTCGAGCGCATCGAGCCGGTCGCCGACGTCTTCACGCCGATCTTCTTCGTGTCGGTGGGCGCCGCGGTCAACGTGCGTCTGGTGTTGCCCTGGACCGAGGACTTCAACACAGGCGTTCTGGTGATCGGCGGCATCTTGACCGCCATCGCGATCCTCGGGAAGATCGTGTCGGGTTTCGCCGTGCCCTGGGAGAGAATGAACGGCCTCGCCGTCGGTGTCGGCATGATCCCGCGGGGTGAAGTCGGCTTGATCTTCGCCGATATCGGCCGACGCGGTGGGCTGCTCTCCGATGCGGTCTTCAGCGCCATCCTGATCATGGTCATGCTCTCTACCTTCATCACGCCCCCGCTGCTGAAGTGGATCTTCCAACGTGACGGGCGGAGCGAGGCGTATGCAACGGGAGGAGGCCCCACCTGAGGCGGTCACGCGGCGTACGCATCGCCAGCCGCGCTAGCCGGCTCGCCATGTGGCAGTCGGGTTGGGTACGCGATCGTCTGGCGGCGGCCTGGCCCGATCGCTCGTTCGAGATCGTCGAGATTTCGACGCGCGGCGACAAGGTTCTCGATCGCCCGCTTCCCGAGATCGGTGGTAAGGGGCTGTTCACCGAGGAGCTGGAGGCGGCGCTGCGCAGCGGCGAGGTGGACCTGGCCGTCCACTCGCTCAAGGATCTGCCCACTGACGTTGCCGACGGCCTGAAGATCGGAGCCGTTTGTGAGCGTGAGGACCCGCGCGATGCCTGGGTCGCTCGGGCCGGCGGACCCGAGAGCCCGCAGGTCGCGCCTGTCGGCGCCCGGGTCGGCAGCAGCTCCGAACGACGGCGCGCCCAGCTGCTCGCCGTGAGGCCGGATCTGGAGGTCGGTTCGGTCCGCGGCAACGTCGAAACGCGGTTGCGGAAGCTGGATGAGGGAGAGTACGACGCGCTGATCATGGCGGCCGCCGGATTGATTCGCCTGGGGCTCGGCGAGCGGATCACCGCGTTTCTCGGGCCGCCCGCTTGGCTGCCGGCTCCCGGACAGGGAGCCGTGGCCGTCGAGAGCCGTGCGAACGAACCGGCCACCGACGAGCTGCTCCAGCCGATCGATGACGCAGTGGCCCGCGCCGAGACTGACGCCGAGCGAACGCTACTCGCGACCTTGCAGGGCGGTTGCCAGGTCCCGGTGGGTGCACGTGCCGTGGCGCGCGGCGAGGCGCTCGTTCTGACAGCTCTCGTGGCGACGGCGGACGGCAGCCAGGTGATTCGCGGGGAAGGGAACGGTCCGCGAGATCGGGCTGCGGAACTCGGCCGCAGGGTCGCCGAGGACCTCCTGAGTCGGGGCGGTGACGCGATCGTCGCTGGCTTCCGTGAGATGTCGGCCGGAGGTGACCGGTGAGCACGGGCGAGCGATTGCCGGAGAGGCTGGAGCGCAAGATCTACGATTGGGAGCCGGCGCGGCGCGCCTTCGGGCCGGGTCGCGATTTCCGGCTCATCTTCACTAACGGTTGCTTCGACATCCTGCACCGTGGGCATGTAGAAGTGCTCATCCGGGCAGGCCAGCTGGGGGATCGGCTTCTCGTGGGCCTCAACAGCGACGACTCGGTGCGCCGGCTCAAAGGTGCGGGCCGACCGCTGCAGCCGGAGATCGACCGGGCGGCGTGCCTCGCGGCTCTCGAGTGTGTCGATGCCGTCGTCGTCTTCGATCAGGACACACCGGCAGAGCTCATCGCCGCCTTGCAGCCCGACATCATGGTCAAGGGCGGGGACTACACGCCGGAACAGCTATCGGAGCGCCAGGTCGTGGAAGCGGGCGGTGGCAAGGTGGTGATCCTTCCTCTGGTCGAGGGTCGCTCCACCACGACGCTCTTGGACCGCGTGGCCCGGCTGAGAGAACGATGATTCAGACGGCACGTCCTTCGGGCAGGCGCCCCGACGAACTGCGAGCCGTCAGCATGGAGCTCGGCGTGGTCCCACAGGCCGAGGGTTCCTGTCTGGTCTCGATGGGCGATACGCGCGTGCTGTGCGCCGCCACGGTCCAGGACGGTGTGCCGCCCTGGCGTGAGGGCTCCGGTGGCTGGGTGACCGCCGAGTACGCCATGTTACCTCGGTCGACCAGCCAGCGTACGCCGCGCGAGCGTAGCGGCCCACGGGCACGCACGCAGGAGATCCAGCGACTGATTGGCCGCGCCCTGCGCGCGGCGACCGACCTCGTCGTGCTCGGCGATCGCACGATTATCATCGACTGTGATGTGCTGCAGGCGGATGGTGGCACGCGCACCGCGGCGATCACCGGCGGCTGTCTGGCCCTTTGGAGTGCAGCGGAGCGGCTGGTCGGCGCCGCGACCCTCGCGGTAAACCCCGTGCGCCAGCTCGTGGCGGCCGTCAGCGTCGGGATCGTCAACGGCGGACCCTGCCTCGATCTCGACTATGCGGAAGATGTAGGCGCCGACGTCGATATGAACTATGCGGCGCTCGAGGATGGCCGCATCGTCGAGGTACAGGGCACCGCTGAGGGCATTCCGTTCGCCGGCGACGAGCTCGACACGTTGCTCGCCCTGGCGCGCCAGGGCGTCGGCGAGCTCATCGGGTTGCAGCGCCGAACGATCGAGGCGGCCCGATGAAGTTGGCGGTCGCGACCCGCAATCCGGAAAAGCTGCGCGAGATCGGGCCGATCTTTCGCGGCACGCCGATCCGCCTCGTCAGCTTGGCCGAGCTCGGTGTAGAGAAGCGGCCGCAGGAATCCTCGCTCGAGGGCTCTACCAGCTTCGCCCAGAACGCGCTGGCCAAGGCCCGTTACTTCAACGATCGCACCGGGCTCCCCATAATGGCGGAGGATTCCGGAATCCGCGTCGACGTGCTGGGCGGCGAGCCGGGACCGCGGAGCAAGCGCTACGCGCCACCGGCCATGCAGGCCGAGTATGGTGTCGATCGAGCCAACAATCTCCACTTGCTGCGGCAACTGAAGGACGTCCCCGACCAGCGCCGCACCGCTCATTTTCACTGCGCCGTTGCCCTCGTTCTCGACGACGAGTCGCGAGTGTTCGGTGGCCGTGTCGATGGAATGATCCTGCACGAGCCACGTGGCGAAGGCGGGTTCGGGTACGACCCGCTCTTCTACCTGCCCGAGCGCGGGGTCACCACGGCCGAGCTCACGGTGGAGCAGAAAAATGAGGTCAGCCATCGCGGGCAGGCGATCCGCGCGGCGCGGGACTGGTTGGTCGAGAGGCTGGCATCTGAAACACGCGAGGTGGTAGACTAGTAGTGATAACTGATGACTCACGTTGAAGGAGTGATACGATGACGGAAGACAGACTGCCGATGAGGCCCGAGCAGCCGGCGGAGGAAGAGCGCGGCTGGCGCGAGGTCGCTGAGCGCTGGAAGGAAGTCGGCAAGCAGGTCAAAGATCTGGGCGATCGTCTTGGCTCCGCCTTCAAGGAGGGTTGGGCCACCGACGAGGTCAGTGAGGAAGAGACCCGCAAGTTGGCCGACCGGCTGCGCGAGCTGGGCGAACGCATGGACCGCGCCGTCGACGCGGTGCGCGAGGAGGCGAAGCACCCGGACACCAAAGCGGTGGCCAAGGATACCTGGAGCGCCACGCGCGGCGCCTCGACGGATCTGCTGGACGAGCTTCGCGAGACGCTCAGCGAAGGCCTCGAAGAGGTCAACAAGCGCGTCGACGACCTGGTGAAGAAGCGCAAAGAGAAGAAGGACAGCTAGTCGGGCGCCTCGCGCGCCCACAACCTTGGCGTCACGCGGCGTCGCCGCCTCAGGTCCTCGCCGCATGACGCTTCTTGTTGCCCTCCCGCGGCGCCGCCCCGATATTGCTATCCCTGAGCATGAACCGAGGACCCGGGCAGCATAGTCCTACTGCTGGAGGTTCTCCCTTGGTGTCCGGTCAGCTGCCTCCGCCGCCGCTCACCCGTGCCGGATCCCCGGCCAGCGCACGGGTTAGTGCATTTCCAGCCTCGCTAGATCTCATTCCCAAAAGTAAGGTCACTTACGCGAATATCTCATCGCAAGGAGGGAAGCTATGAAGAGAACCACCCGAACCCTTGTCGCCGTCGCGCCGCTCTTGCTGCTGGTCGGGTGCCAACAGGAGGAGGCCGGGCAGATGGAGATGGCGGCAACGGCCGCCGACGTCGTCATGGTGTTACCGGTGACGACGGCCTCGGACGAGGCGATGCAGGAGTTCATGCAGGGCCAGCATGCCCTCGATGTCGAGCGAGGGCAGGACGCCAACGAGCACTTCAAGAGGGCCGTTGAGCTCGATCCCGACTTCTGCATGGCCTATCTGAGCGCTGCCTGGACCGCCCCATCGCTGGACGAGTTCCGCACCAACCTGCAGCTGGCGGCGGAACACTCGGCGGGGGCCAGCGAGGCGGAGCGCTTGCTGGTCGAGTACACCCAGAAGTCGTTCGACCGTGACCGTGAGGGCCAGCTGCAGGCGGCTCAGCGGCTGGTCGAGGTCGAGCCTTCGAGCCCGCGCGCCTGGGTGACGCTAGCCGAGATCCAGGGCACGCTGGATCAGAACAGCGAGGCCCGCGCCTCGCTGACCAGGGCGCTGGAGCTCGAGCCCGAGTTCGTCCCGGCTCACATCGCGCTGGTCAATTCCTACCTGTTCGTCGAGCCGAAGGACTACAGCGTGGCCGAGGAACATGCCCAGCGAGTCGCTCAGGCGGAGCCTGACGAAACGGTGTCACACGACTACCTGGGCGACGTCTATCGGGCGCAGAACGAGCTGGAGCAGGCGCGCGATGCGTACACGCGGGCGGCCGAGCTCGACCCCGACAACGGCCTGCCGCTCCAGCAGCGCGGTCACGTCAACACCTTCCTCGGTGACTACGACGCGGCGCGGGCCGATTACGACGCGGCGATCGCGCTGGGGAGGGGGAACCAGAAGGCGTCGTACGGGCAGTACAGGGCGATGGTCAGCGTCTACGCCGGCGAGCCCGAGGCGGCGATCAGCGAGTTCATGGAGCTCGCACGGGCCATCGATGGCATGGACATTCCCAACCCGGTCGGCCAGAAGATCACCGCTCTGACCAACGCGGCGAACATCGCCGCGCACTACGGGCTCTTCCCGGAGCTGGACGCGGCTCTGGAACAGCGAACCGCGTTGATGGTGGACCGGGCGGACGAAGTCGGCACCGACGAGTTCCGGCGTGGCCAGCTCTCCAACATCGCCCTGTGGGAGGGCTGGGCCGCTGCGTTCAAGGGCGACTACGCGACCGCGCGCGCCAAGGTCGAAGAGTATCGAGGCTTCGTAGAGCCGGATCGTAACCCGCGCAAAGATGATCCCGCTCACCTTGTGCTCGGCAGGATCGAGCAGCTCCAGGGTAACCACCAGGCGGCGCTCGCCCACTACGAGCAAGTGCCGGGCGATGACCCGTACTTCAACTATCAGCGGGCCGTGGTACTCGAGGCCATCGGCGAGACCGAGCGCGCCATGGAGATTTACGAAGAGCTGGCGCGCTACAACTTCAGCAACGTCGAGTACGCGCTGGTGCGGGCCGACGCCATCGCGAAGGTGTCGATGTAAGACCGAATGATGTGGGGCCGCGCCGGTGGCCATGACGCAAGAGCTCGGCGCTGCTACTTGCAGCGCCGAGCTCGTTTCTCTTGCCTTCCCGAGTCTAGCGCTCGAACCCGGGCGGCCGAAGCCCGTCAATAAACGAGGCGTCGATCCAGTAAATCCCCGCGTTGCCGCTCTGCGGCTGTCCGTAGGCTTCCAGCAGAAAGTCGCGCGTCAGCCGTGCCGGGTAGCTTTCGGGCGGCATGGAGCGCGTGGACATGAAGAAGAAGTACCTTCCGTCCGGCGATACGTAGGGCGACCACTCACCGCCGCGCGGCGTGTTGATCGCGTCCCCCATGTTGACTGGCTCGCTCCAGCTATCGTCCTCGGCGCGGAAGACGATGTAGTAGTCGGCGCTCCCTCGGCTGTCGGCCCGGCCCAAAACTCCCAGGATCAGGTAGCTCTCATCAGGGGCGATAAAGGCGTTGAACTGCAACCCCGTCGAGTTGACCTGGGGAGGTAACCGTTCGGGCTCCTGGTAGACGCCGTCTACCAGGCGAGCCCGGTAGATGTAGCCCTCCTGGCCGCTCGGCGGTTGGCGGGTGAAGTAGATCGTCCCGTCCGCCGTCACCGAGGGGAAGAACTCCGCCTCGTCCGAGTTCACCGGTGCCCCGAGGTTGTACGGCTCGCCCCAGCCGTCGCCCGTCCGGTCCATGACCCAGATGTCCTGATTCGTCCAGGTCCCGATCTCGTCGGGCGCTAGCGCTCCGCCCTCGGGCGGCCGGTTCGAGAGGAAGAAGAACCGCTGGCCGTCCGGCGCGATGTGCGGCTCCAGGTTCATGAAGGTCGGGTCGGCCGCGAACGGCGCGACCTCGGGCTCCGTCCAGCGGCCGTCTTCCTGCTTCGTCATCAGGATCGTCGTGAACTGGCCCACGCTCACGCCGAAGTAGATCTCGTTACCGTCCGGTGTCATGGCCACGTCGCGCGTGTACATCCCGGTGTTGACGATCCCCGGCGCGAAAAGCTCCGCGGTCGCCCCCGGCGGCCTCTGGCCCAGGTAGGGGCCGCGTAGCTCGGGGAAGGGAGCTTCCGCCTCTGGCTGCGACGAACAGCCCGCGATCCCGAACAGAGCGCAGAGCAAGCC
>JBDHKD010000136.1:0-3986 GCA_039586575.1 Gemmatimonadota bacterium | reverse complement strand
TCATCGTCGACCCGCCGGCCTTTGCGAAGCGCCGGCGCGACGTGGCCGCCGCGGTACGAGGGTACCGGGAGATTAACCGCCAGGCCTTCCTGCACTTGGCTCCCGGCGGGTGGCTGGTGACCTGCAGCTGCTCTCATCATGTGTCGGTGGACATGCTCAGGACGGCGGTCATGACCGCGGCGGCGAACGCACGGAAGTCGGCTCAGATCGTGCGGCGACTCGGCCCTGGAGCCGATCATCCGGTGGCTGTCGCGCACGTCGATGGTGACTACCTGAAGGGGTTTCTTGTTCGGACCCTCGACTGACTTAAGACGTCTCCTGACACATGCGGCGGCGGAACTCGCCTCGCTCCTTCGTCCGCTGTCTGATCCCCTACGGCTCGCGCGGGCTGCGGGCAGGGCGATCTGCGAACTCGCTCGCACAGCGCGAATCGCCACCCGTCCTCGCTCGCCGAGGGAAATTCTTAGAGATCTCTCGGCGGACTTCCACCCGCCGGGCAGCGTTGTAGAGATCTCTGGGAGACGCCCAGGGGCGCTGGCCACGCTCATGGGTGCTGACGCGGCACCTCCGAGCTTGTCCCCAGTCCCGTATCGACTGAGCTCGCGGCGTGGGCTATCAGGAGTCTGCCTGCCCCGAACGGCGGACGAAGTGACACGTAGGCAGGGCAGCGCGGCAGGAGCCCGCTTCAGTCGGTCGATCCGTACCTGGCCAGCGATTGAGCGGCCGCGGGAAAAGCTTGTCCGCCAGGGTCCCAGCGCTCTCTCGGATGCCGAGCTGCTAGCTATCCTGCTGCGGGCCGGCCATCCGAGCAGGGGAGAGACGGCGCTGGATCAGGCGCGGGCACTGCTCGCGCGGTTTGGTTCACTTCGTCGCCTCGATCGTGCCTCGTGGCGTGGTCTCTGTGCTCACCACGGCATTGGTCCGGCGAAAGCAGCGCAGATCAAGGCAGCCCTCGAGCTCGCCAAACGGTTCAACGAGGAGCCGCTGCGTCCGGGCTGCCCACTCGGCTCCAGCCGGGATGTGTACCGTCATTACCGGGGGCGTCTGGCGACCCTGCGCCACGAAGCATTCTACGTTGTCCTTCTTGATGCCAAGAACCGCTTTCTCTGTGACGTGAAGGTGTCGGAGGGCTCGCTCTCCGCCGCGATCGTCCATCCGCGCGAGGTCTTTCGCCCCGTGATCGAGGAATCCGCCGCCGCGGTGATCCTCGTGCACAACCATCCGAGCGGCGACCCGACACCGAGTGCCGAGGATGTGGCGATTACCGCACGGCTTCGGCAGGTCGGCGATATCATGGGAGTCAAGGTCCTAGATCATCTCGTGATCGGTGCGGGCTGCTACACGAGCTTCGTCGAGCGCGGGTGGTAGTGAGGGGCCCACTGCGGATAGCTCAGCTACGCCGCAGGACGACCAGGCGAGCCCACCGCTCGCAGGGCCCGGACCGGCGTTCGCTTCTGGACAACCCAAGCTAGCCGGCATTATTCAGGGGTTTCCTACTGCGAGCGCCTAGCCCGGATAATTCACAAACTGTCTCAATTGAGACCAGTGCACGCGCATCGGAGTTGCGGAGGCGGTGAAGATGAAGGAGCGGATCCGATGGTGGTTCAGAACGTCGGCTGATCGAGCATGATAGAGGCCGGCGAGGCGGCGTGCGAACGCACCGCTGCCTCTCACACCGAAATGCGCAGCACCTGAGGCAGCGATCCGTCGAGGCCGCGGGCGGTCAGGTCGGACCGCGAATGGTGGTGAGGCGATCGAGGACGTGACAGAAGAGCGGCTGGCCGGGCCAGCCGGTGGAGAGATGCATCCACAGGTGGCGCACGGAGCGCTGGACGCGCGCGCCGATCTTGAAGAGCTGGCGCCGCATGCGCTCGACCGTGGCCCGGGCGAGCTCGGTGCCACACAGCACCAGGCGGCGGAACAGCACGAGCAGGTTGTAGGCGAGCGCGTGCAGCTGCAGACGAAAGGCATTGGCCCGGTAGCTCGCGCACGAGAGCCGATCGGCCGACAGATCCCGTTTGAGCTCCTTGATGAAGTTCTCGGCCTGCCCGCGCCGGTTGTACCAGGCGAAGACCGCCGCGGGTGGCTCGGTGCGGTTGGTGACCACGAAGCGCAGGTTACTTCCCCCCACCGTATACTCCACCTTGGCCACGATGCGCCGGGGCTGCGGCCAGCTCTTGGCCTTGTAGCAAAAGCTCGTGAAGAGCTGCACGGGCTGACCGCTGGTCTTCCAGAGCCGCTCGGCCTTCTTGCGCAGTCCCTCGACGCGCGCCTCCAGCTTGGGATTCCGGGGCATGCCGACGGCGTAGCGACAGCCGGTGTACTCGGCGTAGTCCAACAGGGCCGGCTTGGCGAAGTCCCCGTCGGCTCGCAGGGCGATGGCGCGTTTCGGGAAGCGCGCTCGCAGCCGCGTGACCAGCGGCCGCAGCAGCGGCAGGAGCTGCCGGATCCCGCCGACGTTCCCGGGCCGCAGACAGCTGGCAAGCACCATGCCCGTCTCGGCCTCGAAGATGAGCAGCGGGTGGTACATGTAGGTATCGTAGAAGCCGTTGAAGAAGCTGAGCGGCTGCTGGCCGTGCGTGGGATCCTCGGTGGAGTCGATGTCCAGGATGATCTCCTCGGGATGACGCCGCCGGTGCCCCGCCCCGTGACGGCAGTACCATTCGGCCCCCTCGCGCTCGAACAGGCGGATGGAATCCCACGGTGCCGCGTTTTCCCAGCGCGACAGCGTCGGCTGCGAAGCCAAGGGCTCATCGCGCCTGCGCACCACTGCCCGCATCGTCGGGTCGTTGCGGCAAAAGCGCGCGTCGCTCGCGTCCTCGTAGCCAGCCGCGATCTGGTAGAGCCGCTGGCGCACCAGTTCGAGCCCCGTGTGCTGTGTGTACCGCCGGTCTCGCTCGTCTGCGAGCAGGTGCTTGAGCCCGGCCGTGCATCCGAGCCGCTCGTCGAACTCCCGGAGCAGCACCAGCCCCGCATCGCTGGTAATCGTGCCCCCGTCGAACTCCACGCGCAGCTTCGATTGGAAGCGGAAGCCAAATCCGGTATGACACCCTGCAGCCATCGCCACCCCCCACCTCGTGCCCTTGATGTGTGTT
Source organism: Gemmatimonadota bacterium (assembly GCA_039586575.1). Taxonomy (GTDB): domain Bacteria; phylum Gemmatimonadota; class Gemmatimonadetes; order Palauibacterales; family KS3-K002. Next base: position 891 of record JBDHKD010000136.1, on the reverse strand, counting down.
CGGCGACCGCATCAATAGCACATTTGGCGGGTGTCGGTGGCTTTTTCATGCCTGAGTTTGTGAATTATCCGGGCTAGGGGATCAGAGAATACGCCCCACCGCATCCACGAGTGCACGGAGATTGACGCACTCAACGACGCCGGTGCTGTGCCGCGCGTACTGAGCGAGCGCGCTGTCGCCGGTGTTCCAGCGCAGCGACGGTTCCGGGTTCAACCAGAAGACGACGCGTGCGCGGGCGTGAACATCGGCCAGAAGCCGCGCTCGCGGCGGCCGGCGATTGTTCCGCGCGTCGCCGAGGATAAGAAAGACCGTATTGCGACTGAGCCACCTGCCCGGGCCGGCGCAATACTCGACTAAGACCTGGCCGAAGTCGGAAAAGGCGTGCAGGTCGATCGGGACGTGAGGTACGAGGTGCCCATTCTCGAATGAGGCAGGGCACAGGTGGTCGACATAGACAAACGTCTCCACCGAGCGGAAGAAATCGCTCGCAGGTGCGATCAGCCCCAAGAGGAACTCGCTCACCGTCGAAACAGATCCCGACACATCGCAGAGGACAACGAGGTCCGGTCGCCCAGGGCGTGGCACTCGAAAGAGCAGATGCACCGGCACACCGCCACTCGAGACCGCACGCCGAAGCGTTCGGCGTATGTCGAGACGGCCGCGGCGCGAGCGCCGGAGCCTGCGCGCCAGGCGCCCGCGCAGCTGACGCGCAAGCAACACGACAAGCTCGCGTGATTGCGCGACATCGAATGGCGTATGGTCGCGAAACGGCTTTTGCAGCAGCTCCCGCCGGCTGCCGGCTTGGGCGACGGGGAGCCGCCCCTGCCGTTCATCGTCGTCCGCTCGGGGCCGCTCTGCGGTACCGAAGGCACGCTCACGCTCCTCGCGACG
>JBDHKD010000135.1:0-3993 GCA_039586575.1 Gemmatimonadota bacterium | reverse complement strand
TATCCCGGCTCGCTCTTCGCCGTGATCGCCTACCATGAGCAGCTCTTCCTGGATGCCGACCGCTATGCCCGCGCGATAGCCGCCGACCGGGCGCGAGCGGCCGGGCTCGAGCGGCCGGCCTACGACCCGACGCTGGAGCCGGTGGGCCGTGCGGTCGCCGAACGCTGGCCGGTCCTCATCCCCGGCGACGAGCCGCGTGAGATCCTCCGGGCTCTGACGCTGGGATCGGCGCTCGGCGTGCGGCCGGTGGTCTACGGCGCGCAGCACGGCTACGAGGTCGCTGCGCAGCTCGCCGCCGCCGGCGCCCCGGTCATCGTCAACCTGAAGTGGCCGGAACGCGGCCGCGACGCCGATCCCGAAGCCGAGGAATCGCTGCGCTCCCTGCGGACGCGGGCCTGGGCGCCGTCCACTCCCAAGGCGCTGCATGATGCCGGCGTCCCCATCGCCTTCTACTCGGGCGGTATCGCCACGCCGCGCGAGGTGCTGAAGAGCGTGCGCGCGGCGGTGGACGCGGGACTGCCGCCGCAGGCGGCGCTGCGGGCGCTGACCCTGGGCGCGGCCGAGATCTACGGCGTGGCCGACCGCCTGGGCAGCGTCGAGCGCGGGAAGATCGCCAACCTGATCGTCAGCGACGGCGACCTGCTCGACGAGGGAGTGAAGGTGAAGATCGTCTTCGTCGAGGGCCTGAAGTACGAGAAGCGCGAGGCCGGCCGACCCGAGGAGGCGCCGGCGGTCGACCTGAGCGGCACCTGGACCCTGACCAGCGAGTCGCCGCGTGGAACACAGGAGTCCACGGCCGAGCTCGCCATGGCGGAAGACGGGACCCTCTCCGGCTCCGTCCGCGGCCAGCGCGGCACGGGTAGCGTGACCGAGGGTTGGGTGAGCGGTGACCGCTTCAGCTTCACCGTCGCCATGACCATGGGCGGGCGCTCGACCGAGGCCGTCTACACCGGGACGGTTGAGGGTGACGAGATGGAGGGCAACGTCTCGTTCGGCCGCTTCTCCATGGAGTTCGAGGGTCAGAAGACGCCCGGCCCGCAAGGCGCGGTCGCCGAGGCGGCCGAACCGGCCGAGGCGGAGGCGCCCGCCCCGGCGCGTGCGCAGCCCGCTGTGGAGATCGCGCCCGCCGCCGGTCCCATGGACTCTAGGATCGATTGGAACGCGCCGCCGCCGACCCTTTTGATCCAGAACGCGACGGTCATGACGGTTACCCAGGGCACGCTCGAGAACGCTTCGATCCTGCTACGTGACGGGAAGATCGCCGCCCTGGGAGGTGACATCCGCGTCCCGCGCGGCGCCACGGTGATCGACGCGTCCGGCAAGTACGTGACCCCCGGCATCATTGACGCCCATGCCCACCTGGCCAGTGATGCGACCAACGAGGGCAGCATAGCCGTCTCGTCGATGGTCCGCATCGAGGACGTCATCGATCCGTCCGACATCAACATCTACAGAGAGGCGGCGGGCGGCGTCACGACGTCGCATGTGCTGCACGGCAGCGCCAACCCGATCGGCGGCCAGAACGCCACCATCAAGCACCGCTGGGGCGCCGACGCCGCGGGACTTCTGTTCCAGGGGGCGATGCCCACCATCAAGTTCGCGCTCGGCGAGAACGTCAAGCGCTCGAACTCGCCGTCGACGCCAGGCTCGCCGCGACGTTATCCGGCGACCCGCATGGGGACCATGGATGTGATCCGCCAGGCGTTCGTCGACGCCCAGGAGTACCAGCGGCGCTGGGACGACTACGAGCGCCGCCGCCGCTCCGACCGCAACGCGGTACCGCCCGCCCGTGACCTGAAGCTCGAGCCGCTGGTCGAGGTTCTGGAGGACCGGCGTTGGGTCCACGCCCACGGTTACCGGGCCGACGAGATGCTGCAGATGATCCGCATGGCCCAGGAGTTCGGGTTTCACATCGCGACCTTCGTGCATGTGCTCGAGGGTTACAAGATCGCCGACGAAATCGCCGCCAGCGGCTTCGGCGCCTCGACCTTCTCCGATTGGTGGGCTTACAAGGTCGAGGCCTATGACGCGATCCCCTACAACGCCGCCTTGATGACACGCCGCGGCGTGCTCGTCTCCATCAACTCCGACAGCGACGAGGAAGCGCGCCACCTGAACCAGGAGGCCGGCAAGACGATGAAGTGGGGCGGCCTGTCGGAGGACGAGGCGCTGGCGCTGGTCACATTGAACCCGGCCATCCAGCTGGGCGTCGGCGACCGCGTCGGCTCGATCGACGTGGGTAAGGACGCCGACCTGGTGATCTGGGAGAACTACCCGCTCTCCGTCTATGCGAAGTGCCTGACGACGATCGTCGATGGCCGCCTGGTCTTCGACGTCGAGCGGGATGGCGAGCGGCAGGAAGCGATCGCGGCCGAGAGGGAGGCGTTGCAGGCGCGGCTCGGCGGCTCGCAGGGCTCCGGTGAGTGAGGAGGGCGGACCAATGAAAACCATCAGACGAACGATAGAGACGGTCGTGTCGATTCTTGTCGCCATCGCCATCGTCATCACCATCGATCTCGCGACGCCGCGCCCGGCGCCGGCCCAGCATGACCCGCGGGTCGAGCCGGCGCCGACCTACGTGATCCGCGGCGCCACCGTCCACACCCTGGCCGGCGCGGCGATCGAGAACGGCACGGTCGTGTTACTCGACGGTCGGATCGTCGATGTGGGTGCCGACCTGACCGTCCCCGAGGGCGCTTCGCTGATCGACGCCACGGGACTCCACGTTTACCCCGGTATGCTGGACGCCTACAGCCGGCTGGGACTGACGGAGATCGGGTCGGTCTCGGCGACCGAGGACATGAACGACTTGGGTCTCTGGAACCCGCATCTGCGCGCCTACGACGCGATCCACCCGGCCAGCGAGCACATCCCCGTGGCGCGGGCCAACGGGATCACCCACGCCGTCAGCGCGCCGGGCAGCGACGGCGGATTCCGCGGCGGCGGGACGGGCATCCCCGGCCAGGCGGCGCTCATCCACCTGGACGGCTGGACGGTCGAGGAGATGGCGGTCGAAGCTTCGGTCGGGATGATCCTGCAGTGGCCGACCGTCCGGACGAGCAGCTTCGACTACGCTACGTACGAGAGGACCGAGCGGCCGTTCAGCGAGGCGAAGAAAGAGTACGACGAGCAGGTGTTGGAGTTGGAGAGCTGGTTCGAGGCGGCGCGGCACTACAAGCAGGCGGTCGAGCGCGGCGATCCCGCCAAGTTCGACCGCGATCTCCAGCTCGAGCACTTGGCCCGCACGCTCGGTGGTGAACTGCCGGTGATCGTGGTGGCCAACGCCAAGCGGGAGATCGAGGCCGCGCTCGAGTTCGCCCAACGCCATGACCTCCGAATCATCCTCGCCGGGGGGCGCGATGCCCGAGAGGTGAAGGACGTGCTAGCGGAGCGAGGTATCTCGGTCATCCTCAGACCCGCGCAGTCCTTGCCTGCCGAGGAGGACGACCCGTACCACTACCCGTTCTCGCTGGCCGGCGAGCTCGTCGCGGCGGGCGTGAAGATCGCCTTCGCTACATTCAACTCCGCCGACTCGCGCACACTGCCCTACGAGGCGGCCAACACCGTGCCGTTCGGCTTGCCCTACGAGGAGGCGTTGAAGGCGGTCACCGTCTACCCGGCCGAGATCCTCGGCGTAGCGGACCGGCTCGGTACCGTAGAGGTTGGGAAGCTGGGGAACCTGATCGTCACCGACGGCGACCCGCTCGAGATTCAGACGCAGGTCGAATACGTGTTCGTGAAGGGAATACCGGTGGACACGAACAACCGGCACCGCCGGCTCTGGGAGCACTACCTCGACCGGCCGGCGCCCGGCGAGCAGATGCGGTAACGATCCGGAGGAGGCCCTTGGCGAAGGATCTCCGCCCAACGATCGCCTTCTTCGAGTTCCGGTTGAACCGCTCCGCCGGGGAGCACCTGGGTGGCACGGGCGTCTACCTGCAAAGCCTGGTGAGCTTCCTGGAAGGGCAGGCGGGCAGGGCCCGCATCCGCTTC
>JBDHKD010000134.1:0-4046 GCA_039586575.1 Gemmatimonadota bacterium | reverse complement strand
GTAGATGAGCGCAGCCGGGTGGTGGGTCTTAAAGCGGCGGTCGGTTAGCGCTCGTGGGTGGTCAGCTCGAACCACGCGCTGCCGTCAGGCTCCTCGTGCTTCCTGAGGCGGCACTCCTGGTCACAGCGCGGGCAGGTCACGACCTTGGTGGGGAAAGGGTCGTCGACCTCGATCATCTCACCGCAGCCCCAGGGGCACGCATACATGTCGGACATGTCGTAGCAGCCTGATCGGTTTGCGCTAGCGGGCTAATTCTCACGATCAAGTCTAGGAGCCGCGGCTCGCGCCGGCAAGCAACCCCCATTCTCGCCCATACCTTGACATTCGACAACAAGCGGCCCACTATTGTAGACAATCTAGGTATCGAAGGGGGTCGACCGTGGCACGTTCCAAGACCGAGCTGCTGCAGGGCACGCTCGACTTGCTGATCCTCAAGACGCTGGCCCTGGGGAAGCTCCACGGCTGGGGCATCTCGAAGCGGATCCAGCTCATCTCGGAGGGCGTGCTCGAGGTCAACCAGGGCTCGCTCTACCCGGCGCTCTACCGGCTGGAGGACCGCGGGCTCATCGAGGCGGAGTGGGGGATCTCGCCGGAGGGCCGGCGCGCCAAGTTCTACTCGCTGACCGCCGCCGGCCGGCGCGCGCTCAGGGAAGAGAGGCGCTCGTGGGAGATGTTTTCGAAGGCGGTCGAGCTGATACTGCAGACGAGCTCATAGATGGAACTGGATCACATCATGGAGTGGATGAAGAAGCTGCTTCGCCGCGCTCGCCTCATACTGAATCGCTCGCGCATCGAGCGTGAGATGGACGAAGAGATGCGTCTCCACATCGAGATGGAGATCGAGGATCTGGTGAGGCGTGGGCTGAGTTGGGAGGAAGCACGACGAGAGGCGCAGTTGAGGTTTGGAGGTATCGAGCGCTACAAGGAGGAAGGGCGTGATGCTTCCGGCGTGCGCTGGCTGGTGGACGTGGGTCAGGATCTTCGCTACGCCCTGCGGGGGCTGCGCAAGAACCCGGGCTTCACCGCCGTTACGACGTTGACGCTGGCGCTGGGCATCGGTGCGACGACCGCGATCTTCAGCGTGACCGACGGCGTGCTGTTGAAGCCGCTACCCTATCCGGAGCCCGAGCGACTGGTGCTCGTCCTCGAGCAGAGTGGCCCGTCGAACCGCTGGCCGCTGTCGCTTGCCGACTATCAAGCGGTCGAGGCGGAGCAGCGGTCGTTCGCCGGCCTGGCCGGGCTGTCGGTGGGTGCGGCGACCCTGACCGGCGGTGAGCAGCCGCAGCGCGTCCGGGTGGGCTTCGTCACGGCCGATTGGTTTGGCACGCTGGGCATTCACCCGGCCGAGGGTCGAGGCTTTCGTCCCGGTGAGGACCGGCCCGGCGCCGAGCGCGTCGTCGTCGTCAGCCAGAGGTTTCGCGAGCAGCACTTCGGTCTCGTGGCGGAAGCGGTCGGGCGAACGATAACACTGGACGGCGACCTGTACACGGTCGTGGGGGTATTGCCGCGCGGCGTGCATTCGCTGGCCGGCTGGCGCTCGGACATTTGGCCCGTTCTCCAGCTGGAGCCGCCGATGCGCCGCGGACCGTTCTTCATTCGCGCCGTGGCGCGACTGCAGCCGGAATCCTCGATCGAAGATGCGGCTCTCGATCTGGGCGGCGTCAGCGAGCGCCTCTTTCCTCGCTGGGCCGATTCGTTTCAGGACGAGGAGGCGCGCCTGACGCCCTTTCCGCTGCGGGACGTCATCGTCGGAGATGTCGGTGGCGCGCTGCTACTGCTGCTCGGCGCCGTGGGGTTCGTCTTGCTGATCGCCGTGGCCAACGTGGCGAACCTGATGCTGGCGCGGGCGACGGTACGCGAGCGGGAGGTGGCGCTCCGCACTTCGTTGGGTGCGACCCGGGGTCGCCTGGCACGGCAGCTCCTGGTCGAGAGCACGACGCTGGCCGCGCTCGGCGGGCTGGCCGGGTTGGCGCTTTCCGTCGTCGCGCTCGACGTGCTGATCAGCATGGGCCCCGAGCTACCGCGCGTCGAGCAAGTGACGCTCGACGGTCGGGCGCTCGGATTCACGGCGATCTTGACCCTCGCCAGCGGCGCCCTCTTCGGGCTCGCACCGCTCGTCCACGGAGTCTCGTCCGATCTCGCCGGCGCGCTGCGAAGCGGCGGACGCGCGGGGTCGGCGGGTAAGCGGGCGGGCACCCTGCGCGGTGCTCTGGTGACCGCCGAGTTCGCGCTCGCTTTGCCCTTGCTCGCCGGTGCGGCGCTGCTTTTCACCAGCCTGGCGCGCCTGCAGCAGGTCGATGTCGGCATCGATCCCGACAACCTGATGCTGGCGCGGGCCTCGATTTCGGCTTCCAAGTATCCGGATGATGCGTCGGTACAGCAGTTCTGGGGGCGCGCGCTCCCCAACCTCGCCGCGATACCGGGCGTGGCGGCCGTCGGGATCAGCTCGGGTGTGCCACCGAACAGCCCGGGCATGATCAACAACTTCGATCTGGTGGACCGGCCCGTGCCCTCGGGAACGACGCAGCCGGCCGTGCCCTGGCTCGTGGTCTCCCCGGGGTTCTTCGACGCCATGGGCGTTCGCCTGCTCAGGGGGCGGCTACCCGACGAGACCGATGTATTGGGGCAGCCGCGAGTCGTGGCGGTGAGCAGTCGCTGGGCGGCCCGCTTCTACCCGGGCGAGGAGGTGCTGGGTAGACAGTTGTACGCGGGCGGTAACAGGACGAGCACGGTGACCGTCGTCGGTGTGGTGAGCGACGTGAAGTACGAGGGCCTGGCCAGCCTCGACGAGAGCGTGGTCTACGAGTCGTACACGCAGAACGCCTGGCGCTCCGTCAACCTGGTGATCCGCAGTCGGGGGAGCTCAGTGACCGCGGCGCAGGTGCGGAGCCAGCTCCATCTCCTGGACCCCGACGTGCCGCTCGTGAACGTCCAGACGATGCGTGACCGGCTAACAGCGTCGGTCGCGCGGCCGAGATACTGGGCCACGCTCGTCGGTCTCTTCGCCGCCGTCGGCCTGACCCTGGCGGCCGTGGGGATCTACGGCGTCCTCTCCTATGCGGTCAGCAGGCAGAAGCGCGACATCGGCATTCGCATGGCGCTGGGCGCCGACGCGTCAGCGGTACGGCGGTCTGTCGTCAGGCGCGGTATGGGGCAGGCCGCACTCGGGCTGGCGATCGGGCTCACCGGCGCGCTGTTTCTCACCCGTTGGCTCGAGGACCTGCTGTTCGACGTGTCCTCGACCGACCCCGCGACCTTCGCTCTCGCGTCGCTCCTGCTTCTGGCCGTGGCGCTCGCGGCTTCCTACTGGCCGGCGCGACGCGCGACCCAGGTCGACCCCGTTCGCGTGCTCGCGGAGGAGTGAGCCTAGGCTCAGCCCTCGCTGTCGGCGGCCGTCGCCTCTTCCTCCGGGTCGGGTCGGGTCGGCCAACCGGAACGCAGGTCGTTCCAGTTGAGGATCGTGTTGAAGACGAGGGCGTGGCTGCCGTGCGTCTGCCAGCGCCAGAACGGCCGGTTCGCGAACAGCACGACGTGTCCGTCACCCACCGGCGCATCGATCACCGCCGGCGCGCCGGCCAGCTCGTCTTCACCGCGCAGCATCCCGCTCATCAAGATGTCCTGCTCGGCGAAGCTCAACACCACGCGCGGCACTTCTTTTTCCCAAGTCTCGTCTTTCAGCCAGTCGGGTATCCGGAAGTCATCGAGCTCGTCATCGACCGCCAACACCGGTGACTGGTTGAAGTAGACGGCCAACGACTCCTCGTACCCGTAGACAATGGGGCTCGACTCGTCTTTCGCGACGGCCCTGAGCACCGTGCCGCGCGCCTGCAGCCCCGACGTGCGCCGGATCGAGACGCGGCGCGTGATCGCCATGTCGATGGGCAGCGCCGCCGTGCTCCCCTCCGTGATGAAGACGCCGCCGGCGGCGATGACCGCCTTGAGGTTCGCGAGGCCGTCGTAGCCCATGCCGCGGCGCACGTCGTCGGTCTGGTCGATGATCCCGAGGCTCGGGTAGTCGGCGCTGAGTGCCCAGGGAAGCGGTCCGC
>JBDHKD010000058.1:0-16339 GCA_039586575.1 Gemmatimonadota bacterium | reverse complement strand
GACGATGACGATCGAGCTGATCACGCAGATCGCGATGGAGGAAGGTCTGCGCTTCGCGATCCGCGAGGGTGGTCGGACGGTGGGCGCCGGGGTGGTCACGAAGATCCTGGAGTAAAGGGGAGAGTAGGTCAGTAGATCACTGAAGCTACCGACCCAGCGACACACTGGTAGTCAGAATGGCGAGCAATAGAGCAAAGATCACCCTGGCTTGCACGGCCTGCGAGTCGCGCAACTACAACACGACCAAGAACCGGCAGAAGCACTCGGAGCGGGTCGAGTACAAGAAGTTCTGCGCGCGCTGTGGCAAGCACACGATGCACAAAGAGACGAAGTAGCGACTAATCCGATGCTTGGGAAGCTACGACAGCTACGCGAGTTCACGGCCAGCGTGACGCCGGAGATGAAGAAGGTCACGTGGCCGGATTGGGACCAGCTGCGCAACGCGACGGGTGTGATCATCGTCTTCGTGCTCATCGTGGCGGCGATCATCGGTCTTATGGATCTCGTGTTCCGGCAGGCGGTCGACCTGATCATCTCTACCCTGGCCGGCTGATGAGCGAGCAAAGCACCGGGCAGGACGCGAAGTGGTACGCCATTCAGACGTACGCGGGCCACGAGAACAAGGTCAGGACCCTGATCCTGCGAAAGATCGAGGAAGAGTCGGGCGACTCGGTCGAGGAGAAGGAAATCCAGGAGGTCATCGTTCCGACCCACGATGTCGTGGAGGTCAAGGGCGGCAAGAAGGTCCAGAAGAGCAAGCGGCTGTATCCCGGTTACGTCATGGTCAAGATGGTCCTCAACGAGAGGACGCTACACGAGATCAACAACATCCAGGGCGTGATCAAGTTCGTCGGCGGCGGCACCGTGCCGCAGGCGCTGCGGGAAGAGGAGATCAACAAGATCCTCGGTGTCGAGACGGCGCTGACGGAACAGAGCGCCGAAGAAGAGTCTAGAATCCCCTTCTACGTGGGACAGTCGGTCGAGGTGGCGGAAGGACCCTTCAGCGACTTCACCGGCACGATCGAGCATATCGACCAGGAGAAGGGAAAGGTCAAGGTCCAGGTATCACTGTTCGGCCGGTCGACAACGATCGAGCTCGACTATACGCAGCTCAAGGGATACTAAGAAGGAGTGATCAGTAATCAGTGATCGGTAATCAGTAGCTTCATTCTGGAACGTCAGCGAATTCCACATACTGATCACTGATAACTGATTACTGATCACCGGTTACAGGTAGCATATGGCCAGGCCCAGGAAAAAAGTCATCGGCTTCATCAAGCTTCAGGTCCCCGGGGCACAGGCGACCCCGGCACCTCCGGTTGGCCCGGCGTTGGGCCAGCACGGGGTCAACATCATGGACTTTTGCAAGCAGTTCAACGCCAAGACGCAGGGTCAGCCCGGGATCTTGATCCCGGTCGAGATCGAGGTCTACCAGGACCGCACCTTCAGCTTCATCACCAAGACGCCGCCCGCGGCGGTCCTGCTGAAGAAAGAGGCGGGCATCGACAAGGCATCTGGCGAGCCGAACCGCAACAAAGTGGCGACCGTGACCCGTGATCAGGTTAAGAAGATCGCGGAGATCAAGAGAGAGGACCTCAACGCCGCCTCGGTCGAGGCCGCGATGCGGATGATCGAGGGCACGGCGAGGTCGATGGGAATCGTGGTAGCAGACTAATGCCTAAGCGTGGAAAACGTTATCGCACAGCGGCGGAGCTGCGTGACTCGACCAAGTATTACGACGTACGGGAAGCGCTGCAGCTGGTCAAGAACGCGGCCAACTCGAAGTTCGATGAGACGGTCGATGCAGTCATCCGGCTCAACGTCGACCCGCGGCATGCCGACCAGATCGTTCGAGGTACCGTAAACCTGCCGCACGGGACGGGAAAGTCGATCCGCGTGCTGGCGATCACCGACGGTGAGAAAGCGCGCGAGGCGGAGCAAGCTGGCGCCGACTACGTCGGCACCGAGCACATCGAGAAGATCCAGCAGGGCTGGCTCGAATTCGATGCGGTCGTCGCCACGCCCGATACGATGCGGGAAGTCGGTAAGCTGGGCCGCATCCTCGGGCCGCGCGGGCTGATGCCGACGCCGAAGGCCGGCACGGTGACCATGGACATCGGCAAGGCGGTGAAAGAGCTGAAGGCCGGACGAATCGAGTTCAGGGTCGATCGGACCGGCAACGTACACGCGCCAATCGGCAAAGCTTCCTTCGATGTGGAGAAGCTCGAAGAGAACTTCCAAGGTTTGATGGATGCAGTGCTCCGGGCGCGACCCGCAGCGGCGAAGGGTGGCTACGTCAGGGCGATCACGATCTCCAGCACCATGGGGCCGGGGTTCAAGCTCGAGCCGACCCAGTTCAGGAAGAGCGCCTGAGCGGGCCCGAACGGCAGCGACGAATAGGCGGCCGCCCAAGGCGCGCCGGCGGATCATAGCAGAGAGTCATAGCGGTCATGGCGCAGCGAACGAAGGACGAGAAGATCCAGAAGACCGCCGAGCTGCAACACACGCTTGGCGAGTCGGACGTCATTTACTTGACCGACTTCACCGGGCTCGGCGTCAAGCAGATGACCGAGCTCAGACGGCGGTTCCGGGAAACGGGGGGCCGCTTCGTCGTGGTGAAGAACCGGCTGGCGCTCCGTGCCCTCGAGCAGCTCGACCTGCCGGACATCACCGAGCACCTGCGCGGGCCGACGGGGTTGATCGTGGGCAGCAACGACCCGGTCGCTCCAGCGAAGACGTTGCGTGAATTCGCCAAGGAGAACAACGATCGCCCGGTCATCAAGGTGGGCGTGGTCGAGAACCGTCTCGTAACCTCCGAGGAGGTCAAGCGACTGGCCGAGCTGCCTTCGAAAGAGGTGCTGTTGGCCGGTATCATGGGCATGCTCAGCGCGCCGCTGGCCGGTGTCGTCGGAGTCCTGGAAGGACTGCTTCGCGACATCGCCTACATGGTCGAGGAGGTCGCGCGGAAGAGAGAGGGTGGTCGGTAGTCGGTGATCGACGGGGTCCGGGATGCGTTCGCCCATAGCGATGGCTGATCGCTTGAGTTCTGGAACTTGAAAGCAAGAGACGTCCACTGAACCAGATAGGGAGCAATGAACAAGGTCGAAGAGATTCTCGACGCCATCGGCTCGCTGACCGTGCTGGAGGCGGCCGAGCTGAAGAAAGCGATGGAAGAGAAGTTCGGTGTCAGCGCTGCCGCGCCGATGGCGGTGGCGGCGGCCATGCCGGGCGCGGCTGCGGGTGAGGCGGCGGAGGAGAAGTACGAGTTCGACGTCGTACTCGCTAGCGTCGGCGACAAGAAGATCCAGGTGATCAAGGCGTTGCGCGAAGTCACCAGCCTCGGCCTCAAGGAGGCCAAGGAGCTGGTCGACGGTGCTCCGAGCACGATCCGAGAGGGCGCACCCAAGGAGGAGGCCGAGGGTATCAAGGCCAAGCTCGAAGAGCAGGGCGCTACGGTCGAGTTGAAGTAGAGCGCCGGGGGGCTCCGGCCGGCGGTCGAGGTTCCGCCGGTAACATGTGACCTGAAGACGAGGGAACAGCTCCTCTGCCTATGCCGCTCGCGTGGCGCAACAACAACTTGTGCCTGAGACCACAAAACCCCGCGATCCCACGGGCGTCGGGGGTTTCTGTGCTGTTTTCGGCTGAGCAGCGTCCGTCGTTGGACCGAAGATGGCGCCGCCATGGCGTTTCGACACTGCAGCCGCTGTCGGTCGCGTTGGCGGGCTGTGCACAATCCTTGGAGGAATAGACCTTGGCGATTTCGATGATCCGTAGCAGGAAAGCTCACGACGCTTCGGCGGTGGGCGCCGGCAATGGGAAGGGCGAGGTGCCGGTCATCTCGTTTGCGCATCTGGGCACGGCGATGCCGATGCCCAACCTGCTCGACGTTCAGCGCAAGGCCTTCGACGCCCTGCTGGAGATGGACGTGGAGAACGGCGCCGGTCGGGACTTCGGGCTGGAGCGCGTCTTCAACGAGATCTTCCCGAGCTCAGACGCCAAGCAGAACTTCACGCTCGAGTACGTCAGCTACGCGCTCGGCGAGCCGAAATACACGGTCGAGGAGTGCATGGAGCGTGACATGACGTACGGCGCTCCGCTGAAGGCTACGCTTCGACTGGTCATCAATGAAGATGTCGATGGCGAGAAGCGGCCGCGGGACATCCTGGAAAAGGAAGTCTACTTGGGTGAGTTGCCGCTGCTCACCGAACAGGGAACGTTCGTCATCAACGGGGCGGAGCGGGTCATCGTCAGCCAGCTGCACCGCTCGCCGGGCGTGGTGTTCGAGGAGACGATCCACCCGAACGGGACGAGGTTGTTCTCGAGCCGGATCATCCCCTTCCGCGGCTCGTGGGTCGAGTTCTCCATCGACATTCACGACGTCATCCATGTCCACATCGACAAGAAGAAGAAATTCCCTGCGACGGCGTTGCTGCGGGCTTTCGGTTACGGCAGCGACCCGGACATTCTCAACCTGTTCTACGGAATCCGCGAGCTGGTGGTCGAGGAGATTGCCGGCGAGCGGGCGTTCCGGCGCGAGGCCGCAGGGTCGCTGCTAGCGGCCGGCGTTCCCAACCCCGCCTTCGAAGGCGAGCCGGAGACCATCGTGCTCACCGGCTTCGATCTCGAAGAGGACACGGGCTGGCTCGCCGGCGATCAGCGGCACCCGGAGACCGGCCGTTTGCTGGCTGGGGCTGGCGACCCGATAACCGCCGATCTCATCAACCGGTTGATCGAGGTTGGGATCGAGGAAGCGGCCGTCCACAGAGACCCCGACGCCTTCCTGGCGCATCGGGCCGATGAGCTGACGCCGGAGCTGAGCAAACAGCTGCAACGGGCGGAGGTGGAGAGGCTGTGGGTCTTCTTGACGCCGATTCGGGTGTCGTTGCGCGGGCGTTTCGAGGATCTGGCCAACCGGCGCGACTGGAGCCAGGACCCGACGCTTGCCGCCGACGTCGTCGATTCGGGGACCGGCGAGCTGTTGGCGGAGTCCGGCGCCACCTTCAACGCCGCGATGTTCGACTCGCTGGCGAAGAAGGGTGTCCGGCACGTCCTGTTGTTCACCGGCGGCGCGCGGGCCGAGTCGCCCCTGATCAAGAATACGCTGGCCAAGGATCCGACCCACGGGGAGCCGGACGCCCTCTACGCGATCTACTCGCTGCTGCGGCCGGGTGAAGCGCCGAACCTCGACACGGCTCGTACGGCGATCGAGCGGCTGTTCTTCAACCCGAAGCGCTACGATCTGGGTCGGGTCGGCCGCTATAAGATCAACCAGCGGCTGCGTGACACCTATCGATTGCTCGGCGTGGAACCACCCGCCGGCGACGTGACAATCCTGACCGTGGCGGACCTCATCGCCATCGTGCGGTATTTGATCGAGCTGCACGAGGGCCGCGGGTTCGTCGACGATATCGACCATCTCGGTAACCGCCGCGTGCGCTCGGTCGGCGAGTTGATCGCCAACCAGTTCTCCGTCGGCCTGTCGCGGATGGCGCGGCTGGTACGCGAGCGCATGTCGATCGCCAGCGACCCGGAACAGATCAACATCGACGACCTGGTGAACGCGCGTACGGTCAGCGCGGTCATCCAATCGTTCTTCGGCTCCTCGCAGTTGAGCCAGTTCATGGACCAGACGAACCCGCTGGCCGAGCTGACACACAAGCGCCGGCTCTCGGCACTGGGTCCAGGCGGTCTGACACGGGAGCGGGCTGGGTTCGAGGTGCGAGACGTCCATTACTCGCACTACGGGCGCATGTGCCCGATCGAGACGCCGGAAGGGCCGAACATCGGGCTGATCACCAGCCTGTCGACCTTCGCTCGCATCAACAACCTGGGCTTCATCGAGACACCCTACCGCAAGGTCGAGAAGGGCAAGGTCACCGGCGAGATCGTCTGGCTGACCGCCAACGAGGAGGAAGAGTTCGCGGTGGCGCAGGCGAACGCCGAGCTGAATCCCGACGGCACGTTCGTCAATCCGCTGGCGCTCTGCCGTGAGGCCGACGACTACCCGCTGTTGCCGCCCCAGCAGATCGACTACATGGACGTTTCGCCGGACCAGCTGGTCGCGGTCTCGCCAGCGCTGATCCCGTTCCTCGAACACGATGACGCGAACCGCGCGCTGATGGGCTCGAACATGCAACGCCAGGCCGTTCCGCTCCTCTTTCCCAAGCGGCCGCTGGTGGGCACCGGCCTCGAGGGGAAGGTGGCCAGCGATTCCGGCGCCGTCGTGGTGGCCAGGCGGGGCGGTGTGGTCACGCAGGTCCGGGCGGAAGAGATCATGATCGACACCGGCGTCGGTACGCAGGCCGGTGACCAGCCGCTGGCCAAGCTCAGCCAGTTCGACCGTTACAAGCTGAAGAAGTTCTGGCGGACGAACCAGGACACCGCGATCAACCAGCGGCCGTTGGTCAAGGTCGGTCAGCAGCTCGAGGCCGGGGACATCATCGCCGACGGTGCCTCCACCGAACGGGGCGAGCTGGCGCTGGGCCGCAACCTGACTGTCGCCTTCATGCCCTGGTACGGCCACAACTTCGAGGATGCGATCGTGATCAGCGAGCGCCTGGTCAAGGACGACGAATACACGTCGATCCATATCCAGGAGCTCGAGCTGCACGTCCGCGACACGAAGCGCGGGATGGAAGAGATCACTCGCGAGATCCCCAACGTCTCGGAGGAAGCGCTCAAGGATCTCGACGAGCGTGGCATCGTCCGCATCGGCGCCATGGTCAAGCCCAACGACATCCTGGTCGGCAAGATCACACCGAAGGGCGAGACGGAGCTGTCGCCGGAGGAGAAGCTGCTGACCGCGATCTTCGGCGAGAAGGCGAAGGATGTGAAGGACAGCTCGCTGCGGGTGCCGCCCGGGATGGCCGGTACGGTCATCGACGTGAAGATCTTCTCACGCCGCATCGATGATGCGCTGCTGGAGAAGGAGCACGGCGAGCGGATCGGCCTGCTCCGCGAGCAGGAGCGAGACGAGATCGCGCGGGTAACGGAAGTACGCGACGAAGAACTGCGCGAGCTGCTCAAGGGTCAAACCGCCCAGCTATTCCTGAAGCGGGGGACGATCGAGCCCTACTTCAAGGAAGGAAAGAAACTGGCCGAAAAGATCGTCGAGGAACTCGACTTCGCGAAGCTCGACCTCACGGCGTTGAAGGTGAAGAACGCCGAGGCGAACGACAAGGTCAGGCGCGTGATCGAGGAATCGCGCCAGCGGATCGAGCGCATTCGCGAGAAGACCGAGGAGTCGATCGATAAAGTCCTGCAGCCGGACGAGCTGTCGCCCGGTGTGGTGCAGCTGGTCAAGGTGTACATCGCCGAGCGCCGCAAGGTCGCGGTGGGTGACAAGGTCGCGGGGCGCCATGGGAACAAGGGCGTGATAGCCCGAATCGTGCCCGAGGAAGACATGCCGTTCTTACCCGACGGGCAGCCGGTGGACATCGTGCTCAACCCGTTGGGTGTCCCCTCACGAATGAACGTCGGGCAGATCCTCGAGACCCACCTCGGCTGGTGCGCCGAGCTCTTCGGGTTCGAGGCCAAGACTCCGGTCTTCCACGGCGCTACCGAGGATGAGATCGGTGTGCTGCTGAAGCTGGCCAGCGTGCGCTGGTCCCACGACTGCCTGAACGTGCGCTCTGTCCAGCCACCCGTGCTCACCGACGAACATGTGCGCGAGCTGATCGGGACGCTCCGGCGGAGCGGGGAAAGGCGTCGCCAGAGACACGGCGACGGGACGCGCCCATCGGGGTCGACCCTCGGGTTGGGACGAACCCTGGACTCGGTGGAGCAAGAGACGAGTTCGAGGGCGGTCGTCGAGCATCTGGAGGCGCTGCGTGACTATGTGATCGATGCTGCCTCCGAGCTGGCCGGGCGAGCCGGCGAGTCGTCCCTGGCGAAGGCCGGCTTCGAGAGCGTGGCGCAACTGGCGAAGCGCAAGGGCGCGAAGGAAGGTCTGGACGAGGCCGTCGCCGAGTTCATCGCTCGTGCCGGGCTGACGCCGGCCGGCAAGATGCGACTGCGTGACGGCCGCACCGGCGAGTACTTCACCATGGAAGTGACGGTCGGCAGCATCTACATGATGAAATTGGCCCACCTGGTCGACGACAAGATCCATGCGCGCTCGATCGGGCCCTACTCGCTGGTCACCCAGCAGCCGCTCGCCGGTAAGGCTCAGTTCGGCGGCCAGCGCTTCGGCGAGATGGAGGTGTGGGCGCTGGAAGCTTACGGCGCCGCACACACGCTGCAGGAGATGCTCACGGTCAAGTCGGACGACGTGTCCGGCCGCTCCCGGGCCTACGAGGCCATCGTAAAGGGCGACAACCTGCCCGACCCGGGGATACCGGAGAGCTTCAACGTGCTGGTCAAAGAGCTGCAGGCGCTGAGCCTCAGTGTTGAGCTCGGCCAGAGTGACGAAGGAATCTAACGGAGCTCTCGACTCTAGAGGATAGACATGATCGACTTCCCGAGGCACCGCGACACTCGTCCCACGGAGTTCGACTTCATCCAGCTCAAGATCGCTTCGCCGGAGCAGATCAGGTCGCTGAGCTTCGGCGAGGTGACCAAGCCGGAGACGATCAACTACCGCTCCTTCAAACCCGAGCGTGACGGCTTGTTCTGTGAGCGGATCTTCGGGCCGGTCAAGGACTGGGAGTGTCACTGCGGCAAGTTCAAGCGGATTCGCTATCGCGGGCACATCTGCGACAAATGCGGCGTGGAGGTCACGCTCTCGAAAGTGCGCCGCGAGCGGATGGGGCACATCGAGCTCGCGGTCCCCGTGGCGCACATCTGGTTCTTCAAGACACTGCCGTCGCAGATGGGCTACCTGCTCGGCATGACGCTGCGTGACCTGGAGAAGATCATCTACTATGCGAACTACGTGGTGGTGAATCCAGGCAAACACAAGGTGAAGAGCAAGCAGCTGCTCGACGAGGAGGAGTATTTCGAGCTCAAGGCACAGGCGAAGGAAGCCGGCGACAGCAACTTTTACGCCGAGATCGGCGCCGAGGGCGTGCGCCAGCTCCTGCGTCAGGTCGATGTGGACGAGCTGGCCAAGGACCTCCGCCGCAAGGTGGCGACCGAGACGAGTCAGCACCGCAAGAAGCAGCACCTGAAGCGGCTCAAGGTGGTCGATGCCTTCCGCAACAGCGATGAGGACCTCGAGCGCCGCAACCACCCTGAGTGGATGGTGCTGGACGTCATCCCGGTCTTGCCGCCGG
Source organism: Gemmatimonadota bacterium (assembly GCA_039586575.1). Classification (GTDB taxonomy): domain Bacteria; phylum Gemmatimonadota; class Gemmatimonadetes; order Palauibacterales; family KS3-K002. The sequence goes on along the minus strand of JBDHKD010000058.1, from coordinate 7,127 downwards.
ACTTGCGGCCGCTGGTGCCGCTCGACGGCGGCCGCTTCGCGACTTCCGATTTGAACGACTTGTACCGGCGCGTCATCAACCGGAACAACCGTTTGAAGAAGCTGATGGAGATGCGGGCGCCCGAAGTCATCCTGCGCAATGAGAAGCGGATGCTGCAGGAGGCGGTCGATGCGTTGTTCGATAACGGGCGGCGCGGCAAGGCGATCCGCGGGCGCGGCAAGCGACCGCTCAAGGCGCTGTCCGACATGCTCAAGGGCAAGCAGGGCCGCTTCCGCCAGAACCTGCTCGGCAAGCGAGTCGACTACTCGGGTCGCTCGGTCATCGTCGTCGGCCCCGAGCTCAGGTTGCACCAGTGTGGCCTGCCCAAGGTGATGGCGGTCGAACTCTTCCGGCCGTTCATCATTCACGAGCTGGAACGGCGCGGCGAAGCCGAGACGGTCAAACGCGCCAAGAAGATTGTCGAGCGGGGCGATGACCCTCGGGTGTACGAGGTGCTCGAGGACATCATCAAGGACCATCCGGTGCTACTGAACCGGGCGCCGACTCTGCATCGGCTGGGTATACAGGCCTTCGAGCCGGTGCTCGTGGAGGGGAAGGCGATCCGCATCCACCCGCTGGTGTGCGCGGCCTTCAACGCCGACTTCGACGGCGACCAGATGGCGGTTCACGTGCCGCTCTCGTTCGAGGCGCAGATCGAGTGCCGTGTGCTGATGTTGTCGTCCAACAACATCCTGAAGCCGTCGGACGGCAAACCGATCGCCACGCCGAGTCAGGACATGGTGCTGGGCATCCACTACTTGACGAAACTGCCGGACGACTTCGATGAACGTATCGAGAAGGCGCAGCACTATTCTGCCGTGCACGAGGTCGAGCTGGCTCTGGCGAACGGGCGCTTCGTATGGCCTAACGGTGCAACGGAGCACCACGCGCCCATCTTCTATCGGTACGGCGGTGAGTGGCTGCGTACGACCGTGGGGCGGGTGTTGTTCAACGACATCATCCCGGAGGAGCTGCGGTTCGTCAACCGGACGATGAACAAGAGCACTCTGTCCGATCTGGTGTTCCAGTGTTTCCGTCGCGTCGGGCTGAAGCGGACCACCGATTTCCTCGACCACTTGAAGGATTTCGGGTTCAGGTTCGCGACGATCGGTGGGACCTCGATCGGTGTCGAGGACCTGGAGATACCGCCCGAGAAGGCGGACATCATCGGTTCGGCGCGCTCCGACACCGAGCGCTTCACGAAGGCTTATGAGAAGGGCGTGATCTCGAACGGCGAGCGCTACAACCGGGTGATCGACGCCTGGACCCACGCCAACAACGACGTCGCCGACGCGATGGTAGCGGCGCTGCGCAGATCGCGCGGCGGCTTCAACCCGGTCTTCATGATGTTCGATTCCGGGTCGCGAGGCTCGCGTGACCAGATCCGGCAGCTGGCCGGTATGCGCGGTCTGATGGCCAAGCCACAGAAGAAGCTGACCGGCGGCATCGGTGAGATCATCGAGAGCCCGATCCTCTCGAACTTCCGCGAAGGGCTGACCGTGCTCGAGTACTTCATCTCGACGCACGGCGCGCGCAAGGGCCTGGCTGACACGGCGCTAAAGACTGCCGACGCCGGATACCTGACGCGTCGCCTGGTCGACGTCGCGCAGGATGTGACGATCACCGAGGAAGACTGCGGCACGGTGCTGGGTCTGGAGGTGTCGGCGCTGAAGGAAGGCGAGGACATAATCGAGCCGCTGCGCGACCGGATCGTCGGGACGGTGGCGCTCGAGGAAGTGGTTGACAGCATCGACGGCCAGCGCTTGGTGAAGGCCGGCGATTTGATCGACGAAGATACGGCTGAGTCGGTCGAGGAAGCCGGCATCCAGTCGGTCCGCATCCGCTCGGTGTTGACCTGCGAGTCTCGCCGGGGGATCTGTCGACAGTGCTACGGCCGCAACCCGGGCACCATGATCACGGTCGATCTCGGCGAGGCCGTCGGTATCATCGCGGCGCAGTCGATCGGTGAACCGGGCACACAGCTCACGCTGCGCACCTTCCACATTGGCGGCACGGCGGCACGCATCGCCGCGCAGACGCAGCGTAAGTCGAAGGTCGACGGCAAAGTCAAGTTCGAGCGTATCACCGTCGTCGCCGGCAAAGACGGCCAGCGGATCGTCACGAGCCGGGAGGGCGAGATCCAGATGCTCACCCAGGACGAGCAGGTGCGGTCGCGCCTCACCGTGCCTTACGGGGCGACCCTGCACGTCGAGGACGAAGAGCGTGCGGCGACCGGGGCGCTACTGTTCAGCTGGGACCCGTACTCCGAGCCGATTGTCGCTGACCTCGGTGGAACCATCGAGTTCCAGGACATCGTCGAGGAAGAGACGGTGCGTGAAGAGCTCGACGAGTCCACGGGGCGTCGCCAGCTCACGATCATCGAGGACCGCGAGAAGAAGCTCCACCCGCAGATCAATATCAAGCGGGACGGCAAGAAGGTCAGGGAGTTCATCGTGCCGGTCGGTGCCCAGCTCGTCGTCCGCGATAACGACAAGGTCGAGCCCGGCTCGACGCTCGCCAAGATCAGTCGCGAGGTCTACAAGACCCGGGACATCACCGGCGGTTTGCCACGGGTAGCGGAGCTGTTCGAGGCGCGCCGGCCCAAGGACCCGGCAACCATCGCCGAGGTCGACGGCCGCATCGCCTTCCGTACCATCAAGCGCGGCAAGCGCGAGGTCGTGGTCACCTCCGAGAGCGGCGAAGAGAAGGTGTACGAGATACCCGTCGGCAAGCACCTGAGGGTGCACGAGGGCGACCGGGTGCAGGCCGGTGACCGTCTGTCCGAGGGGCCGGTGAACCCGCACGACATCCTGCGTATCAGGGGCCCGCGCGCCGTGCAGGAGTACCTGCTCAACGAGATCCAGGAGGTCTACCGCCTCCAGGGCGTGCGGATCAGCGACAAGCACATCGGAGTCATCGTTCGACAGATGCTCCAGAAGGTGCGGATCGTCGATCCCGGCAGCACCGAGTTCCTCGAGGGCGAGCACGTGGACCGGGTCGAGTTCCTCGACACCAACGCCAGGATGCGCCAGGCGAGCAAGAAGCCGGCTCGCGCCGAGCCGCTCCTGCTGGGTATCACCAAGGCGAGCTTGACCACACGGTCCTTCGTGAGCGCCGCCTCCTTCCAGGAGACGACTCGCGTGCTCACCGACGCCGCCGTGCGGGGGGCCAAAGACAACCTGCTCGGTCTGAAGGAGAACATCATCATCGGGCACCTCGTACCCGCGGGGACCGGCATCCACCGTTACTCCGATGTCGAGTTCCTCGTCGAGGGCGCGCCGATCGAACGGCAGATCGAGGAGATGGCCGACGCCCGCTCCCAGCCGGAGGAAGAGGAGGAGATCAGCCTCGCCGATCTGGTGCGCGGCGCTGGCGGTACGCCCGCCACCGAGACGGGTGCCGGCACCGGCGATTAGGGCGCAGTCCGAAGTCGATTAGCGAGCCCCGGCGCCGCGAGGCGCCGGGGCTTTTTGCTGGGAAGTCCGAGAGCCATCAGCCGACAGCCGGTGTTCGACGGCCGAGTCTGAAGTACTCTCTTGGCGGGCGACGGTCGCTGGCCGGGAACCAGCCAGTCGTTGGTCGGATGGGGGCAGTCGGATGGGGGGGCGGCTTCGGGTTGTCTTCGGTGGCCGCTGGGTCTCGCTGAGGTACGGGATGGACCCGCCGGTCAGCCCTCGCAAGGCGTTGACATTCTTGGCTTCCCGTATAGCTTTCTGGCGCCCCAAACAGCTGCGGGAAGGCAGCGGTGGAACGGGAGCCGAGGCTTGACGCGAAAAGCCGGTTCCCGTAGGTTCGTTGGTCTGTCGACGATCCGGTCCTATCACCCCTAACGCGTCGGAGGCGGCGTACGTCTCCGGCCTTTTCTTCGTGGGGACCGGCGCACGTTTTGGGGCGAACGGAAACCACTAGAGATACGTATGCCGACGATCAGCCAGCTGGTCCGTGTGGGCCGGAAGAAGGTCGCGAAGAAGGACAAGGCGCCCGCTCTCGAAAAGAATCCTCAGAAGCGGGGCGTCTGCACGCGCGTCTATACGACGACGCCGAAGAAGCCGAACTCGGCGCTGCGCAAAGTGGCGCGTGTTCGCCTGACCAACGGCTACGAGGTCACGGCCTACATCCCGGGCGAGGGGCATAACCTCCAGGAGCACTCGATCGTGCTCATCCGTGGGGGGCGTGTGAAGGATCTGCCCGGCGTCCGTTACCACATCATTCGCGGCAAGCTGGACGCCGCCGGGGTAGCGGATCGCAAGCGCAGTCGGAGCAAGTACGGGGCGAAACGGCCCAAGGCCTAGAGGACAGGCGCCAGGAGCCATGGCGAGAAGACAGCGAGCAGTCCCGAAAGAAGCGGCTCCCGATCCGGTTTACGGGAGCGAGTCGGTCATGAAGTTCGTCAACGCCCTGATGCGTGACGGCAAGAAGTCGACGGCCGAGACGATCTTCTATGACGCGATGCAGATCATAGAGGAGCGGACGGGACAGCCGGCGATGAACGTGTACCGTCAGGCTTTCAGCAACACGAAGCCGGTGCTCGAGGTCAAGAGCCGTCGAGTCGGCGGTGCGACCTACCAGGTGCCGGTGGAAGTGCGGCCGCGTCGGCGCGAGGCGCTGGCCCGGCGCTGGCTGGTGGGCTCGGCCCGTGACCGCAGTGAGCCCACGATGTCCCAGCGTTTGGCCGGAGAGCTGATGGCGGCGGCCAAGGGCGAGGGGGCGGCCGTCAAGAAGAAGCAGGACGTGCACCGCATGGCTGAGGCGAACAAGGCGTTCGCCCACTACCGCTGGTAGAGAGCGGCGCGATCAGAGATACCGAGCGAAATTCCCAAAGAAGTCAGTAGCGATATGCCAAGGCAGGTCCCACTCGAGCGGCTCCGTAATATCGGCATCATGGCACACATCGATGCCGGTAAGACGACGACCACCGAGCGCATCCTCTACTACACGGGTCGGGTGCATCGGATGGGCGAGGTACATCATGGCGACGCCGTGATGGACTGGATGGAGCAGGAGAAAGAGCGGGGGATCACCATCACCTCTGCCGCGACGACCTGTTTCTGGCAGCGCAATGGATCCCAGCACCGGATCAACATCATCGATACGCCGGGTCACGTCGACTTCACGGCGGAGGTAGAACGCAGCCTCAGGGTTCTCGATGGCTCGATCGCCCTCTTCTGTGCGGTGGGCGGCGTGGAGCCGCAGTCGGAGACGGTCTGGCGCCAGGCCGACCGCTACGGTGTACCGCGGATCGCCTTCGTCAACAAGATGGATCGCGTGGGCGCCGACTTCGACAACGTGGTCAAGATGATCCGCGGGCGGCTGGGCGCGAACGCTCGCCCGCTTCAGTACCCGCTCGGTGAGGGCGAGCTGTTTACCGGTGTCATCGACCTGGTCCGCCAGATCGCGATCGTCTACGACGAGGACTCGCTGGGTGCCCAGTGGACCGAGGGCCCGGTACCCGACGCCCTGAAAGACAAGGTCGCGGGCCTACGGCACAACCTGATCGAGGCCGCCGTCGAGCACCACGAGCGTTTGCTCGAGAAGTACCTCGAAGATGAGTCGCTGCTCAGCGACGACGAGGTGCGCGAGGCGATCCGCCACGCGACGGTCAACAACTGGATCACACCGGTGCTCTGCGGTGCGGCGTTCCGCAACAAGGGCGTCCAGCAGTTGCTCGACGCCGTCATCGACCACCTGCCGTCGCCCGTCGATGTGCCGGCCATTCACGGCCACCTTCCGCATCACGACGAGCGAACCGTATTGCGGGAGACCGCTGACGATGCCCCCTTCAGCGCCCTCGCCTTCAAGATCGCCACAGACCCATTCGTCGGCCGCTTGACCTACCTGCGGATCTACAGCGGTTCGCTGAAAGCCGGCTCGTACGTCTACAACGCGAATATCGGCAAGAAGGAGCGGATAGGCCGCTTGCTGCAGATGCACGCCAACCGGCGCGAGGAACGCGATGAAGTGTTCGCGGGCGATATCTGCGCGGCCATCGGTCTCAAGCTGACCAAGACCGGGGAGACGCTCTGTGACGAGCGCCAGCCGATCATCCTCGAGGCGATGAAGTTTCTCGAGCCGGTGATCGCCGTCGCCATCGAGCCGAAGACGAAGGTCGACGAGGACAAGCTCGGCAGGGCGCTGGCCAAGCTGGCCGAAGAAGACCCCACCTTCAAGGTCCATACCGATCCGGAAACCGGGCAAACGATCATCTCCGGCATGGGCGAGCTGCACCTGGAGATCATCGTCGATCGCTTGAAGCGCGAGTTCAAGGTGGACGCCAACGTCGGCCGCCCGCAGGTCGCGTACCGCGAGACGGCGCGCAAAGCGGTCGACAAGGTGGAGGGCAAGTACATCCGCCAGACCGGTGGCCGCGGTCAGTACGGGCACGTGGTGATCAACCTCGAGCCCGCCGAATCGGGTAGCGGTCTGATCTTCGAAGACGAGATCGTTGGCGGTGTGATCCCCAAGGAATACATCGGGTCGGTGGAGCGGGGCGTTCGTGAGGCGCTGGACGCCGGCGTGCTGGCCGGCTACCCGATGGTCGATCTCAAGGTGACGCTGATCGACGGCTCTTACCATGAGGTCGATTCCTCGGAGATGGCTTTCAAGATCGCCGGGTCGATGGCGCTGCGCGAAGCCGTGCGCCGGGCCGACCCGGTGCTCCTGGAACCGATCATGGACGTCGAGGTCGTCACTCCCGAGGAATACCTCGGCACGGTGGTCGGCGAACTGTCGAGCCGGCGCGGTAAGGTCGGTGGTATCGCCCAGCGCGGCGAGGCGCGTGTGGTCGGCGCCAGCGTCCCGCTGGCCGAGATGTTCGGCTATTCCACGACCCTGCGCTCACTGAGCCAGGGCCGTGCCGTATACACCATGCAGTTCTCTCACTACGAGGAAATCCCGAAGCAGAAGGCGGACGAGATTCTGAATCGCGGTGCCGCAGCAATCGCGGTGAGTTAATAACGAAGCAAGGCGCTGGCGAAGAGCGAGGAGAGCATGGCGAAGGCAAAGTTCGAGCGCACGAAGCCGCACGTGAACGTGGGGACGATAGGCCACGTGGATCACGGGAAGACGACGCTGACGGCTGCGATCACGGA
>JBDHKD010000013.1:0-100914 GCA_039586575.1 Gemmatimonadota bacterium | reverse complement strand
TCGCTACTGCCAGCGTCCCCTCCGCCCGTCGCAACGCGACCGGGTCTCGACGCCGGCGGCGAACCGCATGGGAAATCTCGTTGCAGGGAGATTACGGGGACGGATAATACCGGCTCGCAAATGGCCCGTCAAGCTGAATCCGCCCCGCCTTCCGCCGCCGCCGTCCCGCAGCGTGGGCAGAACGACCAGCCGCCGTCCAGGTCCGCTCCGCAGAGTCGGCAGACATCCGGCAGCAGCCGCCGACCACAGAACGGGCAGAAGGTCGCACCCTCGGGCGCCTTTCCCCCGCAATCCGGGCAGTAGTAGGACGCCACCGGCTGCGGCTCCGCTGCGACCGCCTCGGCGGGTAGTTCGGATTCCTCGGGCGGCGCCGCGGCCGCTTCCGCCTCCGCCGCCTCGATCGCCTCGCTCGCCCAATCGTGGCCCTCGCGCAACTCGGGTGGCGCGTACCGGATGTCGCCGGGTGGCGGGATCTTCTCCGGGTTGAGCTGGACGCGCACGTCCGGGTAGGCGAGAAAGCGGCGGATGTCGGGGAGAGACTCCTCCAGCCCCGCCCGCAACTCCTCCTGTACCATGCGGTCGCAAAGCAGGTAGTCTCGCTCGCCCGATAGCAGCCGCGAGACGGCCGCCTCGTAATCCTCGTAGGTCGGGAACCCCACACGATTGCGGATTCGCGGATAGGGGATCATCTGGTCGTGCAGCTCGGCAAAGGTGAGCGCCTCATCCCTCAGAGCCGCAGGCCGCTCACGCCGCAGTATCTCTACGAATTCGTAGTACAGACGGTCCAGATCGTCCATCGTCCCCCGTCCAGCGGAAACCACTTGCGCGCGTCTACCCGGCACTCACGCATCCGCGTCGTCCGATTCGCCGGATGTCGCTCGCGTGGAGCGCACGGTTGGCAGGGTTTCGTCATCGCTCAACAGCCGAACCAGACGCACGCGCCGTTCATCGACTCGCTCCACCACGAGGGTGGCGCCCGGCACCTGAATCGAGTCACCGCGCCTGGGCACCTGACCCAACTCGCCCAGGATGAATCCGCCCAACGTGTCGTAGTCCTCTTCCGGCAGGCCGAGCCCGAACTTCTCGTTGATCTCGTCGATCGGGGCGCCCCCGTCGATGATATGCTGACCGCCAACCGTCTTCGTATACATGGGGCGCGCCACGTCGTACTCGTCGTAGATCTCACCGACGATCTCTTCGATCAGATCTTCCAGCGACACCAGGCCGTCGGTGCCGCCGAACTCATCCACCACGATGGCCACATGGATCTTCAGTGACCGGAACTCGGCGAGCAGGTCGTCTACCGACTTGGTATCAGGGACGAAATACGGCTCCCGCATGATCCGGGTGACGTCGAAGTCCGTCGCAGCGCCTTCCCCCGACAGCCGCAGCAGATCCTTGGCCAGCACGATCCCCACAACGTTGTCGAGGTTGTCCTTGTAGACCGGCAGGCGTGAATGGCCCGAACTGGAGATCGTCGCCACCAGCTCTTCGAATCCGACATCGACCGGCACCGCCACGATGTCCGGCCGCGGTGTCATCACCTCACGGGCCACGGTGCGGGTCAACCCGAACACTCCGTGAATCATCGCCTGCTCGTCCTGCTCTACGGTCCCCACCTCCATGCCACGCCTGACCAGCAGCATGATCTCGTCGGGGCCATGGACCCGCTCCGCCTCCGTCGGCAAGCGAACCCCAAAGACGCGCAGTAGCACGTTCGCGGATTCGTTGAGCGACCAGATCAGCGGACTGCCCAACCGCGTGAAGAGTATCAGGGGCCGCACGGTCCAGCGCGCCACCTGCTCGGGATGGAAGATCGCCAGCGCCTTGGGCGCCAGCTCACCGAGGACGACGTGTAGGTAGGTGATGATCGTGAACGCAACGGCCACAGCCACGCTGTGGCCGGCGATCACGTCAAGCGGCCGCGGCAGACCCGAGAATACCCTGATCAGGGTCGCCGCGATCGTCACCTCACCGACCCAGCCCAGCGCCAGGGAGGCCAGCGTGATGCCTACCTGGCACGACGACAGGTGGAGGTTGAGCTCTTCCCGCGCCTTACTCACCGTGACCGCCCGGCGGTCGCCCTTCTCGGCCAAGCCAGCCAGCCGCGATTCGTCCGCGCTGACGAGTGCGAATTCCGCGGCGACGAAGAAGCCGTTGGCGCCCACCAATAGCAGGACCGCCAGCAGTTTCCAGACGACTTCCAGGATCGTCATTTAGGTTGGGCGGGGAAAAGACCCTGGCCCGGCCAGGGCCGGATCGTAAACCGTGCTCTCAGTTGCTGCCCTTTTCGGCCGATTCGTTCGGGGCGCCGTACGCTATGATCGGCTCGCAGTATCGCCTGCCCATAGCGTCCAGCTCGTCCAGTTGCTCTTGGCTCACCGCCGGATAGCGCTTCGTCAAGTATTCCATCGTCTGCTTGAACCACACGTCTCGCTGATCCGCCGTCGCCTCCAAGACTCCACAGTGCCTGATCTGGCTCAACAACTCATTTCGCGCCCTATCGAACTCAGTAAGTTTCGGCCGATCCTCCTTGCTGCGTTTGCTCAACATTGCCTCCTCGATCTACAATTACACTGCGTCGCTGAACTCTTCCAGGAGAGCCCGCAGCGAGCAGCCGTTGGTCGAACGGCCTAATTATACTGATTGGCTCACGACTCATGCAAACCGCCCGACCGGGGGTCGCCGGACCTCTCGACGCCATTCGGCTGGAGGTCTACCGCTCGCTGCTGCTCGCCATCGCTGAGGAGATGGGGGCGGCGCTCAGGCGCAGCGCCTACTCGCCGAATATCAAGGAGCGGCGTGACTACAGTTGCGCCATTCTGGACCCCGAGGCGCGCCCGGTGGCGCTGGGCGATCACATGCCCGTCCACCTGGGGGCGATACCGCAGAGCGTCGAGGCGGCTATCGGCGCCCTGGAACTGGGCGCGGGCGATGTGGCCGTGCTCAACGACCCGTATTACGGCGGGACCCACCTTCCGGACCTCACCACGGTGCGGGGGATCTGGGTGGACGGGTGTGCAGCGCCGGTCGCCTACGTGGCCTCGCGGGCCCACCATGCCGATATCGGGGGTCAGATGCCCGGTTCGATGCCGCTATCCCGTGAGATCTTCCAGGAGGGGCTCCGCATCCCGCCCGTCTTTCTCGTACGCGGCGGCGCGATCCAGACCGACGTCTGGCGGCTGATCCTCACGAACGTTCGCACGCCCGAGGAGCGCGAGGGTGACCTGCACGCCCAGCTCGCCGCCCTCGAGACTGGAGCCCGCCGACTACAGGAACTCGCCGCCCGCGGCGGCGCCGGCTCGTTGGCCACTGCCTTCGACGCACTCGCCTCTTACGCCGATCGTCTCGTCCGCGCCGTGATCGATGGCATCCCCGACGGTGAGTACGTCGCCGAAGACTTCATGGACGACGACGGCGTCGATCCCGGACCGGTGCGCATTGCCGTTCGCGTGACGGTTCGTGGCGACGCGCTGGAGGTCGACTTCAGCGGATCGGCGCCCCAGTGCGCCGGCAATATCAACGCCGTCGCCGCTATCACCGAGTCGGCTGTCCGCTACGTCCTGCGCTGCATCGCCGAGGCGGTGCTGGGCACGTCGTTGCCCGCCGGAGGCGGCGCGATGCCCGCCGTCAGGATAGTCGCGCCGCTGGGCACCGTCGTGAACGCCACACCGCCTGCCGCCGTGGCGGCCGGGAACGTCGAGACCTCGCAGCGGATCGTCGATGTGGTGTTCCGCGCGCTCGCCGATGCACTACCCGACCTGGTCCCGGCTTGCTCCAGCGGCACGATGAACAACTTTACCGTGGGTGGCACCGACCCGCGAACCGGCGAGGCCTTCGCCTACTACGAGACGGTGGCCGGTGGCATGGGCGCCGGCCCCAATCACCCAGGTCTCTCCGGCGTGCATACCCACATGACCAACTCGCTCAACACACCGATCGAGGCGCTCGAGCACGAAATACCGGTCCGCCTGCGACACTACTCGCTGAGGCACGGCTCCGGCGGGGACGGCCGCTGGCCTGGCGGCGACGGCCTGCGCCGTGATATCGAGCTGCTCGCAGCGGCCAGCATCTGCATCCTGTCAGAGCGGCGCCGCCATGCGCCCTGGGGCGCCCGCGGCGGTACGGACGGCGCAACCGGCGAGAACTGGCTCGGCCGGGCCGGCGAGTGGATGCCGTTACCCGCCAAGACGACTATCGACGCACGATCCGGTGACCTGATCAGCATCCGAACCCCAGGAGGAGGGGGATGGGGAAACGCCGAATCCTGACCGCGAGAGGCCCGCGCAGCGGGATGAAGACGTCGCGCGTGGTCATGCGACGCGAGCTGCAGGAGGGTCAGCTGCGTATGTACTACTTCGAGGCCGGTGTCGGTGCGCCGGTCGTCATGCTTCACGGGCTCGGTGGGTCGTCTCGCTGGTGGTTCCCGCTCTTCCCCGAGCTCACCTCGCGCAGCCTGCGCCTCATCGCACCCGACCTGCCGGGCTTCGGCCGCTCGCCCGGCCCAATGTTGCGGATACCCGAGGCGGCGCGGGCGGTCATGAAGCTGGTAGACCGCATGGGCTTGGCCCACTTCTTCGTCTGCGGGCACTCCATGGGCGGTGCCGTCGCGGCTCAGCTCGCCGCCGACTACGGTGGTCGCGTCCGCCGCCTCGTCCTGGTGGATAGCGCCGGCGTTCCCGGCGTCGGACCCCGGCGCGCGCTGTGGCGCGTTCTGCAACCGTGGTCGTGGTGCCCGGCCGGTTTCTACTCGACCTTCATCGGCGACATGATCAAAGCGGGACCCGGCAACATGTTGAACGGGATAAGTGAGCTCAGGCGCTATGATATTCGGCCGCTGCTGGAGAGGATCCGCGCCCCGGCGCTCGTCATCTGGGGCGAGAAGGACGGCCTCACGCCGTTGCTGCACGGACAGCGCATCGTCGAAGGCCTAAAGGAGGGCCGGCTCGAGATCGTGACCGGCGCCCGCCACCTCCCGATGGTCAGCCACCCAGAAGCAGTCTCCCGATTGATCTTCAAGTTCTTCAGCGAGGACTTGCAGGGGAAGGCGTGAGTGGCGCGACCCGGATCAGCGCGGCCCGAGCATCTCCTGGGTCAGCTTGTCACCTGCCGTGTACGATGTGAGCTCGAGTATCACGGAACCCACCTTCAGCTTGCTGACCAACTTGACCGGTATACGCAGCTCGTCATCCGTGATATAGACTTCCGCTTCACCGCCCTCCGAAAAGATGCCGCCCGTCTTGATTATCGGGCGCACGACGATAGTCTCGAATTCGCCGGCCGGCAGCTTGACCCTCTCGCGTCGCAAGACCTGCAGGATCACCGGATTCCGGTCGGACCGGTAGTAGCGGTTCCACTCGTAGGTCTCGCCGACCTCGAGCGGTATCGTACGTACGAAGTAGATGAACGCCGCCTCGTCCAACGCGTCCGACGGAATGTCAGAGACCTCTCCGTCGTTGCGCGTTAGCACCCCAGCCTCCAGATCGAAATCGTACTGCCGCTTGCGCTCGTAGCTGCCCTGCTTCGAGTCCTGCTCGTAGCGACGCGTCGCCAGCAAGAGCACATCGAGCCACGATTCTTGCTTGTCGTCCAGCTTGTAGAACACGGTCCCACCCTGAATATGGAACCGCAGGTGATACGTGAGGTGGCCGGCGATCGTATCGAGCCCCTCTACCGCCATGAACGCCTGTCCGACTTTCAGTGGACCGAATTTCACACGGTAATCCATCCGCTCGCCGATACCGAAGGGCACCTCGGCCACAGCCTCCGTGGCGCGCTCCTCGGCCGGCTCGGCCTCCTGCGCCGCGGCGATCGTCGCCTGGGCTATCAGCAGGGTGATGGCGATTACTGACTTCATCGTTGCCTCAGCAGTCCGATGTAGTCCCGCGCCGCCCGCCAGAGCGACAGCCGGCTCGGTCGCGCTTGCCGATCGTACCGCATCTCCGACTCCGTCTCCTCGGCCCGCTTCGTGTGCGGCGCCAGCACGTGCAGCAGCTCCAAGCTCGCGGCCCAGCCGTCTCGCGTCACCAGCTGCCCGCGGTCGCGACTCTCGAGCGCCCGCTTGAGCAAGCCCACCCGGTAGGCCCGTAGACCCGAGATCGGATCGCTGATCGTATCCGGCAGCTTGTAGCGCCGCTCCAACCACGGTAGGCCCCTGCGGATCCAGCGCATCGCCAGCGGCAGGCGCGCGCCGTTCGGCCGCTGCGTGGCCACCACCAGGTCCGCTCCACCCTCCATCTTCTTGACCATCCCTGGGATCGCCAGCGGCTCGTCGGTGAAGTCGGCCTGCAGCGTCACCACGATGTCGCGTCTCGGGTACGCGCAGCGCTGGATCGCCTCGCGCAACAGCCGCTCCAGCGACGCGCCATGACCCGCACGCTTGTCGTTTCGCAACAGCGTCAGCGGCAGCACTTGCGTGTACTGCGCGACGACTTCGTGGGTGCGATCGGTGGACCCGTCATCGAGGAACAGCACCTCGTAATCGCGCCGGAACTCCGACATCACCTGTCGGATCTTCCAGAGCAAGACGCCCGCGGTCTGCTCCTCGTTGTGCGCAGGAATGCAGATGTATATCACTGCCGAATGTCTATCCGTTTTCCGTCCCCGCGAACCCGCCCAGCTCCGGGGGAGCGGTTGTCAGTTATCTCTCTATCGTAGTACCAGCCGCCGGCGGGGCTGTTCCCGGCGGTACAGTTTTCCACCGCTTATGATGCCAAAAATACTGCGCCGGCGAAACCCGGATCCGCCGCTCCAGCTCGCTCACCCACATGCGAGTGAGCTCCCGCACCTGGTCCTTGATCTCCAGGCCCTGCGGTGGATCGAGTCGAACCACCCAAGCCCGGTAGCGGCGCGGCCCGATCCGCTGGGCGCCACCGACGAAGAACGGAGCACCGACGCGGAGCGCCAGCAGCGCCGGCGCCCGGTGGGTTGATGCCGGCCGCCCGAAGAAATCGACGAATACGCCCTGCGTCCGCGCGTCCTGGTCTGCCACGAAAGCGACGACGCGCCCGGCTGCCAGGCTCCCGGTCAGCTTGTCCCAGGCGCCCGACCGCTCGATCAGGCCCATCCCCAGCCGCTCGCGCGTCTCCTCCACGAAACGGCTCAGCTGGCGGTTCTTCAGCCGCTGCCACACCGCATCGACGGGGAAGCCGAACGCGGCGAGCGCCGAACCGGCGAGTTCCCAGTTGCCGAAGTGCCCGCTTACCATCACCACGCCGCGTCCTGCTTCGAACGCCGCCTCGAGGCCCGCGCGACCCTCCTGGAATTCGACCCGGCGCCGCACTTCATCGAGACCGCCGCGCACCAACGCGGGCACCGTAAGCCACTCGCAGCCCACGTGCTCGAAGCACGCCCGGGCGGTGGCACGCACCCATGCTGCGTCGCGCTCGGGATAGGCCTCTGCGATCTGCGTCTCCACCACTCGGCGTCGCCAGCCGAGCCGGTAGGCCAGCCGCCCCAGCGCCGCGCCCAGGCGCTCGCTCAACTCGGGCGCCCGGCCCAGCAGACCGAAGAGCAACCGCGCGAGCCCGTATTCGAGAGAATGCCTGAGCCGGGTCAGCGGACTTCCACCTCGCCAAACTGGTGACCGCCGGCCGCGAACTGGAACTGTAGCTCGTAGAGCTTGCGGTAGGGCCCGTCGCGCGCCAGCAGTTCCTCGTGACGGCCCGCTTCCGCGATCCGGCCATCTTTGAGCACGATGATCTGGTGCGCGCCCTGAATCGTCGACAAACGGTGAGCGATGACGATAACGGTTCGATTGGCCAGCAGCCGGCCGATCGCGTCCTGGACCAGCCGCTCGGACTCCGTGTCCAGCGAGGATGTCGCCTCGTCGAAGATCAGCAGCGGCGGGTCTCGCAAGATCGCTCGGGCGATGGCGATCCGCTGCCGTTGCCCTCCCGAGAGCCGAACACCGCGGTCGCCCAACAGCGTATCGTACCCATCGCTCAGATGCTCGACGAACTCGTGGGCGTTGGCCGCCTTCGCCGCCGCCTCAACTTCCTCCTGGCTGTAACGCTCCGGCGCCCCGTACGCGATGTTGGCGCGGACGGTATCGTGGAATATGATCGTCTCCTGCGACACGACACCCAGCAGGTCGCGCAACGAATCGAGCCGGATCTCGTTGATGTCGATCCCATCCAGCGTGATCCGACCGCTCGTCGGCTCGTAGAAACGCGGCAGCAGGTCGACTACGGTGCTCTTTCCCGCCCCCGATGGACCTACCAGGGCAACAACCTCGCCGCGTTTCACTTTGAAGCTCACGCCGTCCAGCACGGTCTCATCGCCGTCGTACGCGAAGTGCACATCCTCATAAGCGACTTCACGCTCCAACCCGTCGATTTCCCTACCTTCCGCCGTCAGCGGTTCCCTTCCCGCTTCGAGTATCTCGAAGAAGCGGTCGGCGGCGGCCAGCGAACCTTGCGCCCGCGCCGGGTACAGAGTGAGGCCCTTCAGCGGCGACTGCACGCGCAGCGATATCGTCAAGAACGTCAGGAACGCCTCCGCCGTCATCGCACCGCTGAACACGTAGTGCGCGCCCACCCACACCAGAACCAGCGTCACGACGCCGCCCAAGAATTCGGAGAGCGGCGAGCTGAGAAGGCGAATACGTTCCGCACGGACCATGTCCTTGAAGAACGCCTGGTTCGTCACGCGGAAACGGCCCTGCTCGTAGCCCTCCGCCCCGTACGCCTTGACCAGGCGTGCCCCCGACGCCGTCTCCTGCAGCATACTCGTCAGCTCGCCTTGCGCCTCGTAGGCGCCCCGGAACCCGCGGCGTAAGCGGTTCAGCATCGGCTTCAAGAAGCCGAGGAACACCGGCGCCACGACCAGCACCAGCAGCGTCAGCTTCCAGGAGATGAGGAAAAGCATCAGGGTGAAAGCCACCAATGACACACCGTGCTTGGACACGTCCGTCATGGTGAGCTTGATGATCTCCTTGGTGAGATTGGTATCCGTGAATACTCGCGCTACCAGCTGGCCTACCTTGTTGCGATCGAAGAAGCCCAACGGCAGTCGCTGCAAGTGACCGTACAACTCGTTGCGCATGTCGCGCACGATTCCTTCTTGCGCCCGTACTGCCAGCACACTCGCCGTGTAAAAGAAGACATTCTTCAGTACCAGTGCCGCCATCACGACGATGATCACGTTGCGTAGCACTTCGGTCGGGCTGCCACCCGCCAGGAAACCGCCGAGCACCGTGTCCAAGATCCGCTCCACCAGACTGCTCGCACCCGGCATGACCAGCGCTTCGCCGAACAACGCGCGCAGGAAGGGGATGAGCAGGATCATCGAGAAGCCGTCGAGCAGCGAGCCGATGGCCATGGCGCCCAAGCTCGCCAGCACGAGTACGCGGTATGGCTTCAGGAAACCGAACAGCCGGGTCGTGGTGCTCACCGCGCTTCGCCCCGCGGCTTGAGCAGCGCGACGGGCAAGATCATCTCTTCCGGGCTGATGCCACCATGCAGGAAGCTGTCGCGGTAGCGCGACTGGTACTCCCGCAGCTTGGTGGGATAGACGAAGAAGAAGTCCTCGCGCGCGATCAGGTAGTTGGTCTTCAAGCCGCCGGCCGGGAGCCGCAGCAAGCCGCCGTCCTTGACCATCAGGACGGTCTCCGGATCTTCCGCACGCAGGTCGTCCCCGTACTTGTAGCGCAGGCTCGCCGTCGCATCGCGCTTCGCGAAGACCGTGGACGGACGATGGCAGTGAACCGAACCGTGGTCGGTCGTAAGCAGAACGCGTGCACCGCGGGCGCGGATGACCTTGAGCGCCTTGCGGAGATCGGACCCCTCGTACCAGGTCGCCGTCAACCGCCGTAGCGCCTCCGCATCGCGCGCCATCTCGAACAGCAGTTGCGACTCACCCCGCCCGTGCGTCAGGAGGTCGACGAAATTGAAGACGATGCCGAGCGCGCGCGGCTCGTCGAGCAGCGCCGGCAGTCGACGCAACATGCCCTCACCATCGTTCAGCGTATTGACCTTTTCATAATGCGTCGCCACCGCCCCGTCGGTCAGCCGCCTGATCTGGTCGCCGAACAGCTCGCCCTCGAACGAGTTGAGGCCGACATCGTCGTAGGACTCCGGCCAACCCGGGCGTTGCTTTGCCAGCTCATCCGGGAAGATGCCGCCGAAGATTGCGTTGCGGGCGTAGGGCGTCGCGCTGGGCAAGATCGACATGTAGAGGTCCGCTTCGACCTCGAATTCCTCCTCGATCATCGGCTGCAACGCCCGCCACTGATCCAGCCGCAAGCAGTCCACCACGATCAGAACGACCGGCTCGCCGCGCGCCAGCAATGGCAGGAAGAACTGTGGGATGACATCGACGGAGAGCGACGGGCGGTCGTTCGCGCCTCGCGTCACCCAACCCGAGTAGTTGGCGACGACGAAGTCCGTGAACTCGCGCCGCGCATCGCCCTCCAATGTGCGCAGCGAGTCGAGCAACCCGACCTCGTCCGCCGCACTGAGCTCCAGGTCCCAATCGACCAACTCGGCGTAGAGGTCCGCCCAGTCGCGCCAGCCCCTCGCAGCGTCGATACGGGCCCGCAACTCCGAAAAGGCGCGTACGAAATCACGTGCCATCTGCTCGTGGCGCAGGCCCGGGCCTTCGAGGATACGCGCCACCACCGACGCGACCTGCCGTGGGCTGGTCGGCTTGACGATGTATTCGTCGGCGCGCCGGGCGATCGCCTCTCGCAAGGTGGACTCATCCTCGCTCTTCGTCACCATCACCACCGCGATACGGGAGTCCGCACTGCGTATTTCCCGCAACATCTCGGTGCCGGCGCGGCCCGGCATCTCCTGATCGAGGATGATCAAGTCGTACGCGTGGCGGCGGATCTGGCTCAGCGCGTCGTCACCGTTCGGCGCGGTGTCCACCTCGTAGCCCCGCTGCTCGAGCACGAGGCGATGCGGCAGCAGCAGGTCGATCTCATCGTCGACCCAGAGAATCCTCCCCCTCAACTTCTTATCGGCCATCACAACTTCCAGGTATAGCTCCACCAGGTGGCGACCGGCCGGCCACCGCGCCGCGCCGGCTCGAAGACCCAGCCGCGCGCCTCCCGCGTCAGATCGTCGTTGTAACTACCATCCGGAGTCGGCGGCTCGAGCCGCACACTGTCCACCGCTCCCGTCGCGTCGATGAACACCCACACCGTCACATCTCGGCCGCGCACCGACGACGGCCGGTCCAACGGCGCCATGATGATCCCGCGCGGCGTGGGCGGTATCAGCCGACTAAGCCCCTCCTCCGCGGCGCCGGCATCTCCACCTCCCTCGCCGCCCGGCAGTCCGGCGCCCGACTCCGGGCCCTCTTCCCTACCCTCGCCGGGGTCGCGGAGCTCGATCTCGTTCAGGGCCAGTTCGGGTGGTGTCTCGATTTGAACCGGCTCGATCTCCATCAGCTCGGGGCGCGGAGGGACCCGGATCTCCACCGGCGGCGCCAACAAGATCGCGCGCATCCCACCACCCGCTGGCGCGGCCACCGGGCTGCCGCTCCGCGGACCGGCGGCCCCCAAGCTACCGATGTGCTCCGCCGCTTGGTTAGAGAGCAGCAGGGCGATCAGGTGTAGGAACAGAGAGATCAGCAGCCCGAGGCGCCATACCGCGCGCTCCCGCCGGATGCGTTGTCCGATCTGCTCCGTCGCCATCGCTCCACTCGTCTTTGCCCATCCCGCTTCGAAAACTAGACGGGCCGGCTGGCCGGGAAAAGGCCCGCCCGATGCGCCTGCCGGCGCCCCCAACCCGGCTCGCCCCCCCTCCCTTGCCCGCCCCACGGCGGCAGGCCATGTTTGCGCTCGTCTGACGCCAAAACACCGACGACCGCGACAGTCCAATCCAGGAGACCGTCCGAAGATGATGGGGCTTGAAGGGGCGATTCTGCTGCCCATTATGATCCTGGGAAGCGCTGCGATCATCTACTGGGGACTCATAGGCGTCCGCGATCGCCAGATCGCCGACCGCGGCGACCAGGATTCGCGAGATTGAACCACGACTTCCCACGCCAACGGGAGGCAGTATGAGCGGTCTGTTCGAGCGCCTGCGGCGCGAGCTTCGCGAGATGCAGGAGCAGGGGGTCTACAAGCAGCTCATCCATCTAGACTCGCCGCAGGACGCGGTGGTCAAGATCGAGGAGACGGGCGGCGAAGTCATCAACCTGTGCTCGAACAACTATCTCGGCCTCTGCAACACGCCTGACGTCGTGGCGGCCGGTCGCTCTGCTTACGAGCAGTACGGTGCCGGCACGTCATCGGTACGCTTCATCTGCGGGACCTTCACTCTGCACAAGAAGCTCGAGCAGAAGATCGCCGAGTTCCTCGACCTCCCGTCGGCGCTCACCTACGTTTCTTGCTGGAACGCCAACACCGGTCTCATGCCCACCTTCCTGGAGGACGAGGACGCTCTAATCTCGGACGAGCTGAACCACGCCTCCATCATCGACGGCGTCCGCATGACGAAGGCGAACCGGAAGGTCTACAAGCATTCGGACATGAGCGAACTGGAGAGAGCACTAAAGGACACACGGGGCGCCAGGCACCGATTCATCATCAGCGACGGCGTCTTCTCGATGGAAGGCGACATCTGCAAGCTGCCCGACATACTCGAACTGGCCGAGAAATACGATGCCGTGGTCGCCGTCGACGACTCCCACGCGACTGGCGTCCTCGGCGCGACCGGGCGCGGTACGCCCGAGCATTACGGCCTGCACGGCAAGGTCCCGGTTATCACCTCCACTCTAGGCAAAGCGCTGGGCGGCGCGGCCGGCGGGTTTACTGCGGGGCCCGAGGAGCTTACCGACTATCTGACCCAACGCTCGCGACCGATGCTCTTCTCCAACGCGCTGCCCCCGGCAACTGCCGCGCACTCGCTCGCGGCGATCGAGTACCTCGATCGGCACCCGGAGCGCGTCCAGAAGCTCAGGGACAACACGAAATACTTCCGCGAGAGACTGCTGGAAGCGGGTTTCAAACCGATCGAGGGCGACACACCCATCGTCCCGATCATTATCGGCGAGACCGCCGAAGCGATCCGCATGAGCAAGATGCTGCTCGACGAGGGCGTGTTCGTGATCGGCTTTGGCTACCCGGTCGTGCCTCACGGTACCGCGCGTATCCGCTGCCAGATCTCTGCCGCGCACGAGACCGAGCATCTCGACGCCGTCCTCGACGCGATGAAGAAGGTCGGAGGAAAGCTCGAGATCGTCTAGGAGGGAATATCATTCTAGGATTTGAGATCCCCTGACTGATTGAGTAATAGTTCATGTCGAGTACTCGATCTCCGATCTTGATGCACCTCTGACCAGCGAGCTCCAGTGGAATGCCCGCAAGAATAGCCCCAAGCATCCTGAGCGCCGACTTCACCCGCCTCGGCCAGCAGATCGATGAGGCCGCAAAGGGTGGCGCCGACTGGATCCACGTCGATGTCATGGACGGGCACTTCGTCCCGAACATCACCATCGGCCCACTGGTCGTCGAAGCGGCGCGCCGCGCCACGCAGCTGCCCCTCGACGTCCACTTGATGATCGCCGAGCCGGATCGCTACCTCGAGGACTTCGTGCGCGCGGGAGCCGACTTCCTGACCGTTCACCAGGAGGCTTCCCCGCATCTCCACCGCACCGTCCAGAAGATCCGCGAGCTCGGTGCTCGACCCGGAGTCGCGATTAACCCGGCGACCCCGGTCGACACGTTGACGGCGATTCTCCCGTTCGTCGACCTGGTTCTCATCATGACGGTGAACCCCGGCTTCGGCGGCCAGAGTTTCATTCCCGAGTGCCTGCCCAAGATCATTCGGCTCGCACAGATGCTGGATGCGGCCGGGCTCGCTTACGTCGAAGTCGAGGTCGACGGCGGTATCGACCCGAAGACCGCACCGTCCACGGTGTCCGCCGGGGCGACGGTGCTGGTGGCCGGATCGGCCGTGTTCTCCAGCGGCTCGATCGAGGAAAATATCCGGGCGATCCGCCGCAGCCTGGCGGTAGAGGTCTGAGGTTGCCGGGAACCGCCGTCCCGCCCTCGGCGTTATATCATTGAGTGTGAAGCGGTAACCCTAATACCCGGTGGGATCAGATTGATGGCTGGGTTCGTTTGCATCTGTTGCTGGAGGCGTGCCGCCGGCGCGCAGCGCGCGACGTCGGGTGGCGACAGGTGTGTTCGGCCCAGGAAACGTCAGCGGTCCTGACGGACTTCACTTCGCAGCACCGAATCCGGCCGCGGCCCTGGGGACGCGGCCGGTTTTCTTTGTCTTATGATCATGCGAACAGCTGCCAAATCGAAGAGGAACCCAGGCGCGGCTACGGCGCCGATCGCCGCCCGGCGGACGGTACCCGCCGGCCTGACCGAGCTCATCGGGGCAACACCTCTGCTACCGCTGCCGTTGCCCCGCCTGGCGCCCGCGGTCCGTGTGCTGGCGAAGGCCGAGTGGCTGAACCCGGGCGGTTCAGTAAAGGACCGGGCGGCCCGCGCCATCGTTCTCGACGCCGAGCGGGCGGGCGACTTGCCGGGGAGGAGGCTACTCGACGCGAGTTCGGGGAACACGGCGATCGCTTATGCGATGCTTGGCGCCGCCCGTGGCTTCGGCGTTACGATCTGCCTGCCCGGAAACGCCAGCCCGGAGCGCAAGGCGCAACTGCGGGCGTACGGCGCCCAGGTGATCGAGACCGACCCCCTGGAAGGATCGGACGGGGCGATCCGCGGAGCCCGCCGCTTGGCGGCCGAGGAGCCCGATCGCTATTTCTACGCCGACCAGTACAACAACCCGGCCAACGCGCGGGCCCATTACGAGACCACGGGGCCGGAGATCTGGTGTGACACCGGGGGAAGCGTCACGCACCTGGTGGCAGGACTCGGAACCACCGGGACCCTGGTCGGCACGGGTCGATTTCTGCGCGAGCGAAACCCGGCGGTCCAGCTGATTGCCGTGCAACCCGATGACGGGTTCCACGGAATCGAGGGCCTCAAGCACCTGCCGAGCTCCATCGTGCCCGGCATCTACGACCCTGAACTGCCGGACCGCACGCTCCGTGTCCGCACCGAAGAAGCCTACGAGTGGACGAGGCGCCTGGCCCGTGAGTTCGGGATGCTCGTGGGTCTGTCGTCCGGCGCCGCAACCGCTGCCGCCCGGTCTCTAGCCGCACAGTTGGCGGAAGGCTGTATCGTGGTGATCTTTCCGGACGGCGCCGACCGCTACCTGAGCCTCGGACTGTGGCAGGAACGCGAATGAGCAACGACAGGAAGCGCCAAGCGCAACGCCCGACCTCACGCATCGCCCTCGCCGACGACGTGTTGGCCACCATCCGCCGCCACGGCGAATTGGTCTATCCCGAGGAGAGCTGCGGCGGGCTGCTGGGCCGGACGAATGGTTCCACGGTTGAGGTGAGCGAAGTGCTGACGCTGGAGAACTCGCGCACGGATGACCGGGGCCGACGCTACCTCATCGGCCCGAACGACGTCCTGGAGCTCGAGCGGCGCGCTGCGGCCGCCGGTCTCGACGTCGTCGGTTACTTCCACTCTCATCCCGACGCGCCAGCGGTGCCCTCGGCTTTCGACCGCGAGCACGCCTGGCCGTGGTATATCTACTTGATCGTCGGCGTGTCCGGGGGTCGCGCCGACGTCGCCCGGGCCTGGCGACTGGCCGACGATCGCGGTGCGTTCGAAGAAGTCGCGATCAACGATCACCCGGTGTCGCAGATAGAGGACGACTCATGAGTGCCATAACCGTCATCGTTCCCACACCACTCAGGCAGTACACCGAAGGACGGGACGCGGTCGAAGTGCGGGCGGGCACCGTCCGCGAAGCGCTGTCAGAGCTCACAACCCGCTACGCTGCGCTGCGGCGGCACCTCTACTCCGAGGACGGCCAATTGCGCAGTTTCGTCAACATCTACCTAAATGACGATGATATCCGCTACCTTGAGGGGAGAGAGGAGACCGGCGTCGAAGCGGGCGACGAGGTCCGCATCGTCCCCTCGATCGCCGGCGGCTCCTCAACGGTGGTAGCGATGAAGGAAGCGGACTTCACGGCGGAACAGATGCACCGCTATGCCCGGCACCTGATCCTCCCCGAGGTGGGGCCGGCAGGGCAGAAGAAGCTCGGACAGGCGCGCGTGCTGCTCGTCGGGGCCGGCGGCCTCGGCTCGCCCGCC
This sequence comes from Gemmatimonadota bacterium, assembly GCA_039586575.1. Lineage (GTDB taxonomy): Bacteria > Gemmatimonadota > Gemmatimonadetes > Palauibacterales > KS3-K002. The sequence goes on along the minus strand of JBDHKD010000013.1, from coordinate 84,783 downwards.
TCGCTCTACCTCGCCGCCGCCGGCGTCGGCACCCTCGGGATCGTCGACTTCGACGTCGTCGAGCTCAGCAACCTCCAGCGCCAGATCGTCCACGGTACCAGCGATGTCGGGCGGCCCAAGCTGGAATCGGCCCGCGATCGCCTCCTCGATGTGAACCCGGAGATCACCATCGAGCCGCACGCGCTGCGGTTGTCATCGGAGAACGCGTTGGATATCCTCGCCGATTACGACATCGTCATCGACGGGACGGATAACTTCCCGACGCGCTATCTTGTCAACGACGCCTGCGTACTGCTCGGAAAGCCCAACGTCTACGGCTCCATCTTCCGCTTCGAGGGACAGGTCTCCGTGTTCCACGCCGAGCAAGGGCCGTGCTATCGCTGCCTCTACGCCGAGCCCCCGCCGCCCGGCCTCGTACCGTCCTGTGCCGAGGGTGGCGTGCTCGGTGTGCTGCCAGGAATCATCGGGGCGCTGCAGGCGAACGAGGCGATCAAGTTGATCATCGGCCAGGGCGACCCGTTGATCGGCCGCCTGCTCTTGTTCGACGCCTTGCGCCTGCGGTTCAGAGAGCTGAAGCTGCGCAAGGATCCCCAGTGCCCGGTCTGCGGGGCTAACCCGACGGTCCGCGAGCTGATCGACTACGAGGTGTTCTGCGGGATCCGCGAGGCCGAGACGGAGAATCTCCGGCTCGAGGCAAGCGTACCGGTGATCACGGCTACCGAGCTCAAGGCGCGGCTCGATGCGGGCGACCCGATCCAGCTGATCGATGTGCGCGAGCCTCACGAGTTGAACATCTGCAAGCTCGACGAGGCCGAGCTGATCCCGCTGGGTCAGTTCGCCGCCCGCATCGGCGACCTCGACACGAGCCGCGAGATCGTAGTGATCTGTCGGAGCGGGCGACGCAGCGCCCACGCGGTTCGCCTGCTCCAGGACGCGGGCTTCCCCAGCGCCTGCAACCTGACCGGAGGATTGCTGGCCTGGGCGGACGAGGTCGATCCGACGATGACGAAGTACTAGGGGAGGAGGGCAAGCTCTGCGGCGCTGATTGGACGATGCAGCACTCCTACTTCTCCGGCGAACCACTGGTGCTCGCCCATCGCGGCGCCTCCGCCTACGCGCCCGATCACACGATGGAGGCCATGCGCATCGCCCTCCAGCAGGGTGCGGACGCCATCGAGGCTGACGTGCACCTCTCGCGCGACGGGCACCCCGTGCTGCACCACGGCGGCGACCTCTCGGAGAACACCGAGCGATCGGGACCGGTCGGCCAACACATGCTGAGCGAGCTGCGCAGCCTCGATGCCGGGTACCGGTTCACTCCGGACGGCGGCGCCAGCTATCCGCACCGCGACAAGGGCCACACGGTGGTGACACTGGCCGAGGCTCTCGAGGCGTTTCCGGAGACGCGCTTCAACCTCGACATCAAGGAGCGCCGCGCCGCGCCGGCGACCCGCCAGCTCATCGACCGGCTCGGCGCCGGCGACCGCGTGCTGCTCGCATCCTGGTATTCGTGGCAGCGGGCACCCGCCGTCCGCGACTGGCCGGGCCCGCGCAGCGCCACCCTCGATCAGATGCTCGCCTTCATGCTCCTGCATTGGACGCGGACCGACGCGCTCTGGGGCCGGCGCGTCGACGCGCTCCAACTTCCCGAAAGACACTGGGGCCTCCCGGTAATCACGCCGCGCCTGGTCGAGCGCGCCCACCGCCTGGGCATGCGTGTCCACGTCTGGACGGTGGATGACGAGGCGGACATGCAGCGGTTGCTGGACTGGGGCGTGGACGGCATCGTTACCAAGAGACCGGACAGAGCGGTCAAGGCCCGGGAGCTCCACCTCGGGAAGTGAGGCACACAGCTTAGCCGGCACGCAGGCCGCAAAGTGAGCGACCCATGGAATGCAGGCCGCCGACCACGAGCCGCCGCCTGGCGAGCCGCGCCGGGATGCTACGAGCCCTGGCGCTGCTCACTACCTTCATGCTGATGGCCAACGACAGTACAGCACAGACCGACCGTCCTCGGGCCCGCGATCTCGGCATCGCACCCGGTATCTTCCAACCAGGGCGTCACAACGCCATTACCGATGTTGAGGGTGTCGCCGTTGGGCACGCCACGGTCTGGGAGGGAGACTCGATTCGCAGCGGCGTCACCGTCATCCTACCGCACCAGGGCAACCTGTTTGACGAGCCGGTGCCGGCCGCCCTGCACGTGGCCAACGGGTTCGGCAAACTGCTGGGCGTCACCCAGCTCCGTGAGCTCGGCGAGCTCGAGACGCCCATCGCCCTGACCTGCACCCTCTGCGTCTGGCGTGTCGCCGACGCGCTGGTCGACTACCTGCTGGCGCAACCGGGAATGGATGGCGTTCGCTCCATCAATCCGGTGGTCGGCGAGACGAACGACGGCTACCTGAACGACATCCGCGCTCGTCCGGTGCGCGCCGAGCACCTGATCGGTGCGCTCGAGTCCGCCGGCAGCGGCCCGGTGCAGGAGGGCGCCGTAGGCGCCGGCACCGGCACGATGGCGTTCGGCTGGAAGGGAGGCATCGGGACGAGCTCACGAGTGTTGCCGGAGGAGTTGGGCGGCTGGGCGGTAGGTGTGCTGGTGCAATCGAACTTCGGAGGAATCCTCGAGATCGGAGGAGCCCCCGTGGGCCGCGAGCTGGGCCGCTACATGTTCCGCCGCTTCGTGGAACCGGACCGTGAGGAGGCCGGCGCGGACCCCGGCGACGGTTCGATCATGATCGTCGTGGCAACCGATGCGCCGCTCTCCAATCGCAACCTCGAGCGCCTAGCGGCCCGGGCCGTGCACGGGCTCGCCCGCACCGGCTCGTCCAGCAGCAACGGTAGCGGCGACTACGTCATCGCCTTCTCCACGGCGACCGCGGTCCGGCGGCAGCGCGATTCGCGAGAGCCGAGCGCGATGACCGACTTGCCGAACTCGGGGATGTCGCCGCTGTTCCAGGCCGTCGTCGAGGCGACCGAGGAAGCGATTTACAACTCGCTCTTCAAGGCGGTAACGGTGAGCGGCCACCGCGGCACGGCCGAAGCGCTGCCGATCGAGTCCACACTGGAGATACTCGAGCGCCACGGATCCATCAGGAGATAGCGCGATGCCCGACGACGAGGCTTCGAAAGAGCAGTGGTCGAGCGATGAGGATCGCCGCCACAACTTCGAGCTGCGCGAACGACTCGACCAAATACTCGACCTGGCCCGGAAGCTGAGCCGGGATAGCTCTACGATGTCGGATGACGAGCTCGAGCAGGCCCGCGAGCGAATCGAGTGGTTGGCGCAGGAGATCTGGGAGGCGGCGGTCTATGGGCCGCTGGAACGACGGCACCGCAAGCCGCCGACCGAACAGGACTAGCGCCGAGCCGCCGCGCCGGTTCTAGCCAAGCTCGCCAAGCATCTTCTCGGCGGCGGCCACCGCCGCCGGCGCCTCCGGCAGCTCGATCTGCCACACACCGACGATTTCTTCCATCGCCGCCAGCCGGTCGACGACCGCTCGCTCGACCGAGCCATCCACAGCGATCGCCGCCATCGCCTCACCGCCCGCTGCCAGGCGCGCCTGATGGTACTCGGCGATGTTGACCCCCGCATCACCGAGCGCACTCCCCACCTTGCCGATGACACCCGGCACATCTGTACTGCGCAGCACCAACATCGTCCCGCGCGGCTGGATGTCGACGCGGTAGTCACCGATCCTCGTGATGCGCGGGTGATTCCCCGCCAGCAGCACCCCGGCAACCCGCAGCCCATCGTCCGCCGTGCGCAGGCGCAGCTCGATCAGCTCGCCGGTCGCCGCCGTCGCACCCAGCCAGATGCGACTCACTGACAGTCCGCGGTCGGAAGCGACGTGTAGGGCGTTCACCAGCGTCAGGTGACCGGCGACGATGTCACAGAGCAGACCGTGGACCGCGGCGGCACTCAAGGCGTGCAACACCTGCTCGTGCGCGCCGCCGTAACGAACTTCCAGATCGCGGTAGCTGCCGCGACTGAGACCGCAAAGCAACCGGCCCAAACGGTGGGCGAGGTCGAGCAGCGGGGCCAGATCGGCATGGCGCTGCGTAGCGAGCTCGGGCACGTTCACCGCGGATCGGAAGTCGCTCGCCGTAAGGGCATCGCGCACGGCCTCGCAGATCTCGACCCCGACGCTCGTCTGAGCCTCGCGCGTAGCGGCGCCCAAATGCGGGACCATAACGACGTTGTCGAGGCCGAGCAGCGGGTTGTCGGGCGCAACGGGCTCTTGCTCGAACACGTCCAGCGCCGCGCCGGCGATCCCGCCCTCCCTCAAGGCCGTTGCGAGCGCCGCTTCGTCCACCACGCCGCCCCGCGACGCGTTGACCAGATAGGCGGTGGGCTTCATCAATGCCAGTTCCACCGTCCCGATCATCCCGCGGGTCTCATCCGTGAGCGGCACGTGGACCGAAACGAAGTCCGCATGCTCGAACAGGTCGGGCAGTGTGACCAGCTCGATCCCCACCTGCTCGGCGCGCTCGCGCGACAGGTAGGGGTCATAGGCGATGACACGCATACCGAACGCCCGCGCCCGCTTGGCGACCTCGGAGCCGATGCGGCCGGCGCCGGCCAGGCCAAGAGTCTTGCCGTACAACTCGATCCCCTGGAACCGCTTCCGCTCCCATTCGCCGCGCTTGACCGATGCGTCGGCCGCAGCGATATGGCGGACCACAGAGAGCATCAGCGCCAGCGTGTGCTCCGCCGCCGAGACCACATTGCCGCCAGGAGCGTTGAGCACCACAATCCCCTGGCGCGTGGCGGCGTCGACGTCGATGTTGTCGACGCCTACTCCGGCGCGCCCGATCACCTTGAGCTGCCGCGCCGCCTCCAACATGTCACCGGTGATTCTCGTTCGACTGCGAACGATTAGGGCATCGTAGTCGGAGATGATGCTCGCCAGCTCCGGCGCTGCGATTCCCGACCGGTCGTCGACCTGCAGGCCCGCCGTCGCCCTCAGGATCTCCACGCCCTCCGGCGCGATCTCATCCGCCAGTAGTACTCTGAAGCCGGTGCCCGACCCGATCATCATCACCGCTACCCTCGCTCGCCCAACAGACTGCCAAGCTCGGCGAGCAGTGTTTCGAGCTCGTCCATCGTGTGGTCCCCCATGTGCCCGATCCGGAAGGTTCTCTCCCGCAGCTTGCCGTAGCCCGGCGCGATCGTGTAGCCGCGCTCAGCAGCCCGCCGCGCGATCTCGACACCGCTTACGCCATCCGGCAGCGCGATACACGTCACCGACCGTGATCGCCTGCCCGCTGCCGCCAGCACGCGCAGCTCGATGCCCCACCCGTCGCGCATCTCGTCGACCCAGCGCCACGTCCGTTCCGCCATCGCCAGGTGCCGCGCCCAGCGCGCATCCAACCCCTCCGACTCGATTCGCTCCAACTGCACGTCCAGCGCGAACAGCAGCGACGCGGCGGGCGTGTTGGCCGTCTGATTCTTACTCACCGCAGCCTCGAACGCCTCGAAACTGAAGTAGAAGCCGCGGCCCGCCACCTCGAGCGACCGCGCATAGGCTCGCTCCGAGGCCACACCGAAGGCGAGCCCGGGAGGTAGCGCCATCCCCTTCTGCGAGCCGGTGAGAGCGAAATCGAGCCCCCATGCATCAGTCTCCACCGGGGTCGCGGCCAGAGACGTGACGCAGTCGACCAAGACCAGCGTGTCCGGGGACGTCTCGCGCACCGCGGCGGCGAGCTCAGCTAGTGGATTCAAGACACCGGTCGATGTTTCCGAGTGTACGACGGTGATCGCGTCGTACACACCGCGGCCGAGCGCTTCGATCAGGCTGCCCGGCTCGTTCGACTCGCCGAGCTCGACATCCAGCCGCTCCGCTTCCTTGCCGCACGCCACGGCGATCTTGTAGAACCGCTCGCTAAACGCTCCACACACCAGAGACAGGACCCGGCGCGGTACGCAGTTGCGGATCGCCGCCTCCATCAGCCCGGTCGCCGACGACGTGGACACGTACACCGGCCGTCCAGTAAGAAACAACGCCCGTAAGCGCGGCTGCACCCGGGCCATCAACGCTTCCATCTCCGGGCCGCGATGACCGATCACCGGCCTCACCATGGAACCGAGCACCTCCGGCCGGACTTCGGTCGGGCCGGGGAGGAAATACTTGCCGAAATCAGACAATGGCGTGGAGTCTCTTACGAGTTGTGCAGGTGTCCAGGTCGTTTGCGCCCTTCCCCATCCGCCTATGCCGCCCGTAGATTATCGCCCGTTCCCAAGCCAACGCAACAGACACCGCTACACGGATCGCGGCGATGAGTAAGAAACGCAACAAGAACACGGGCGGCGAGCCACTGCGCTGCCCCGGCTGCGGCGCTGCCAGCGACGCCAGCGATCGATTTTGCCGCAAGTGCGGCACCCCCTTGACCGGCGAAGCCAAGCCCAACGGCAAGCCGCGCGGGCTCACCGGGCTCCGCGCCTTCGGGCTCGCCATCGTGGCCCTCGCCGTCGTCTACGCCTTTCTGCTCTACGGAGGCGGCGAGCGCAGCGACCGGCCGCCGGCGCAGCCGATCCCGGTCAGCGCCATCGGAAGCGGCCCGGCGAGCCAACCGCTGACGCCGCGGGCGTCGGCCGATCAGCTCTTCAACCAGGCGATGACGGCCCACGAGACCGGTGATGTCACTTCCGCTCAACGCTTCATACCGGTGGCGATGACAGCCTACCTGGGTCTCGAATCGCTGGACCCCGACGGGCGCTATCACGTGGCTTTGCTCGCCCTGGCGGCGGGCCGGCCCGAGGACGCGATCGCGCACGCCGACACCATCCTCAACGAGGTTCCCGAACATCTCCTGGCGCTCGCGGTCTCGGCCCGCGCCTATCAGGCACTCGGCAACGATGACCTGGCAGCTCAGTTCTGGCAGCGTTTCCTCGATGCCTACACGCCCGAGACCGCCGCCTCCCGGCAGGAGTACATCGATCACGGTCGAGCGTTGCCGCTGCGCCGCGATGCGGCCGAGAGTTTCCTGCGTGAACGGGGGCTCCGTTGAGGCAGCCGAGACGCGTAAACCGCTCGCCCAGAATCGAGGCAGAACGATGAAGTCACACACCGAGTACCGAACGTTCAACACGAAGAAGCAGCAGGAGATCATCCATATCACGCCGTGGGTCGATGAGGAGGTCGGCAAGAGCGGGATCCAGGAAGGGCTCTGTCTGGTCAGCGCCATGCACATCACGGCGTCCGTGTTCGTGAACGACAACGAATCGGGCCTCCACCAGGACATCCTCGACTGGCTCGAGGGCGATTTGGCGCCGTGGAACGCACACCCGGCCCGCGGTGACGACTACCTGCACAACCGCACCGGCGAAGACAACGGGGCCGCCCACCTCCGCAACCTCACCGTCGGACACGAGGTCATCATACCGGTGACAAGCGGCAAGCTCGACCTCGGCCCCTGGCAACGAGTCTTCTACGGTGAGTGGGACGGCCGCCGGCCGAAGCGGGTCGTCTTGAAAGTCATCGGGGAGTAGTCGGGAGGGAGGGTTGGGACTTGGGAGTCCGTGACTGATTGAGTGATAGAGCGATAGACTACTCGAATTCAGAGTGGAAGCACGACTTCGGTACGCCCCTCATTGAGCTGCTCTATTGTTCTATTGTCCTCTTATTCTCTTATTCATGGAATCCCCCACTCCCACCTGTCTCCCGCTCACGCGACTTTCGGCGAACCTTCGGTCTTTCCGGAAGACCGTGCGCGTCTTACTTTTACGCCGCGATGATTAGAGATCGCCTCAACCAGAGGACCGTCGCGCTCCGGGAGTGGCTCTACCCGCAGGAGATCACACCCGGCCACCGCGTCCGTTGCCAGATGCCGGGCTGTCACGCGTTTATCGGCCGCAGTGGCCACCATCTGCGATTCAGGTCGCTCCGCCTTAGCGACGCCGCTCTGCCGCCCGAGTGGGTCGGCTGGCACTGCAGCCGCTGCGGGTACCTGAACGTCTACTGCCCGGTCGACGGGCCCGGCGGTCGACTTTAGCAACCCTTAAGCTCCCCCGCGCACTGTCCGTCGGCTGAGCCGATCAGATCCTGCTCTGGCACATAGAGGTATTCGATGTCGTGGAGTATCCCAGTTCCGTTCAGGACACCCCGCTCGACCGCTGCCATCCTGCTGCTTACCGCCCTGTTCGCCCCGGCTGACGATGCACTCGCTCAGGAACGGCGACCCGTCCAGGCGAACGATCTCTACCGAATCCGCACAGCGGGCGACATCGCCATCGCGCCGGACGGCCGACGTGTTGCGTTCGTGGTCGCCGAGATCGATTCGGCCGCGAATGCCTCCTACAGCCACCTCTGGCTAGCCGACACCGACGGAGGTACGCCTCGTCAGTTGACCCGCGGGAAAGTCCGCGACCGTGACCCTGCCTGGTCCCCCGACGGCTCCCGATTGGCATTCGTCTCCAGCCGTGGCGTGACCGGCCAGATCTTCATCCTGCCGCTCGACGGCGGCGAGCCGTGGCAGCTCACCGACCTGGAGAACGGCGCGGCGAGTCCGGTCTGGTCACCCGACGGTAGTCGCCTGCTCTTCGAATCCTCGCTATCGACTCGCGAACTGGAGGAAGAAGAGAGCCGCGCGGCTGACGTCGAGGCGGCGATGTGGGGGTCGCTGGATCGGATCCGGGCCTGGTTGGCGAAAAACGCGGAGGAGGAGGAGCCGGCCGTCATCACCCGGCTGAACTTTCAGGGCGAACGCGGGCTCAATCCGATCGAGGGCTGGACACACATCTACGCGATCGACTTGGAAACCCGAGAAGCGAGGCGTCTGACCAACGGACCGTACGATTTCTTCGCGCCGACCTTCTCGCCGGATGGCCAGCGGATCGCGTTCGTCGCTGACATCACCGCAGGGATCCACCCGGATTATTCGATCAAGAACGAGCTGTACGTCATGGATCTCGCGGGCGGCGAGCCGCGGATGATCGAAGTTCCAGGCTACAACGTCTTCAGGCCGGCCTGGTCGCCCGACGGCTCGCACATCGCCTTCGCCGCCCGCGACACTACCGAGCCATCCGCCGCCAACACGATAATCGGCGTTCTCGAGCTGCTCCAGAACGACCTGATCGGAAACGTCGAGTGGGTCAGTCGGTCGCTGGACCGCAGCGCCCGCCAGTATCACTGGTCCGCTGACGGTAGTTCCATCTACTTCACCGCCGGCGTGCACGGGACGGTGCCGATCTACCGCGCCCAGCTGCACAACGGCCAGGTACGACAGGTGGTGTCCGGCGAGCGGGGCGTGGCAAGCTTCGACCTGAACGGCGAGGTGCTGGCCTTTGCGGCCGCCCAACCGGCGAACCCGTCCGAGGTCTATGTGGTCAACGCGGACGGCGACGGGGAACGCCGGGTCTCGAGCCTGAACACCGGCTGGCTGAGCGACATCCACATCCAGGCCCACCGGGGCTTCTGGTACAACAGCTTCGATGGGCGGCGCGTGCAGGGCTGGCTCATCGAGCCGGTCGGCTACCGGGAAGGCGAGCGCTACCCACTGGCGGTGGAGATCCACGGCGGCCCGCACGCGATGTGGGGGCCCGGCGAGTCCACCATGTGGCATGAGTTCCAGCTGCTCGCCGCCAGCGGCTACGTCGTCCTCTACACGAACCCGCGCGGCAGCGATGGCTACGGCTACGATTTCAAGTACGCGATCCAGCGAGCCTGGGGCGACGGACCGATGCGCGACGTGCTCACGGCCGTCGACACCGTTGTCGCCCGCGGTATGGTCGACGAGAGCCGGATGGTGGTCACCGGTGGGAGCTACGCCGGCTACCTGACGGCGTATCTCATCGGCCACGACCATCGATTCGCCGCCGCCGTGGCCCAGCGCGGCGTCTATGACCTGGCCGTCTTCTTCGGCGAAGGCAACGCCTGGAGGCTCGTTCCCTACGAGTTCGACACCTACCCCTGGGAAGACCGCGAGATCTTGCGCCGCGAGTCGCCCATGACCTACGCGCACGAGATCCAAACGCCGCTCCTCATCATGCACGCCGACCGCGACCTGCGCACCGGCGTCTCACAGTCGGAAATGCTCTACCGCACCCTCAAGGTGCTGAACAAGCCGGTCGAGTACGTTCGCTACCCGCGCGCCGGGCACGACTTGTCGCGGACCGGCGAACCGAAGTTGCGAATCGATCGACTGCTGAGGATCCTCGAGTTCTTCGACCGCTACGTGAACCCCTGACCGCGAGGCCGGCACGCGGCGATCCGGGGAAGACTCACGATCAGGTATCGGAAAGCACGTACTCTCCGAGCGCGTCCAGAAGTGACGGTCTGCTGGTGGGAACCAGGAGATAGTCGCGATACCGGTAGGTCGTATCTCCCCGAATTCGGCTCTCCCGAATCAAACCGTCCGCTGTGATCAGGAAATAGATGTACCGCTTGCCCTCGAGCACAGCATTGAGCTGGCTATCTGTGTGCCCGGCCAGCACCTCGCAAATGATCGCCGGCTCGTCCCGATCCAGAAGCCGGCCGCCTCCCACCAGTACGTCCGGTTCCGTCGTCTCCGTATCGATCTTAACGAGATCGACACGGGCTATCCCCCGCGACTCCGCGAACTGATCAAGTGTGACCGTCGGAACACGGATAAGCCGATGCGGATCCCTGAAACCCTTTCTGAGCGACGAGCTCGTCGGGACCCCCTCGTAGGGTATGGCAAGCTCCGCCTCACCGACACGATCGGAAACCGCCGAAACCTCAATGTGGAGGTTCGCCAGCTGATTGATCTCCCGATTGCGCCGCAGAATCGACGCGATCTCCGGCACCGGCTCGAAGGCATAGACGTTTCGCCTCGGGTTCTCAGCCGCAGCCAGAAGACTGTAAAGACCGACATGAGCACCAACGTCCAGGAACGTATCACATCCCCTCACGAGCGTCGGGAGAATGTTCAGCACCTCCGGCTCGTAGGCACGGTGACCGCGCCAATAGAGAAGACCCGTCACATCATCCAACCCACGGATCTCCAACCAGATATCGGGGAATCCCGGGACACTCACACTCAGCTTGCCGACGAGAGGAATGCGGAGAAGGGTTCGAATCGGGATGAGCCGCCTGAACGGTCGGATAACTAGTCGCAGCGCACGGTTTACCGGGCCTCGGTAGATCAGCCACTTGACCGTCAGACGCAACCTGCGAGCCAACCGCACCAGCATGGTTGTTAGCGCAGCGAGTCGAGTTTCGCCCGCCCAGCCTCACACAAGGCCATGTTCCCTCAGGAAGGCTCTGATTTCCGGAATCGTGACCTCTCCCGAGTGGACGAGCGAGGAAACGAGTACGCCACTGACATTGCCGATCATCAAGGCATCGAACAGATCTTCGATACCCTCGGGCTCGCCGGCCGCCAAGACAGGCCGGGCTACCGCTCCCGTGATCGCAGCCAACAACTCGAGGTCGAAGGGTTCGCCGTGCGGACCGCCGCCGGGCGACTCGACGACGATCAGCCCGCCGTTCTGCGCCTCCACGACCCGCGCCCAGGTGATGGCGTCCCACTCGGTGGGCTGGCCATCCCGACCATCGTAGACACGCCAGCCTTCGTCCTCGCCCCCGGCCGTAATCGCGACGGCGACGGCCTCGACGCCGAACTCTCGCGATAGCCCGGCGATCCGGTCCGGATCATCGAGCGCCGCCTTCTGGATGACGACACGGGCCGCTCCCGCAGCGACCATGCTCTCGAACGCCGCCGCTTCACCGTGGTCCGTCCATACGGTGAGAGGAACCATCAGCGCTGCTGCCAGCCGCTCGACCAGTTCCCGATGCGCCGACCCGCGGGCGACCAACATGATCTCGTCGGCGCCCGCTTCGGCGTAGGCGTAGGCGACCGCCAGAGGATCGTCGGGGTGTTCCAGCCCGCCCCAGGAGAGCGGCTCGAGAAGCGCACCCTCCCGACCGACGGTGAGGCTGGGAATGATCCGCTTGCCTGTCAGCTGGTTCTACTCCGCTTCTTCTTCCCCTACTTCGAGCGGGACGTTCTTGCGGATCCGGTGACTGAACAGGGTGATCTCGCTGAAGCCGGCGCGCTTCAACATCAACTCGCCCACTTCCCAGCCCTGCTCCAGACTGGTTGGCACATGGCTGTCGGTACCGATGGTCACCGTGGCCACGTGCGAGCCCTTGGCCAGTTTGAGTATGTCGAGCGCGGGATACGGTTCGGCTGGTGCTTGGACGACGCCCGACGTATTCACCTCGAGCCCCAGCCCCTTGCCGACCATCTTCTCGAGCGTGGCTCGGATCTGTGACTCGAACGGCTTGGCGTCGAACGGGCCGTAGTACTTGACGCCGAAGCGTTTCGCCATGTCCAGGTGTGCGACGACGTCGAACCCGCCCCACTCGACCATCTCATCGATGGTCTGGAAGTAGCGGCCGTACGCTTCCGAAGCATCCCGCGTCTTGAAATAACTGCTCACCGCGCCGCCGGAGATCTGCTGGCCGTCCACCACGTGAACCGAGCCGATGATCAGATCGAAGTCGACCGAATCGGTGAGTGCATCCAAGGTCTCCACCCACTCGGGACGAAACTCGTACTCGGCACCCAGCAGGATTCGCAGTTCCGGGTACTCGGGCTGCAGGCGCTCGATCTCGTGTTGCAGCTGCTCGTATCGCTGTCTGGCCTCGACCAGGTCGAGGATCCAATCATCGCCAGCCGGGCTCAGCGTCTCGGCGTGGTTGGTGAAGCAGATCTCCTCGAACCCGAGCTCCACAGCCTTCTCGCAGACCTCCTCGGTGCTGCCGCGGCCATCGCTCGAGTACTGGTTGTGGATGTGGTAGTTGACGCGCACGGCTTCGCCTCAGTTTACCAGTGCGATCGCCACGCCATCACGGGTCGGCACGACGATCGACGTGAATCGCGGGTCTCGGGCCACGCGACGGTTGAACTCCTGTATCCCGATGACCCCAGGATCCTCTGTCTCGCTATCGAGGACCTGCCCACCCTTGAACGCGTTGTCGGCGATGACGAGGCCGCCGCAACGCACGTTTACCGCACACCACTCCAGGTAGCGCGGATATCCCTCTTTGTCCGCGTCGATGAACACGGCATCGAATGGCCCTTCGACCGCCAAGCTCTCGAGCAGATCCTCCGCCTCTCCCACCCTGACCTCCACACGCTCTTCCAGCCCGGCCCGCGCGATGAAGCTGCGGGCAAGCTCGGCGCGATCGGGCTCTTTCTCGATCGTGACCAGACGCCCGTCCGGCGGTAGGGTCCGGGCCATCCAGATGGCGCTGTAGCCGCCCAAGGTGCCCAGCTCGACGACGCGCCTGGCGCCGATCGCCCGCAGTAGGACCTGTAGCAGCTTCCCCTCGGCGGCGCTGATGAAGATCTCGGGCAGAGCGGCGCGCCGCATCGCCGCGCGCAGGCCGGCGAGCACGTCGTCTTCCGGCGCGAACAGGTCGTCCACGTAACGCTCCAGAGCCTCTCGCTGACCCCGTTCCATGCCGTGAGAAGATAACATGTCGGCGGGCGGCTCACCTCATCGCCGGGAGCGAGAGGACGCCGGGACGCCTTCCGGTGGCGCGCCGCGCCGCGTTCACCCAGACCCTGACCTTGGGTGGCGTGGCGGCCCGCGGTCGTTCCGCTTTCGCTCGCAGACGCGCGCCCAGGTCGTGCGGTTCGGCGTTGGCCAGCTCGCCCAGCGACCTGACACCGCACTCCCACAGGAGTTGGGCGTTCTCGATGCCGATACCCCGCAGCGTCGCCAGCCGGGCCACGGCGATCCATTCGCGCGCCTCCGGCCCGCTAGCACCGGTAGCGGCCGCGACCTCACCCGGCTCCGCCTCCGCCAGCACAAAGAGGTTGCGGTACGGCGTGGCGGCCAGCCGTTCGCGGTCGGCCGATTCGGCGACCCACAGATCGTGTAAGCGCGGCCGTAATGAATCGGTGTTCCAGCGGTCCATACCGAACAGCACGGCGAGCGAGAAGACCGCCGCGAGGGCGGCGGCCAGCGCGGTGCGAGCCGGCCGCGGCCGGAAGACGCCGGGCGAGCGATCCGATTCAGGATCCACGGCTATCCGCAGCAGCACCAGGGTCTGGTAGACGACGAAGCAGTCGAGCGCGAAGACCGGGAAGCCGAGGAACCCGGCCAGCGGCATCTCGAACAGCTTCAGGTTCTCGAACCCGGGCACCGTGTAGATCCACTTCGAACGCGACTCGATGTTGTACATCTCCCAAACGAAGCCGATCGCCAGTCCGCCGGCCAGGTAGCGAAGCATACGGCCCGGGCGACCGTTCGAGAGATCGCCCAGCAAGGAGCGCCTGGGGTCACGCCGATAGTTGAACGCTTCCAGCATCAGGGTCAGCGCGCCCCAGATCATCGGAAAGAAGATCTTCGGCCAGGCCAGGCTCATGGCGGCGAAGGCGACGCCGACCAGGAAGACGAGGACCCGTGTGCGGTCCGTTACTCGGAAACCCCTCCAGCGTACGCCGTCGAAGCTCTCTCTCGCGGCGAGCAAGCGCTCGGCGAGGAAGATCGCGGGCAACACGGTGGCGAACGATACGGCGGTGCCCAGCCAGCGAATCGCGCGTTCCGGTGGCAGGTTCACGTAGTACCAGTTGGCGACCCTGAAGTTGACGAGCTCGAAAAAGAACCAGAGAACTGCCGACCAGCCGAGCAAGGACAGGGCGAAACGTGGCCGCGCGAGCATGTAGTAGCGACCGGTACGAGCCGCCACCGCCGCATCCAGTATGATGATTGTCGGGTACCAGGCGGAGATGTAGAAGAAGTTGACGAAGGGTTCGACCCGGCGCAGCATCAGCGCCACCGCGGCCACCAGCAGGACGAAGGCGGGCAGCGCCACCAGCCAGGGTGCCGGACGCGGCGCCTGACCCGCCGGCCGCGCCGCGACCCCGCTCAGCACCGCTTCACTCATCGACCGTTTTCACCGACGTCGGCCAGTGCCGCCAGGTCGGCAAGCTCGGGCTGTACAAAGACGATGCGGCCGCCGACGATGGTGCCGAGCACACGCACGTCTTTGATTCCTGACGGCGCCACCACCAGCAGATCGCGATCGAGTATGGTGAAGTCGGCGAACTTGCCCACCACGATGCTGCCCTTGTCGTCCTCCTCACCGGCGGCGAACGCGTTGTTGATCGTGTAGGCGCGGATCGCCGTCTCCACATCTATCCGTTGCTCGGGGAACCAGCCGCCTTCCGGCTCGCCGTCGAGCGTCTGTCGGGTGACGGCGGCGTAGATGCCGAGGAGCGGCTTGGCCGGATACCACGACGCGTTCGTGCCCGGCCAGTCCGATCCGAAGGATAGCACCGCACCGCCCTCCAGCAGCGACTTGAAGGCGTAGGCGCCCCTGCAGCGCTCGTGGCCGATCCGTTCCTCCATCCAGCGCATGTCATCGATGGCGTGGTACGGTTGTACCTCCGCGATCACCCCGAGCTCGCCGAATCGCTCGAAGTCATCCTCCTCCACGACTTGCGCGTGGATCATCCGGAAGCGACGGTCGCCGGGGCCGTTACGCTCGATCGCCATCTCGAACCAATCGAGCAGCGTGTCCACCGCCAGGTCGCCGATGGCATGGACCTGCGGGATCAGCCCCACCGAGTCGGCGGCGCGGATCAGCTCGGCCATCCCCGGCGGCTCGAGCACCATCGTTCGCCAGCTGCCGCTGTTGTGCGGCTGGTGATCGTAGGGCTCGCGGAACCGGGCGCTCGAGTTGCCCATGATCCCATCGACGAAGCCCTTCAGTCCCCCGACCTTCAGATACTCGTCGCCGAACCCGCTGCGTACACCGAGCGCTGCCAGGTGCGACCAGTTATCGAGTGTCGGCCGCGCGTAGACCCGAACGGTCAACTCGCCGCGGTCCCGCAAGTACTGGAAGACCTGCATCTGGTGCGGCCGGGTGATGTCGTGGATGCCCGCCACTCCGTTCTCGGCCAGCCGCGCCAAGGCCACCCGGGCCTCCAGCAGGCGTTGCTCGAACGTCTTCGCCGGCACCACCCGCCGCACCAGATCGACCGCCGAGCCGCTGAGCAGCCCGCTAGGCTCCCCCGTCGCCGGGTCACGCTCGATGGCGCCGTCGGGCGGATCGGGGGTCTCCCGGGTGATCCCGGCCAAGTCGAGCGCCACGCTGTTTGCCAGATGCTCGCTGCGGTCCCATCGGCTGAGCAGGACGGGCGTCTCGGGACTCACCGGATCGATCATCCGCCGGTGGGGCTTGAAGCGCGCGCCGGCGCGCCGCTCCCCGGCATCACCCGTCGAGCCCATAGCCCACTCCTCGTAGGCCCCCCAATCACCACCCAGAATCCAGGCTCCCTCGGGCAGTCGCTCGCCGGCCTCCGCCACACGCGCCGCCATCTCCTGCCCATCCGCCACGTCCAGCAGGTTGATGCCGAGCAGCAGCTGACCGGCGTAGTCGAAGTGGGTGTGGTTGTCGATGAAGCCCGGCAGTACGAAGGCGCCCGCCAGATCGACGACCCTCGTGGCCGGGCCTTTCAGACGCGTGACCTCGCTCTCGTCGCCCACCGCCACGATCCGGCCTTCGCGGACGGCCACGGCCTCGGCCCGCGGCTGGCTCGGCTCGACCGTGTAAACCACACCACCCACCAGGATCAGGTCGGCCGCAGCCTCTGCGCCCTGTCGCGACGTAGTCCGCACGGCGAACACCAGCGCGGCCACGGCGACAGCCATCAGCAACAGCGAGTTACGCATGGGTCGCTTCCTGCGAAGGGTTGTAGGCGCGCGTGACGGCAGGTAATGTAGGCCGAAATCCGACTCTCAAAAGGGCAGGGTCCGATGAGGCGACGCGACTTCCTCAGGGCCGCCGGCAGCGCCGGCGCCGCAGCGCTACTCACAGATATGGGAGCCGCAGGCGCGGCGGCCGCGATCGGCGAAAGCGCGATCGCCCAGGCGATCGAGCCGCTCGCCCCGGCCACCTTCCGACGCCGGCGGGAGCGGGCGCAGGCCCTCATGGAAGAGCATCGCCTGGACGCCCTCTTCTGTGAGCCGTCCACTAACTTCACCTACCTGACGGGCGCCGACTTCTGGCGCAGCGAGCGCTTGATCGCCCTCCTCCTGCCGGTGAGCGGGGCACCGTTCATCGTCGCGCCCAGCTTCGAGGTCGAACGGGTGGAGCAGACCGTCGAATCGATCTCCGACATCCGCGGCTGGAACGAGGACGCGGATCCGTTCCACCTGCTCGCCGACGCGCTCACCGCCACACCGCCCGGCCGTATCGGCGTTGAGCCCAGCACCCGCTTCGGCATGGCGGCTCGGCTACAGCACGTTTTGCCCGGCTGGGAGCTGGCCGACGCCGAGGCGCTGTTCACCCGACTCCGCATCGTGAAAAGCGAGGATGAGCTGCGCCTCATCCGCCGGGCCGTCTCCATCACCGAGACCGCCATCGCCGCCACCTTCGGCACGCTCGCCGCCGGCGTCACCGACCGTGAGGCCGCCGAATACCTCAGCCAACAGATGCGCGAGCGCGGCGGCCAGGGGGGCGGCCTCGTGCAGTTCGGGCCCACCAGCGCCCTGCCTCACGGCGGCACCGAGGGCCGGCGCCTCGAGCGCGGCATGCCTGTGCTGATCGATGCCGGCTGCCGCGTCCACGGCTACACTTCCGACATCACACGCATGCACTTCTTCGGCGACGAGCCGGGACCGCAGTACCGCGAGGTTTTCAATACGGTGTTCGCGGCCCAGACCGCCGCTTTCGATGCCGGTCGGCCCGGCATGCCGTGCCGGGAGCTCGACCGCATCGCCCGCCACGTGATCAACGAATCGGGCTACGGCCGCTCCTTCACGCACCGGCTGGGCCACGGCATGGGCATGGACGGCCACGAGCCGCCCTACCTGGTGGAGGGTAACGAGCGAACGCTTGAGCCCGGTATGGTCTTCACCATCGAGCCAGGCATCTACTTGCCCGGCCAGTGGGGGGTGCGCATCGAGGACGACACAGTCGTGCGCGAGGACGGGCTGGAGGCTCTCAGCACACGGGTCGCGCCGCTCTGAACACTGCGTCTACCGTCTTGACGCGCCTACACCGGGGCCAGATATTCTCCCCGCCAGACGGTCGATACTACGAACAGGACTACCATGGACTTCGAAGTCGAAACCCACCTGTCTCCGGAAGAAGTGATCCAGAAGGCCGAAGAGTTCTATCGCCAGAATACCGGCCTCGAGATCCAGCAGCGTGGTGACAACCGCCTCGAGTATTCCGGCGTCATAGGCGCGGCCCGCCTCAAGGCGTACCGCGCGCACGGCCATACCACGGTGCACGTCGAGACGGACCGTGGCGTCGGCTTCGATATCACCGACGTCACCCTCCGCTTCCTGTACACGATTCCTCACGTATAGCCTCGGGAGGACGACCCCGATGTCGGGAGACATGCTGAAGATCCGCGTCATCGTGCCGGACGACTGGCGCGAGCGTCAGATGGAGTTCGCACACGACACACCGGTCCGAGCGATCAAGGAACAGGCCCTGCCTCAGATCCTCGGTAACATCGAGATCGATCCTTCGACCTATTACGTCGAGTATTTCGAGAAGGAGGTGCTCGACGAGTCGCGAACGCTCGCCGATCTGGGCGTGCCGGAAAACGGCGTGATCTCGCTGCGCCCCTACGACATGGACCACCCACCGCCTTTCACCGGCTAGCCTAAGAGCCGCTGCAGGATCACGAGCGGCGCTTGCCGCCTCGCGTCACCAGGAAAGAGACGACCGGGTAGGGCAGAGATTTCATCAGCCAGCCCATCAAACGCCACCGTCTCGTCACGTAGACGTGGCGCTTCCTCTTCCGGATCGCGGTGTAGATCTGGCGCGCCGCTTCCTCGGGCGTCGCCACCCAGAACATGTCGTTACGGCCCGCCGTCAACTCGGTGTCGACGAAGCCCGGCTTCACGTCAGTGACCTGAACGTCCACGCCGTGCCGGTCCGCCTTGAGCCGCAACCCCTCCAGGTAGGTGGAGTCGAAGGCCTTCGAGGCGCTGTAGGCCGCCCGTAGGCCGCGCAGCCCGGCGATCGACGAGATCCCCACGAGATGACCCGAGCCGCGCTCGACGAAGTATTCCAGCGCCCGGTTCGCCACGGCGGCGAAGCCCATCACGTTGACCTGGATGATCTCGATCTCGTACTCCCAGGGCGGGTCGGTATGGCCCACACCGGAGTTCACCACGATCAGCTCGACGTCGCCCAGCTCGCCGATCAGTTCGGCCAGGCGCTCGCGCGCTTCCCCGGGCCGGGTCAGATCGATGGTCTTGATGCGGGTCGGTGTCGGGATCTCAGAGCGCAGCTCTTCCATCCGCTCCCGGCGCCGGCCCGCGAGTCCGACCTCGTAGCCGTGGGCGGCCAGTTGCTTGGCCAAAGCCCGACCGATGCCCGAACTGGTGCCGATGATGATCGCTTTTCTCATGGGCCAATGCATAGACGGGCGGCGGTGGCGCCGTCAAGCTGAGCGCCCTCTTCGTATATCGGGTCCCCATGCTAGATTGGGGGCATGAACGACTTTACGGATCTGAAGATCGACGCCGAGCTCACCGCCGAGCTCGGCCGAATCGGCTACCGCCGACCGACGGCGTTGCAGGCGGAAGCCGTGCCGGTCATCGCCCGGGGAACCGCGGCGGTGGGGGTCGCCTCCGCCGGTAGTGGCAAGACGCTCGCCTATGCCCTCGGGCTCGCCGCACGCCTCGACCCTGCCGGACCCGGCCCGCAGGCGCTGGTCCTGCGACCGACGGACACGGCTGCCGCGCGCACCGCTGACACGTTGCACCGCCTGCTGCAGCCGAAGCGCCTGACGGTCGGAGTGGTGCGGCCGCTGCACCCGGTGAACGCACACATCGCCGTGGCCAGCCCGGCCGCCGCGCTGGCCGCCGTCGAGCACTCAGCGATCAAGCTGGACGGCCTCGTGGCCCTGGTGGTGGACGGCGCCTCGGCAATGGTCGCCCTGGGAGCCGCTGAAGCTCTGGAGACCCTCACGGCGCAGGCGCCCAAGGACGCCCAGCGCGTACTCCTGACCTCGGCCCTCACTCAGGAGGTCGAGACCTGGATCGACCGTCACGCCCGCCGCGCCCGGCGCCTGGCCTACCTACCCACCGAGGCGGAGCCGTTGTCACACGCCAGCATGGAGTTCTATACCGGGTCGCGTACCGAGTGGCTGGGGGTCCTCGTCCACGTGCTCACCGAGCGTGGGGCGAAGGGCAGCCCACGCACCCGCGTCCACTGCCGGCTCGAGGACGAGGCGCGGGCCTTGGCCGACCAGCTTCAGGTGCGGGGCCTTCCGGCAGCGGCCTCCGACGATGCCGTTGTGCGGCTCGAGGTCCAACCTGCCGCCGAGCCCGCCGACTTGGCCGTGGCCTGGGGCGCGCCGGCCGACTTCGCCGCGCTGCGCGCTTGCTTCGAGTCGACCGCGCGGACCGCGGTCTTTGCCGAGCCGGGCGAGATCGCCCACCTGGCCCGGCTGGTCGAGTTGGCCGCCCTGAGAGTGACCGCCCTCCGCACCACCCTGCCCGAGGAGGCGCAGCGCTCAGCCCAGAACACTCTCGAGCAGTTGCGCCAGGCCGCCAGCGGCCGCGACTTGGAACCGTATATGCTCCTACTGGAACCGCTGCTCGACGAGTTCACTCCCACGCAGATCGCTGCCGCCGCTGCCGCGCTGCTGCGCGAGCGCGCTCCGGCCGAGCCCGAGACCGCTTTGCCCGCCTGGACCCGACTCTATTTCGGCGTCGGGCGACGCGACGCGGTGCGGCCCGCCGACCTGGTCGGCGCCATCACCGGCGAAGCAGCGGTCGGCGGCGACAGCATCGGGCGCATCGAGATCAGAGACACCCACACTTCAGTAGAAGTCGCCGCCGCGGTCGCGGAAAAAGTGATCAAGGCGCTGGCCACAGCGACGATACGGGGACGGCCCGCGAATGTGCGGTTGTTTCGAGACTAGGTAGGCTTTGTGGGGGAAGCAGGCCCGCTACTCGCTCAGGCCTCCTTCCCCCGGGGGTCCAAGCTAGAAGCCCGGCTTCACCCCGTCCTTCAACCCTTTCCCAGGACGGAAAGCCGGTGATACCGACGCCGGGATCTGGATCCGCTCGCCGGTCCGCGGGTTCCGACCCATCCGCGCCCCGCGCTTCCGGGTCTCGAACGTACCGAACCCGGTGATCTGGACCTTCGCACCGGTCCGCAGTGCCCCCGCGATGATCCCCTTGTCCACGTCGAACAGGGCATCGACCGCGCGGCCCGCGTCGGCCTTACTGAGGCTTGTCGTCTCAGCAAGCTTGTCAATGAGTTCCGTCTTGTTCACCACGTGCTCCTTTCAGGAGATGGGTTGAACGAAAAGGGCATGGGCGAAGCCGAAGCCGGCTCTACTGTACAGCTAAAACCCTTGAACCGTCAAGGGAAAAGCTAGGCATGGAGCCAATTCTCGCCGGCTCCCGGTCCCCGCCCGGCTCTCCCGGCCGTCAGCACCCCGATCCGTCCAGCGACACAATCCCTTGTAAAACATATGGTTACGTCCAGCACCCACCCTCGCTCACCCCACGATATGTAATCCAGGCCGCGTGTCAGAATGCCACGGGCCGCGCGGCCGCGCCGTGGCTGGCATCGGCGAACGCTGGCGGAGCGCCGCCGCAGCGGACGTCGCTGCTTGACGCATCTCGAAGCAGTGGGTAAACTTGCCATGCCCTCCTCTGCCCGCCGCAATCTCTCCGTCCGGACGGCAAAACGGTCCCCGATCCCGCCCGCGGCGACCGTATCTGCGTAAGCGATTCGCCCGAAGCCGAGTGAGGAGGAGCTGATGAGAGCATCGGTCCTGTTATCGCTGGCCGCCGGGGCCTGCCTGTGCCTGGGTACCACCACCGCACCTCCCGACCTGGCCGCCCAGGATGTGGAGATGCGCGGCCGAGTGCACGGCAAGCTGCCGCCGCCGGGATACCGCGAGGTCCTGGCCCGCGACCCGGGCGCCTACCGATTCCAGCGGGTCTGGAAGGAGAAGGCGCGGCAGGTGATGGAGCGCCGCCGGGCGCTGGCCCGCGATCGCGACTATGGCACCTTGAACGCCCATTTCCGGGGGTTGCAGCCGTCGGTGGCCGCGGCGCAGGCGTCGGGCGCGGCGCTCGCCGACACCTTCGAGTTCCCGGTGCTGATCGGCCTCTTCGTTGACAGCACGCACGTGTACCGGCCGGACTCGACTACGCTTCACAACACGCTGTTCAGCACGACCGCCGCCCCACCCTACTCGGTTACCACGTACTACGACGAGGTGTCGAACGGGCTCTTGACGGTGAGCGGTGACATCGTCGACTGGGTCACGGTGGACAGCGTGGCCGGCTGGTACGAGGGCTCGAACAACGGGCTCGACCCGAACACCGACCACACCGGTGCCTTCATCAAGGCCCTGCTGGACTCGGCCGACGCCAGCATCGACTTCAGCAATTACGATGGCGACAACGACGGTTTCGTGGACCTCGTAGCGATCCTCCACCCGCTGAAGGACGGCGCCTGTCAGGGCTCGGTGCATATCTGGTCGCACCGCTGGGTATATCGAGCCTGGAATAATGGCACTCCTTACTTCACCAACGATGGCGTCACGGTCGACGACTACGTGATCCAGCCGGCGGTCGGCGGTGCCGGTGGCTGCGATTCCACATCCACGATGGCCATCGGGACCACGGTCCACGAGCTGGGTCACGGCATCCTGAACCTGCCGGATCTCTATGATACCGGCACCGGCGGATCCGAGGGCATCGGCTGGTGGGGGCTTATGGGATCGGGGAACTGGAACATCCCGACCCGACCGGCCCACATGTCGGCCTGGTCGAAGGATGCCGTGGGCTGGATCGCCGTCGACACGGTCCGTACGGGGTCCGGTACCGGCAGCCACGTTCTCTACCCGATCGTGACGAGCGACACGGCTTTGCGGGTCGAAGTCTCCGGGACGAACGAGTACTTCCTGATCGAGAACCGGGCCTGGCTGGGCTCCGATGCTTACTTGGCGGGCGAGGGGTTGCTGATCTGGCACGTCGATCCGGACCGCATCCTGGCCCGCTGGTTCTCGAACACGGTGAACGCGGTCGTGCCGCACGGCCTCGACCTGGAGCAGGCGGACGGGTGGGATCATCTCGGCAACGGCGTCAATCGCGGTGATGCCGGCGATCCCTGGCCCGGCTCGTCATCCAAGACGGCCTTTGGCCCGGGCTCGACCCCCAACTCGGAGCTCAACGACAACTCCAACTCGGGAATCCTGGTCGACAGCATCACCGTCAATGCCGACAAGAGCATCGGCTTCCGGGTGAACATCAACCTGGTCGGCGTGCACGTCAGCACGAACATCGGCGCCGGCACCGAGGTGATCTTCGCCGGCGATACCGTGGACGCGCCGTATGACGTGATCTGGGCCTACCCGACCACACCGACCATCGGGGTCGAGGCGGTCCAGGGTGACACGCTGACCCGCTACACCTTCCAGTCGTGGAGCGACCTGGGCTTCCGCATACATGCCGTCTCGATCAGCGACGCGACACCCGACACCTTCATCGCCACCCTGCAGACCGAGCACCGCCTCAGGGCTACGAATCCCAACTTCGGGACGGGGACGATCAATAGCTCGGTGACGCTCGACGCCAACGGCATCGCCTGGCTGACCCCGGGCTCGACGGCCCAGCTACAGGCTGTTCCCGCCGGTGGTTTTCTCTTCGTCAAGTGGTCGGGTGACACGACC
Organism: Gemmatimonadota bacterium; assembly: GCA_039586575.1. Taxonomy (GTDB): domain Bacteria; phylum Gemmatimonadota; class Gemmatimonadetes; order Palauibacterales; family KS3-K002. The sequence goes on along the minus strand of JBDHKD010000013.1, from coordinate 61,140 downwards.
ACGATCACCGACACGCTGACGCTGACGTTGAACAAGCCCTACACCATGCGGGCGCGGTTCGGTATCGCGGTGGCCGTGCAAAGCGACACCCTCGCTCAGGGAGCGATGGGCGCTACCTACACGGACACGCTCACCGCGTCGGGCGGCGTCGGCGAGTTCAGCTGGGCACGTACCGGAGGGGATGCGCTGCCGGTCGGCCTGACGCTCGCGGCGAGCGGCGCTATCACCGGCGTGCCGGAAGAGGACGGCGATTTCAACATCCAGGTCGCGGCGGTCGACGGGGCGCTCGCCGACACCGCCACGATCACCATCATCATCACGCGGCCCAGCCTCGTGCTGGACAACGTGGTCAACCACCTGTTGAGCCCGGTCTCCGTGCTGACCGCCGACGAGGAACGCTTCCTCGACATCATCGGCAACCAGAACGGCGGCTTCGATATCGGTGACTTCCGGGCCTACCTGCAGGAGGCCGGCCTCGTCGCTGCGGACGTTCTATCGGCAGATGTGATCGAGGCGCTGGAGCAGCTGGACCGCTCGAACCGCGGCGCGGCCCGCAAGGAGGAAGGACGATGAGGACGAACAGAGGCTACTGGGCCGCGGCGGCGGCGATCGCCTTCGCCGCCTTGCTGGCCGGCGCCTGCAGCTCCGACAGCGGTGGCCCCACAGGTCCGTCGGGCCCCGGACAGCTGACCGTGAACCTGTCGACGACCGGCAGCGGCGCCGCCTTCCTCGTGCAGCTCACCGGCAGCGGCATCACCAACCCGACGGCCGCCAGCAGCGGCGATCTGTTCTATTCGTTCGCCTCGGGAAACACCGTGAAGATCGCGGTGATCGGCTCGCACTCGTCGGGCGCCCTGTTCCGCTTCTCGGTGCCCGACGTCTCGCAGGTGAGCAGCTACGGCGTGACCTTGTTGGAGGTGGCGGGCAGCAACAACGCCCTGCAGAGCACCAGCGGCTTCACGCTGAGCGTCACCAACTAGTCGCGGCAACCGCGATCGCCCGGGTCAGCGCATCTGCGCCTGAACCCGGGCGATCCGCGCGTCGTTCGTGATCGTCGCACCGCCCGCCGGATCCTCCAACCAGCCCCGCACCTGCGTCTCCGTCATCACCGTATCCACCCGAAAGCCGTTCTCCTCCAGCCACTCGAGATCGGCGTCTTCGACGGCTCGGGCGAATTCCAGCACCATCCAGTTCCGCGGCATCGGTCTCTCTTCTGGCGTCGCCGGCGCCACGCTCGCGGGGCCGGCTGCGGTTTCCACCGCCGGAGCCGCAGTCGCGGATTCAGCTGCGGCGCCTTGTTCCTCCTCCGCGACCGTCCCCTCCTCCGCTGCGGCGCCCTGTTCCGGTAGCTCTGCGGCTTCTTCGCGCGGCGAGCACGTGGCCAGCGCCAGGGCGAGCGCCAGCACCGCCAGTCGTCTTGCTTCTCTCGTCATCGGGCCCTCCGATGCGGTGCGGTTCACAGCCAACTGTCCACCGTGCCGGCGAGCTTTTCGTACTCGGTCATCGCACCCTTCTCAACGACGAGGCGACCCAAGTAGTCGTGGCCGAAGCGGGTGCGAATGTAGCGCTCGATCGGCTCGCGGAGGTACGCCGCCACCAGCCCGGCGATCACCCCCGCGTGCGTCACCAGCAACACCGCCGCGCCCGGGTGACGGGCCTCCATACCATAGACGAACGACAGAGCCCGCTCTTGCACATCGCGCCAGCACTCGCCGCCCGGGTAGTGGAACTCGCCCAGCAGGGCGTCGTCGGCTACCCGCCCGCGCACTTCTTGGAACGTGAGGCCGGTGTAATCACCGGAGTCGATCTCGGCGATGGCCATGTCGGTCTCGATCTCGAGCGACCCGTCGAGCGCCCGCTGCACCAGAGCCGCCGTCCGCCGGGTCCGTTCCATGGGGCTTGAATAGATGCGGACCAGCGGCCGGCCGACCAGATGGTGTGCCACCTCGATGGGCTGTTTCCTACCCGCCGCCGTGAACGGCGAGTCCTCACGCCCCATCAGGATCTGCTCGACGTTCGCCTCCGTCTCGCCGTGCCGCATCACGTACACCTCGGTCGCCATGGCCACAATCCTAGGCGCACCTCTGCACCTGACAAGGGCGGGGTCGCGTCTCTTGCTAGGGAGCGGTGGCGCGCCTTACGTTGCCGCCGCTTTCCCGAGGTTTCTGGCCAGCCTCAACGCGCCTGGAGGAGCTACATGAACCTGCTGGTCGCCGTCGTATTCGCTTATCCGCTGATCCTGATCGCCATCAGCCTCTGGCGGTCCCGTAAGGTCAAGAGCCACGCCGACTTCATGGTGGCGGGGCGCGCGGTGCCCGTACTGCTGCTGGTGGGCACGCTCGTCTGCACGTGGATCGGTTCGGGGTCCTTGTTCGGCGGGGCGGGCCTGGCGTACCGCACCGGGATCGCCGAGCTCTGGTTCTCGTTCGGCGCCTGGGTCGGCCTCGTCGTCGCCTATTTCATCGCCGGCCGCGTGCGGCGAATCGCGGAATACACCGTCCCCGACCTGCTGGAGAAGCGTTACAACGCGGCGGCCAGGCTGCTGGGCACGCTGGCCATCATCCTCGCCTACGTGACCATCGCCGCCTACCAGTTCCGCGGCGGCGGCTGGATCCTCAGCATCGTCACCGACGGGCGGATCAGCCCCGAGATGGGGATGTACATCACCGCCGCGGCGATCGTGCTGTTCACGGCGCTGGCCGGCATGGTCTCCATCGTCACGGTGGACATCTTCAACGGGACGATCATCACGCTCGGCATTCTCTTCGCCCTGCCGTACATGGTCTTCCAGCTCGGCGGGGTCGGTGAAGTCCTCAGCCGCCTCCCCCCCGATCATACCTCGGTCCTGGGCGGCCACAACCTGCTCTGGGTGATGGGCGTCTCACTGCCGACCTTCCTGCTCTTGCTCGGCGAGAGCGGCATGTATCAGAAGTTCTTCTCCGCCAAGGATGCCAGCGCCGCCCGCCGCGCCGTCGTCGGCATGGTCCTCGGCGTCGTCCTCCTGGAAACGGCCCTCGCCCTGCTCGCCATCGTCGGCCGCGCCGCTTACCCGAACCTCATCGAGGAAGTCTCGATCGTCGGCCGCGCCGCATCCGAGACCGTGATCCTCTTCATCGCCCGCCACGGACTGCCGCTCCTCGGTGGCGCGGTCCTGCTCGCGGCAGCCGTCGCCATCGTGCTCTCGACCGGCAACACCTTCCTGCTCGTCCCCTCGACCAACATGAGCCGCGACATCTACGAGCGCTTCGTCGATCCGCAGGCGAACGAGAAGCGGAAACTGGCGGTACAGCGCATCTCCGTTATCGCCTTCGGCATTATCGGTCTGGTCTTGCTCACTCAGTTCCAAACCGTCCTCTCGATGGCGCTCTACGCCTATTCCCTGGTCGGCGCCAGCCTCACACCGGCGTTGCTCGCCTGCTTCTTATGGAAACGCGTCACTACAGAAGGCGGAGTGGCCTGCATCGCCGGCGGCATGGGTACCATCGTGACCATCGGCGTGCTCAGCCGGCTCGGCGTCGATTTCACCCTGACTATTCTCGGCAACCCGTTCGACTTCGCCGACAGCCAGTACATCGTGATCCCGGGCGTGCTCATCTCGATCGGCCTGCTGGTCGGCGTCAGCCTGTTCACCAAGCCGTCAGCGCCCGAGAAGTGGCAGCCGTTCTTCGCTACCGTTGATAGTGACCATTGAACAGCGGACATCCGACATCGAACGTCGAACAACTTGCCGAGCGTCGAACTCTCAACGTTGAACCTCGACGCTCGGCGCTCGACGACCGAGGCACGTCAGCGCCGCAACACTCCGATGTTGCATGGTGGATGTGCGATGTTCGATGTTCGCCAGGAAGGTAACGCCAGGCAGGCCCCTCTACTCCGTCTGGTCCTCCTCGTCCTCCATCTGCCGCCTCAGTTCCGTTAGCCGCCGCTCGACCTCGTCCGCCTCTTTGGCCGCCTCGATCTGCCGCAGCTCGTAGTCCGTCTCGATCTCTTCTAGCCGCGGCCGCTCGCCCAACGCCTCGCTCAACTCGCGCTCCGCCGCCGCCATATCCTCCGCCGCCTCGATGTCGTCCTCAGCACGCTCGAACCGGCTCAGCCCGCTCTCCGGACCGCTGAGCATGTCATCGAGCTTCCTCGCCGTCGTCGCCCGGCGCGAGCGCGCCAGCAGCACGTCACGGTTCCGCTCCGCCTCCTTCAGCTGGTCCATCTTCGCATCGAACTCCACCCTCAGCCGTGCGACCTCCGCACGCGCCTCGTCCGCCTGACGGCGCGAATCCTCGACGTAGCTCAACGCGTCCCGCGCCGTCTGCGTCGCCAGCTGCGCCTCGTCCAGTCTCCCCGCCGCCTGCGCCTCCCGCGCCTTGTCGTGCGCCAACTCGGCACGCCGTATCTGCTGCGCCGAACGCTGGTCCATGTCCTGCGCCTGACGCTCCAACCGCGGGATGCGCGACCTCATGTCCACCAGCTCCTCACGCATCTCGCGCAGCAGCCGGTCCATGTCATCGCGGTTCAGGGGCCGCTCGGCCTCACGCCGCTCCAGGGCACGCTCGATCCGCTCACGAAACCGCTTGAACATAGGAGCGAAAGTAGGGGGCCGAGAGCCGGGAGTCAAAGCTTCGGTCCGCAGGGGAGCCAGGGGTTGCTGGCGGAGCGGACTTGCGCGCCGCACGGACCGCCCTAGATTGTCTGAACATATGAGAAATCCTTCACGCGTCCGCCGACCGCCGGCTCACCACCACGCCGCTCCCGATCTCCACCTCGTAGACCCCCGCGCGGTGGCCGCCGCCGCGGCCGCCCTGTGCAGCGAGGAGGAGCTGACGCTGATCGCCGACACCTTTCAGATCCTGGCCAACCCGACGCGCCTGCAGATCGTGCGCGCGCTGGCTCAGCGCGAGCTGTGTGTGGGGGATCTGGCCGCCGCTGTGGGAGCCAGCCCCTCGGCGGTCTCGCACCACCTGCGCCAGCTGCGGCAGATGCGGCTGGTACGCCATCGGCGTGACGGGAAGCTGACCTATTACGCGCTCGACGACGAGCACGTGGCGCGGCTGTTCGATCTAGGCTTGGAGCATGTCCGGGAGGAGCTGGAGTGACTGACGCGGGTGGCGGACAGACTTCCTGCCAACTGGTTCTGGCGGTCCCGGACATGGACTGCGCCAGTTGCGCGCAGCGTATTGCCAGCCGCCTGGAGAGGCTCGAGGGGGTCGAGCGGGTCGACGCCCGTATCGTCTCGAAGGACGTGCGCGTCCGCTTCGATCCCGACCGGTTGGGCGCCGACATCATAGCCAAAGCCGTCCGCTCGCTGGGCTATACGGTCGAGCGTGACGGCGAAGAGCCGGGCGCCGGGGCATGGTCCGACCGGTCGAGCGTCTGGAGAAGCCGGGCTGCGCTTTGTACGTATACCTCGGGGATCGGGATCGCCGCCGGCCTCATCATCCGCCTGCTCGATCTGAGCGTTGTCGTCTGGTCGGGCCTACACTGGACGGTCGACACGACCGCCGTGCTCTTCACGCTCGCGGCGCTGACTGGCGGTCTCAACTTCTTCTCCAAGGGTCTGCGAGCCGCACGGATCGTACGGCTCGACATGAATTTCTTGATGACGGTGGCGATCTTCGGCGCCATCGGGATCGGCGAGTTCGTCGAGGCGGCGAGCATCGCTTTTCTGTTCGGCATCGCCGAGCTGCTAGAAGGCTATTCGGTGGAGCGGGCTCGCCGCTCGATCGAGAGCCTCCTGGATCTGGCGCCGGCGGCGGCACGGGTGCAGCGGAACGGCGCGGTCGTCGAGTTGCCCGTCGACGCGGTGGAGCCTGGTGACATCGTCCAGATCCTCCCCGGCGAAAAGATCCCCGTCGACGGCTGGGTTAGAGAGGGCACGTCGGCGGTCGACCAGAGCACGATCACTGGAGAATCGATGCCGGTCAACGTCGCCCCGTCGGATTACGTCTACGCCGGCACGATGAACCGCGAGGGCTACCTGGAGGTCGAGAGCGCCAAGCGCGCCGGCGACACCACGCTCGCCCACATCATCCACCTCGTCGAAGAGGCAGAGTCATCCCGCTCGCCCAGCGAGCGGTTCGTCGAGCGGTTCGCTCGCTACTATACGCCGACGGTCACTTTGCTGGCCGTCGCTCTCATAGCGATTCCACCGTTGGCTTTCGGCGCCGCCTTCAGCACCTGGTTCGTGCGCGGCCTCACGCTGTTGGTGATCTCCTGCCCCTGTGCGCTCGTCATCTCGACGCCGGTCGCCGTGGTGAGCGGAATTACGAGCGCCGCCCGCAACGGTGTGCTGATCAAGGGCGGCGTGCATCTGGAAGCCTTGGCCCACATCCGTGCTATCGCCTTCGACAAGACGGGGACGCTCACGACCGGCGAGCTGGCCGTAGCCGAGGTCGTCGGCCCGGCGAACGGCGATCTCTCGGCCGACGACGTGCTCAGGATCGCCGCAGCGCTGGAGGCCCGCTCCGAGCACCCGATCGCCGAGGCGATTCGGCGTACCGCGGCCGACGCCGGCCTGGGCAACGACTCCGCGATCACCGAGTTCCAAGCGCTGCCGGGTCGTGGGGCGCGCGCGCTGCTCGACGGCTCCCCCTACCTGATCGGTGTCCCCAGCCTGTTCGGCGACGCTGCCCGATTGTGGAGGAGCCAACTCGACCGCCTCACGGCCGCCGGGCATACGCCCGTATGCGTCGGCACTCCCGACCGGGTGCTGGGCCTCATCGCCGTCGCCGACCGCGAGCGCCAGGAGGCCAGGGAGACCATCGCAGCGCTGCGCCGCCTGGGTTTCGACCACATCGCCATGCTCACCGGCGACCATGCGGAGACGGCACGCACCATCGCGACACGCCTGGGCGTCGACGCCTACCACGCCGGCTTGTTGCCGGAAGACAAGGTGGACGCAGTGCGACAGCTCGAGGCGAAGTTCGGGCCCGTCGCCATGATCGGCGACGGCGTCAACGACGCCCCGGCCCTCGCCGCCTCTAGCGTTGGCGTCGCCATGGGAGCCGCCGGCAGCGACGTCGCTCTCGAGACCGCAGACGTCGCCCTCATGGCCAACGACCTGCGCTGCCTGCCCTACCTCTTCCGGCTCTCACGCCGCAGCAGCGCCGTGATCCGCGAGAACATCGCCGCCTCCATCGCCATCAAGCTCTCACTCGCCGTCGGCACGCTGCCCGGCTGGGTCAGCCTGATCACCGCCGTCCTGTTGGGCGATATGGGGGCTTCGCTCGCCGTGACCGGGAACGCGCTCCGCCTGGCCCGGCTCAGACGCACCCGGTAGGCCTGGTGCGGGGGGCCGGCTCGGGGCTCCGGTAGGGGACAAAATGCCACGTCCCACTCCGACCCGGAGCGGGACGGCCCGCTGTCGCGTCCATCCCGTACCAGCCTCACGCAAGGCACACGTCTTGCTCTACGGAAAGACGGACCAGAACGCCTATCATTCGCGATGGCTTGGACTTAAGGCGCAAAAACCTCGACAACCGGCGAACGAGAGCAGCGAATTGGAGCAGGAGAGGAAAGCGAATCGGGGTTTCACGCGCTGGCTGGGGCGCCTGGCAGCGGCCGCCTTCCTGGCGGCGTCGGTCTTCGCGGTGCCGGACACCGCCGCCGGGCAGGACGATGACAGCTGCCTGATGTGCCACGAGATGGCGGCCTTCTTCGCCGGTAAAGAAGACCCGTCCAGGTACGTCGTCACCCGGCAGCAGCACGAGCGCTCGCTCCACGGTCGGCGCGGCGTGCTCTGCACCGACTGCCATCGCGGGCTGACCATCCCGCACCCCGACGAGCCACAGGCGGCGACCTGCGATGCCTGCCACGCCGCCCAAGTTCGGCAGCACCAGGCTTCGCTGCACGGCCAGGCGGCGGCGCGCGGCGACCCTCTAGCGCCGAGCTGCTCTGACTGCCACGGCACACACGAGATCCGCACGCACACCGACGCACGCTCGCCGACTTACGTGTTCAGCATCCCGCTGCTCTGCGGGCGTTGCCACCAGGAGGGTACCGAGGTCTCGACCACCCGCGACATACCGCAGGACCAGATCCTCCAGAACTACTCGATGTCGATCCACGGCGCGGGCCTGTTCCGGCAGGGTCTGGCGGTGACGGCGGTCTGTACGTCTTGCCACACCTCGCACTTCATCCTGCCGCACACCGATGAGCGATCGAGCATCCACGAGTCAAACGTCGCGGCCACTTGCACACAATGCCACGCACTGATCGAGGAGGTGCACCAGCAGGTGATCGAAGGCAGGCTATGGGAGGAGGAGCCGCACGTCATCCCGGTCTGCGTCGACTGCCACTCCCCGCACAGGATCCGCCGGGTCTTCTACGACGCGGGTGCGGCGAACGCCGATTGCATGTTTTGCCATTCCGACCCGGACCTCACGATGGAACGCGACGGGGAGACCATCTCGGTTTTCGTCGACGAGGGGGCCTACGACACCTCGATGCATGGCGGGACCGGCTGCGCCCAGTGCCACGCCGACGTCACACCGTCGCGCACGGAGCGTGCCTGCGCCACCTCGGTCGCCTCGAACGTCGACTGCGGAGTCTGTCACGCCCCACCGGTCGAGCAGTATTCGTCGGGCGTGCACGGGACGCTGGCCGCACAAGGCGTAGCGGAAGCGCCGACCTGCCTCGACTGTCACGACTACCACGCGACCGAGGACAACGCCTGGCCGACGTCACCGACCTTCCCCAGCAACGTGCCCGAACTCTGCGCACGCTGTCACCGCGAAGGCGAGCCGGCGGCACGGCGGATCGAGGAGCACGGCTACGAAGGCCCCGACATCGTGAGAAGCTACGTGATGAGCATTCACGGTAAGGGGTTGCTGGAAAGCGGGCTCGTGGTCACGGCGACCTGTCCCAGCTGTCACACGGCCCACAACGAGTTGCCGCCGACCGACCCGAATTCCTCCGTCCACCGCGACAACATCGCCGACACCTGCGGCACCTGCCACCACGGCATCGAGGAGGAATACCGGACCAGCATCCACTGGATCGCCCGCGCGGATGCGCCGGACGACCGCGAACTACCGAACTGCGAGGATTGTCACACCTCGCACGAGATCAGCCGTACCGGGCTCGGCGACTTCCGGCTGACCATGATGAACCAGTGCGGCCGCTGCCACGGAGATGAGTCCGAGACCTTCTTCGACACGTTCCACGGCAAGGTCTCCCGGCTGGGCGACGCCGGCGTCGCCAAGTGCTATGACTGCCACGGAACCCACAACATCCACCCCATCAACGATGCCCGCTCGACGCTCAGCCGCCGCAACATCGTCGACACCTGCGGCCGATGTCACCCCGGCGCCAACCGCAGGTTCACCGGCTACCTGACACATGCCACGCACCATGATCCGGCGAAGTACCCCTACCTGTTTTGGGCGTTCTGGGGGATGACCGCGCTGCTGGTGGGCACGTTGACCTTCGCCACTGGCCACACCCTGTCCTGGCTCTGGCGACTGTGGCGCTCGCCAGAGGAGTGGCGCTTCGCGCGCGAACACCGAGCCCCGGCGCCCGGCGAGCGTTTGTACCGGCGCTTCACGACCTTCGAGCGTACCTTGCATCTGGTCATGCTGCTCAGCTTCTTCGTTCTGGCCATCACCGGCATGATCCTGAAGTTCTCGTTCATGGGCTGGGCGCAGACGCTGGCCGACGTTCTCGGCGGGTTCTCCACCACGGGCGTGCTGCACCGACTGGCCGCCATCGCGCTGATCACCGTCTTCGTGATTCACCTGGTCGACGCCTATAATCGCAAGCGGGGGTCCGGTAGAAGTTGGAAGGAGTTCATCTTCTCCGATACCTCGCTCATCTTCAACAAGACCGACGCGCGCGAGTTTATCCAGTCGGTGAAGTGGTTCCTCGGGCGCGGGGAGCGGCCGAGCTACGGTCGCTTCACTTACTGGGAGAAGTTCGACTACTTCGCGGTCTTCTGGGGCATGTTCATCATCGGCTCCACCGGGCTCCTGCTCTGGTTCCCAGAGTTCTTTACTCTGATCCTCCCCGGCTGGACCGTGAACGTGGCGACCATCGTGCACAGCGATGAAGCGTTGCTGGCCGTCGCCTTCATCTTCACGATCCACTTCTTCAACACGCACTTTCGACCGGACAAGTTCCCCATGGACCCGGTTATCTTCACCGGCCGCGTGACTGTGGAGGAACTCAAACACGACAAGCCGCGTGAGTACGAACAGCTCTTGCAGGAAGGCAACCTACAAGGACAGCTGGTTCACCAGTACCCGCTCAAGTTGCAGCGCCTGTTCAGGATCTTCGGCTTCGCGGCGCTGGCGGTAGGCCTCACGCTGATCGTCGTTATCCTCTACTCGATGATCGTCACCTACCTACGGTTGGGCTGATCCGCTAGGATCCCTGATCCGCTACCGACAGTACGTACGCGACCAGATCCCAGACTTCATCGTCGGCGAGCACCTTCCACGCCGGCATGGGCGTACCGCGCACTCCCTCGCGGACGACGTAGTAGACCCGTCGGGGGTCGATCCGCTCGCGCCACGCCCGGTCGGTGAAGTCAGCCGGCGGCACCGACCAGGAGCGTCGGCGACCGCGGCCGTCGGCCCGCTCGCCATGGCAGAGCGCGCAGTGCTCCAAGAACAGCTCACGGCCGCGCGCGCGGGCTTCGAGGGAGGCGATCCTACCCGCCGGAACTTCGACGTCGCGGTACCGCTGGGGCAGTCCCGAAGTGTCGCAGGCCCCGAGACAAAGCTGCAGCGCCGCGGCCGTCGCCAGGAAACTCCTCCGCGCTCGCATCCCTTCATCTTGCCGCGGCTGCGAGCGCTTCCCAGTTTCCGTCCAGAAGCCGCAAGAGCCCTTGCCGGCTACGGGTGCGAATGCCCACCGCATAACGCGAACTCACGTGGAGCATTCCGACGGTGCCTAGAAGTATGGTCAAAGAGGCGTGGACGGCGGGTAAGCTTGCTCGCCTGACGCTGTTCATTGGGCTCGTCGTGAGCGTCCTGTGGGCCTACCTCGTGGCCCTCGGCACCCTCAGATTCGCTGCCGACACGATCCGAAATCCTGCCATCGCCCCGGCGTTCAAAGTGATCTTGCTCGTGGTTGTCTTCGTTGTTGTGATCTTCCTCGTGATCTTCTTGCCCGGGCAATGGCTGATGTACGCCTTGCATCGGCTCGCCGAACGCCGACGTCGGCCACCAAGCCCTCTACCGTAGCAGTTCGTTGTCTCTTACCGCTTACCCGGCAAAGGTTGGCTCCCCGGTGTCACAGGCCCAAAGCGCGAACAGCTGGGCCACGAGTCTCCGGGGCCGTCACCCCACCTCCTCCAACGGGGAGAAGCTCGTAGCCCAGCCGGCGCGCCTCGTCTGCGGTCTCATCGGCCAACACTTGCAGCCGCGACTCGACCGCAGGCGAGCGATCGAGACCGAGGTCGAGCGTGGCCGGCACCAATCCCAAGAGCACCAGCCGCCGCGGGTATGAATCCAGCATGTGCAGCGCGTCGAGCAGGTCGGCGACGCCGATCTGGTGACAGGAAAGGCGACTCCGCACCGCCGGCCCTACCTCGTCGCCCTCGAGTCGAATGAAGGTGCCCGGCGGGCCGGCGCCCCGCACAGCATCGACGATGATCACGTCATCACAGGCACCGATGTGCGGCAGCAAGGCGAGACCCAGCGTGCCGCCATCCAAGACCCGTACGCGTTCCGGCAACCGGTAGCGGCGGCGAAGCAGTTCGACAGCCGCCACGCCCAGACCGTCGTCGCCGCAGAGAACGTTTCCCAGTCCGAGGACCAGGAGAGATCCGGGGCCTGACTCCGTCATCAGCCGCCTTCCGCCTCCTCCGCCGCCAGGTCCTCCGGCAGCACGAATCGATAACCCGAGAACATCGACTCGATCGCGGCGTTCTTCGCCGCACGCGCGACGAGGAGGGCACAGGAGATGTGGTGTATCACGAACAAGACGATCACCCACATGCAAACGTGATGGATCCAGCGGGCGCTCTGCAGGCCACCGAACACGGGCAGCAGGACCGCGAAAACCCGCATCGGTGAGTCCGCCCCGGCGCTGATCGCAAACATCGAGTACCCGGTAAGCGCGGCCAGAATGCAGACGGCGTAGACCACGACGTATGTCAATCCCGCCAATGGGTTGTGGCCCACGAACCTCGGGGTGACGGGCCGGAAGAAGACATAGAACTTCAGCCACTCCCACGCGTGTTTCCAGCGAGACTTGCTCGTCGGGATCAGCTGGTTCCAACGCGCGTAGCGATTACCCATGAACATCCAGACGATCCTGGCAATTTCCGAAAGACTGAAAACGATCGCTGCGAAGAAATGTATCGCCAGCACTCTCCCCATCACGAACTCCTGCCCCACGGGGTTGGGAGCGATGAGAAAGGGGTGCCCGATGTAGAATCCCGTAATCGCCAGGACGGTGATCGAACCGGCCAGCAGCCAGTGCGTGAGACGGACCGGCAGATCCCAGACGTATATCCGGGTCAGTCTGGGTTCGGCGGCCATGGCCGGCGGTGCCACGGTGCTCACAGGACCCTCACTTTCGACAGCTCGCGACCCGTGCGGTCCACGACATGGACACCGCACGCCATGCAGGGATCGAACGAGTGAACGGTTCGCAGGATTTCCAGCGGCTGCTCGGCGTCGGCCACCGGAGTGCCAACGAGCGCTTGCTCATACGGCCCGCGCTGCCCAGCCGCATCCCGCGGTCCCGCGTTCCATGTGCTGGGTACCACACACTGGTAGTTGGCGATCTCGCCGTTCACAATGTGGACCCAGTGCCCGAGCGCGCCGCGCGGGGCTTCATGGAACCCCGCCCCCGTACAGTCGGCAGGCCAGTTGGACGGATCCCACATCGAATTGTCGTGGATATCGAGCTGACCGCGGCCCATGTTGTCAGCCAGCTCATCGAGCCAGTCCTCCAACTTCTCCGCCAGGATCAGCGTCTCGATCCCCCGGGCCGCCACACGACCCAGGGTCGAGAACAAGGCCTCCGGCCCTACACCGAGCTGGCCGAGCGCGTAGTTGACTAGCGCCTGCACCCTCGGGTGCCCGGAGCCGTAGGCCACGAGCATCCGAGAGAGGGGACCGACCTCCATCGGCAGCCCATCGTAGCGCGGTGACTTCAGCCAGCTGTACTTGCCAGCGGTGTTGAGAAGCTCGTAGGGCGGCTCGGGCCCCGTGTAATTCGGCCTCGTCTCGCCGGCTGACGGATGGAGCCCCTCGCTGTCGCCGGCCCCGTACTCGTACCACGAGTGCGTCACGAACTCGGTGATCTTCGCCGGGTCCATCGGCTCGACGTTTGCCAGGTCCCGGTTGCGGATCACACCACGCGGCAGGAACAGAGGAGCGTTGGGATCATCGGCCTCCGGGTACTCGCCGTAGGTGCCACATTATGTCCTAGTTTGGCGCGACGGTGTGGTGCAGAATGCCCCAACCGAAACACCCCGTTCGGAGTCCTCGGTCCGGCTCGTGGTGCTGCCATCACGACAGCCATTGACCTCCAGGGGCTGCGGGCTAAACAATGGATCTCACGATCCGGTTGAGACTTCATCAGCGGGAGGTCGCTACCTATGTGTCTAGGTGTTCCGGGCCGAGTGCTGGAAGTGGACGGGCTTCTGGCGACCGTGGACTTTTGGGGTGTGCGGAGAGATGTCCGCCTCGACATAGTGGACGAACCGGTGGGGCCGGGAGACTACATCTTGAACCACGTCGGATTCGCCATACGCAAGATTCCGGCGGAGGAGATCGAAGAGACCCTGGCCCTTTACGAGCAACTCCTGCGGGAGGCGGAGACCGACATAATGGCTGCCGACGTGCGAGGTGAGATCGCGGCGACAGGCGAGAGCGATGACGCGAGAGACAGCGATGTCTGAGGCCGACGTTCAGGGCCCAGCCAGCGAGCTCAAGTTCCGCGATCCCGTTCGGGCTCGCGCTCTGGCCGGCAAGATCGCACGACTGTGCGCGGAGATCGGGCGCGAGCGGATTCAGGTCATGCACGTCTGTGGGAGCCACGAACAGGCAATCGCCAAGTACGGCCTGCGTTCGCTATTGCCGAAGGCGCTCGACCTGATCATGGGCCCCGGCTGCCCCGTATGCGTTACCGATCTCCCCGAAGTCGACGAGGCCGTGGTGCTGGCGCAGGACGGCAAGCTGATCGCCACGTACGGCGACATGATCCGCGTGCCGGGGACGGCGAAGTCGCTGGCCCAGGCGCAGGCCGAGGGTGCACGCATCGAGGTCGTCTACAGTGCCTCTCAGGCTGTCCAGTTGGCTCGCTCCACCGATCGGGAGGTCGTGTTCTTCGCCACCGGTTTCGAGACCACGGCTGTGGCGACGGCGGCCATCGTGTTGCAGGACGATCTACCGACCAACTTTTCGATCCTCTCGGCGCACAAGTACGTGCCGCCGGCGATGGAGCTGGTCGCTCAGATTCCACAAACCAGAGTCGAAGGCTTCCTCGCGGCGGGGCATGCCGCCACGATCACGGGTTGGGGCATCTTCGAGGTCTTCGCCGAGCGTTACGGGATCCCGATCGTCGTCGCCGGTTTCGAGCCGCTCGACATCCTCGCCGGTTTGGTGCGATTGGTCGAGTTGATTCGCGACGACGTACAGATCGTCGAGAACATGTACCCGCGCTGCGTGACCCGTGAAGGCAACCGCGTGGCGCAGGAGCAGATGTGGAGGGTGTTCGAGACCACCGGCGGCATGTGGCGCGGCATAGCGGACGTGCCGGATGGCAACCTGCGTTTGCGAGCCGAGTTCGCCCACGTCGACGCTCGCAAGAAGTTCAAGATCGACATCAACCGGCTGTTGAGTCACGTACCGTCGGCGCTGACCGCGCAGTGCATCTGCGGTGACATCATGTCGGGCCTCGCCACCCCGAACGATTGCAGGCTCTTCGGAAAGGAGTGCGATCCCGAGAATCCGGTCGGCGCTTGCATGGTGAGCAGCGAGGGCACGTGCAAAATTTGGCACCAGTACGGAGGACACCCGGACCTATGACGCCGGGACTCGGGTCGACGAATCGCCCCCAGGAAGAGATCATCACGCTCAAGCACGGAGCGGGCGGGCGGGCCATGCGGCTCCTGATCGAGGAGAAGCTGGCGGCCGGCTTTCTGGAGCAGCCTGCTGGCGCGATCGGCCTGGCCGCCTTCGACGACGGCGCCGCGCTGCCGATCGGCGACCGCTGGCTGGTGGTAACCACGGACTCCCATGTCATCCATCCCATCTTCTTCCCCGGCGGTGACATCGGCCGCTTGGCGATTGCTGGCACCGTCAACGATCTGGCGATGATGGGCGCTACCGAGGTGCTGGGTCTGAGCTCAGCGCTCGTGATCGAGGAAGGCTTCCTCGTCTCCGATCTCCTGCGTATACAGTCCTCGATGCGGGAGACATGTGGCGAGGCGGGCGCCACGATCGTGACCGGCGACACGAAGGTGATGGGCCGCGGCGAGCTGGACGGCGTGATCATCAACACGACGGGCTTTGCACTGGCGGATACAGTCGTGCGGGACTCGGGCCTGGCGCCCGGCGACAAGATCATCCTCAGCGGACCGATCGGCGATCACGGTATCGCTCTCTTGGCGGCGCGGCGCGGGCTCGGGTTCGAAGGCCAGCTGCGGTCCGATGTCGCGCCCATCAACGGGCTGGTGCGCGCCGCTCTACAGGCCGCCGCCGGCGCCGTCTCGGCGATGAAGGACCCGACGCGCGGCGGACTGGCCAGCGCCCTCACCGAGATGGCGGAGAAGAGCGGCGTTGGGATCGTGATCGAGGAGTCGGCGGTGCCCATTACCCCGACCGTGCGCTCCGCCGCCGAGATCCTGGGGCTCGATCCCTTCCACATCGCCAACGAGGGGAAAGCGGTGATCGGTGTGAGGCCGCAGGCCGCCGACGCGGTGCTGGAGGCGCTGCGTGCTCAGCCGCTGGGCGCCAGCGCCGCGATCGTCGGAACCTGCAGCGCCGAGCGCAAGGGTCGGCTGATCCTCGACACGGGCTTCGGCCGTCGACTCATCACCGAGCCCGAAGGCGAGCCGCTCCCCCGCATCTGCTAGCGGATAACGGCTACGCCCTTTCCGTCAGCGCATACGCCACCGCTGCCTGACCGAGCGAGATGCCGCCGTCGTTCGGCGGCACGAAACGGTGGGTGAGAACTTCGAATCCTGCCCCCTCCAGGCCTGCTTGCGTCCGCCGCGTCAAGAGCGCGTTCTGGAAGCAGCCGCCGCTCAACGCGACCCGCTCGAGACCACGCTTCTCCCGCACCCGCCGGCAGATCGCACAGGTGAAATCGGCTACGGTGTTGTGAAACGCCGCAGCAATCGTCGAGACGCGTCGCCCTGCCCGCTTCTCGCACCACAACGCCCTCAGCGTCGCCGCCGGATCGATGATCCAGCCCTCGCCGTCCCTTAACAGGTCGTACGGATAAACCTCGTCCACGTCCGCGTCGGCCACCGCCTCCAACTCCACCGCAGCCTGGCCTTCGTACAGCGCTTCCCGGCGGATCCCCAACAGCGCCGCGGCGGCGTCGAACAGACGCCCGCAGGATGAGGTGAGCGGGGTGTTGAGCTTCGCGTCGAGCTGGCGACGCAGCAGAATCCGCTCCCCCAACGGCACCATGCCCAGGAACGTATCGAAGTCAACCTCGCACGCCGCGCACAGCGTCCAGATATAGCCCGCCGCCATCCGGTACGGCTTGCGAATCGCCGCCTCGCCGCCCAGCATCGGCGCGTAGCGCAGGTGCGCGACCCGCTCGAACTTCCTCCAATCCGCAACCAGAATCTCGCCGCCCCAGATCTCACCATCCGTACCGTAGCCCGTCCCATCATAGGCCACGCCGATCACCGGCTCCCTGATGCCGTGCTCGACCATCGCGCTCACCACATGCGCATGATGGTGCTGCACTACCACGCGCAGCGCCGACGGCGCCGGGTACTCGTGTGCCACGTGCGTCGACAGGTAGTCCGGGTGCATGTCGTGCGCGATGATCCCCGGATCGACCCTGAACAGCCGCCGGAAGGTTTCCAACGAACTCTGGAAGTGCTCCAGTGTCTCCAGGTTCTCCAGGTCGCCGATGTGCTGGCTCAGGAATGCCTTCGACTCCTTCACCAGACAGAACGTGCTCTTCTGCTGCGCACCACAGGCCAGGATGTCTTGTCGCGCGCTGAACGGCAGGTCGAGCGGCGTCGGTGCGAAGCTGCGCGCCCGCCGAATCGGGACCACGTGATCACCCAGCACACGCACTACCGAATCGTCGTAGCGCGCATAGATGTCTCGGTTATTGAAAAGAAACGCATCGGCGATCTCGGCCAGGCGCTCGAGCGCCTCGCGGTTGCCTATGGCGATCGGCTCCTCGCTCAGGTTCCCGCTCGTCATCACCAGCGCCCCTCGAAATCGACGTAGCAACAGGTGGTGCAGCGGCGTGTAGGGGAGCATCAGCCCGAGCGTATCGAGGCCGGGGGCGACCTCCGGAGCGATCGGAGTTCCGGGCCGCTGCTTCAGCAAGACGATCGGTCGCCCGCGGCTCTCCAGCGCCTGGCGCTCCGCGGCGCTGACCTCGCACAGCCGCTCCGCCCACTCGCTGTCCGCGACCATCAACGCGAACGGCTTCCCGTATCGCCGCTTGCGTGACCTGAGCCGCGCGACGGCTTCGGCGTTCGTCGCGTCACAGACCAGCTGGAAGCCGCCCAACCCTTTAAGGGCGACGATGCTTCCACTCGCCAACAACGAGGCGCAAACCTCGATAGGATCGCCATCCACCCGGCAGCCGTCCGGCCGCTGCAGCCAGACCGCGGGCCCACAGGCAGGACAGGCGACCGGTTGCGCATGGAACCGTCGGTCGCGCGGATCCTCGTACTCGCGGCGGCAGGCCTTGCACAGCGCGAAGCAGCGCATCGTGGTGCGGTTACGGTCGTACGGCAGCTCTTCTATGATGGTGAAGCGGGGACCGCAGTGGGTGCAGTTGGTGAACGGGTAGCCGTGGCGACGTTCGCTTGGATCGAAGGTCTCCGCCAGGCAGGCATCGCACGTCGCTGTGTCCGGCGGTATCGACTGCCAACCTTCGTCCAGCTGGCTCTCGAGGATCTCGAAACGCGTGTGGCCGGCAGGCCGAAGTGTTTCGGTCTCGATGGTGTCGATGCAGGCCAGCGGTGGCGCACGCTCGCGCAACTCGCGCAAGAAGTTGCCAAGCGCTTCCTCGCTGCCAGCGACTTCGATCTCGACCTGTCGGCTCGTATTGCGCACCCAGCCGACGAGTCCGTGACGCTCCGCCAGCTGGAACACGAACGGGCGAAAGCCGACACCCTGAACGATGCCGCGTACCTTGACGCTGAGCCCTTGCACGCTAGGAGTCCCGCTTACATGCCGACACCTGCTCCGAAAGCCAACCGCTCCAAGTTTCCAATCCCTCGCCGCTGAAGGACGAGGTGGAGAAAACCACGAGGTCCGGATTAATTGACAACGCGTTGTCGACAGCCAGCTGCATACTGAACTGCAGGTGCGGCACGAGATCGACCTTCGTCAGCACCAGCACGCTCGCCCGTCTGAAGGCCGCCGGATACTTGAGCGGCTTGTCCTCGCCCTCCGTGACGCTCATCAACACGACCTTCAACGACTCGCCGAGATCGAAAGACGAGGGGCAAACCAGGTTGCCGACGTTCTCGATGAACAAGAGGTCTGTCTGGGCGAGATCTAACGACTCGAGAACACCCTCGACCTGGCGCGCGTTGAGATGACAGCCACCACCGGTCTCGATCGCCTGGACCGGGATCCCATGCCGCTCCAGGCGCTCCGCGTCATTGCGAGTCTGCACGTCTCCCGCCACCACACCGAGACGCAGTGACGGCTTCAACAGATCCACCGTACGCTCCAGCAGCGTCGTCTTCCCCGAGCCCGGCGACGAGATGAGGTTGATTGCGAACACCTTGTGCGCCGTCAGGTGCCTGCGCAACTCGGCGGCAATCTGGTCGTTGGCGCTCAGCACCTTCTCTTTGACTTCGACTCGCTCGGCGCCCATGCTCTCACTCCACTTCCATGTAACTGAGCTGTAGACCGCCACCGCCCGACACACCCCGCGCCAACGCCCCGCACGACGGGCACTCGAACGGTGCCCGCTCGACCCGGAACTCGCGGTCGCAGTTCAGGCAGACGGCCCGGCCCGGCTCGCGCTCGATCTCGCAGCGTACGCCGTCGAACCCTTCCGACATCACGATTTCCAGACAGAACTGCAGGCTGTCCACCTCCACGCCCGAGAAGGCACCCACTTGCACGCCCACCGCCGTAATCCTCGTCTCCGGCAGCTTGGCCAGCTCCCGCTCGCAGATCGAGCGAATCTCCAGCGCCAGCGACATCTCGTGCATCGTCACCCCCAGCAGAGACTCGTGATGGCAAACTGCGGGCCGCAGCGCTGCCCTCGCCACTCGGGCACCATCTCTTGCACAATAATGGATCTGGCCGGCGAAGCCGCCAACCGGCAGGGCGCACGGCAGGTACCGCGGGCCACGGGCCGGGGCATTTTGCGACAGAACTTTAGGGCGGTTTGGGACTCGGCGAGTGCGCAAACGACGGGCGCGCCACCGCCAGGGCGGCGCGCCCGCCGTATCGCTTGCGACTACGCGGCCGGTACGTGGCAGAGCGTGCAGTACTGGTTGTCTCGGCCCTCGTGGTCCGCCGGTGCATCCGGCACCGGCTCCATCGCGCCCGCCTTATGGCACATCATGCAGTTGTCACGGCCCTCCAGGGCGTGCGAGACCGGCATGGGCGCCGTCGTCTGCACCGCCGCATCCGCCGCGTGGCACATCAGGCAGATCTCGTTGGGACGGTCCGCATGATCCGCCGGCGCATCGGGCACCGGCTCCATCGCGCCCGCCTTGTGGCACATCATGCAGTTGTCACGACCCTCCAGCGCGTGCGAGACCACCGGCGGGGTCTTCCAGCCCTCCTGCTGCCAGGCAAAGGCGACGAGCCCGGCCAGCAGAAATACCGATACTGCGATCGAACGTCGATGGTTCATCTCTCAGCTCCCTTTCTGATCAGGGCCACGCCCACTTTCGGGAACGGTTCGGGCGCGACGTTAATGACCTGACCACTGCCCTCCGCCTAGACCTTAGGCAAGAGAAGCGTAGCAGGCAAGAGGGAGGGGGCAAGCGACGGGCCTTCATTTGTTTAGATCGACCTGAGGTGCCCAGGGTTGGAACGGAACGTGGGCGCTTGCGCCGCGCACCTTGACTGCCAGCTTTGACGCGCCCGTTGTGCTAGCGGATGAAACGATCCAAGATTCCTACGAACTCATCGAATGCTCCCTCGCGATTGCCGCGCAGCATCTCTTCCGCCAGGCAGTCATCCATGTAATCCCTGAGCACGATCCTCATCGCGCCGCGCAGACCCTCCAAGGCCGCCGCTGCCTGCGTAGCGATGCCCAGACAGTCCTCGCTCTCCATCACCATCTTGCGGACGGCGCGGAGCTGCCCCTCTACGGTCTTTAAGCGGTTGGCTGCCTCTTGGCGTCGCCCCAGGCGAACGTCGGCAAACGCCCTCGTCGCTGATTCATCCTTCATGAGCCATTCCCTGTTCAGCCGTTACCTCACTCGTGACCCTTGGCACCCACGGCGCGGCGCATATTCCGTACCTCCGGGAAATCACGATCCATCAGCACCCGCCAGGAGGTTGGAGCAGCCGCGCGCGCCATGCATCCGCGGCCGCTGGCGGCCTGGCGAAGCGCTCGCTAGTTTCTTCGCAACCTGTCATCACAGCCGGGCGACAAGAAGCTACTTACTCTGCCGCACTTTCGCCGACGGTGGCCATGGACAAGGATCACCTCACCAGATTCGGGTTCGATGAGCTCCTGCTGGCCGGAGTCATTCTCCTGATGATCACGGGCGTGGCGATTGGCATCGGGCTCTACGCGATGCCAGCGGAGCACCTCGAGATGCCCGAACTGCAGCCGGTGGTTCGAGTGACCGACGAGGCCAATTTCCCCGTGGGCTCGAGCCGTTTGCGCAACTGGGGCGATCGGACCATCCTCATCGTCCGGCCTGATTCTCTGCGTTACTTCGCCCTGCAAGGCACATCGCCGGCCGATGGTTGCACGTTGCGCTGGGACTCGGACGCGTTGCGCGTGTATTCCCCCTGCAGCTATCAAGTCTACGACCTGAAGGGAGACGTCGTGGCGGGTTTGTCTACACAGGCGCTCGTTCATTACGCCGTGTCAATCAGGGATGGCGTCATCTACGTTTCCGAGGCTACGCGATGAACGACTCGGAGAAGCAGCCGCGGATCAGGTGGTTGGCTCAGCTGTGGGCTGATCTGAAAGCGAGCACCGATCCAGGCGTGCTCGCCGTCGCTCGCTTTCTTGGGCTTCTCTACGGACCGATCGATCGTAAGCTGCCGATCGACCAAGCCTTCCGCAAGATGTTGCGATATCGCCTGCCGTCCTATGTCAGCTGGCGTCATGCGTTCGGCGGGATCACCTACCTGTTGTTCGTCGTGCTTGTCGTCACCGGTGTACTGCTTTCCTTCTACTATCGGCCATCCCCACAGGAGGCGTACCCCAGCATTCAGTACATCGTTTCAGAAGTCCCGCTGGGATGGCTCGTGCGTGATCTTCACGTCTGGTCGGCGAATTTCATCGTCATCGCCTTGCTCGCCCATATGGCGCGCGTCTTCTTCGCCGCGGCTTACAAACCGCCGCGTGAATCGAACTGGTTGGTCGGCATTCTACTGCTTCTCGTGGTATTGTGCTTTGGCGGCACGGGCTATCTGCTCCCTTGGGATCAGTGGTCCTACTGGACGGTCACGGAGGTGCTGGACACTATCTCGAAGGCTCCTCTCCTCGGCCTCTTTGCCGATGTGCTTCGCGGTGACGTGATCGTTTCGGGCGCCACACTTGGCCGCTTCTTTGCCCTGCACGTGATCGTGCTTCCCTGGGCCGCCTTCGCGTTGCTCATCTTCCATTTCATGCTCGTCCGCAAGCACAGAATCGCACCGCCTCCGGGCGCTCGGTTGGCGGAAGATGCGGGGATCCCGTTCTTCCCAAACCACTTGCTGCGAACGTTCATCGTGGGCGTCGTCGTGCTGGCGGTTACCTTCAGCGCCGCGGCGCTGTTCCCCCGCCCCGTCGGCGATCCCGCCGACCCCTTCGAGCTGCCGACAGAGATCGTTTCTTCGTGGGTTGTGGTCGATGTCTCGCTGGGACTAATCCGCTACTTGGGCGTATGGGGATTCAGTCTCTTCACACTGCTGGGCTTCACGCTGATCCTGCTACCACTGGTCGACCGCAAGCCCGAGCAGCGGCTGCGACGCCGACCGCTGGCCGTGGCGATTGGCCTGCTATTCTTCGGGGGCTACTTGATCTTGTGGTTGGTGGGACATCAAGTCACGTCAGTTCAGTCGGGCGCCGAGCTACGCTCGGGAGAAGCGGCTGAGCAGGTCGTACCGCAGCCTGCTCCAGGAGAACGTGCGAGCCCCCAATTCTCATCGGATGCGTCGGCGGCAACCCGCGAAGAGGAGCAAAACTAGTGACCAGAAGCATGGTACTCCTGATGGTCGCCGTCTTTCTAGCCCCGGCAGGCGCCGAGTTAGGGGCGCAGCCTACGCCGTTCGCCGACGCACTCGCGCAGCAGCGGGAGATCCTCATCGATCCCGAGTACAGCTGCGTGGTCTGTCACACCGAGAAGCGACGAGCGTTCTTGCTCGGCACCCACTCGGAGCGTGGCATACGCTGCCACGACTGTCACGGCGGTGACCCTACGGCTTTCGAGCGCGGGCCCGCCCACAGCGGCGCCGACTACATCGGCACACCCGACAAGTTCCAGACCGTGGAACTTTGCGCATCCTGCCACGAGGACCCGGACCGCATGCGCCAGTACGGGCTGCACGTCGGGCAACTTGCCGAGTTCCGCACGAGCCGGCACGGCCATCTGCTGCTGGAACAGGGGGACACCAACGCGCCGACGTGCTCCGACTGCCACAACTCGCATACGATCCTGCCGCCCAACGACGCGCGCAGCAACGTCTACCCCACCAACATCGTGATGACCTGCGCGAGGTGCCACGAGGATCAGGCGCTGATGAGCCGCTACGGCCTGCCGACCGACCAGGTACGGGAACACAGGGCGAGCGCTCACGGCGAAGCGCTATTCGAGCGGCAGAACTTCGCGGCGCCCACCTGCGTGGACTGCCATGGGTCGCATGCCGCCCTGCCGCCGCAGGTGGTGCAGATCGCCGACGTTTGTGGTCAGTGCCACGTGCTCGTGCGCCGCGCATTCTACGAAGGCCCGCACGGCAAGACAGCACTCGCGGGGACCCTGCTGGGTTGCACGTCTTGCCACTCGAACCACGGCACCGAACGTGTACGACCTGAACAGATCGGTGCCACGTGCACGGTCTGTCATGATGCCGATAGCCCACAGGCTATGCTCGGCGAGGAGATCGAGGAGGGAGTGACTCGAGCAGCGCGCGAGCTGGAAAGCGCCCGGGCTGCGATCGACCAACTGGCGCGCGCCGGACACCGCACGGGGGACATCCTGTTCCGCCACGAGACCGCTTACACGACGTATCGGCAGCTCGCCCAAGTCCAGCACAACCTCGATCTCGTGTTGCTCGAGGACCTGACCCGGCAAGTGACGTCTATTTCGACGGACATACGCGCTGCCGATGAAGTTGCGGCGGAGCACCGCTGGGAACACAAACTCATCCTCATCCCCGTCTGGTTCTTGGCACTGTCCGCCATCGTTTTGGCCTGGTTCAAGCTGAACAGTCTGAAGAAAGGAGCTGGATAGGCATGCCGCGGCTGTTGCCCTCCTTGAGTCGCTTCTCGCGCCCTCTAAAGATCACGATACAGATCGGGATCCTGGCTGTTATCCTGATGGCGATTGCGACTGTTGGCTTCATCGAGTACAGCGCTCAGCCGAGCTTCTGTGACAACTGCCACATCATGAAGCCCTACTACGATTCCTGGGCAAGCTCGTCCCACAACACCGTCAAGTGCATTCAGTGTCATTACGCTCCTGGTATCAAGGCCGAGGCGATGGGCAAGATCCAGGCGGCCAACCAGGTGGTCAAGTATGTTACCGGCGCTTACGGGATGAAGCCGTGGGCCGAAATCGAAGACGCAGCCTGTTTGCGCTCCGGTTGCCACACCGAGCGCGAACTCGAGGGCGAGGTCACATACGAAGGGGTCCGCTTCGACCACAGCCATCACTTGGGCGAGCTGCGGCGCGGCAAGCGGCTTCGCTGTACAAGCTGTCACTCGCAGATCGTACAGGGATCACCGCTCACCCTCCAGGGCATGGAGATGGGCTCCGCCCACCTCAGGGTCACCGCCGTGACGTGTTACCTCTGCCATTTCAAAGATCGGCCCGCTGACCAGCCCGTCGCCGGGTGCGTAGGATGCCACGCCTCACCGCCGCGCCTGCGCTCACTTTCTGGCTTCGTCGTGGACCACCCCCAGTACGTGCAAGACTTGCAGTCGTGTGCAGGCTGCCACGATAAGGTCACCTCCGGCACCGGCGAGGCAGGTCAGCGCCGCTGCTTCAACTGTCACAACGAGCCCGCCCGTATCCTCGAGTTCGAGAACGCGACTTTGGTGCACCGTGTTCACATCGCCGAGCATAACGTGGAATGCACACAGTGCCACACGCCCATACTGCATCGCGTGGTCTCGCTCGCCGAAACCTTCGACTTCGACTGCCAGTCGTGTCACCAAAGTGCTCATGACGAGCAGAGACAGATGTACGCGGGGTTCGGCGGGCACGGTACGAACAACATGCCGAGCTCGATGTACCTCTCCCGTGTCTCCTGCAAGAGTTGCCATGCCCTCCCGCCAGACGTCGACGGCCACCCCAATGTCAGTCAAGTTGGCGAGGCTACATGTCTTTCCTGCCACGGCATTCGCTACGCGAACATCCTCCCGTCGTGGCAGCGAGAAATGGAGCGACGACAGACAGAGGTCGCAACGGTCGTCAGCGCCGCCCGCAGCACGCTGCGCGGCACTCCACTCAGTACACGCGCTGCTGTCGACAGCTTGCTCAGGCTGGCCGAGGAGAACCTGAGCCTGGTGGAGCGCGGGAAAGGAGCCCACAACATCGCCTTCGCCGACCAGCTGCTCCGCGCATCACTCACGTTGGTCGAGCAAGCCGTGCAAACCGGCCCGCTTCCCTATTCCGTGCCCGACCTCGGGCTCGGGCCGCCGCTGAGCGAAACGGTCTGCCTGAGCTGCCACCTCGAGATCGGGGAACAAGCCGGCCGCTTTGCCGGTTTGCGCTTCGACCACGCGCCCCATGTGCAACGAGCGGCCCTGGCCTGCACCGCCTGCCACACGACACTGGCTGAGCATGGGGGAATCACTCTCACCGATGGCGCGAGCTGCGACGCCTGCCACCACAGCGCCAGCGAGCCGATCGATTGCCTGCGCTGTCACGGAGGCCCCGGCGGAACGCCCACAGGTAAGATCGCCACCCAAGCCGGCGACTTCTCACATGAGGTCCACCGCGGCCGTGGACTCGCCTGCTCTGTGTGTCACACGGCGCCATCGATGAGCATCCAGGGACTCAGCTGTGACAACTGCCACGCGTTTCACCATCAGCCCAAGAACGCGTGCCTCGACTGCCACAAGGGTGACGTCAAGGGGATTCATCCACCCGTAGCCCACAGCGGCTGTACGATCTGTCACGGCGACAAGGTCGCCGGGGTTACCGAGTGGACCCGGCAGGTCTGCACCGTATGCCACGCCGACAAGGTCGAGCACAACGCGCCGGCAGAGTGCCACCTCTGCCACAGTATGCCGCCGCTGAGCGGTGAGTAGAGCCAAGCGGCGCGCCTCCGGTGTCGTCCGAGTTCCGCTCAGCGACGCGTAAAGCGATAGCGATTCAACGCGCGAGGCGGGGCATCCTGCCACGATCTGGGCGCAACCGCCACATACACGGGAGCCGTCGCGGGCTCGGACGCCGCGGTGAGCAGCGCCGACCCAGGGGTCTTTTCACCCCCAGTCAGGCATCCTTCTTGCCACCCAGAACGCCCTGGAGCCTCTTGCGCCCGAGGAAACACGCCAATGGTCAACTTGCCGAAGCTTCCGCAGCACAAGGTACCCCAGCAGGTACCTCGTCTTGCGGTGGTATTCATCCTCGCCGCCGTCGCGCTCGTCGCCGCTCGCTATCTCCTCGTTCCCGAGACTTTCGGCGAGATCGGACACTATCGCTCGGCCGCCGTCGACTCGATCACCGCCCGGGAGAAGATGTACGCGGGCCAGCAGGAGTGTGCGCTCTGCCATAACCAACTCTTCGAGCGGCGACTGGGCGGCAACCATCGCGGGCTAGCGTGCGAATCGTGTCACGGTCCAGGCGCGGCCCATGCGGTCAATCCGGTTGAGGCGAAGCCGAGTATTCCGCGGGAGCGTGAGTTCTGTCAGCGCTGCCACGCCTACGACCCGTCGCGCCCGACCGGCTTCCCGCAGATCAATCCCGTGACGCATAACCCACTCACGCCGTGTATGAGCTGCCACGACCCGCACGAACCCGAGCCCCCGGTGATGCCGGGATCGTGTGCGGCGTGTCACGGGCAGATCGCCTCGCAGAAGGCGGTTTCCCACCACGCGACTCTGCTTTGCGTGACGTGTCACGTCACGCCGGACGAGCACAAGATAAGCCCGCGCCTGTCGCGCCCCAGTAAGCCGCTCGACCGGAACTTCTGTGGATCGTGCCATAGTGAAGATGCGTCGAGCCCAGCCAATGTACCTCGGATCGATCTCCGATCTCACAACACACGGTACGTATGCTGGCAATGCCACTATCCTCACTATCCGGAGACGTCATGAGTTCGCAGGACCATGATCGCTCGTTCGCTCCTCACGCGGCCGGTGGCGGCGATGACGTTGACCGCCGCGAGTTCCTAGGCGAGTGCCTGAAAGCCTGCGGCTGGGCTGCGCCGGTCCTGCTCGGAGTGATCCGCGTCCCCATCCTCGAAGCCCAGGACTCGGCCGCCGGTGGGTACGACGCAAGCGAGCACCTCTACGGGATGGGCATCGATGTCAGCAGGTGCATCGGGTGCGGGCAGTGTGTGGCGGCATGCAAGACTGAAAACGATGTGCCACTCGATTCCCGTCATTTCAACACCTGGGTCGAGCGATACGTGATGCGAGCCGGCGGCCCCAACGCCGCCGACGCAGTCGAGGTAGACAGCCCGAACGGTGGATTGAACGGGTTTCCGCCCCTGGAAGCCGATGGCGAGATACGTCGGTCTTTCTTCGTCCCGAAGTTGTGCAACCACTGCACCAATGCTCCGTGCGTCCAGGTCTGCCCGGTCGGTGCCACATTCACAACGGAAGACGGCGTCGTCCTTGTAGATGATGATTACTGCATCGGCTGCCGCTACTGCATTCAAGCGTGCCCCTACGGTGCCCGCTGGATCCATCCTGAGAAGCATGTCGCCGCCAAGTGCACGTTCTGTTACCACCGGCTCGTGGATGGACTGGTTCCAGCCTGTGTCGAGGTGTGTCCGACGAGTGCGCGGATATTCGGCGAGGTCGAACACCGTGCCACACCTCTCGCGCGCTTCATGCGCTTCAACGATATCCAGATCCTCAAGCCACACCTGAACACGAGGCCGAAGGTCTATTACGCCAACCTCGACGGTGAGGTGAGGTAGCCGATGCAAGGGTACATCTACCCCAACGAGTTCGAGCTCTATTGGGGCCTCCTCATCGTGGTTTACCCGTACGTCACGGGTCTGGTGGCGGGGGCCTTCATCCTTGCCTCGCTCGAACGGGTGTTCAACGTCAAGGAGGTGCAACCGACATACCGACTGGCCTTGCTGACGGCGCTGGCCTTCTTACTGGTGGCCCCGCTACCGCTGCTGGCCCACCTCGGTCACCCGTTGCGCTCCTATGAGATCTTTCTCACGCCCAATCGCCAATCGGCGATGGCGATGTTCGGCTTCGTCTATGCCTGGTATCTGATGGTCGTGCTCTTGCTCGAGATTTGGTTCGACTACCGTAAGGACCTGGTCCTGTGGGCCCGGCAAGAGACAGGTTGGAGGCGGTGGGTCCACTACGCTCTGACGCTGGGGGCAACTGATCTCTCGGCGCGGTCGCTTCGCCTCGACGACCGGGCTGGCCGCTGGATCACCATCATCGGCATCCCGTCAGCTTTTCTGCTGCACGGCTACGTAGGCTTCATCTTCGGGTCGGTGAAGGCCAACCCTTGGTGGAGCAGCGTCCTCATGCCGGTCGTATTCCTCTTCTCTGCGATCGTCTCCGGCATCGCGCTGGTCCTGATCATTTATATGATCGGGAACATGCTCCGCTGGAAGCCTGTGGACATGAAGTGTGCGGACAAGCTAGCGGCCTTTCTGTTCTACGCGATGGTGGTGGACGTCTCGCTGGAGATGCTCGACTTCATCCACCGACTCTATGAGTCCGAGGAATCGATCGGTATTCTCACCCAACTCATCGAGAGCCGCCTTTTCATCAGCTTGATCGTCCTGCAGCTCCTCCTGGGAGCCCTGATCCCTCTGACGCTCTTGGGCCTGACTTCGCCGGCGCTCAGTAAGGAACCCGTCCTGAAAACCCCAGACGAGTTGCGGCGGCTGATATACCTCGGCTCCGCGATTCTCGTGCAGATCGGCATCTTCAGCATCCGCTGGAACGTCGTGATCGGCGGACAGCTCTTCTCGAAGAGCCTGCGCGGCTTGACGGTCTACAGGCTAGAGCTCTTGGGCTTCGAAGGGCTGCTCATGACCATCGGGCTTCTGATCTTGCCGCTTGTCATCTTGTGGGTCCTGGTCAAGATACTGCCGCCCTGGCCGGAGGCCGAGGCGTCCTTACCGCCGGCTGACGAGCCGGCGACCGCTGAGAGCCTACCGGCGCCCGGTACTGTTTAGACGGTGGGGTCGACCGTATAGCCGAGGTAGGTGAGCACCAGGATGTAGACGATCGCGGCGATGACGACCCAGAAGAGCCAGCGGTTGGGTTCGCCACGCGCCGAGCGGCGATCGATGAACGGCACGACCAGCAAGATCAATCCGGCCAGCATGAAGCCGAGGATCCCGACCGCCTCACCCTCGAACCAGAGGATGTGAGCCGGCAAGTACTTCAAGGTCTGGAACATGAACATGAAGTACCACTCCGGCTTGATACCCGCCGGCGCGGGCACGAACGGATCCGCCTTCTCACCCAGCTCCGTCGGGAAGTAGGCGGCGAGCGCCGCAAGAATCGCCAACGCCGTCAGCCAACCGACCAGGTCGCGCAGCAAGAAGTTGGGGAAGAACTTCATGACCCCTTTGGGGCCGCCCTGGCGTTCCACGTCGGGCGGGACGCTCATCCCGTGCTTCTGAACCATGAAGAGATGCAGGCCCAGAAGGAATGTGGTCAGCATCGGCAGCACCGCCACGTGGATGGCGTAGAAGCGCGTCAGCGTCGCGCCCGTGACATCGTCCCCACCCCGTAGCACGGTTGCCAGGAACGAGCCGACCAGCGGCACGGCCTCCATGATCTGTGTGCCTACCCGAGTCGCGAAGTACGCCAGCTCGTTCCACGGCAGCAGGTAGCCCGTGAAGCCGAAGCCCATCGCCAGGCCGAGCAGCGCAACGCCGGATATCCAGGTGATCTCGCGCGGCTTCCGGTACGCCCGCAGCAGCAATACGCTGAACAGGTGCAGGAAGGCAGTGAAGATCATCAAGTTCGCCGACCACGCGTGTATCGAGCGGATCAGCCAGCCGAACTCCACCTCGGCCATCAAGAACTGAACCGACTCGAACGCATCCTCGGCACTCGGACGGTAATAGAAGAGAAGCAGGATGCCGGTGGCGACCTGAATCAAGAAGAGGAACACGGTCATCCCGCCCAAGTAGTACCAAAGCGTGTGCCGGTGGACCGGCACATCTTTCTTTTCGGCAACACGCCCCAACGCCGCAAGGTCCAGACGCTCGTCGAGCCAGTCCCACAGTCGGCCGCTCCACCCTCTGAATCTCCCCATACTCAGGCGTCCCTGCTGACGACGATCTGATCGCCGCGCACGTTGACGACGAACGCCTCGAGCGGCGCCGGCGGCGGCCCCTGAATGTTGCGACCGTTGAGGTCGAAATGACCATTATGGCAGGCGCACCAGATATGGCCGAGATCACCCCGGTACTGGACGATGCACGACAGATGCGTGCAGAAGGCTGAAAAGGCCCGCAGTTCACCGGACGGAGTGCGCACCAGGATCCCCGGCTTGCTGCCGAACTTGAAGATCTGGGCCGAGTTGGGTGGAATGTCATCCAAGGTGATCGACAGCGTCACCGTAGCCGCCGCCGACTCGCCCGACTCCGGCGGGACCAGGTAGCGCGTCACCGGATACAGAACGGCCAGAATCAGACCGCCGACGCTCGTGCCCAGAAGCCAGGTAATGAAGCCCCGCCGGCTGCTTTTCGTGCGCACCCGACTCGCCCTCGTGTTCTTCTCCATGTCGTCTCCTGTCCACATCCGCCTAACCCCGCCCCTCGAGCGATCGAATCTTCAGCACCAGCCCGGCGATCAGCGCCAGGATGATCGCCACCGAAACCGCCAGCCCCAATCGCCGGAACTGCAGATCTCTCAACGCCTGCATGCCGTCCGCATAGGCCGCCGCGGTGGCCTCGAGTCCGCTACCGACCTCCTCGCTGACCGCGTCCAGCGAGAAGCCGTGTACCGCGGTCCGGGCGCTGACCAGCGCGGTCGTCGCCTCAACGAGCCCGAAGCGCGCCCCGCTGACCTCCATCCCGGCATTCTCGGCCCTGGCCAGGATCGAGTCGGCGGCCTCGAGCTGCGCGTTGAGCGAATCGATCAGCGCCCGCATGCCCGAGGCTGCGATCCCGCCAGCGTCACCCTCTGCGTGGCACATGGCACAAACAGAACCTTCGCCCAGACCCAGGAGCTCCTCGCCCACCGCTTTGATCTCGTGGTTCCGGTGGCACGTCGCGCATCCGGGGTTGCCGAGCATCGCGAATACGCGCGAGTGCGGGCTCGCGTTGAACAACTCCGCCATCACCGTATGGCATTGGCCGCACACGTTCCCCACCCAGCCGACCCCGGGCGGCGAGGCTCCATGGTTACCGTGGCAGTCGTTGCAGGTGGGCGCCGAGAGGTCGCCTTCTACTGCCATTTTCTCCCAGTGGACGCTCTCCAGATACTTGGCGTGCTGGTCGGTGGGAATCCCATAGGGCGCCATGTATTCCGAATCGGCGTGGCAGCCCGAGCACGTCTCCGCGACGTTGAGCGGGTTAACGCTCGAGCTGGGTTCCACTCGTGGCTTGATCGAGTGCGCCGGATGGCAGCTGACGCACGTCGCCACACGCGTGTCGCCGTCTTCGCGTAGCCGCCTACCATGAACCGAGGTGTAGTACTCCGCCACCTGATCGACACGCAGCGAGGGGTTGAACCTCCTCATGAAGTTGGCATCGGAATGGCAGCGACCACAGAGGCCGCTGATCTGCCCGCGCGAAGGAACACCCAGATACCCGCGCGCCGGATCCATGGCCGCCATGCTGAACTCCTCCGCATCGCCGCCGTGACAGATGACGCAACTGAACCCCTTAGCCGAGTGAACATCGCCGGCAAGCTGCTGAGCAGGGCCCGCCAGTCGTTCATCGCTGAGCCCACGGTGGCATGCGATGCAGGTGTCCTGGGTATCCTGTGCCTGCCCGGCCAGTGGCCACGCCAGCCCGGCGAGTAACACGAGTAGACGCGGGGTCATTTCTCGCATGTTCATCAGAAGTTCAATTGCATCGATTGAAAGAGTGCGATGATATCTGCCATCTCCTCAGACGTCAGGCTCGGCCACTCCCGCTCGCGCGTCGCCGTGCCAGCCTCCATTAGGGCAGAGTGGTTCCACATCTGTGACATGACAGCCGCCGGCGAATCCAGTTCGCTGACCTGGGATAGGTCGCTCCCACCATTTCCGCCGACGCCACTAAAAGAGTGACACTCCAAGCAGCGCTTGGTCGTCAAGTGGGTTCGGCCCTCATACGGATCGCCCGCCACGGCGAAATATTGTATCGAGTACAGGTAGGCCACCAGATCAGCCATCTCACCGGCGCCCAGCTGCGGGACAGTGATATCACGCGCCTCCATCGCCGCTATCATAGCGGGCTCCTTGTTCCACATCGCCGCCGCGAACTCCGTGAGCCCGACCTGCATCTCGCGCTCTGCCAGATCCGGTGCGACCCTTCCACCCACGCCACCCACGCTGTGGCACTCGATGCACTGCCGCTCGACGAAGACGACACGCCCCTCCGCAGCGCGTCCCGGCAGCACGTAGAGCGGGCCCTGCAACGGTCTCGGGCCGACCGACTCCAGATAAGCAATCAGGTCGGACAACTCCGAGCCGGAGAAGGTCGGACGCGTGAGTCCCCGGGCCTCCATCTCCTCTGCCATGGCGGGCCCGTGATTCCACATCGAGGCCGCGACGAGTATCGGTGAGCCGTACTGGCTCAAGTGATCGAGGCTGGGGCCGCTGACACCGCCAAAGAGTCCGATCTGGTGGCAGGCCACGCACTTCTTCTCGGTGAACAGCTTCTTTCCAACCTCCACGTCGCCGGGCGGATCGAAGTAGTCGAGCGTGAACAGGAAGGCGATCAGATCGCCCGCTTCCTCCGCGTCCATCGCCGGCCGGGCGATTCCCAGCTCGTCCATCTTCTTGCCCATCTCCGGCATATGGTTCCACATGGTGGCCGCCAGCTCGTAGAACGAGTGGCGGCGGGAGGAGGCGCCGAGATCCGGCGCCAACGTACCTCCTAAACCGTTGACCGAGTGACACTTAACGCAACCCTTCGAGCCGAAGACCTGAGACCCGGCCAACGGGTTCTGGGCCAGCTCGGGTCGCACCTGTGCCCCTGCCGGGGACGCGGCCCAGAGGAGCAGGCTGACCAACGTCAAGCCGCCCCGGAGCATGAGCCCCCCACCCCAGCGTTGCATGCGAATGAACTCGCTGAACATATACGCCCCCTACGTCGTGACCTCAGAGACGGGCGAAGCCGCGTACAGACGCCTCGTGTGCAGTGTGGTCGAGACTATCAGAAAACTGCAACGTGAAGTGCCCGGGACGCAAATCGGTTGCCGGGCGCGCTTGGCGCCCGGCAACCGATCGGCCTACAGGGGCGTTTCAAGAATCGACGAGTAGTGACAGAACAGGCAGAGCTCCGGATTCTTGTCGCGCAGCTTCTGCGCGTCGAAGTCCCAGCCGTGCGGGTTGATGTTGCGCCCGCTCTTCGCCGAGTGGCAGGCGAGGCAGTCCTGCTGCGCGTGGCAGGAAGCGCAACTCTCCAACCCCTGGCGTGCCGCCTGGCCGTGGCCGAACTGGAAGTTGGAATTCCAATTGTGGAAGCCGGTGTCGGTGCGGCCTCCCTCGGCGGACCCCAGCCCGAGATCCAGGTGGCAGCTGCGGCAGAAAGCCTCGGGGTTGTGACAGCTCGCGCACTCCATCTCCTGGCTCCAGACGGCGGCCGAGTGCTGCTGCATGAAGTTCGCCACGTGATACAGGCCCTGCTCCTGGCTCGGCGTATCCAGGTTCTCCGAGCCGGTGTGGCAGCCCAAACACTGCCGCTCACGGAAGTGGCAGGTCTCGCACTCGGCGGTCGTCGCCGCGCCCAGCGCTCGGTGGTCCTGCAAGAAGAAGTCCGTGTGCGATGCCGGGGCGCGCCTCACGTCGAGCGGCGCGCCGCCGGGTGCCATGTGACAGCTTTCGCAGGTCACCTCTTCACCCAGTGCCTCTTGCCCGGCGATGTACTCGGCGTGATTGAAGCCGAACTCGTTCGCCCGGCGCGCCGGCCCCTGCCAATCGACCTCCCGCACCATCTGCCCGTTGTGGCAGCCCTGGCAGAAGCTCGGCTCCGGGTAGGTGACTTCCGCCGGCTGCACCGAGTGACAACCGTCGCAGCTCGAGAACAGACTGGCGTGCTTCTTGTGGGGGAAGCCGTCCCTGCTCATCGACCAGCCCCACGCGACCACGGCCGCCAGCAGAGCGGCGACCAGGGTCGCTCCAACAGGTCGGCGGTAACTCACCTTGTCCTCCCGGGTTCCGAACCCAGATAGTACGAAAGCCCGAACACGGCCCGCCACTGGGTCCAATCTTCACTCTGGGCCGCGTCTTCTTTACGGTCGTTGTGATAGCGCTCGACCCCGGCCCACAGCGTTCCCATGCGCGTCCGCCAGCGGGCATCCAGGCCGAGGCTCCAGCTCTGGCCCTCACCGATCCGGAACTCCCACTCCTGCACGAAGGCCGAGAAGCGGGCGCCCAGCGTCAGGTCGGGCATCGCCAAATAGTCGACCCGCAGATCGCCGGCGCTGATCGCCGAGCCGAAGCCCCAGTTCAACCAGTAGCTGCCCTGGACGTTCCACTGGGTCAGCATCGGCGGCCGCCAGCTGGCCCAGATGCCGGCCCGGTAGCTGTTGTCCGTCGTCTCGTAGAAGGAGACCTGGGCGCCGCTATCGTCGTACATCCGCTTCTCGGCGTCCAGCCGGATGTCCAGGTTGTAGCCGGGCCGAATCCCCAACGCCATCCCGTAGCCGTTGTAGGCCACGGGGGTGAAGGCCACCCAGATCGTCTGCAAGCTGAAGACGGGGCGATAACGGAGGTAGCGCCCTTCCAGGTACAGCAGGTCGTTCGGCGTCCAACCCACCTTGGCGCCCGCCTTGCCCCACCAACCGGCGGCCAGGTCGTAGTCGACGTGCCCGTCCAGGCGCAGCCGCCGACTCGGTGTCACGTAGGCGGCCTCGAAGCCGATGCGCTCCGAGCTGATGCCCGAGCCGTCGGTCTCGATTTCTCGCTGATAGATGATCTCGCTCGTCAGCCCATCGACCGGCCTCGCCGAGCCACGGAAGCCGAAGAGATAGTTGTCATCGACCGGCTGAAAGTCGCCCAGCGACTCCAGCGCGCTCGACGTCACGCGCTCCGGCAGACCACGCTCCAGCCCCCAGCCGCCGTAGGCCTCCAGCTCGAGGCCAACCGGACGGTAGCGCCAGAGCACCGAGCCGCCGTCGTAGCCGTACCAGCCGAGCCCGCTCGTCTGGTAGTCGCGGCCCAGGCGCACGCGCCAGGTCGGGCGATTCAGCTCCAGATAGGCGGCGAACAGATCGAAGTGGTCGTCTTCGGTGCGCGGCCAGAACTTCTGCTCGCTGTCGCCCAGCGCGCCACGGAACCGTGTGTTGGCATAGAACCTGAGACCCTCGACCCCGAAGCCGAAGACGTTGAGGTCGAGATCCAGCCAGACGGGAACGCTCGAGATCGTCTCGTCGGAACGATAGTAGTAGCAGTAGTCCGCACCGGTCGCGCAGGTCACCTGGATGCCGTTGTACTGGCGCTGCGTGTCGCTGCTTCCGGTGGTCACGCCGAACTCTACGCTGTCGAGCGCCAGCGTTCGCGCCTCGACATATTGGACGCGTGTCGTGGCGCGCGCCCGCCATTCCTGCGCGTGGAGAGCGGCCGAACCCCAGCTACCCCATACAACGGCGACGCCGAGGAACGCGACTCCAATCCGCCAGCTTTGGAGCCGGGCCCCGACCCGCGTCTGAGATAGGTCTGAGACCCTCACTTTTTCCTCCCGAATCCCGGATGAGTAGTATTTCCGGCTTCAGGGCCCCGCCGCTATTGCTCCCGGACCGGCGGGGCCGGAAGGCGCGACCGGTTCGCATCGTTGGCTCGACACGAACCGGTCGCTCTCTATCCCTACCGGCTGAAATACTCGTCCAACAGCGCGTTGATCGAGGCTCTCAGCAGGTCCTTCAGGAATTTCGGGTTGTGCACCCCGTTCCCGCTCGCCTTGTGCGCCGACCAGTGGATCCCGTCCGGAGTACCGTCCGGCTGGTTCTCGGGGTCGTCGGGATCACCATCTTCACCCGCGATCCCGAAATAGACCACCGCGTCTTCGTACCAGGGCTCGTCCGACGTGTGCCCGAGCTGCGCATTCCACATCACACCTTCCGCCACCGTGATCAAACCGTCACGCGGGT
The DNA here is from genome assembly GCA_039586575.1 of Gemmatimonadota bacterium. GTDB lineage: Bacteria > Gemmatimonadota > Gemmatimonadetes > Palauibacterales > KS3-K002. The sequence goes on along the minus strand of JBDHKD010000013.1, from coordinate 25,218 downwards.
CGAGCTGCACGGTATCCGCCGGATTGAACTCCGCCCGCGCGATGATCTGCGGCAGCAGACCGGCGTCCGTGGCGTCCATGATGTGATTCTCGTCGGTATCGACCCACAGCGAGTCGAGCAGGATGCTCAGATCGTCCTTGAGAATCGCGAGAAGTCCGCGCGCCGTCGCCTCCGAGTGACACTCGGTGCAACCGACGAACGTCTTCTCCGATAGGTCGCAATCGCCGCCGCCCACCGGCAACCCGGTGACCGGGTCCAGGCAGGGCAGCGCCTCGAACAGGTGGCCCACCGACGTGAAAGTCCCGCCGGTCGACTGATCGGTGAATTCGTACTCGGCGACGTGGCAGGTCACGCACAGCTTCTCGTTGCGCGACGGGTCGCCGTGGCCACCGAGCGGCGGCACCTGGAACCCCGCCGGCAGCCAGCCGACGTCACTCTGCAGCACCAGCGGGCCTTGTGCGGCGTGCGGGCCGTGGTCCGACGGCGGCGTACCGCGCCGCGAGTGGCAGCGGTAGCACAGATGATCCGTCGGCGGCAAGTCCGTACCACCGCCGATCACGTCGATCGGCGCCCGCAGGTTCCCCTCGAAGTCGGTGCCGTGTGGATCGTGGCAGACGGCACACATGATCGGCTGTGGAGTCGGATCGTCCTTCTCCAGGTAATTCGACGTCTCGAAGAACTTGTAGACCAGCGCCTTCTTGCCCTCGTGGCACTCGTCGCAACCCGACCGACCGGAGGCGAACGATGTGTTCGCGTGGCCCGACTCCTCCCACTGCTCGACGAACGGATGGTGCGTGCCCTGGTGGCACTCGCCGCAACCCGTCGTCGCGTCGGTCGCCGCCTCCACCGAGCAGAGCGGCGCGTTCGCCACATTCGGATTGTTCACGTGATCCCAGCCCGAACCGTGGCACGACTCGCACTGCACGTCCCGGTAGCGCGGGTCACGCACCAGGTTGTGGCCCGCCGGCTCGGTCAGTGGGTTCCCCAGCTCGGAGACTGTGTGGCAGCCCTCGCAGAACTCTTCGGCATGGTCGCTCGACTGCAGACCCGCCCAAGCGTGCGCGTGGCCCGTCGTCTCCCAGCCACCCTGGAAGGTCGCGTGACAATTGCCGCACGACGTCCACTGGTCGGCCGGGTCGCCCACGTAGCCGAGGAAGTTGTTCACCGTCTCCGGCGGCTCGTCGTTGCTCGGTCGGTCGAACGCCGCGTCCTCATCGACACACGCCCCCAAACCGCCTATGACGAAGCCCAGCAGCAGGATCGCCGGCAGGGCGCGAGAGGGCAGGCTCCACCCCCTCCTCGATTCTGTAGCTCTGTCGAACACAGATCGGCCTCCGCGTTGCTGTGTTGCAAGTCGGGCCCCGTGCCGCGCTCGCGACCTACACGAACCCCCCTCGGCCTCGGAGCCGGGTCCGCGGTCTCTCACCCAACCAGGCCACGCGACCCCTTCTCTCGATTCTTCTATCCCGATTGTCCGGCTACGCGAGATCTGGACTCACCCGTGACTAGACGGAATCGTCCGCTTTAAGCTTCGCGATTACCAGACATTCTTTACTCACCGCCGAACACCGTCAAGGTCGGTCCTCACATCCGTTCTCGATCCATTCGGCCCCGCGCGACTGCGCCTCCACGTGCTCCGCTCCGCTCGATAGCAAGAGACCGGAGGCATCGCGATGCCTCCGGTCTTGCTCGCCACTCCGTACCGGGTCTCCCCTACGGACCCTGCATGAACTGCGTGTATGCGATCGCGTTATCCAGCAGCGCGTTCGCGTAGTCCGGATTGTGGGCGCCCAGGCTGCCGTCGTCGAACACGAAGAAGGCAGCGTATATAGCTTCCCGCTCCCAGACCTGTACCAGCGGATCGGTGCTGTCCCAGTTCGCCTCCAGATCGGCGAAGTCTAAGTAACCGTGCAAGACGGCGAGCTGGTCGAGCTTGCCCTGGATCACCGTCTGCGCGCCGTTCACGTCGAAATCGGGGATGCCCTCGTGGCAGGGCAGGCAGTTCTCGACGTTCGGCTCGAACGTGTGGAACGCGTGGTCCTGCAGCTCGCCGTGCAATACGACCTCACGTACCATGTGGCACTCGACGCAGGCGATGTCGATGCCCTGGTGCGCGTGCACACGATCGTACGTGTAGCCCTCGATCTCGTACGAGCCGGCGCCGATGAACATGTCCATCTGCGGGCTGCTGTGCGGGCCGAAGTGATCGTAGCCGTTGGCGATCTGACCGAGCACGTTGGACGTGTTGCGCCGCCCGTGGTGGCACTGGACACAGGTCTGCGCCGGGCCGTAGCCCTCCATCCGCGGCACCTCCGGATCGCCCGGCTCCCACGGGTACGTGTACTGCACTTCTTCCGCCGACACATCGCGCAGCTGCGCGTAGTTGCCGCCGCCCGCGTCGCCGACGTGCGGATCGTGACAGGTCGGGCAGCCGATGTGGCTGTACACACCCGCCTCGAACTCGTAGGTCAGGTACTTCGGGTCGTGCGTCCGAATGTAGCCTTCCGACGTGTGGCAGTAGTCGCACGACGAGCGGCCGAAGTGACTGGCGAGCGCCACCGGATCACCGCCCTCTGCCTGCGCGTGCCCGGACTCCACCCACTCCTCGATCTGGGTGTGATGGCACTTGTAGCACAGCGACTCCGACTCGCCAGTCAGGGTGTCGGTGTACGTCGAGAACGAGATGTCGGGCGCGTGATCGCTGAATCGCGGGCCCATCGGACCATGGCACGACTCGCACTGCACGCCCTCCAGCGCCAGCCGCCGCTCGGCCGCCGAGTCGCCTTCGACACCGTAGTAGTCGTCGTAGCCGTCCAGGTTGGGGCCACGGTTCTCCTCGGCGATCTCGGTATCGCCGAAACTGACCTCAGAATCGAAACCGGTCGTGTGGCACTGCAGACAGTACAGGTTCTCCTGGTTGTCCGGTGCCAGGTCGTCGTACGCCTCGGAGTGACCCGTGGTCAGTACGTTATCGACCGTGTTGGCGTGGCAGTGGTTGCAAGGCTCACCGAAGTTGCCCTGGTAGGTGAACTGGCTTACCCCCACCCCGGGCTCGCCCGGATCTCCTTGTGGTCCCTGGTCGCCCTCGCAGCCGAACGACACGAAGGCGAGGGCCACCGCCAAGACGACTCCCAAACTAAGGCGATGCTTCATGGCTACCCCCCTTTGGCGCAACCGGTTCCTGTGATGTGAGGTACCCAACCGTACTTCCAGCGTGAAAAAGGCTCATACGACCCCCTAAGCACAAACCAGGCCGCAGGCGGTCCGAACCCTAAGTCACTCTGTAATAAGTACTTAGGCGCTGAGAACCCCGGTGCCGGACGTCTCTGGTTGGGGCAACCTGACACGAAAAGGGCCAATCGGTTGGCTCAGTAGCAAGAGTGATACCAGGTGTGCTCATCTATGGGCGCGGGTCGATGAGCCGCAAGACCCCCCCGGGGGGGTCGCTGGCCGGCTCCACACCTACCAGATCCTGACGAGATACCCCCACAGAATCGAGGCCTACCGGGTGGCGCGAGAACCCTGGTCTAGTCGCCCCGTCTCTGCGGGCTCTGGGTGACGACGTTCTTGCCCCGGTCTTTGGAGGCGTAGAGGGCCCGATCGGCGTTGGCGACCAGGCTGTCGTAGTCCTTGCCGTCGACGGGATAGCAGGCCACCCCCAGCGAGATGGTGGCGCCGGCGCATTTGTCGCAGTAGGCGACGGAGGCGCGTAAGCGCTCGGCGAGCGTGCCGGCCTCGCTGCGCTCGGTCTCGGGCAAGAGGATGATGAACTCATCACCGCCCCAGCGGCAGACGAGGTCGCTGCCGCGCAGTTGGGAGGCGAGCGCCCGGCCGATGGCCGCCAGGGTGTAGTCGGCCTCGACGTGACCGATTCGGTCGTTGATGTCTTTGAAGTCGTCGACGTCGACGAACACGATGGAGAAAGGCCGGCCGGTCCGGTCGCTACGCTTGAGCTCGGCGGCCAAGGCCTCGCGGAAGCGGCGCGAGTTTCCGAGGCCGGTGAGCGGGTCGGTGACCGCCTGCTTCTCGATCTCGGCCTGGAAGGCGCTGAAATAGCCCTCGGCGATGGCGAAGAGGATGCGATCGATGCAGCGGTTGAGGCTGGTCATCAGATCGAAGAACGGGCGGTCGCTGTCGCGGAAGACGTCTCGGGAGGCGAGGATCATGGCCTGGCGCAGGCGCATATAGGCTTCGAGTGCGCTGATCAGCGAGCCGCCGGCCTGCACGTGCTTCTCCGCCAGACGCCGGCCGATCTGCTGGTTCTCGCCCTCGCCCAGGAAGCTGCGGTAGTTCCAGTGGCTTTCGAGGACGAGGGCCACACCCTTGACCAGCGCTTCCACATCCGCTTCCAGCCCGCCGTAGGGGAAGGGCTCGCCGCGCTCGCTGATCCGCTTCTCGAACGCCGCAGCCCAGTCGGCTGCCAGTTGCGCGGTATCCTCGCTCAGGGCCTCGGCGGCCTTGCCGAACACGGCTTCACGAGCCCGTCGGGGCGATCGAAACATCGGGCCTCCGGTATGAGATCGACTTACTGTCCGGCGGGTCTAGAGGACGGCAGGTGTCCACTGGGAAAAGAACATCCATCGGCCAGCACGATAACCGTCACCGCTCCTCCCGCGGTGGTCGCCAGCCAGTTGACCACATCGTTGTCCAATCCCGGGAGGCCCCCGACCCGAGCGGCGCGTACGACGCACCCCTCGTGGCCCGCTACTTCCGGCCTGGCACCGCAAGCGGGGCAACGGTAGACAGCCTGAAGGGCGTCGCCAAGCGCGGAGTCGACCAGCGAGCCGATGAAGCCGCCGGCCGCCACCGCCACCAGCCCGGCAGCGCCGGGGCCGGCCACGAGCCCGGTTCCCGCCAGGGCGACGGCGAGCGATCCGCCGGCAGCGCCCAGAGTTCCCGGAATCGACACCGCGCCGGACGATCCCGCCGGACGGGGACGGAGGGTCAAGATCGAACGCGGCTGCCGGCCCAACCGCACACCGATCTCGGTGGCCCAGGTATCGGCCGTGGCCGCCGCCACAGACCCCAGAAAGACCAGGCCCATGAGATCGTGGGCGGCATGCAGGCTCGCCGCCAGCGCCGCCACCGACCCGTTGGCGATCACCTGGCGAGCCCCGCGCCTCGCGCGTGACCCGCCCCCCGGCAGTGCCGACAGAGCACTGGAGCTGACGAAGAAGAGAACCAGCACCACCGCCGGGCCGAGCCCGCCGAATCCGAACACCGCTCCACCCACCAGGGTGGCTGCGACCGCTCCGCCCCCCGTCAGCGCCCCGAACCGCCAGGCGGCCGCGGAAACCGCCGCAGCCGCCGCCAGCGCACCGAGCGCTCCTGTGATCTGCCCCACCTGCATCCTCTCGTTCCCGATACACCGCCGTCTTGCGACAACCGGACCGGCGCTTATTCTCGGAGCGATGGCTGAGCCACGCAACGACGCGGACCCCGCCCGATTCCGGAACGGCCTGATCCTGGCCGGCCCGGTCATATTTGCCGTTCTGCTGCTCGTGCCGCGACCGTCTGGCATCAGCCCCGAAGGTCACGCGACGCTCGCCATGGCCGGCTGGATGGCCACCTGGTGGCTGACCGTCGCCGTCCCATTGGCCGTCACCGCGCTCTTACCACTGGTGCTCATCCCCGTCCTCGGCGTCGGCTCTCCCAGCAGCGCTGCCGCGCCCTACGCGCACCCGGTCATCTTCCTGTTCATGGGCGGCTTCTTCATCGCCACGGCGATGCAACGCTGGCAGCTACACCGGCGGATCGCCCTCGCCGTGGTGGCACGCACCGGCACCTCGCCCCGCCGCCTGGTCGCCGGTTTCATGCTCGCCTGCGCGCTGCTGAGCATGTGGATGTCCAACACGGCGGCCACGCTCATGATGATGCCCATCGGATTGGCCGTGCTGACGTTGCTGAGCACTCGGAGCTCGGAGACCGCGGACGGCGGCGACGCCGCCGCCCTCGGTGTCGCACTGATGCTCGGGATCGCCTACGCCGGCTCCATCGGCGGCGTCGCCACCCTGATCGGCACACCACCCAACGCCGTGCTGGCCGGCCTGGCGGACGAGCTCCTGCACGTCGACGTCTCGTTCGCCCGCTGGATGGCCATCGCTCTCCCCGTCTCCGCCGCCATGCTGGTCATCTGCTGGGGCCTGCTCTCACTCGTCCTCTTCAAGCTACCGGCCCGCCCGCTGGCTGGAGCGGCGGCGGTGATCGAGGAGGAACGAGACAAGCTCGGCAGCTGGCACCCGGCGGAACGCGTGACGGCCGTCGTGTTCGCCCTGGCGGCGCTCTCCTGGATTTTCAGAGCGCCGAAACAGATCGGCGAGATCGTGGTACCGGGCATCCAGACCTTACTACCGCGGGTCGGCGATGCGACGATCGCCATCGCTGCCGCGCTCGTGCTATTCCTCTGGCCCGCCCGCGACCACGACGGCGACTCCACCCGCGTGCTCGACTGGCATCACGCCCGCTCGATACCCTGGGATATCCTCGTGTTGTTCGGCGGCGGCCTGTCACTCGCCGCCGCCTTCGAGTCCTCGGGGCTGACGACCTGGCTGGGTGGCGAGCTCGCTGTGCTCGCCGGCCTACCGGGCCCGCTGATCATCGCCGCCGTCGCGGCCACCTTCGTCTTCGTTACCGAGGTCACTTCGAACACCGCCACCGCGACGCTCGGTCTCCCCGTGATGGCGGCCCTGGGGCCGTCCGTCGGCGTCGAGCCTCTGGCTCTGATGACCGCCGCTGCCATGGGCTCCTCCATGGCTTTCATGCTGCCCGTCGCGACGCCGCCCAACGCCATCGTCTTCGGCACCGGCTACATCAGGCCGGCCGACATGCGACGCGCCGGCTTCTGGCTCAACATCGTCGGCATCATCATGATCAGCGTCGTCGTCTCCTTCGCCTTCGGTTGAGCCGATGAGTCAAGCCAAGCGAGAAGTCGACGCCCGTCTGCCTCTGGCCCTCCTGCAAGCGATGCAGCGGCAGGACACTCCGCCCGGTACGCTGCCCGACGAGCCCCCACAGGCCTTCTTCCCACACCGACTCGGTCTGAGCGGCGTGGTCGAAGAGCAGATCAGACACTTCCGGCGCCGCGCCCGCCTGCGCCGCCGGGTCGACGTGTCGCAGCTCGAGGCACTGCTCGAATTGATCGCCCGGCGCCCCGATGCGGGAGCCGTGTTCACCGCCGCCGGCCGCGAGCTGGCCGGATTCCATTTCTCCGGACCGCTGGGACTCGTGCGCCGCCTCTCCCGACGGCTGCCGCGATCGCTACGCCAGAAAGCCGCCCTACGTGCTCTGCGCACGGCGCACGACGCCTTCCTCATCGCCGGCGCCGCGGCGGTGGAAGCCAAGCCCCTGGAGATCTCGGCCACCGACGCGGTGACGGCCAGGGTCGGCGGCTACGGCGCCGCCTGCAAGCTCTACGGCTCGCTTGCCGCCGGGCTCCTCGAGCTGAGTGGCTTGGGCCCGCTGACCGTGGGCCACCCGGAGTGCCAGCGGCACGGAGCGGATCGCTGCGTCTGGAGAGTGGAGGATGCGCTGGATCGGTAGGTGACCTACTGACCTACTGACCTACTGACCTACTGACCTACTGACTCACTGGCTCGGCTCAGTGCAACTCGCTCGGCTCCACATGCACGATCACGTCCTTCAGACGCAGACCCTCGGCGACCCGGCGCTCGACCTCGTCGGCGATGGCGTGTGCCTGACGAACCTGCGTGGCTGGTTGGACGCGCACGGTGAGCTCGGCGTATCCTTCGCCCGGGCGACCGCGTGAGCGGATCGAGCTGACGCTCTCGACGCCGTCCACGGCGGACGCGATCTCGTAGACGCGTTCCGCATCTACGGCCCGTTGGTCGACCAGCACGGGGATGCTGCGGCGCAGGATCTGGTAGCCGCTGTCGGCGATAACGAAGGCGACGATCACCGCCAAGACGGCATCCGCCTGTCCCCAGCCCAGGCGAACGAGGCCGAGGCCGGCCAGCACGGAGAGCGTCACCCATACATCGGCCTGCGTATGCCGCGCGTCGGCGAGCAACAGCTCACTGCGTAACTCTTTGCCGCGCCGGCGTTCGTAGTAGGCGATACCGACATTGAGAAACATCGTCGCAGCCAAGATGGCGATCGCTATGTTGTTGGGATGTGGCGGCTCTATACCACGGATCAGCCGGACCGTGGCCGACTTCAACAACTCAAAGCAGGTGATGGACAGGAAGCCGGCGATCACCAAGGCGCCAAGCGTCTCGAACTTGCCGTGTCCGTAAGGATGGTCTTCGTCCGGCGGTGCCGCGGCGAAGTAAATAGCCGCCAGGGCGATCAAGTTGTTCAGAGCGTCGGTGCCGGAATGTGCCGCGTCGCCGAGTACCGACAGCGACCCGATGGCCCAGCCGACGCCGATCTTGACGCCGACCAGCAGCAGATTGGCCCAGAAGATCCAGAAGAGGATGCGGCGGACACGGCGCCGGCGGCCGTCGTCCTCCCACTCGCGTGGGCGGCGCCGGCCCGGCGAGCGGACCGCCACCAGCTTCTCCTTCCAACCCATCATTTTCGCCGCCGACTCAGTAGCCAACCCCGCTGGATCGAGCGCGGCTCCTCGACACGCACGAACGCTTCCGGATCCCAGCGCTCGACGAGACGATAGACCTGCTTCAGGGAACGCCGCGGGACCACCGTGTAGGCGATTTCCACTCGCCCCTCGCGCCCCTGCCCCAGTAACTCGGTGACGCCGAATCCGGCCTCACGCAAAGCCTCGGCGATCTCGACCCCACCCTGGCGCGACACGACCCGCACCTCCGCCACTCCGATCGCCAGCATGTCCTCGAGCGTGATTCCCACCCAGGTGCCGGCCGCGAACCCGCCCGCGTAGGCGAGCACCAGTAACGGCGAATCCAGATTGCGAACGACCGTGCCGACCACCACTATCCAGATCAAGATCTCGACGAAGCCCAGCGACGCGGCGAGCACCTTGCGACCGCGCACCGCGGAGATCATCCGCAGCGTTGCCAGCGATACGTCAGCGATGCGAAGCAGAAAGATGAGGAGCGGGCCGAGCGGCCCGGCCAGGAATTGTTCCATCTAGTCTCGAGACGACGGATCTGGGTTAACCTCGTACAAAGCCGGTGACGGAATATGTCTATCCGGGCCGGTTTGGCAAGAAACACCGGCCGCTCACAGCGTCATGAATACGACCGACCACCTGCGCAGCCAACTCCGGTCGATCGACGGTCGGAGCTACGGCGCCTACAAGACGATCGCCGGCAGCTATGACTTCGGCGACTTCCTGCTCCACGTCGACTACGTGCAGGGCGATCCCTTCGCCTCGCCCAGCCGCCTGCGCGCCGTGTTCCCACCCCAGGTCGTCCGTCTGCCGGATGACCTCCTGGCTCCGACGGTCCGCCGCGTCGCCGCCGCCGATTTCTTGAACCGCCGGTTGCAGCGAGCGCTCGCCTCGGCCAGCCGCGACCGCGGCAGCGGCAAGAGCGGGGCCGTGCGGATCCTGCGACCCGGCCAATGCATTCTGGAGCGGACCAGTCTCGAGGTCGATGACGCCGGCCGCGTCGTCGCCCGCTTCACTGCCGGACTGCCCGCCAGCGGGCGCCGCGTTCTGGGCCGCCAGGCGTCCGAGATGCTGACAGACGAGGTGCCACGGGCTCTGCGCTCGGAACTGGCGCCGGCGACTTGCGATCTGGAAGCACTGCGCCGCCACGCGCTGCTGGCCCAGGACTCGGCGGCCTTACGGGACCAGTTGGGGAAGAGCGCTTTGCTGGCCTTCATCCCCGATGGCGCCATCCTGCCCCGACTCAGCGGTATCGACGACCGGCCGCTCGCCGCAAGCGCGGCGGTTGCCTTCGAATCGCCCGCAGGGCTGCGGGTCAAGCTCGAGGCGCCGAACCGGGGACCGGTGGCCGGTATGGGCATACCGGCGGGAGTCACCCTCGTCGTCGGCGGCGGCTATCACGGCAAATCGACGTTGCTCCGCGCGATCGAGCAGGGCATCTACGATCATATCGAGGGCGATGGTCGCGAGTTGGCCGTCACCGTTCCCGGCGCCGTCAAGATCCGCGCCGAGGACGGCCGCTCGATCGCCGCGGTAGACATCTCCAACTTCATCACCGGCCTGCCACGTGGCGAGGACACCGCTCACTTCTCGACCGCCAATGCCAGTGGCTCGACCAGTCAGGCCGCCGCCATCGCCGAGGCGCTCGAGGTCGGCGCCACCTGCCTGCTGATCGACGAGGACACCAGCGCCACCAACTTCATGATCCGCGACGCGCGTATGCAGGCGCTCGTCCACGACGAAGACGAACCGATAACCCCGTTCATCGATCGTGCACGACAGATGTTCGAAGAGCTCGGCGTATCCACCGTGCTCGTGGTGGGCGGCGCCGGCGACTACTTCGATATCGCCGACACCGTCATCGGCATGCGCCGCTACCTTCCAGCCGACCTCACGTCTGCTGCCCGCACCGTTGCCCAGCGCTTCCGCACCGATCGCGCCCACGAGGGCGGCCCCTGGTCGGCGCTGCGCGAGCGGGTGCCCGACCCCGCATCCATCGACGCCCGCAAGGGTAGGAAGACCGTCTCGGTCAAGGTGCAGGCGCCAACCCGCGTTCTGTTCGGCACCCAGGAGCTCGACTTGAGCGCCCTGGAACAGATCGTCGAGGAAGCCCAGGTGCGCGCCATCGCTCAAGCGTTGGTTCACGCCTCCAGCCGCTGGCTGGACGGAAGACGTACGATGCGAGAGGCTCTGAACGGCTTGCTGGAAGAAGTCAGGAGTGCAGGGCTAGACGTGATCGACTCACGCCACGCCGGCGACTACGCCGAGTTCCGCATCCACGAGCTCGCCGCGGCCCTCGGGAGGCTTCGCTCGCTGCGCATACTGAAGTCTGACGTCTGAGGACGCCTCTCAGCGCTCACCCGAACGACGAAGCCTGACTAGGCTGGGGGTCTCCCCGCCCTCACCCCCGCCCTCACCCCCGCCCTCGCCTTCGCCCGCGCCGGCTTCGCTTTCCGTTGCTTGGCCGGACTTGTCCCTGCGATCGCCCGGCGCGATCAGATCCGTACCGAAGCGCCTCGGCGGGCTTTCCATCCTGAAGAACATCCGGTTGATCCAGGTCGCGCGCAGCCGGTCAGACGCACGCCAGTTGCCCGCCGCGGTTCGCCGTCGTAGGCCTGGCGTACCGAGCCCGATCCAGATCCCTAAAGCGAACGCCAGCAGGGCGCCGGCAATCTTCAGCAGTGTCGTTGGGTCCATCATCCTATCACTACGAAGCTACGACGCCGCCGGTTCCGAAGTCCAGGCTGCTGCGGCGCCCGTACGAGCTGCCGCTCAGCGGATCCGGGCCGTGTCCCGGCGATCAGCCGCTGCTCATAGAAGGCCGCCCGGATGGACGACGACCGTCCCCCGCCCTAACCGGGCGGGGGGGGCCGCGGGTTCCCATCTTTCGCGGCCGCGCCACCGGCTATACGATTGGTCTATGTTCGGTACGGCGCGGATTCCCCGGCTCTGGCTGACGACCTGCGGCTGGGTGCGCGGCCACGCGGCCCACCTGCTGCGGATCACCGCGCTTGCCATCATCGCCGCGCTCACCGCCCTGGCCGGTTACACCTGCCACGGCCTCATCGGGCCACCCGGTTAACTCCGTACCTATTCCCCGTAGTAGTGGCAAGCGGCGGCGCAGGTCTCCGCGATGGAGACCCGGTGCAGCCCGGGCAGACGATTCGCGAGCTGTTGCCAGAGCCAGCCGCAAAGGACTTCGCTGGTGGGGTTCTCCAGGCCGGCTATCTCATTCAGGGTCCGGTGGTCGAGTTCGGCGAGCACCGGCTTCACACCCTCGTCGATCTCGCCGTAGTCGATCAACCACCCCGTCTCGGGATCGACCGCTCCACGGACCGCGACTTCGATCTCGTAGGAGTGGCCGTGCAGGCGTCGGCACTTGTGGCCCTGCGGCGCGCGCGGCAGGTAGTGGGCGGCGGCGATGTGGTAGCGGCGGCAGAGCTCGACCCGCATGCGATCAGACCCCGGTCTCGTGTTCGTCCCAGATGAACTTCTGGAGCTGTGCCTGGAGTCGGGCGGGCGCGTTGTCCTCCAGCATCCACTCCGCCAGCGTCTTGAGCTCCAGATCGCTCCAGACCGGTGCGAAGAGCAGCTTGCGGCCGGCCAGGCCCCGCTCGCCGATCACCGACAGCGCCCATTCGTAGTCAGCCCGGTCGCGGATGACGAACTTGATCTCGTCATCCGGGCCCAGCTTTTCCAGGTTGCCCCACAGGTTACTCTCGACCTCGCCGGAACCCGGACACTTGATGTCCATGATCTTCACAACCTCCGCCGGCAGCACACCGACATCGATGCTGCCACTGGTCTCGCAGAGGACCGTATACCCGCGCTCGAGGAGCCCGTGTGCCAACAGACCGATTTCCTTCTGGAGCAGCGGTTCGCCACCGGTGAGCTCGACCAGCCTGCAACCTCGGCCGATCTGCTCGACCTCCGCGATAACCTCCTCCACCGGCACATCGCGGCCGCCGTAGAAGGCGTAGTCGGTGTCACACCACGCACAACGCAGCTGACAGCCGGTGGTGCGGACGAAGACACAGGCGGCGCCCGCCCAGCTCGACTCACCCTGTATCGAGAGAAAGATCTCGGTGATCCTCATCTGCCCGCTGTGGCCGTTCCCGGCAAGACGTCTGGCCCGACTAGGAACGCTTGTTCAGCGCCTTTCTACGGCCTGCCTTGCGCCCGCGCTTCGGCGTGTGGCTCTCCAGAATCTCGATCAGTTCATCGCCTTCGATCACTTCCTTCTCCAACAGCCGATCCGCCACACCGTCCAGCGCCTTCCGTTCACGCATCAACAACTTGCGTACGCGCGCCTGCGTCTCGTCGACGATGCGTCGGACCTCTCGGTCGATCTCCTGCAGCGTCTCCTCGCTGTACTGTTTCTGCTCGACGTCGGCCGCCAGGCGCATGCCCAGCATGTTGCGCGTACGGGTCTCGTAGGTCAGCGGGCCCAGCGATTCGCTCATCCCGTATTCCAGGATCATCGAGCGGGCCAACTCGGTGACGCGACTGAGATCGTTCTGTGCGCCGGTCGAGATCTCGCCGAATACGATCTCCTCCGCTACGCGTCCGCCCAGCAGCACGGCGATGCGGTCGATCAGTTCGGCGCGCGTGAGCAGGTAGCGATCTTCTGTGGGCAGTTGCTGTGTATAGCCGAGCGCGCCGATACCGCGCGGGATGATCGAGATCTTGTGGACGGGATCGGCATGCTCGACGCACTGCGCGACCAGGGCGTGGCCCGCCTCGTGGAAGGCGACGATCCGCTTCTCCTCCTCGTTGATCAGCCGATTCTTCTTTTCGAGGCCGGCGACGATGCGATCGGTGGCGCGGTCGATGTCGTCCATCGTGACGCTGACGCCGCCGCGCCGCGCGGCGAGCAACGCGGCTTCATTGAGCAGGTTGGCCAGATCGGCGCCTACGAAACCGGGCGTGCGTCTCGCGACCACCTCGAGCTCGACGTCCCCGGCCAGCCTCACGGCCTTCGCGTGTACCTCGAGGATCGCTCGGCGCCCGTTCATGTCGGGCCGATCCACCAGCACGTGCCGATCGAAACGCCCGGCGCGCAGCAGCGCCGGATCGAGAAGCTCCGGCCGGTTGGTCGCCGCCATGATGATGACGCCCGCCCGCGGATCGAACCCGTCCATCTCGACCAGCAACTGGTTGAGCGTCTGCTCGCGCTCGTCGTGTCCGCCCACCGGGCCGCCGAGGCCTCGCGCTTTGGCCAGCGCATCCAGCTCGTCGATGAATATGATGCAGGGCGCTCTCTGCTTCGCCTGCGCGAACAGGTCCCGCACTCGTGCCGCGCCGACACCCACGAACATCTCGACGAACTCGGAGCCGGACAGGCTGAAGAACGGCACGCCCGCCTCGCCGGCCACCGCCCGGGCCATCAGCGTCTTGCCGGTCCCGGGCGGTCCCACGAGCAACACGCCCTTGGGGATCTTCGCGCCCAACCGCGCGAACTTGTCGGGCGTCCTGAGAAACTCGACGACCTCCTTCAGCTCCTCCTTCGCCTCGTCGACGCCCGCAGCATCGTCGAACGTCACACCGGTGTTCCCCTCCGCCTGCAGCCGCGCCTGCGACTTGCCGAACGTCATCACGCTCTGGGCCGGCCCACCCATCCGCCGCAGCATGTAGACGTAGATGAGCAGCAGGAAACCAAGCGGGATCAGCAGTCCGAGCATGCGGCCGAATCCGTTCGTGACGACACCCTCGTACTCGATCCCCTGCTCCTCCACCAGGTCGATCAGGCCGGGGTCATCGACACGAACCGCGACCCAATTCTCCGGCGCACCCGAGGCCTTCGCCGTCCCCGTCGGCTCCGCCACGATCCGGTTCTCGCCGATCGTCAACTTCTCGACTTCGCCGGCGACGATCTTCGCCTTCAGCTCGCTGTAGCTGATTTCCCCGCCGGATCGATCGGAAAGGACGTAGTTCAGCCCGAACAGGATCAGCACCGCCATGACGATGTAGACGGCGGACATATAGGCGCGGCGGGCCACTGGCCCGCCCTGGCCGGGCCGGCGGGGCTCGTTCGGTTTACGCTGCTGGTTCTCGTTGTTGGCTGACATGGCGATTCAACATTCAATATTCGGGGTTCGACGGCCGAATTCCAAGTTATGTCTCGACTCGCAAGGACCCCATAATCAAGCTCCGACGCTCGACTGCCCTCGAGGGGACGGCGTGCATCTTCGAACATCGCAAGATATGAGTCGGCAGTCGATCGCTGAAGTCACACTCGATCCTCGGCTGTCGATTGTCGTGTGTTGATTAGTGAGTAGTCATCATCTCTAAACTGGCGCTGGTACAGCCTGGCGTACAACCCATCGAGCGCCAAGAGCTCCCCATGCGTTCCACTCTCCACGATACGCCCGCGATCGAGGACCACCACGCGATCGGCCCGCTGCACGGTGCTCAAGCGGTGTGCGATGATCAGCGTCGTCCGACGCTCCATGAGCTGCTCCAGCGCCTCCTCGACTAGACGCTCGCTCTCGGTGTCCAGGCTGCTGGTCGCTTCGTCGAGGATCAGGATGTCGGGGTCTTTCAGCAGCACGCGTGCGATGGAGATTCGCTGCCGCTGGCCGACCGAAAGCTTCACTCCTCGTTCGCCGACTCGCGACCGGTAACCCTCGGGGAGCCGCTCGATGAACTCGGCCGCGTGTGCCGCCTCGGCGACCGCCTCGATCTCCTCACGTCTGGCGCCATCGCGCCCGTAGGCGATGTTCTCCTCGATCGTGGTGCCGAACAGCATGGGCTCCTGAGGCACTATTCCGATCGCCGAGCGGAGAGCGGCAAGCTTCAGCTTCCGCAGGTCGATCTCGTCGAGGGTGATCGCACCGCGCGTCGGATCCCAGAAGCGGGAGACCAGTCCGGCCAGCGTCGACTTGCCGGCGCCGCTGGGCCCGACCAGTGCCACAACCTCGCCGGGCGCGATCTCCAGGTCGATCTCCTGCAGCGCCCACGGCAGCGAGTCAGCGTAGCGGAACCACACCCCCTCGAATCGCAGCGCCCAGCCACGGTTCGGCGCGAGCGGTTTGGGCTGCGCCGGATCGGCGACCGTCGGCGTCTGGCCCAGCAGCTCGAAGACACGCTCGGCGGCGCCCTGTGCCTCCTGATAGCCGCCCCACAGCGACGCCAGCGAGGTGATGGCTGCCGCCACCATCACGGCGTACAGAAGAAAGGAGACGAGCTGGCCGCCCGTGATGGCACCGGCCAGCACCATGCGCCCGCCCTGCCAGAGGACGGCGACGATGCCGCCGAAGGTGACCAGCGTGATCACGCCGAAGAACACGCCGCGCGTGAGCGCGCGCCGGAGCGCCGCCTGCAACGCCGCCTCGATCCCCGCACGATAGCGGCCGGCCTCCGTGCCCTCGCGCACGAAGCTCTGTACGGTACGGATCTGAACGATCGACTCCTCCGCGACCGTATTGGCCTCGGCGACCTTGTCTTGAACCTCGGTGCTGGAGCGGCGCAACCGCCGGCCAAACAGCATCGCGAAGAAGACCACGGCCGGCGCTACCGCCAGCGTCGTGATGGTCAGTTGTCGGTGCATCAGCGTGAGCAAGGTGAGCGAGCCGACCAGATACAGAAGCTGACGCAAGAGCTCCGAGATCTGATAGCTCAGCACGCCCTGTAGCCTCACCACATCGGAGGTCAGCCGGCTCGTCAGTTCGCCCGTCGTTCGCTCGGTGAAGAAGTCCGGTGACAGTGTCAGCAGGTGCGTGAACAGATCTTTGCGGAGCCCGGCAATCACGCGCTCACCCGTCGCACCCAGCAGGTAGACCTGGCAGAAGCTGAAGAGCGCCTGAACGACGAACAGGCCCAGGAGCAAGAGCGCGATCCGATTCAGCAGCGTTCGATCCATCTCGACGAACGCCGCGTCCATCAGGTGGCGCACCACCAGCGGGAACGCCAGGCCGATACTACCGCTCAGCAACAGGAAGACGGTGGCCGCCGCCAGGGCCCAGCGGTGGGGGTAGAGCCGCGGACCCAGGCGCCGGAAGACGAACAGGGGCACCTGGATGGGCGGCACGCGCAGCTTGCTGCGAGTCGTGGACTGACTCATGTGGAACAAATGTATCCGGCCGGCCCACCCCTGTCTTGGCCCACAGGCCTCACGTCACCATATTGCTCTGGCCAACCAACACACCCCAGTCGTGAAAGGGTAGGAAATGCATACCGCCCCACAGGATCCTGCCGGCTCGGCCGGGCGGACAGCGAACCGCTTCGCTTGGCTGGTGTTCATCACCGCGGCCTGCACCTATGGGCTGATCGTCTTCGGCGGCGTCGTCCGCATCACCGGATCCGGGATGGGCTGCGGTGACGACTGGCCGCTCTGCAACGGTCGGCTCATCCCGCCGCTGGACTTTCAGACTCTGATCGAGTACGGCCATCGTCTCGCGGCCTTATTGGTAAGCGCGCTCGTCCTGGCCGTCGCACTCTATTCCGTCCGCTTCCGGCGTAGCTTCGGCGACGCGGGCCGCGGCGTGTTCGGTCTGGCCATGGCGTCGCTCGCCTTGCTCGTCATCCAGGTCATGGTCGGGGCCATCACCGTGTGGCTGGAGCTGCCGACGGCCACTGTGGTCCTACACCTGATGGTCGCTTCGACGCTGCTCGCCAGCCTGATCGTGGCCGGCATGCTGGCCCGCGCCGCGGCCGACCGCAAGCTCCCGGCCCAGAGCTCCGGCGCCAGCTACCCCCGCTGGGCGGTTTCCTCCGCCGGCTTGGGCTTCGCGCTCCTGTTCCTTGGCGGCCTGGTCGCCAACACCGGCGCCGGTCCCTGGTGCCAGGGCTTCCCGCTCTGCAGCGGTCAGCTGTTTCCCGAGGGTCCCGGCCTCGTCCACCTCCACTGGACGCACCGATTGCTGGCCTACGCCACACTGATCGTCGTGGCCCTGGCCGCCGCTCGAACCATGCGCCAGAAAGCACCAACGCCGGTGACGCGCGCCGCGCTTGTGGCGCTCGTCCTGATCGTCACCCAGATCGTCGTGGCCGCAACCTTGGTGCTCCGCCAGCTGCCTGCCGACCTGCGAGCCATCCACCTGGCCGTAGGCGTCGCACTTTGGGCTGCGCTGGTCGTCTGGGCGACCCTAGCACTGCGACAGGGCGGCCTCGGCACGGCGGGTAACGCCGCCCGCGATCCGGCCTGAGCAGGCTGCCCCGCCTAAGCCGCAGGGTACAGCTGGTAGAGCATCAGGTAGACGACGATCCCGGTCACGGACACGTAGAGCCACAGCGGGAACGTCCAGCGCGCGACGCGCCGGTGGCGGGGAAACTGATCGCGTAGAGCGAAGTAGAGGGTAACGATCACCAGCGGTACGATGGCCATCGCCAGGATCGTGTGTGAGCCCAGCACGGTGAAGTAGATCGCTCGTACCACTCCCAGCCCGGTAAACCGGGTGGTTCCCACGTGATAGTGGTAGTAGAGGTAGCTGGTGAGAAAGAGTATCGAAGCCGCCAGCGCCGAGAGCATCAACGCCCTATGCAAGCCGATGCGGCGCCGGCGAATGGCCAAGTAGCCCGCCAGCAACAGCGTGCCGCTGATTCCATTCAACGTGGCGTTGAACGCCGGCAGGTCGCCGACCGAAATCATGGCTCCGGTCTCGCTCCCGCCTCCGGACTCTTTCCTATTCCTCGCCCAGGAAGCGTCTCAGGTTCTTCAGGTACAGCATCAGCGCTATCGACGCGATCGCGAAGCCCACCGCCGATGCCAGGGCCCAGAACTCACCGCGATCGAAATAGGAGATGATCGACCACAGCGTGAATCCGAGCGTGAAGACGATCGCCGTCGAGATCAGAACCTTGTGGAAGTTGACCATCTCTAGACCTTGTCTACGACCATCAGTACGAGCAGGAGCGGGAGGTAGATGACCGAGCCGAGAAAGAGGCGACGCGCACTGGGGCCCGTGCGCGTCGCGGCCAGCGCGACCCCCAGAGCTAGGAACGCCAGCCCCAGCGTCAACGCACCGAAGAAATAGACCGCTCCCGTCAGTCCCATCACGCTCGTCAGAACACTCACCACTATCAGCGCCAACGTGTATACGATGATCTGACGCGCCGTTCGGCCGCCCGCCTCGTCAACCACCGGCAGCATCGGGAAACCGGCTCGCGCGTAGTCCTGCTTGTACAACCAGCCGATGGCGAAGAAATGCGGCATCTGCCAGAGAAACACGATCCCGAACAGCACCCAGGCCAACGCGTCGAGCCGGCCGGTTGCCGCCGTCCAGCCCATCATCGGTGGAATCGCTCCCGGCACCGCGCCCACCAACGTGCACAACCAGGTCCTGCGCTTCAGCGGCGTGTAGACAAAGATGTAGACGAGCAGCGCCGCGGCGCCCAGGATCGCCGTCAACACGTTCACCAGCACCGCGAGATACACGGCCCCGGCCACCGAGATACCCGCCGAAAAAGCCAGCGCCGTCGAAGCCCTCAGCCGCCCCGCCGGCAGCGGCCTGACCTTCGTTCGCTTCATCACGCCATCTACCCGGCGCTCGGCGTACTGATTCAGCGCGTTCGTCCCCGCCGCCAACAACCCCGTGCCGAGAAGCGCGTTCAGCATCAATATCCAGTCGATGCCGCCCGTCGAGCCCAGATAGAAGCCGACCCCCGCCGTGATCAGCACGAGCCGGGTGATGCCGGGCTTGGTCAGCGCCCAGAGATCGGCAACTACGGTGCTACCGCGCATGCTCCAGCAGTACGGCGACCACGAGGATAACCGCCAGCGGCAGCGGGGCCGACGCCAGCAGGATCAACCGCAGCCGCTCGAACTTCAGGTGCATGTAGTACATGGCAACCAATGTCGCCTTCCAGATCGCCAGGCCCACCAACACCAGGATCAGTACGTTTCGCGGCAGGCCGCTCATATAAGCGACCCCCACTTCGACCATCGTCAGGACGAAGAGCAGAAACCAGATGAAATAGTAGTTCGGCTGCTTCTTCTTCTCCACCGTCTCCATCGCACCACCTCGGTACCGCGCCAGCTCTAGATCAGATAGACAATCGTGAACAGCATGATCCACACCAGGTCGACGAAGTGCCAGTACAACCCGACCACCTCGACGCCACCGTGGTCATCTTTCGTATAGCCCCCACGAAACGCCTTGACTGTCACCCAGATCAGCGCCAACACGCCGAGCGACACGTGCGTGCCGTGGAACCCCGTCATCGTGTAGAAGGTCGAACCGAACAGGTGACAGTTCGGCACCACCGCCGCCAACTCCTCGCTGCAGTGCGGCAGAAACCCCTCTCCCGCCAGCTTGATGTACTCGAAGATCTGAACGCCGACAAACGCCGCTCCGAGCAGCACCGTCGCCACCAGGAAGCGGCGCAGGTTCCTTTGGTCGCCCTGCTCGATGGCGGCGAACGCCTTCACCATCGTCACACTGCTGCAGATCAACATGAACGTGTTGAACGCGGTCAGGTTGATGGCCAGCGGAGTGCCGCCCTCCTCGAGCGGGATGCCGGGCAGCGCCCAGGCGCTCGTCCCGAAGCGCAGGATGATGTAAGCCCCGATCAAGCCGGTGAAGAACATCACCTCGGACGCGAGAAACACCCACATCCCGAGCTTCTGGTTGTAGATGCGCATGCCGGGCTCGGCGGTCACGCCCCCCGGTAGCGGTACAGCTTCGTTCATCGTTCGGGCTTTCTCTGTTTCTCGACTTCCCGCATCCTACTGACCCACTGACTCACTTCTCTTCCGCCCCTGCTCCCACCGCCTGCCGCGCGCTGTTCGACGGCACGTTCTGCGGCAAGAAGTCCAGCCCGTCCTTTGCCTCCGGGGAGCTGAACTCATAGGGGCCGCGGTAGACCGTCGGGGTCGTGGCGAAGTTCCCGTGTGGCGGCGGTGACGGGACGGTCCATTCCAGACCGTTGTCCTCCCAGGGGTTCGGTTCGGCCCGCTTACCCTTGAACAGGCTCCAGAAGAAGTTGACGACGAGCGGCAACTGGGCGACGAACAGCAGGATCGCGCTGATCGTGATGAACCTGTTCATCGGCTGGTACGGCTGCAGGAACTCGTACTGCGTGGGATCGTAGATCCGTCGCATGTGGCCGGCCATGCCGAGGATGTGCATCGGGAAAAACGTCAGGTTGTAGAAGATGAACGTGAGGGCGAAGTGGATCTTGCCCAAGCTCTCGTTCATCATCCGGCCGAACATCTTCGGGAACCAGAAGTAGATGGCCGCGAAGATAGCCATCAGGCTACCGCCGAACAGCACGTAGTGGATGTGGGCGACGATGAAATAGGTATCGTGAATGAAGATGTCGACCGCGTTGGACGCCATGAAGATGCCGCTCAGCCCGCCGATAGTGAACAGGGAGACAAACCCGATCGCCCACAGCATCGGCGTGTGGAACCTGATGTTGCCACGCCACATCGTGCCCAGCCAGTTGAACACTTTAATCGCCGAGGGAACCGCGATCGCCATCGTCGAGATCATGAACGACGTACCCAACAGCGGGTTCATCCCGCTCTGGAACATATGGTGGCCCCAGGTGATCCACCCCAGAAAGCCGATCGCGATGATCGCCAACACCATCGAGTGGTAACCGAACACCGGCTTGCGCGAGCCGTTGGCCACGATATCCGAGACGATCCCCATCGCCGGCAGGATCAGGATATAGACCTCGGGATGTCCGAAGAACCAGAAGAGGTGCTGCCAGAGCAGCGGTTGCCCGCCGCCCTGCGGCAAGAAGAACGTCGTACCCAGCAGCTGGTCGAACAGCAGCATGATCACCGCCGCCGCGATGATCGGTATCGCCAACAACGCGATGATCGCCGTTATGAACAGCGCCCAGATCGAGAGCGGCATCCGGAACAGCGTCAGCCCGGGCGCCCGCATGTTGATCACCGTCGTGATATAGTTGACCGAGCCGAGCAGCGACGAGCCGCCGAACAGGATCAGGCTGACGATCCACAGCTGCTGCCCCAGCGACACGCCCGTGTATTGCGGTACCGCGCTCAGCGGAGCGTAGGCCGTCCAGCCCGCGCCCGCGGCACCGCCCTCGACGAACAGGCTCGCCGTCATGACGATCCCCGACTGCAGGAATATCCAGAACGACAGCATGTTGAGTCGCGGGAACGCCATGTCCGGCGCTCCGATCTTCAGCGGGATCAAATAGTTGGCGTACACACCGACGAGCAACGGCATGACCGCGAAGAAGACCATGAACGTGCCGTGCATCGTCACCAACGCGTTGTACAACTTCGGCGTCACCACCCCGACTCCCGGCAACACCTCACCCGGGAAGCCGAGCTGCCAGCGCAGCATGATCGCCAGCAGGCCTCCGATCACCAGGAACAACAGACTCGCGAACAGGAACTGGATCCCGATGATCTTGTGGTCCGTCGAGAAGATATACTTGCGGACGAAGCTCAGCTCTTCGTGGTGCGAATCCGCCAAGGGCGCGGCCGCCGCCGCTACTGTCGCCATGTCCGTCCCCTAATCAACTCTGCGCTGCCAACCAGCTGTCGAACTCATCCTGCGGCAGCACGATGACTTTCCCCTTCATCAGGCCGTGCGCTACCCCGCAGAGCTCCGCGCACGCCAACTCGTACTCACCCACCACCGTCGCCTCGAACCAGGCCCGCGTGTTCAGACCCGGCACCGCGTCCTGCTTGATTCGGAACTCGGGAACGAAGAACGAGTGCACCACATCCACCGACGTCAGGTTGAATACCACCGGACGATCAACCGGTACGTGCAACTCGTTGAATCGCTTGAAGTCGTCCTCGCTACCCAGCTCGCCGTCCGCTCCGGGATAGGTGATGCCCCAGGCGAACTGACGCGCCTCGATGTTCAGCTCCAGCCCGTCCGTCGGAAAGCGCTCCGGGTTCTTGATCTCGGACCACACGCTCTGGCTGGCCACCGCGATGCCGATGATGAACAGCGACGGTATGACCGTCCAGATCACCTCCGCCTTCGTGCTGCCCTCTATATAAGAGGCTCGGCGACCTTCTCGTCCCCGGTACCTGATCATGAAGTAGACCAGCGTGACCTGCACACCCACCAGGATGACGCCCGTCACCGCCAGGATGACGTAGAAGATCATGTCCATGTCGGCGGCATAGGACGATGCCGCTACGGGAAGCCAGTTCATCTACCTTTTCTCCTCATCACCCACTCCGGGGTTCGAACGGTCCACCACGACGGCGCCTGGCTAGGATGTAATGTATCACACCACCACGCCCGATCAGACTCCCGGCTTCGTGCCGCAAACGCGCTCCAGACCTGTCGTTAAGGTCCGTCGGTTGGTACCTGCCAGAAGGCGTCCGGCAGCGGACTACCCGGTCTTTCCAGAGTGGAAAGTTGCCGCGCCGACCGATACCGCTAATCGCTACTCGATAGCGAGATCGACGGAAGTTATCCGGGTCCCCGGGGGTCGTCAACGCGGCCCGCAGTATCTCTCTGGCTCGCCCTCCCCCCACACGGTAGCTTGTCACCCCGATGGCCGACGAGCTGACTATCGTGGCCGTCGACACCGGCGGCACCTTCACTGACTTCGTCGTGCTGCGCGGCGACTCGGTCCGCGTGCACAAGCGTCCCTCGACGCCCGGCAACCCGGCGCAGGCGGTCCTGGACGGGCTGCGCGAGTTGATGCGGCGCGAGGAGGAGTTCGTTCTCGCGCACGGGTCGACCGTAGCCACTAATGCCTTGCTGGAGCGCCGCGGCGCCCGCACCGTGTGGATCACGAATCGCGGCTTCGAGGATCTCATCGAGATTGGGCGCCAGGCGCGTCCCCAGCTTTATGCGCTGGTCGGCGAGCGCGCCCCGCCACTCGTGGCGCGGGGGGACCGAATCGGCATCGCCGGCCGCATTCTCTACGACGGCAGCGAGGAGAGTGCGCTGGACGGGACAGAGTTAGATCACGTCCGGGATAGGGCGCGGGGCGCCGAGTCGGTCGCCATCGGACTTCTGCACAGCTACGCCAATCCCACACACGAGGAAGCTGTGGCGGCCGCGCTGGGCGACCTGGACGTACCGATCAGCTGTTCGGCCCGGCTGCTTCCCGAGTACCGGGAGTACGAGCGGTTTTCGACCGCGCTGGTGAACGCCTACGTAGCGCCGCTGGTGCGCCGCTATCTGGGCGCGCTCGATCGCGAGAGCGGAGCCCGGCGCGTGCGGATCATGGCGTCGGGAGGTGGCGCCTTCTCCATCGAGCGCGCGGGCCGGGAGCCGGTGCATACGATCCTGTCGGGCCCGGCCGGCGGTGTCGTGGCAGCGTTGGAGGCAGCGCGCCGCTGCGGGTTCGAGCAGGTGTTGTCCTTCGATATGGGAGGCACATCGACCGATGTTTCCCTCTGTCCGGGACGCCCGATCCACACCAAGGAGTACGAGATCTCCGGCTCCGCCGTCGCGATACCGGTCATCGACATCCACACCGTGGGGGCCGGCGGCGGCTCGATAGCCAGCCGCGACCCGGGCGGCGCCCTCAAGGTGGGGCCGGAGAGCGCCGGTGCCGAGCCCGGCCCGATCTGCTACGGCCGCGCCGGCGATCAAGTGACGGTGACGGATGCGCACGTCTGGCTCGGCCGTATCCCGGCAGAGCACTTTCTGGGCGGCGCGCAGCCGTTGCAGCGGGCCGCCATCGCGGGCCCGCTCGAGGCGCTGGCCGCTGAGCTCGGCCAGTCGGGCGAAGCGGCGGCGCTGGGAGTCCTCGAGGTGGCCAACACCCGCATGGAGGGCGCGCTGCGGCTTATCAGCATCGAGCGCGGGCACGACCCGGCCGACCTGGTCCTAGTCGCCTTCGGCGGCGCCGCACCGCTCCACGCAGCCGAGCTGGCCGACCGTCTCGGCGTTCCCAGCGTCCTCGTGCCACCGGACCCCGGCACCCTCTCGGCCCGCGGCATCCTCGTGGCCGACGTTCGCAAGGATGCCTCGCTGAGCGTGTTGCGTCGCGGTCCCGAGGCCGAGCTCGGCGCGCTCGAGCCCATCTTCGCCCAGCTGGAGGAGGCGGCACGACTCGAGCTCGCCGCCGAGGGCTTCAGCGGCGACGCCGTCTCGCTGGACCGCGCCGTCGATGCCCGTTACGGTGGGCAGAGCTACGAGCTCGAGGTGCCCGCCACGCCCGACTGGCTCGAAGAGTTTCACAACGCGCACTTCAAGCGATTCGGCTTCAGGCGCAGCGACGCCGTCGTCGAGGCGGTGACGCTGCGGGTAACCGCGCGCGCACCGGTCGCCCACCCACGGACCGTGCCTCTGGCACGAGCCGCTGGCCCACCGGCACCGGCGGGCGATACGGACGTCTATCTGGAGGGCGATTGGCGCCCCGTGCCGCTGTACACCCGCGACTCG
This sequence comes from Gemmatimonadota bacterium, assembly GCA_039586575.1. Taxonomy (GTDB): domain Bacteria; phylum Gemmatimonadota; class Gemmatimonadetes; order Palauibacterales; family KS3-K002. The sequence continues at coordinate 384 of JBDHKD010000013.1, read as the reverse complement.
CTGCGCGCCGGACAGCGCCTCGCAGGGCCGGCGGTCATCGCCGAGTACAGCGCGACCACCTGGGTGCCGCCGAGCTGGCACGTCCGGGTGGAGCGCTTCGGCGACCTGCTACTCGCCCGGGGCCCCTAGTCGAGGAAGGAGCGATCGGCGACCGTGAGGCGATGGCGGCGATCGGAGGGGTGGGCCGCTGAACAACGCGGCAGACTCGTCCTCGTCCTCACCATCGTCATCCTCGTCGTGACCCCAGGAGCGCTCGCCGCTCAAACCACTGGGACGATCGCCGGCCGTGTCACCGATGCGGCGAGCGACTTGCCCCTCGCCACCGCCCAGGTCGCCATCGAGGGTCTGGGCCGCTCGACGACGACCGACGACGACGGGCGTTTC